>JBMFSH010000011.1:0-77780 GCA_049967655.1 Acidobacteriota bacterium
GCATCAACTACTCGGTGGAGCCCTCCAGCACCGGCCCCTCGGCGACGGTGGTCTCCCGGGGCGGCGAGTCGGTGGTCATCTTCCGGGTGCCCTCCTTCAACCCCGGCACCGCCCTCTCCTTCACGGTCAGCATGAGACCCGGAAAGCTGGCGAACCGCGCCGTCTATCCCAATTACGCCACCCTGGCCGCCGTCGGGAACGGTGACCTGGAGGCCGCCTTCACCCCCTCCATGGCCACCTTCGATGCACCTCTTAGCGTGGCCACCAGCGGCGTCACCCTCACCCTCGCCCCCGGCCACTACCGGGGCATCCGCAGACTGGAAGTCACCATCCTGGCCCACCCCGATCCCGGAACCATGCTCGGGGAGGGCCCTGGCGTCAAGGTCGTGGTCTTGAAGGACAAGAAAGCCGCCTCCGCAAGCCGCGAGTCCGGCATGCTCCAGGACGTCGAGGACGCCCTGGCCCCCGGGGCCGGAACTCAGGCTGCGCCCCCGGCCGACGCACCGTAAGGACTCAGCACACCAGACCGGCCCGACGCACGGGGGGAGGCGGCCGCCTCCCCCCTTCGCTTGCACGGCCCCGCGCCGCCCGTTCTTCAACCCAAATTCCGCGATAGAAACGCGGGCGCTTCCGGCTACCGCTCGGGTTCACGGGAGAAAGGCGTTATCTCCTGGACGGGGAGGGCCAGGGCCTTGCCCCCCGAACCGCGAGCGAAGCCCGACGGTTCGGGAGATTGCCCTGCGGGGCCCCGCCCCACGGGCAAAGCCCGATGGGGCCCCACCTCTCCCTCGGCGCCCTCTTCGCCTTCGGCTCGATGGCCCCCAATCCCTCAGTGGGTGTGACACCCTTTCCTACCGTGCGTGATCTGTCGCGCCTTCCACGACTATTCCCCTCCTCCATCGCGGGATTGGGGTTCGGGCTGGCTCTTGACCGCCAGCCAAGGAGGGACGGCGCTCGCGAGGCCGCTTCCTTTTCCGGCAAGCGGCCTCTTCCAATACCTCCCCCCATCCGGAACTTGACAACGGGGATTTAGTGTACTACTGTACCGATACAGTGATTCACGGGGAGCCCGGCTGGCCGCCGGTGAAGTCCCGCGAAACCATTGGGAGCCACCTTTGCGGGGAGGATTCGCGATGAAGAGACGACTGACGGTGGACCCGGCGGACGCCGTCCCGATCTGGAGGCAGGTCGAGGAGGGGCTCCGGCGCCTGGTGGCCTCCGGGGCCCTCGCGCGAGGCGCGCCCGTGCCGTCGGTGCGGGAGCTGGCCAAAGATCTCAGGATCAACCCCGCCACGGTGGCCAAGGCCTACCAGCGCCTCACCGAGGCGGGGGTCCTGTCGGTCCGGCGCGGCGAGGGGACCTTCGTGGCGGCCGATGCGCCCGCCCTGGCCTCGAGAGAGAGACGGCGCACCTTGCGCGAGGGGGCCGAGCGATACGCCAGCCTGGCCCTGACGCTGGGCGCGGCGAAGCAGGAGGCGCTAGGCGCCGTGACGACCGCCTGGGACGGCCTGGGCGAGAAGGGAGGCCGCTCGTGAGCAGCCATGACGGACAGATGGCCCTGCACCTCGATCGCGTGAGTGTGCGCTACGGGAAGACCACCGCCGCGGAGGCCGTGAGCTTCGCGGTTCCCAAGGGCTCGGTCTTCGCCCTGCTGGGGCGGAACGGCGCGGGCAAGAGCTCCCTCATCCGCTGCCTGCTCGGCCAGCAAAGAGCCCAGGAGGGAGCGGCGACGATCTTCGGCGAAGACCCCTGGTCCAACCGCGCCCGGCTGATGGCCCGCCTCGGCGTGGTGCCCGAGGAGCCGGACGCGCCCCCGGACATGACGGCCCGCCAGCTCGCGGCCTTCTGCTTCCGCCTCTACCCCTCCTGGGACGGCAAGGGCGTAGAGACGAGGCTCCGGCGGTTCGCGGTCCCCGGCGACGTGCCCTTCGCCCGCCTCTCCAAGGGCCAGAAGGGACAGCTCGCCCTGGCCCTGGCCCTCGGCAGCCTGCCCGAGCTGCTGGTGTTGGACGACCCCACGCTGGGCCTCGACGTGGTGGCCCGCAAGGCGCTCTTCGAGGAGCTCGTGGACGAGCTGGCCGAGCGCGGCACCACCGTGCTCCTGACGAGCCACGACCTCGCCGGCGTGGAGGCCATGGCCGACCGGGTGGGAATTCTGAAGGAGGGGCGGCTGCTCGTGGACGAGCCGCTGGATGACCTCAAGGCCCGCTTTCGCCGGGTGAGCTTCGGACGGTCCGATGCCACACCGCACGGGTCCGACGTCCTGAAGGCGCTCAGCCCGCTCGCGCTGAAGCAGGCCTCCTGGGGCGCGGAGGCGTTGGTCTCCGGTTTTTCCGAGGAGGCCTTCGCCCGCTTCGCCGAGGCGCCGGGCGTGAGCGACGCCGAGGCATCGCCCCTGTCCCTGGAAGAGATCTTTATCGCCCTGTGCGGCGAAGAGGGAGGACGGCCATGAGAGGCTTCACCGCCGTGTTGTCGCGCGAGCTGGGCCTGAGAAAGGCGATCTGGGCCGCGGCCCTCGTGGCGGGCCTCCTGCCCTTCCTCCTGGCGGCCTTGCCGGGCATGGCTTACGGGTACGCTGAGGTGCGGGACGCCAGCGCCCTGGCCATCGCCGTGGGCGCGGGCGAGCTGCTGGCGCTGGTCCTGGGCGCCACCGTCCTGGGCCGGGAGCTGGCCGAGCGCCGCCTCTCCTTCGACTTCGCCCGCCCCATCGGCGGCCTGGCTATCTGGGCCGGCCGCATGGCAGCCGTGCTCATCCTTTCGCTGGGTTCGGCCCTCGTGATCCTCCTGCCGGCCACGCTGGCCGGAGGGGGGCTTGTGACGCTCGCGGCGGGAGCCGCCGCTCGCCCGGGGCTCCCCTGGTATTGGCCCCCACCGGGCCCGCTGGGCATGATCCTGCTGTACGTCCTGAACGTGCTCTTCCTGGCCGCGCTGGCCCACGTCCTGGGAGCGCTGGGCCGCTCCCGCTCGCCGTGGCTGCTCCTGGACGCGGGGCTCTTGGTCGCCATCGGACTGGTCGTCTTTCTGGCCGGCCGCGGTCTCTATCGCCAGAATGCCTTCTTCGGCCTGGCGGCTGGCGCTCTGGGCTGTGCGCTCCTTCTCGTGACGGCCCTCCTGGCGGCGGGGGCCGCCCAGGTGACCCGCGGGCGCACCGATCCGCGCGCAGGCCACCGGGCCCTGTCTACTACGCTCTGGTCGCTCTGCGCCGTGGGCGCCCTCGGCTTCGCCGGCTACGCCCGCTGGTACACTCACCTCTCCCCGGCCGATCTGGCGGACATTCAATTCGCCCGGGTCTCGCCCGGCGGACAGTGGATCTACGTGGGGGGAGGGGCGCGCCACCGCTCCGACCTCTCGCCCGACTTTCTGTACAACCCCGCGACCGGCGCCTCCCTCCGGCTGAACATCCAGTGGTGGGGAGAGGATCCGGCCTTCTCGGAGGACGGGAACCGCGCCGCCTGGGTCCAGGGGCGCGACCGGCGCGAGATCATGACCGCCGATCTGCGGCGGACCCGCCCAAGGGCCATCCCGACGGGCATCTCCGTGGCGGGTCTGGACTGGCGCCTCGCCCTTTCTCCGGACGGGCACAGGCTGGCCGTGCTATCAGACGGCACCCTCTCGGTCTACGAGCTGGCCGGCGGGAGGCTGCTGGCCTCGGCCCGCGTCTCGATCTGGAGCGGAGAAAAGGGGCAAGAAGAGGCCTTCTGGACGAGCCGCCTGCTCTTCCCCGACGAGGGGCACGTGGCCCTCTTCGCGGTTCTGAGGCCCGGCGCGAAGCAGTCCCCGGGCAGCGTCGCGATCCAGCGGTTCGACGTGGCCTCCCGGACGCTGGAGACCACGGGAGAGATCGGCGGCCTGTCGGGGCTCATCTTGCTGGCGCCCAACCGAACGGGCTCCAAGCTCATCGTGAGCCAGAAAGACGGGGACCTCTGGTCGACCTCCCTTCGCGACGGAATCACGGGGGCGCTGATCGCCCCCCTGGGGCCGGAGGGGCGTGCCATCCGGGCGGCCTTCCTTCCCGAGGGCGGCGTGGTGGCATGGGGCCGATCGAAGGGAGAGTCCGATCTCTGGTTCTACGGAGACGACGGAGCCCTGAAGACCACGGCCAATCTGGGAAACATCGGCGAGGTGGTGTTTGGCTCGGAGCCCAGGCCGGGAGAGCTCTTCATCGGGATCGCTCCCGCCGTCCATGAGTGGTACCGGCACCTCTCCTTGGCGTCGGTGAATTGCTCCACCGGCTCCAGCCGGCTGGTGGCGGCCGGGCTCGCCCCTCTCTGGTGGCCCTGGGCCCGGGTCCTGTGGAGCGGTCCCGCCGCGTCGCTCGCCCTCACTTCCGACGGCTCCCTCGTGCGCGTGGACCCGGCCACCGGCCGGGAGACCGCCCTCATCCGGGGCACCCTCAAGCCGAAGGAGTGAGTAGGCCGAACCCCTGACCTTGCCTAAGGAGTGAATCTCCTCCTACCTTCGGGGGGCGGACGGCGTCCGCCCCCGCTTTTTTCTGCGCACCACCGGCTGGCCCGAACCCACCGCGCCCCCTTCGAAGGCCTCCCCCCGCCCTCCTCAACTCCTCAACTCATCAACTCCTCACCTCATCAACTTATCAACTCATCCGGCTATACTGGGGCGACGCAGAGGAGGGAGGAGGCGTTGTCCAACCACGAGACCATCACGCTCACCCTCGGTCTGGCCCTCTGGATGGGGGTCACGGCCATGAGCCTGGCCCGGCGTCTGCGCGTGCCACCCCTGCTCTTCTACCTCCTGGCGGGCCTCGCGCTGGGTCCCATGGGGCTGGGCTGGATGAAGCCCGAGGCCCTGGGCGACCGCCTCTCGACCCTCGTGGAGTTCGGCCTGGCCATCATCCTCTTCGAGGGGGCCCTGAGCCTTCCCAGCTCGGCGAGCGGTGCCCTGCCCCGCTCCTCGCGGCGTCTGCTGGGCATCGGCATGCCGATGACGGCCGTGCTCTCCGCCCTCACGGCGCACTTCGTCGCCGGGCTCGATCCTCTGGCATCCGCCGCCTTCGGCGCCCTCATCTCGGTCACCGGCCCCACCACCATCGGCCCCCTGCTCCGGAGCCTGGCCATCAGCCGCCGGCTGGAGGTCCTCTTACGCAACGAGGCCATCTGGGGGGACTGCCTCGGCATCCTCATGGCGAGCCTGGTGCTCCCCTTCTGGATCCAGCGCGGGCCGAAGGCCCTCGCCAGCCTCCCCTACCACCTCTTCGAGATGGTCGGGCTGGCGGCGGTGATGGGCGTCGTCGCCGGGGTCCTGTTGGCCAGGTGGGTACTTCCGGCGTTGGCCAAGCTCGGGGAGCCCGAGCTGCCGGGCATGGCGGCCCTGGCGTGGGCCATCCTCGCCTTCACCGCAGCCCAGACCCTGAGCCCCGGGAGCGGCCCCATCGCCAGCGCCGTCGCTGGCTTCACGCTGGTCACGATGAAGGGCCCCTTCGCGGCGGAGATCCGCCTCTTCAAGGGCCAGGTGGCCTACCTCTTCATCAGCATGCTCTTCGTCCTGCTCTCGGGCCTCTTTCACCTGTCGGCGATCCAGGGAAACCTCACCAGGCTCCTGCTGACGGCGCTCATCCTGGGCCTCGTCGTGCGCCCCGCCAGCCTCTTCCTCTCCCTCTGGGGCACCGAACTGCCGATGGCGGAACGGCTTTTCACGGCCCTCATCGGCCCTCGCGGCATCGTCGCCCTGGCCACCGCCTCCTTCGTGCTGACCCAGCGGGGCGATGACCCCATGGCCCGAAAGGCCTTTGCCCTGACCTTCCTGGTGATCGCCCTCTCGGCGGGCTTCGCCACCCTCATGGGACGCCCCCTCGCCTGGCTCCTGCGTATCCGGGTGGCGGAGTCCCGGACGGGCATCGTGATCGTGGGTATCAACCCCTTCTCCACGGCTCTGGCCACGGCCCTTTCGGGAAGGGTCCCCGTGCGGCTGCTGGACAGTGACCCGGCCAAGGTGCAGGCCACGACCATCCCGGGCGTGGAGGTGGTGCAGGGCAACGCCCTCGATGAAAGCCTTTACGAGGACGCCTCGGAGCTGGGCTACCGGAGGGTCCTCGCCGCCACCCCCAACGACGCCCTCAATGGTATGGTCCTCGAACACGCGGAGCCGGTCTTCGGGAGGAACCGCCTCTTCCGCATCGCCAACAGCCCCTCCGCCGCCCTCGTCCGCCTGCGGCCCCACCTGGCCAAGACCCTGGCCTTCAGCGAGGAGTTCCACACGGGCCTCCTGCCGAAGGGCGGGGGCTGGCGCATCCGCGAGGCCGCCGACACCGCGCCCGGCCTCTGGCCCCTGGTCTCTCTCAAGGGGGACGGGGTCCGGCTCATCCGCGGAGGCGGGAGCGAGCCGCCTCCCTACCTCGTGCTGGAGATGGACGGGCCGAACCCGGCCTCCCGTTGAGAACGCGTGGACCGGCCTGCCCGTCAGGGGTAGGATGCCCGCAGCGGCAGTGGGCCGCCGAGGGAGGTGCTCATGAGGAAGGCCGTGCGGCGCATCCTGGTGCGAAGGGGGGTCCGCCTCGCGGAGGACTACCTGCTCCTGACCGCGGGTGCGCTCACCGTGGCGGCGGGGGTGGACCTCTTCCTGACGCCGAACCACGTGGTGGCGGCGGGGGTCACCGGCCTCGCCATGCTCGCCTTCTTCCTCTGGAAGTGGCCGGTGGGGCTCGTCACCCTGGCGCTCAACGTGCCGCTGCTCCTGGCCGGCATGCGGTGGGGCGGCGGCTACAAGGTCCTGGTGAGGACCATCTACGCTACGGTGGTGATGAGCTTCGGGATCGACCTGCTCCAGCCGCTCCTTCCGGCGGTCCACGGCGACCCGCTCATCTACACCCTCTTCGGGGGGCTGGTGGACGGCTTCGGCATCGGGCTGGTGCTGCGGGGGCGGGGCACCACCGGCGGCACCGACATCATCGCCCAGCTCCTCCACCGCTACCGCCGCATCCCCTTCGGCCAGGTCTTCCTGGTGAGCAACACGGTGATCTTGCTGGCCGCCATCCCCGTGGTCGGCCTCGTGCCCGTGCTCTACGCCCTCATCGTGAACTACATCTCCAGCCGGGTCCTGGATACGGTGCAGGAGGGGCTCGGCTACGCCCGCTCGGTGCTCATCGTGAGCAAGAAGATGGACGAGGTGCGCGAGGCCATCCTGAAGGAGGTGGGCCGGGGGGTCACGGTCCTCCAGGGCTGGGGAGGCTACAGCCGCGAGCCGAGGCCGGTCCTCTACGTGGTGGTCTCCCGCTCCCAGATAACGGCCCTCAAGCGGATCATCGCCGAGGTGGACCCCCTGGCCTTCGTCGTGGTGTCGGAGGCCCACGAGGTGCTCGGCGAGGGCTTCCGGCCGGTGGCGGGCGAGCCGTAGCGAGTCCCGGGGCCGGACGGGTGCGGCGGCGCCCTCGGTGGAGGTTCGGCCGCGAGGGCCAGCCCGGTGTTTCCATTGACATCGCTATCCTTGTGTACTAACTTGTTGCCATAGGACTGGGGGGCCCATTTGAAGCGATCGCCCGCAAAACGCGCCGAGAGACCTTCGCCTAGAGCAAGGCCCAGTTCGTCCGCCCTCCGCGAGCGGGTGCGGCGGCTCAAGGCGGTGGTGGACGCCGGCGCCCTAGCCCAGCGGACCTTCGACTTGTCAACCATAGCCGAGCAGATCATCTCGACGGCCGCTCGTTGCATCGGCGCGGAGCGGGGCAGCCTCTTCTTGGTTGACCGGGAGACGGGAGTCCTCTCCTCCCTGGTGGCGCAGGGCGTGAACGGCCGCCTGCTCACCCTGGCCCCCGGCGAGGGCATCGCGGGAGCCGTGGTGCGCACGGGGAAGCCGATCCTCCTCTCCAATCCCTACTCCGACTGGCGCTTCGATCCCTCGGTGGACGAGGCCACGGGCTTCACCACGCGCTCCCTGCTGACGGTGCCGGTCCGGAGCAGGGAGGGCCACCTCGTGGCCGTGCTCCAGCTTCTCAACCACCGGCGGGGCCGCTTCACCCAGGGCGACGTGTCGTTCCTGGCCGAATTGGCGGTCCCCTTCGCGGCGGCCCTCGAAGCGGCGCACAACCACAAGGCCATCCTGGAGCGCGAGCGCCTGCTCCAGGAGATCAGGACGGCCGCCGATATTCAGGAGACGCTCAGGCCCAAAGACCTTCACGCGATCCGGGGATTGGAGATCTCGGTGCTCTGCAAGCCCTGCCTGGAGGTGGGCGGCGACTACTTCGATTGCATCCCGGGGAGGGACGGCTCGTGGTGGCTGGTGGTGGCCGACGTATCGGGCAAGGGCGTTCCGGCGGCGCTCATCGCCTCCAACATGCAGGCCTTCCTCTGGTGCCGCAGAAACTCGGGAACGCCGCTGGCGGAGACGGCCGCAGAGGGAAACAACCTGTTGTACAAACTCGCCGAGGGCCGAAAGTATCTTTCACTGGTCCTGGCGGAGTGGTGGCCAGACAGCCGTGAGCTGCGCTGGCTCAACGCGGGCCACCCGCCCATGCTCCTTCAGAAGAAGAGAAAAAAGATCCAGCGGCTGGGCGCCACGGGGCCGCCCCTGGGGCTTCTGCCGGACATCTCCTTCACCAGCGGGTCGCTCCTTCTCCACAAGGGAGACCTGCTCCTTGCCCTCACCGACGGGGTGACCGAGGCCTCTCGGGAGCTGGGCGGCGAGGAGTTCGGGTTGGAGCGTGCGGCCCAATGCCTGAAGAGGAGCGGGGGCGCCGAGACGGCGGTGCATACCCTGAGCGAGGCCGTGACGGCCTTTCTGGCCGGGGGCTCGCTGCGAGACGACCTGACGGTGCTCTGCGCCCGCTGCCTCGGCTGAGGCTACGCGCCAGAGCCCTCCCGGCCTCACGCCTCGGCCCTCCAGCGCTCCATCACGGCTCCTTCGTTCGGCGCCTCTCTTTCGCCCGGCGGAAGAGGGCGCCTCCCGCGAGCGTTCATGCAAAGGGAGGCGAACTTTGGACGAGACGCTGGAGCGGGTCACCGAGGCGCTGGGCATCCCCCGCCTGCGACGACACATCTTCCTCTGCTGCGACCAAACCAAGCCCAAGTGTTGCCAGAGGGAGGCGGGGCTTGAGTCCTGGGCCTACCTCAAGCGGAGGCTCGACGAGCTGAAGCTCGCGGGGCGGGGCGGGGTCCACCGGACCAAGGCCAACTGCCTGAAGATCTGCCGCCAGGGGCCCATCGCCGTGGTCTACCCGGAGGGCACCTGGTACCGCTCCTGCACACCCGAGGTCCTGGAGCGCATCATCCAGGAGCACCTCATTGGCGGAAGGCCCGTGCGGGAGCTGGCTTTCGCCGACCATCCGCTGGAGGGCGGCGAGTGTCCGGACGCGTGGCCCGGCGGCACGCCCCCCGGCTGAGAGGCGGCCATGGCCCAACGCTACCCGAGCTTTGCTGAGTTCTACCCCTTCTACCTCTCGGAGCACGGCAACCGCACCTGCCGGAGGCTCCACTTCATCGGGAGCCTCGTGGTGCTCGCCCTCCTGGCCTCGGCCGCGATTACGAGGATCTGGTGGCTCCTGCTCTTCATGCCCGTGGCGGGCTACGGCTTCGCCTGGGTGGGCCACTTCGTCTTCGAGAAGAACCGGCCCGCCACCTTCACCTACCCGCTCTACAGCCTGGCGGGCGATTGGGTGATGTTCTTCTCCATCCTCACCGGCAAGATTTCGTTCTAGTGTGCTGTCCCAGTAAAGCCTTGACACTGGGCGAAGGTGGCGGACAGCACACCAAGAGGTGCGGGGAAGAGGCTTCCCCGCTCTTTCGGGGTCACAGCCCGCCGCAGGCGGGCGCCCTAGGGGCGGAGCCCCTGGGGAAGTGTTGTGTCCCTGGTGACCGCCTTCTAAGGCTATTTCAGGGACACAACACTAGGGGGACCTCGTCCCGTCTGCCTCCCCGTCTTGAACCGGGTAGCGCTGCACGGCGGGGGGCACGATCCGCAGGTACTCCTCCCGGCCGATACCGTTGCGCCAGTGGCCCGCGGCCATGGCCAGGGCGATGCCGCCGAAGTAGACCAGCAGCACGAGGGCAAGAGCCGCGAGGGAGAGGCGGGGGCGCTTGAGACCCGGACGCGGGCCCACCACGAGCGCCGCCGGCTCCGGGCAGGCATCCACGCAGAGCAGGCAGGCCGTGCACTCGGGCGAGCGGACGGTCTCCAGCTCGTGGACCTTCAGGTGCATGGGGCAGGCTCTCGTGCAGGCCTGGCAGTGGGTACAGGCCTCGTCCACCCGCCGCACCTTCAGCGGGCTCAGCAGGCTGACGAGGCCGGTGAGCGCGCCGTAGGGGCAGAGGTAGCGGCACCAGGCGTTCTGCACGAGGAAGGAGAGGAGCAGGAGCCCCGCCAGCACCGCGACGGTGAGGGTCGAGGGGTGGGCGAAGAAGGCCAGCATCCGGACGTCGGCCACGCGGTTGTAGGGCCCCTCGATGAAGGCCTCCAGAGCCCTCAGCGGCATGGCCACGAAGATGAAGTAGGCGAAGAAGGCCAGCAGGAGATACTTGGGCGCCATGAGCACCCCGTCCAGCCAGCGGGGGATCCGGTGGGCCGGCCAGCGCGGAAAGAGATTCGCCCTCAACCGCCAGAGCCACTCGGAGAGCGCGCCGATGGGGCAGAGCCAGGCGCAGAAGGACTTTTTGAGCAGGAGGCTCGCGAGGAGGGCCAGCAGAAGGAGCACGGCGGCGGAGGGCTGGACGGCGTCCAGGCGGCCCGTCGCGAGCCAGTGGCGCAGCCCCATGAGGCCGGCGATGGGCAGGAAGCCGCCCACCCCCGGCGGCCTCGCCGAGGCGGGCAGGCGCGGGTCCAGACAGGAGGCGACGAAGCGGCTGAACTGGACGCCGATGGCGAGGACCAGGAGGACCATGAAGAGCTGGAGAGCTCTGCGAAGGCGGGTGGCCGTGGGCTTGAGCCGCCCGCCGTGCTCCTTTTTTTCGGCCTCCCGGTGCGCGATCTCGGATGCGGCCATGGGCCACCTCCCCAGCGAGGCGGCCAATATGATACCGAATCAGTCCCTTTTCAACGCGGCGGGCTCACGGCCCCCCCGCCGGGCGCCAGATGCCCCAGGCGCACCACCAAGCAGGCCGGGGAGACGCGAGAGGCGAAAGGCGGAGGCGGTGGAGAGTGGAGCGTGGAGGGTGGAGCCTTCCGCTCATCCATCATCCACCATCCCTTATGCGATCTCCCAGCGCGAATGACATCGTATTGCAAGACCCCGTTACGCGCGTCAATAGCGGCGAGGCCCGTCCCGCCGGGGACGGGCCTCGCTCGACGGATCGCATGCCCGGGGGCGGCAGGAAGGGGAGACCCCCTACCACCTCCTCTCGGTGGCCGGGGAGAAGCCCACGAGCTGGGCGTGCTCCCCCTCCACGGGCTCGAAGGCCGACATGACGCCCACGCGCCCCGGCCCGTGCAGCCTCAGCCACGTGTAGCGCTGGCTGTAGCCGCCGAAGAAGCTGAAGGTCTGGCTCGGGTGCTCGAAGTGGAGCTGCATCTGCACGCTCGGGTCCTTGTAGAGGAGCGAGGTGGGTTTGATGAGGATGGTCTCTCCCGGCTGCAGGTTGCGCACGAAGACGTTGCCCGAGGCGTGGATCAGCAGAAAGCCGGGGCCGGCGGAGGCCGTGAAACGGTCCATGAGCATGCCCACGGGGTAGATGGTCTCGGTCTCCGTCTCGTTGCCCTTCCGGATGCGGATCTTGTACCAGACGTTGGTCTGGAACCAGTCGTAGGCCACAGAGTGGGTCGCCACCACGAGGAGGTGCTCGCGCACGTCCACCGCGTCCCCCTTCTGCAGGGGCAGCGCCAGCAGCTCCCCGGGCGCGTCCCGCGAGAAGGCGATGCGGCCAGGCCCCTTGGCCTCGGTCATGACGATGGGCATGCCGGCGAGCATGCGTTTGAAGGCTCCCTTGAGGGGCATGGCGCCCACCTGGACCTGGCCGTCCATCCAGAGGAGCACGTGGTGGGCGAAGTAGACGCCGTCGCCCGCGGCGAGCTGGAGGTCGGCCACGGGCACGTAGGCCCCCTCGATCTGGCAGACGGAGTCGCCGAACTTGAGCTTGGCCATGTCCTTCTGCGCGGGGGCCTCGCTCCAGCGCGCGGGGGAGACGATGGAGCGCACGTCGATGGGCGAGCCGCAGCCCGGGCAGGAGAGCGCCGTGCCGTCGCTCGCGGCGCCACAGTAGGGGCAGGTGTAGGTCCGGCCGGCGGCCGGTGCGTTCTGGTCCGCCATGGCACCCTCCTATTCGCCCGAGGCGTGGTGCACGTACATGGACTGGATGCCCACCCGGCCGGGGCCCGTCATCTTGGCGAGGCTCATGCCGAAGCCGCCGAAGAACCCCGAGGTGAGCTTCTGCTGCTGCACCGCCATGGTCACCGTCGAGTCCTTGTAGAGGAAGGCGCCCGGCTCGAGGAGGATGCTCTCGCCCGCCTTCAGGGTCCGCTCGAAGACGTTGCCGTAGCCGTGGAGGATGAGCAGCCCAGGGGCATTGGTGGTGACGAAGCGGTCCATGAACATGCCCTGCCCGCCGAAGAGGATGTTGGCCAGCCCCTTGATCCGCACGAAGGAGTAGTGGATGGTGTGGGAAGCCAGGAGGAAGGAGTGTTCCCGCACGTCCAGCTCCATGCCGGGGTGGAGCGGGAGGACCACCAGCTCGCCGGTGGCGTCGCGCGAGAAGGCGATGCGGCCCTGTCCCGAGGCCACACTGATGATGAAGGGCATGCCCGCCAGCACCCGCTTGATGCCGCCGGGGAGCTGGAGGGTCGTCAGCGGGACCGTCTCCTCCTTCCAGAGCATGACGTGGTGCTCGAAGTAGACCGAGTCGCCCGCGGCGATGTGGAGCTCCGCCACGGGGACGATCTCGCCCTCTACCTGGCAGGTGCTCTCGCCGAAGTGGATCTCGGTCATGTCGCGGAGCCGGGGCGCCTCACGCCAGCCCGACTCGCTCACCAGGTTCCGCACGTCGAGGGGCGCCCCGCAGAAGCGGCAGCTCGTGGCCGTTTTCTCGTTCTGCCCCTGGCACCACTGACACTGGATCCGCTCCAGCGGGGCCTCTGGCCCGCCGGGCTGGTTCTGGACGCCGTCGCTCATGGGACCCCCTCGGGAGCCGTCCGCGGCCGGCCAACCCCCGCGCCGAACCGCCCCGTCTCGTTCTCTGCCGCGCTCACCGTCTCCCAACGGCCCCGGTCAACCCTGAACTATGCGGCGATTATAACACCACGGAGGCCCTTCCTATTTCAGGAGCGTATGGAACGAGTACCGCGGTGGAAAGTGGAGGGTGGAGCCGCCATCTCCGGCTGCGCGCCTATCGGGCGGCGGCCCGCTTTCGCTTCGCCTTTTCGGTGGGCCGGCCGTGGTAGGCGGGCGGGAACTCCTCGCGGACGACGTGCTGGGGCTCATCGGGAACAGCGCGGTAGAAGGCCACGTCGGCCCGGTCGAAGAGGCCGCTACTCTCGTGGTGGAGCCTCCGCCACGCCATGCGCAGGTAGTCGATGTCCACGTCCACCCCGATGCCGCGGCGGCCCGTCTTCATGGCCGCGAGGAGGGTGGTGCCCGTGCCGCAGAAGGGGTCGAGGACGGTGTCGCCGTGGAAGGAGAACATCCGCACCAGCCGGTGCGCAAGGGTGAGGGGGAAGGGCGCCGGATGCTGCTTGGTGGAGGCCCCGCTGAGGTTCCAGAACTGCTGGAACCACTCGGCGTGCTCCTCCTTGCTCATCCGGCTGAGGCGCCTCTGCTCCTCGGTGGGCTTGCGGTAGCCGCCCGGCTTGCGCTGCATCAGGATGAATTCGATGTCGTTCTTGATGATGGCGTTGGGCTCGTAAGGCTTGCCGAGGAAGGTGCTCCCGTTGCTCACCTCGTAGCTGGCATTGGCGATCTTGTGCCAGATGATGGGGTTCAGGTTGTCGAAGCCGATCTTCCGGCAGAGCACCGCGATGTCGGCGTGCAGGGGCACGACCACGTGCCGCCCGAAGGTCCTGCGGGAGAGGCAGACGTCACCGACGACGCAGACGAGCCTCCCGCCGGGCACGAGCACCCGGAACACCTCCCGCCAGACCTGGCGCAGGGCCTCCAGGAACTGTTCGTAGTCGGCCACGTGGCCGAGCTGCCCCTCCACCTCGTTGTAGCGCTTCAGCGTCCAATACGGCGGTGAGGTCACCACGAGGTGGACCGACTCGTCGGCAAGGTAGGGCATGGCGCGCGCATCGCCCAGAATGAGCTGATGGCAGGAGGGATCAAGAAGCTCGTCGGGCATGATGGCCATCCTAGCTCGTCGCATGGACGGCGATCTGGGCCGCCAGCGAACGGGCAAACAGGGCGAAGGTGAGATCCTCGGCGGGGCAGGCGTACCGCCCTTGCAGGCCACTCTCCGCGTCCGAGGTCAGAAAAGCCGCGGCGCTGTAGTGGCGCTCGCGCACGAGCTTGCGGCAGAAAAGCTCGTAACGCCGTGCATAGGAGGCGCCCTTGAATTCGGGAAAGACCTGGAAGTGGGGCTCCTGGACGGAGACGGGCCGGCGGGAGCCCGCGCAGTCCTCCAGCAGGAAGAGGTAACCCAGCCAGGGGCGGGCGGTCCGGCTGAAGGCGCCTTCGCGGTAGGCGGTCCACAGGTCCATGGCGCTCCCCACGGCCTCCTCGGTGCGGTTATTGAAGTTGTTGCCGAAGGAGGGGCCGACCTGGGACTTGGCCTCGATGACCGCCACCAACTGGCCCTCTTTCACTACCAGAAGGTCCCACTCCTTCGTGGGCCTGAAGAAGCCGGGCAGCTCGAGGGCCCTTTGATAGTGGATGTGCCTCGCCTCCAGGCCCGTGGCGAGGATCACCTCGGTCAGGAGCCCGATGAAACCATCCATCTGCGCGCCCCCCGTGACCGCGCTGCGGGCGCCCTGGTCTTTCTGCCCCGAAGCGCCCTGCCTGCGGGCCTGTCTCTCGCGCGTCCTCCAGAAGTGCCGCACCGCCTCTCCCACTCGAACGTCCAGATCGTGAAGGACCATGGAGAGATCAGGCATACGCGGCTCCCCGAGCCGAACCCGTGTCCGCGCTGCCCGCGCCCACGCTTTCGTCCTGAACGTGCTCCCGCAGGATCACCAGCTTGTCCCCGAAAGACGGCCCGCTCCGCCTGTTCGTCCCCTTGCTCATGTCGGGAATCCCTCCGCGGGGCATTATAGCGCAGGGGCGGCAAAGACAAGCCTTCCTTCGACTGCTGCCGTCCCTTCGATTTTCGCTGCAAGAGAAAAGCGGCGTCCCGGTGACGGATGCGGAGGGAAGACAGAGTCTCATCAATGCGGCCGGCGCGGGCCGGCCGCCGCGCGGAAGGCGCGGCGCGATCGGCGGGGCAAGAACAGTGAGGAGTGCGGAGTATGGAGGTCTGCCTTCGAAGGGCCGGCGAAGGGCTTCGCCTCCCACGGCGGCGGCGGGCGCCAGCCGTCGAGTTGGCAGGACTCCTGGTCGTCGTGCGGGCGCCGCCCCCCACTATCAACCATCAGTAGGGCACCCTCCGAAAGATCGCGGCCGGAAGGCCGGTCCCGCGACGGCGGCCTGAGGGGAGAGGGCGCCAGCCGATGCGAGCATCGGCCGCTACGGCAGAATGCCTTGCCTTCGAAGGCCCTCCCGCGCCCTCCTCACTTCCTGACTTCCTCACCTCCTCACGGTGTCGCGCTCTGGAGAGCGCTCCTACAGGTTTTTCAATAGCGTGCCCTTCTCCGTGCTCTCCGCGCTCTCCGTGGTGAGGCTTCTCCCCTTCGCCTTTGGCGCTCCGGTTGCTACAATCCACCTGGAGGTTTCACCGCCCATGGCGAAGCAGGAGGAACCGAATAAGGTCATCTATTCGATGGTGGGGGTGGGCAAGGTCCACGGCCCCAAGCAGGTCCTCAAGGAGATCTCCCTCGGCTACTTCTACGGCGCCAAGATCGGCGTCATCGGGCTCAACGGCTCGGGGAAGAGCTCGCTCCTGAAGATCATGGCCGGCCTCGACGCGGAGTTCCTGGGCGAGGTCCACAAGTCGGCGGGGTACAGCATCGGCTACCTGGAGCAGGAGCCCCGCCTCGACCCCGCCAAGACGGTGCTGGAGTGCGTCAAGGAGGGCGTCTCCGAGACCGTCGCGCTCCTTCGGCGCTTCGATGAGATCAACGAGGGCTTCGGCGCCCCCGATGCCGACTACGACCTGCTCATCGAGGAGCAGGGCAAGGTCCAGGAGCGGCTCGACGCCCTCTCGGCCTGGGACCTGGATTCCCGCCTCGAATTGGCCATGGACGCCCTCCGCTGCCCGCCCGGCGACACCCCGGTGAGCGTGCTCTCGGGCGGCGAGCTGCGGCGGGTGGCCCTCTGCCGCCTGCTCCTCCAGAAGCCCGACATCCTCCTCCTGGACGAGCCCACCAACCACCTCGACGCCGAGTCGGTGGCGTGGCTCGAACACCACCTCCAGCAGTACGAGGGGACGGTTATCGCGGTGACTCACGACCGCTACTTCCTGGACAACGTGGCGGGCTGGATCCTGGAGCTGGACCGCGGCCACGGCATCCCGTGGAAGGGCAACTACTCGAGCTGGCTCGAGCAGAAGCAGGAGCGGCTTCGCCAGGAGCAGAAGCAGGAGAGCGACCGGCAGAAGACCCTCCAGCGCGAGCTGGAGTGGATCCGCATGGCGCCCAAGGCCCGCCACGCCAAGGGCCGGGCCCGGATCAACGCCTACGAGCAGCTCCTCAACGCCCGCCCCGACGAGGTGGCCGGAGAGCTGGAGATCTACATCCCGCCTGGGCCCCGGCTGGGCGAGGTGGTCATCGAGGCGAAGGAGCTCCGCAAGGGCTTCGGCGACAACCTCCTCATGGAGGGGGTCACCTTCTCCGTCCCGCGGGCCGCCGTGGTGGGCATCATCGGCCCCAACGGCGCGGGCAAGACGACCCTCTTCAAGATGATCGCGGGGCTGGAAAAGCCCGACGCCGGGACGCTCAGGGTGGGTGAGACGGTCCAGCTCGCCTACGTGGACCAAGCCCGCTCCGACCTCGATCCCGAGAAGACCGTCTACGAGGTCATCAGCGACGGCCTCGACAACGTCCAGCTCGGCAAGGTGCAGATGAACTCGCGCGCCTACTGCGGCCGGTTCGCCTTCACGGGGGCCGACCAGCAGAAGAGGGTCTCCACGCTCTCGGGCGGCGAGCGCAACCGCGTGCACCTGGCCCGCATGCTCAAGTCCGGCGCCAACGTGCTCCTGCTGGACGAGCCCACCAACGACCTCGACGTGAACACCCTGCGGGCCCTGGAGGACGCCCTCGAGCGCTTCGCCGGCTGCGTCCTCGTCATCAGCCACGACCGCTGGTTCCTCGACCGCATCGCCACCCACATCCTCGCCTTCGAGGGCGAGAGCAGAGCCACCTTCTTCGAGGGCAACTTCCAGGAGTACGAGGAGGACCGCCGCAAGCGCTTCGGCGAGGAGGCCACGAGGCCCCACCGGATCACCTACCGGAAGTTGACGAGGTGAGGCGAGAAGCTAGGCGGGAAACGTGAGGCGCGAGGCCGAAGGATACAGGTGGAGACGAGGAACCCCGGCGCCCTGTTCGCTTCCTCGCCTCCTCACGATCTATCCGTAAGGAGGCACCCATGAAGGTCCTTGGGAACCATCTGCTGACGGCCGTGCTGGCGGGAATTCTGCTGGTCGCGGGTACTTGCCCGGCACCCCGGACGCAGTTGGACAGGCTCCTGTCGCGGGGCGGAGGAGTGGACGAGAAGACAGCCGCGGCGGGGCTGAAGGAAGCGCTTCAGGTGGGGGCGGAGCGGGCCGTCCTCCAGACCTCCAAGGTGAACGGCTTCTTGGGCAACGCCCTCATCCGCATCGCCCTGCCGAAGGAAATCCGCCCCATGGCCGACGCGCTGCGCAAGATCGGCATGGGCAAGGAGGTGGACGAGCTGGAGGTGGCCATGAACCGGGCTGCGGAGAAGGCGGCCGGCGAGGCGAGGCCCATCTTCGCCGACGCCATCCACCAGATTACACTTAAGGACGCCCTCCACATCCTGAGCGGTGGTGACACGGCCGCCACCCAGTACTTCCGCGCCCATACCTCCGCCGCCCTGGACGCCAAGTTCCTCCCCATCGTGACGAAGAGCATGGAGAAGGTGGGCGCGGCCCAGCAGTACAACCGCCTGATCGAGCGCTACAACGAGCTGCCCTTCGTCACGAAGCCGGCGGTGAACCTCGACCAGTACGTCACCAACCGGACCCTCGCGGGTCTCTTCACCGTCCTGGGCCAGCAGGAGAAGCACATCCGGAAACACCCCGCGGCGAGGACCACCGATCTGCTCAAGGAGGTCTTCGGCCGGTAGGCCGCGCCGGGACCACTCCCTCCGCCGGCCGGGCTAGCGCCCAGCCGGCCGGCGACCCACAATTTGGCCATCTTCATGGACTGAAAGGGCCGCCCGAGCGGGCGGCCCTTTTCAGCCTCAAGTAGTAAGAAACCCGGTCACGGCCCCGGCGGGGGCAGGACGGGGTGGTAGTCGGGGTAGGGCGGCCGCTCGTAGTGGGGCGGGGGGTTCTCCTTGAGCTTCTCCATCAGGAGCTCCACCGTCTTTTCGAGCTGCGGATCGTGCCCCTCGCGCACGAGCTTGGGGTCCTGCCAGACCGTCACGTCCGGGGCAATGCCGTGGTTCTCCACGTCCCAGTGGCCGCTCAGGCCGTAGATGGCCCAGCGCGGCGCCGTGACCATGCCGCCGTCCATGAGGCGCGGGTAGCCGCCGATGCCCACGAGGCCGCCCCAGGTGCGCTCCCCCACGAGGGGGCCGATGTGGGCCTTGCGGAAGTACCAGGGCATGGCGTCCCCGCCCGACCCCGCGAACTGGTTGATGATCATCGCCTTGGGGCCGTAGATGGCCTCCGTCGGCTCGGTGTAGGCCTCGCCCTCGCGCGTCATGACCCGGCTCATGGGGACGCGGCTCAGGGTGTCGATGATGTAGTCGGCGAGCTGGCCGCCGTGGTTGTAGCGCTCGTCGAGCACCGCCCCCTCCTTGCCGACCTGGGCGAAGTAGTAGCGGTTGAAGCTGGTGAAGCCGCCGAACTGGGTATCGGGGAGGTAGACGTAGGCCAGCTTGCCGCCGCTCAGGGCGTCCACCTTCCGCCGGTTGGCCTCGACCCAATCCTCGTGGCGCAGTCCGAACTCGCTCTCCACGGGCACCACCGTGACGTCGCGGGCGCCCGTGCCGTCGGGGTTGGGCCCCACGCGGATCACGGTCTGCTGGCCCGCCGTTCCCTGGAAGAAGCTGAAGACGTTGTCGGAGGCGGTCAGGTTGCGGCCGTTCACGGCCAGCAGGTAGTCGCCCGCCTTCACGTCCATGCCGGGCTGGGTGAGAGGTGCCTGGAGCTTGGGGTTCCAGTTCTCTCCGCTGTAGATCTTGGCGAAGCGGTAGCGGCCGTGGTCGATGGCGTAGTCGGCTCCCAGCAGGCCCACGGAGACCTTGTGCTCCTTCGGCTCCGTCCCGCCGCGCACGAACATGTGACCCACGGACAGGTAGGAGAGCATCCGCCGGAAGAGGAAGGTGAGGTCGTCCCGGCTGGCGATGCCGGGGAGGTAGACCATGAAGGTCCTCTTCGCCGCGGCCAAATCGAGGCCGTGGAAGTGCGGGTCGTAGAAGAAGTCCCGCTCGATGCGCCACACCTCGTCGTACATCTGGCGCCACTCCTCGCGAGGCACCACGTAGACCTTCATGGCGGCCGTGTCGATCTTGCCCTCGCCCGGCTTGGGCGGCGCGCCGGTCTTGGCGATGAACCAGTCTTTTCCCTTTTGGTAGAGCATCTTCTCGCCGTTGAAGGAGAGGACGAAGTTGTTCACCCCGTCGAGGAGAGGCTCGAGCTTGCGCTTCTCGAGATCGAAGTGCTTCACGGCCATGGCCGGCGGCTCGTCTCCGACCTCCACCACGGGCTCCTCCATCAGGAAGAGCTGGCCGGCCGTGCCCGCGGAGAGCCCCGTGTAGTTGGCGGCGGGAACGGGCAGGGCGAGGGTCCTCTGGAGCAGGCCGTCGAAGTCGATGCGCACCTCGGGCGGTTTCTCGCTCTCCTCCTTGGCCGCGCTCTTGGCCGGGGCGGCGCCCTCCTTCTTCTCGCCCTCCTTGGGCTTGGGGGCCTTCTCGTCGTCGCTTTGGGGCGCCAGCGGTGAGGGGAGCTCCTTGCGCAGGACGGCCACGTAGACGGAGCTCGTCACGGGCCGCGCCTCGCTCGTCATGTCCAGCCAACCGGCCGCCAGGCCCGTGTCGGTGCTCGCCGTAAAGAAGAGGTACTTGCCGCTCCGGTCGAAGACGGGGTAGAGGCAGTCGCTCATGCCGTCCGTGACCTGGGTCGCTTTACCCGTGGCAAGCGAGTAGACGAAGACGGCGTGGAGGTGGTTGGGGAGCTGCTTCGTGTAGGTCAGCCAGCGGCTGTCGGGCGACCATTCCTGGTCGAACTCGTGGGCGGGCGTGTCGTAGAGGTCCGTGTCCACCTTCACCGGGACGGGGTGATCGAGGTCCACGAACCATAGGTTCAGGCGTTTGTCGCTGTAGGCGATCTTCTTGCCGTCGGGCGACCAGACGGGATCGTAGAAGAACGAAGGCGGCTCGCCGAGGGAGATGTCGCGCACGGGCCCCAGGCCGGTTTGGCTTGCGATGTGGAGCGCGTACTCGCCGGAGGCGTCGGAGAAGTAGGCGATGGACTGGCCGTCGGGCGACCAGGCGGGGTTGCGCTCCATGACCCCCGGCGTGGAGGTGATGTCACGCACGTCGCCCTTCTCGGCGGGTACCGTGAGGATGTCGCCGTGGGCCTCGAAGACGGCGCGGGCGCCGGTGGGCGAGAGGTCGGCGTTGGCGATCTGATTGGCGACCTTCTCGAAGTGGGGCCGCACCTGCGGCATGTCGCCCGCGACCCTGATCGCGACGGGCGAGGTGGTGCGCGTGGCGAGGTCGTAGAGGAAGATTTCCCCCATCCGCGAGTAGACGATGGCGCCGGGGCCCGCCGAGGCGGAGTCGATGTTGTAGCCCTGGTTGTCGATGCACCGCGTGACGGTGCCGCTCTTGGTGTCGTAGGCGAAGAGGGTCTGGGGGCCGCTGCGGTCCGAGAGGAAGTAGACCGTGTCGCCCACCCACATGGGGTCGCGGTCGTTGGAGTTCTCCCGCGGGATCTTGACGACGCTCGAATCGGAGAGGCGCGCGATCCAGATGGGCGTGGTCTGGCCGCCCCGGTAGTCGCGCCAGTCGGGCTCCCACTGGAAGACGGGGCTGTAGGCGATGCGGCTGCCGTCGGGCGAAAAGGAGCCGTCCTCCGCCATGGGGAGGGGCAGGGGCGTGGGCAGGCCGCCCGTCAGCGGCACGAGAAAGAGCTGGTCCGAATCGTTCGTAGCGTCCCGGTGGGAGCGGAAGAGCACCTCCTTGCCGTCGGGGCTGAAACCCACGGCCACGTCGGGATCGGGATGCCAGGTGAGGCGGCGCGGCTCGCCCCCCGAGGCCGGCACGACGTAGACGTCCACGTTGCCGTCGTACTCGCCCGAGAAGGCCACCAGGGAGCCGTCGGGGGAGAAGATGGGGCGGCTCTCCAGGTCCATCCCCGTCACCAGGCGGTGGGCGTCGCCGCCGGAGCGGCTCGCGACCCAGATGTCACCGCCGTAGACGAAGGCGATCTGCGTCTTGGAGAGGGCGGGCTCCCGAAGGAGCAGGGGGGGAGCGGCGGCCGCCAGGCAGAGCGAGGCGGCCAGGAGGATGAGGGCTGCGAGCAGGGCTTTGCGCATGAAGCCTCCTTATCGCGATGCGAGAAACAGGGATACGGAGCCACAAGTCTCCTGAGACGGGCCGTCCGGGGCCGAAGTTTCAGCACCCCCTTATTCTCTAACCACAGAGACACAGAGACACTGAGAAGAGCCATTCAGGACCCAAGAGAAGCGCAAGTCGCGACCCGTTGCCCTTCCTCCTCGAAGGCCCTCTTGGTCCTCACTCAAGAGCGCTTCCCTCTGCGGCTCTGCGCCTCTGTGGTTCATTTCTTTCGAAGATAACGCCCTCAGCCGCCTAGGGCGGAGACCACGGCCTGGGTGTCTCGCACGCGTCCCATGCGCGGGAAGATGCGCGTGAGGCAGTGCTCGTGGGCCGAGGCGCTGAGCGCGCCCATGGCGTCCGAGACGAAGAGCTGCTCGAAGCCGCGCTCGAAGGCGTCTCGCGCCGTGCTCTCCACGCCGTACTCCGTGGCGATGCCGCAGAGCACCAGGGTCGTCAGCCCCCGGCGCCGGAGCTGGAGCTCCAGGTCGGTGCCGTAGAAGGCTCCCCACTGGCGCTTGAGGATGACGAGGTCGCCGGGCGACCGTTCGAGCTCGGGGATCAGCTCGGACCAGTCGGGCGGCAGGGGGCCGGAGGCCCGCATGGGCTCGTCGGCCGCGGGGTTCAGGCGGTCCCGGCCGTCGGGGGAGCCGCCCACGTGGACGAGGATGGGCGTCGCGCCGGCGCGTCGGGCCGCGCGCAGGAGGCGCACCGTGTTGGCCACCACGGTGGCCGCCGGGTGCGGCGCCGTCGCGCGGCCCACGATGCCCTTTTGCAGATCGATGACGACAACGGCGGTGGTGGCGGGATTCAGAATCGGGTCGGCCATGGCCATCTCCTTCGGGAAGCCGTCCCCCTTCCTCCGGCCAGGATAAACCACGGCGCCTTGGATGGGGATAGCCTCCGCTTGATCCCCGGAGGGGCTCGTCCCATGATGGAGGCCGGGCACGTCAGGGAGGTGGCCATGGTCGTCGTCCTCGTTCACTACGTGAAGCCGCTGGAGGAGGTGGACCGGCTCGTCCCCTCTCACAAGGCCTTCCTCGCCGAATACTATCGGCGGGGGCTCCTGCTCCTCTCCGGTCCGCGCACCCCGCGCACCGAGGGCGGGCTCATCCTCGCCCGCTCTGGGAGCGTCGAGGAGCTGCGGGCCCTCTTCGCCAAGGACCCCTTCGCCGTGGCGGGGGTGGCCGAGTACGAGTTTCTGGCCTTCGAACCCACCATGCGCGCCGGGGGGACCGAGCCCTTCCTGGCCGCGCCGGCCGCCGCGGAGTGAACCGGTGTCCCGCCCGGAGGCGCCCGTCACCCCGGCCACCCGGCTGTTGAGGGCAAGAGGGGTTCCCTTCGCGCCCCACCTCTACCCCTTCCAGGCCCGCGACGTGGCGCGCCACGCGGCCCACGCCCTGGGGGTGGACGAACACGCCGTGGTCAAGACCCTCGTCATGGCGGCCGACCCGAAACGCCCCTTCCTGGTGCTCATGCACGGGGATTGCGAAGTCTCCACGAAGGCGCTGGCCCGGCTGCTTGACGTCAAGGAGGTGGCCCCGCTAGGCCGGGAGGAGGCCGAGCGCGCCACCGGCTACCAGGTGGGCGGCATCAGCCCCCTGGGCACCCGCCGGCCCATGCTCGTCTACGCCGAAGCCACGCTCTTCGACCTGCCCCTGATCTACCTGAACGGAGGCAAGCGGGGCTTTCTCGTGGCGCTCGATCCGGCGGCCCTTCGGGCCCTTCTCGCCCCCGTCGAGGTGCGCGTAGCCCAGACCGGGTAGGCGGCTTGCGCCGCGGCGCGCCGAGGCGGTACAGTGCAGGGCGTGGAGCACCCATGGAGATCCTTCTGACCCCCGAAGAGACGCGCGTCCTGGGATGCCTCGTGGAGAAGGCGGTCACCACGCCGGAGTACTACCCCCTCAGCCTGAACGCCGTGCGCAACGCCTGCAACCAGAAGTCGGGGCGCGACCCCGTGGTGGCCTACGACGACGCCACCGTGCAGGCGGCCCTCGACGGCCTGCGGGACAAGCACCTGCTCTGGGTGGTCAGCCCCGCCGAGGCGCGCGTCCCCAAGTACCAGCACCGCTTCCCCGAGGCCCTCGACCTCTCGCCGCCCGAGGTGGCGATCCTCTCGCTCCTCATGCTGAGGGGCCCCCAGACCCCAGGCGAGCTGCGGGGCCGGAGCGAGCGGCTCTACCGCTTCTCCGGGCTGGAGGAGGTGGAGGCCGTCCTGCGCGGGCTCGCCGAACGCCCCGGCGGGCCGTTGGCCGTGCGCCTGCCGCGCCAGCCCGGCCGGAAGGAGCACCGCTACGCCCACGCCCTCGAGGGGATTCCAGCCGAGGAGCCCGGCTCCGAGGCGCCGCCCGCCTTCGAGACCCAGCCGCTTCGGGTGACCCATCGCCTGGCCGAGCAGGAAGAGGCGCTCTCCGTGCTCCGCGAGGAGCTCCAGCGGCTGCGCGAGGAGCTGGCCGAGCTGAGGAGCGAGTTCGAGGCCTTCCGCCAGGAGTTTCAGTGAAGCGCCTCTGCGTCTTCTGCGGTTCGAGCGTGGGCGACGACCCCGCCTTCGCCGAGGCCGCCGAGGCCGTGGGCGGGGCCCTGGCCGAGCGCCGGATCACGCTGGTGTACGGCGGCGGCAACGTGGGGCTCATGGGCGTCCTGGCCGACGCCGCGCTTCGGGCCGGAGGCGAGGTCATCGGCGTCATCCCCAAGGCGCTCATGGAGTGGGAGGTGGGCCACCTGGGGCTTTCAGACCTGCGCGTGGTGGACTCTATGCACGAGCGCAAGGCCCTCATGGCCGAGCTCTCCGACGGTTTCGCGGCCCTGCCCGGAGGCATCGGCACCCTCGAAGAGTTCTTCGAGATCTGGACGTGGGCCCAGCTCGGGGTCCACCACAAACCCTGCGGCCTGCTCAACGCGAAGGGCTACTACGACCCGCTCGTGGTCTTCCTGGACGCCATGGTGGAGCGAGGATTCCTCAAGCCCCGCCACCGGAGCATGGCCATCGTGGAGCGCGAGGTCGGCCCCCTCCTCGCCGCCCTGGAGGTCTATCGCCCGCCCGAGGGGGAGCCCCGCCTGAACGGGCGGCGGACCTGAGGGCCCCTTATGACGGCCAAGATCAAAACGCCCCTGCTGACGACCGAGCGGCTCCACCTCCTGGTTCCGGGGCCCAGGGACGCCCGGCGCATGCTCTGGTACGTGCTGGAGAACCGTGACCACCTGGCGCCCTGGGAGCCGGTGCGGTTCCAGGCCTACTTCACGGAGGAGTTCTGGCGCCAGGAGCTGGCCGCGGCCCAGCGGGAGTACTTGGAGGGCCTCTCGCTCAGGCTCGCCCTCGTGGAGAGCGGCGATCCGGGCGGCCCCATCGTCGGCACCGCGAACTTCCGCAACATCGTCCGGGGCGTCTTCCAGGCCTGCCACCTGGGCTACAGCCTGGACCACCGCCTCCAGGGTCGGGGCCTCATGCAGGAGGCCCTGACGGCGGCCATCGCCCACGTCTTCGAGGAGCTGGGCCTCCACCGGGTCATGGCCAACTACATGCCCCACAACGAGCGAAGCGCCAGGCTGCTTCAACGCCTGGGATTCACAGTGGAGGGCCAGGCCAAGAGCTACCTCTTCCTCGACGGGGCCTGGCGCGACCACGTCCTGACCTCCCTCGTCAATCCGAAGGAGGTCTGAGCGTGACCTTCCTCCTGGTGACGGACAACCTCTTGACGAGGTCGAGGCTGGAAACGGCCGCCCGGGCGGCCGGAGCCGAGGTGCTGGCCAGAGGGTCGGAGCGCGCGCCCAACCTGGTGGCCGTGGATCTCACGGCCCGGGGCGCGCTGGAGGCCATCGCCTCCTGGAGGGCCGGCCATCCCTCCGCCCTCATCCTGGCCTTCGGGCCGCACGTTCAGACGGCACTTCTGGCCGCGGCCGGCGAGGCGGGCGCCACGGAGGTGGTCCCGCGAGGGGCCGCCGAGCGGAGGCTGGTGGCGCTGCTCCGCCGGCCGAAACCGGGAAGCGCCCAACCGGGGGGCTGAGCCCCCGAGGGAGGAGGCCGTGTTCGAGCACCGGAGAGAACCGCTGCTGCCGCGCAGCGCCTTCCTGCGACGCGTGGCGGCGAGCGCCGCGGCGGCCTTCGGCCTGGTGGCCTTTTCGCTGGCCACCGGGGTCCTTGGCTACCACTTCCTGGAGGGCCAAGCCTGGATCGACGCCCTGGTGAACGCCTCCATGCTGCTGGGCGGCATGGGCCCCGTGGGCGACCTGCACACCACCGCGGGCAAGCTCTTCGCCAGCTTCTACGCGCTCTACTGCGGCCTGGTGCTCATCGTGGCCGTGGGGATCGTCTTCGCGCCCCTCTTCCACCGCTTCCTCCACCGCTTCCACCTCGAGGTGGAGGAGGGGGCGCCCGAACAACCCGAAGAGTAGCGGCGCCTCAGGTCACGCTCTCGCGGAAGACCACCCCCCGCTTGGCCAGCTCCTGCATGACGAAGAGGTAGCAACCCGGTTCCCGGCCCAGAAACTCGGGCGGGGAGATGCCGGGGCGGCGGTAGAGCCCCCGCGCCACGGCGCGAACCCCCGCCGTGCAGGTGTAGCCCGTGGCGCGTGCCATGGAGGTGATGCCCGAGGCGGGGTCGTAGCGGTCCAGCAGGTCGAAGACGTGACGGACCCTCCGCCCCTCCTTCTCCCCCTCCACGGTGACGCGCATCACCGTGATGTCCTCCTCCCCCTCCCCGAGCCGCCACTCGTGGAAGAGCAGTTTGGCGGTGAGCTCCAGGGGGCTGACGCGCCCTCCCGGCAGATCCACGGGCTCCTTGCGGAAAAAGCCGGTCTCCCGGAGCATCCTCATCTTCTCGATGTGGCCCGGGTAACGGAGGGTCCGTTCCTTCATGAAGGGAGCCTTGACCGTCGTGATGAGGGAGCGCAGGCCGTCCGTGTTGAAGGCTTCGAGGGTGCCGACGCCGGGGAAGTCGATGAGCTCGGGTTCGGACAGGGCCGGCATGGAGACCACCCGGCCGTGCGAGACGTAGCGCGCCGGCCGCGTGTACTCCTCGATCACGTCCGCCGGAGAGAAGACCGCCTTGTACTCGTAGGGCCAGGTCCGCACCACGGGAAGTCCGCCCACGAGGCACTCGAAGCTGTGCAGGCGCTCCAGGACCGTCTCCAGATAGCCGAGGATGATGTTGCCGCAGCCGGGGGCGATGCCGCAGTCCACCACCGCCGTGACCCCCTTCTGCCTGGCCAGATCGTCCAGGAGGAAGGGGTCCTCCTCGAAGAAGGAGATGTCCACGATGGGCTTGCCGCACTCGATGGCCCGCTTCACGGTGGTAAAGCCCATGGAGCCCGGCACGGCCCCCACCACCAGGTCCGCCGGCTGCACGGCGGCGGCCACCTCGCCCGGGTCACCCAGGTCCGTCCTGCGGGTGGCGATGCCTGCCACCTCCGCCAAGCGGTCGAGGGCCCCCTGGGAGAGATCCGCCGCAGCCACCTCGAACTCGCCTTCGGCCGCCAGGTCCCGGGCGATGGCGCTGCCCACCCGCCCGGCGCCCAACACCACGATCTTCATGACCGCCTCCTTCTCCCTATCCGCACCGGGGATTCCGAGCCCTCCGCGTTTTTTCAGTATAGCTTAGTCCTTGCTCCTCCCGTCCTCATTCCTTCAAGGTCCGTCGGGGAGGAATAAACCGGGCCATCGAATCGGTTTCAAGGGCAGGAACCCTACGAAAAATCCAGGCCCCGGGACTGACCGGCTTCAGTTCAGTCCGGGGATGACGCGGAAACGTCCTGCTCTATTCCACCTACATCGGCGGCGCCGGGACCCGTGGGCCCGGCCAGCCCCCGCACAACCGCCGCCGTCAATACGCAGTACGCCCGCCTTCCGCTGGCGTTCGAGGAGAACCGGGAGCAGACGGATGGTCACGTGCAGTTTCTCGCCAGGGGGGGGAACTACCTCCTCTTTCTCACGTCCGGCAAGGCGGTTCTTAAATTGGCCAGGCCGGAGGGCGGCGGGCCCTCCGACGGAAAGCCCGGTTGGGTTCCGGTGCCGCCGAAGATCGAGGTGCTGAAGATCGGCCTCTCGGGCGCCAACCCGAGGGCGAAGATCACGGGCGTCGGTGAGCTTCCTGGACGCACCGCCAGCTTCATCGGAAACGATCCCAGCAAGTGGCGGAGGGACATCCCCTCTTACGGCCGGGTCGTTTACGAAGATCTCTATCCCGGCATTGACCTGGCCTTCTATGGGAAGCAAGGGCAGATGGAGTTCGACTTCATCCTCAAGCCCGGCGCGAAGCCCGAGGCGGTGTCGCTGGACATTTCGGGGGCCGGCGGGCTCTCGATCGGCCCGGCGGGCGACTTGATCCTAAAGACTTCGGGTGGGACGCTCCAGTGGACGAGGCCGGCGGTCTACCAGGAGCTGGACGGCCGGCGGACACCCGTGGAGGGGCGCTTCGTCCTGAAGGGAACGCGCGTGGGCATCGCCCTTGGCCCCTATGACCCCGCGAGGCCCGTCGTGGTGGACCCGGTGCTGGCCTACTCCACCTACCTGGGGGGGAGCGGGAGCGACAGGACCTACAGCATCGCCCTGGATTCGACCGGAGCCATGTACGTGTGCGGGGTGACCTCCTCCACCAACTTCCCCACGGCCTTCCCTCTGCAACCTAACAACCACGGCGCGCAGGACGCCTTCCTAGCCAAGCTCAGCGCCGTCCCGACCCTGACGGCCACCGCATCGGCCACCCCCACGTCGGGGCAGGCGCCACTGGCCGTCAGCTTCACCGGCTCCGCCTCGGGAGGGACGGCGCCCTACACCTACGCATGGTCCTTTGGGGACAGCATCACCGGATCAGGCGCCGCCACCACCCACACCTATTCGTCGGCCGGCGTCTACCCCGTCACCCTCACGGTGACCGACTCCGCTTCCCTGGCCGTCACCGACAGCCACCTCGTGATTACGGTGGCGGCTCCCGCGGCGCTCACCGTGAACGCGACCGTCACGCCGCTCTCGGGCAATGCGCCGCTGGCCGTCACTTTCGCGGGTACGGCCTCGGGTGGGGTGCCGCCGTACGCCTACGCGTGGACCTTCGGAGACAGCACCAGCGGGGCGGGCGCCAGCATCAGCCACACCTACACGGCGAGCGGGACCTTTACCGTTCGCGCCACGGTAACCGATTCGGCCAGCGTGACGGCCTCGGCCGCCACCACCGTCCAGGCCATCAACCCGCCCGCCATCAGCAGCGTCTCCAAGGCGGGCAACCCCTTCCGGCTTAAGATCTACGGCAGTAATTTTCACAGCAACTGCACGGTCAAGGTCAACGGGGCGTCCGTCCCCCTCTCCCAGTACAAGAGCCCCAGCCTGGTGATCGCCAAGAAGGGCGCCGCCCTCAAGGCGATGGTGCTCAAGGGGGTGACCGTCCAGATCACCGTCACCAACAACGAGGATGGAGGCGTCTCCGCACCCTTCAGCTTCACCTGGTAGCGGCTCGCGTCTGAACAGGGCGCAAACGAAAGGGCGGGCAGCCAGCCCGCCCTTTCGTGCTTCTCCTCTTCTTCTGCCCTCAGGGGACGCTACTTCCTGCCGCCGGAGCCGCGGAAGGGGATGAGATCGCGGCTGGGGCGGCGGTGCTCCCACGGCGTGATGTGCGAGGAGGGGCGGCATCCGCTCCTCCCCCTTTGACATGGAAGCGCGGGGGCCTTATGGTTGTTCTGTAAGTCAACTTCTCATTGGAGCCGGTCATGCCAGAGCGTAGGGCGGCGTTGCGCATCAAGCCCGAGAAGCCCATCCGGGCCAAGGTGAAGGCCTACATTCCCGTCCGGGTGATGGACATCTCTCCCCGCGGGGCTCTGCTGGAGATCACCCAGCCCCTGCCGCCCAAGACGAAGTGTGACCTCAGGGTCCAGGAAAACGGGGACGAACTGGTGCTCCAGGCCACGGTGAGGCGGTGCTGCGTCTGGGGATACGGGACCAACGACCGGCTGGAGCGCGTGGTGGTCTACCGGGCCGGGCTGCAGTTCCGCGACCTCTCGGGGGAGCAGGAGGAGCGGCTCTCCACCCGGGTCATGCAGCCGGTCGGTGCGGACCTGAGCTCCGGCGGTCGGGACGGGGCCGACTCGGACTCGCCGATCCTCGTGGGCATCGACCCGTCCGACCTCCGGAAGGAGCCCGGCGGCTCGCCGGAATCCTGAGGTCGCCGCCGGCCGAGGGCTCGGCGTCCAGGCGAGGCGGCTCTTCTACCAGCCGCCGATCCTGCGCCATTCTCCGCAAACGGCCCCCTCTCTCAACACCACATACCGATCGAAGCAGGCCGCCGCCAGACACGAGTGGTTGGGCACGACGCGCAGGCAGCTCCCCACGGGCAGGCTCGCGTAGTCTATGGGCGCCAGGCCTCGGACCAGCCCGTGCTCCTGGGAGAGGGACCACAGCCGAAGGTGCCGCAGGGGGAGGCCTTGTGCCGTGTACAGCCCGCCGAACCCGCTGTCCGGGGCCACGTGGACGGGACCCGGGTCCTTGGAGAGGGCGAGCGCCCCGGCGTTGAGGAGCAGCTCGTTGCGGCCTGGGTAGTGTCCGATCACGGTGGCCAGGACCGAGAAGGCCAGGGCGTCCTCGGCTTCGCAGCTCCCGATGGCCGCCTGGAACGCGTCGAAGAAGACGTAGTTGCCCGGCCTGATCTCCGTGACGCCCGCCCACCCCTCCGCCGCGCAGCAGGTGGGCGTCGAGCCCACGCTCACGGACTCAACGCGGACGCCCGATTCACGTAGCCGCCGCGCGAACAGGTCCATGACGGCGCGCTCCTGCTCGGCCACCGTCTTGGCCTCGTCGCGGGACCGGCAGGCATAGCTCTGGCCGGCGTGCGTGAGGATGCCCAGAAACTCCACGCCCGGTGAGTCCTGAAGGCGCCTGGCGAGGGCCAGGGCGCGGTCGGACCGCGGGTCCACGCCGGCTCGGTGATAGCCGCAGTCGACCTTGAGGAAGACGCGGAACCGAGCCCCCTGCGCCTCGGCGAAGGCCTCCATCGCGGCTAACGTCGCCTCGTTGTCCAGGAGCAGGTTGAGCCGGATGCGGCGCCCCAGCTCCGCTGCGTCGGGCAGGACAGGGAGGGGAAGGGGCACGGCGTAGGTGACGTCCCGGAAGCCTGCCTCCGCGAAGCCCCTCGCCTCCGCCAGCGTGGAGACGGTGACGGGGGCCGGGCTGCCGCCCGACTGGATGAGCCCGATCTCCACGCACTTGTGCGTCTTCACGTGGGGGCGCAGGGCCACCCCGAGGCGGGATGCCTTCCGGGCCATGCGCGCCGTGTTGGCCTCCAGCCGGCGCAGGTCCACGAGGGCGGCGGGAGTTCGGAGGCCCTGAATTCGCACGGGAAAATTCTCGGGGACGATCACTCGACCACTCGATCACCGGTGGGGTTCAAACAGGCCGATCACGTTTCCGTCCGGGTCCTTGACGCGTGAAAACCACCCCACGCCGGGGATCTCGGCCTTCGGCGTCACCACTGCCCCGCCGAGCTCCTCGGCCTGCTCGCTGCTGGTGGCGACGGAGGGGACTTGGACGTAGACGGTCGGAGAATCCCCCGGCCTCACTTCGGCCATCCGCTGGACGCCCACATCCGGGCCCTCGGGCGCGGTGAAGAGGAGGTAGTCCTCCCCGAAGGGCTCGAACTCCCACCCGAAGAGCCCCCAGAGGAAGGCCTTGGTCCGCTCGAGATCGGTGCAGGACCATTCCACGCGGCAGACGCCGTGAAGAGCCATGTCCACCTCTCCTTCCGGCCCCTCTTCCCGGCCGGCGCCCGGGGGCACAGCGCAAGGGGAGGAGCCCGTTCTGAAATGGGGCGGCCGTCCCCAATCGGACGGCCGCCCAGGGATCGCTCGCCTGAATCCCCCTATTTGGGGGCCGGCGGTGGAATCTTGTGGACCTGCGGCGGCTGGCTCGGGGTCTCCGTGCGGCTCTGGGTCCGCTCCCGGCCCACGCGCGAAGCCTGCCCCGGCACGGCGGCGTGCTCCTCCGGCCACGGTCCACGGTAGCTTCTGTGTTGGATGGTCTTCCCGTGTTTCTTTCCGGGCATAATGCACCTCCCGGCACGCGAGTCAATGGATAAGGGTGCCTGTCCTCAATTTAGGGCCCGGCGCCCCCCGGCGCAAACGGTTCCTCACACTCGCTGCAGCGCCCGCACAAAGGCTTCCGCGTAAGACCCTCCCGGGAAAAGGCTCTCCAGAAGTGCGGGGGCAAGGTGGAGGGTCTCCTCCCGCGTCAGGCAGAAGCGCATGGTGCTGAAGCGCGCGCGGTACTCCGCCACCTCCTCGCCCACCGGCCTCCGTCGCACGACCACGTGGGCGATCAGGCGCGCCAAGTGCTCGAAGTCCGCCTCCTCCATGCCGAACCGGGTCATCTCCTGGACGCCCAGCCTCAGGCCGCTGGGGTGGTAGAAGCTCTCGTCGTCGGGCAGGGCCTGGAAATTCACGATGAGGTTGTTCCGCTCCAGGCTGCTCGCGATCTCCTTCGCGTCGCCGAAGGGGGCCACCCGCAGGACCACCTGGTGGGTGTGGGTGAAGCCCTCGGCTTCGCCGCCCTCCACCGGGATGCCGGCATCGGCGCAGAAACGGGCGAAGGCCCTGGCGTTGGCCAGGACCTGGCTCTGGTAGGCGTCCCGAAAGTGGTTCATCTCAAGGGTCGCCGCCAGCATGGCGAGCTGGGTGCCCAGGTGGTGGTTGCTCGTGGAGCCCGGGAAGGCCCGGCCGACGATCTCCATCCAGAGCTTGCGAGCCGACGTCCCCTTGGCCAGGTTGGAGGCGATGATCCCCCGCTGGGGGCCGAAGAAGGTCTTGTGGGTCGAGCCGGTGACGATGTCGGCGCCCTCCGCCATGGGGTCCTGGAAGCGGGGACCGAGAAGGCCCAGGACGTGGGCTCCGTCGTACATGACCACCGGCCGGGGCCCGGAGGTCCCGCCGAGGCGCTCCCGCAGGGCCCGCACGGGCTCCGGGTGGAGGAAGAGGCTCTTGCCGAAGACCACCAGCGCCGGGCGGTGCCGCTCTACCAGCTCCAGCATGCGGGGAACGTCGATCCGGTAGGGGTTGTGGGATTCCACGGGGAAGTGCACCACCTCCCCCTCGACGAAGTTGAAGAGGGCGCCGAAGGGCTGCGCCGAGAGGTGGCCGCCCGCGTTCAGGTCGTTGTTCATCACACTGGACAGCCGGCCCGTGGGGCCCAGGGCCTGAAAACCCTCGGGGGCACCGGCCAGGAACTTCACCACCCCCTTGAAGACAATCTCGTTGGCCATCTGGCCGCTGACGGGCCTCGTCTCCACCTCGCTGCCGCCGATGTAGGCCGCAAATTCCCGCTTGAGGCGCTCCTCCACCTCGTAGATGAAGTCCGTTCCCTGGTAGTAGTAGACCTGGTCCCCTTTGAGGGCGCCCGATCCCTGGAGGGACTCCAGCTCCCGCTTAAGGGCCGTCTTGTGCTCGGCGTAGCGACCGGCGGGATCGCTGATCTCGCACAGCTTCACCAGGAGCGATGGCGTGTTCTCCGACGGGATCAGGTTGAAGCACCGCCGCTGCCGCCAGAGGTTGTTCTCCACCACCTTGCCGACGAGTTCGCGCAGGCTCTCTTCCAACGGTCTCATGTCGTCCCCCTCAGCGTCGGGAACAGTATATCGCCACCGCGGCGGCCCAAAACCATTCGCGCCCCCTGCTGGACTGCCCGTCTTGGGGGAGCGAGGCCGAGGAGGGCGAACTACGGCGCCCCGGTGGGGCCAGCCGGCGGGCCGGCCACCGCCCTAGCCGTTCCCGCTGGCCTTCTGGTCCACCTTCTGCTGGATCTTCTGCCCGCCGCGTTCGATGGCCGAACCGGTCTTTTCCAGGGCCGTGCCGACGGCGTCGGCCGTCTTGTTGGCCGCGTGGTCGACGGCTTGGCCGGCCCTCTCCATGGGGCCGTGGTGTTCGGCGCAGCCGGCAAGGGCGCCCAGGGCCAAGGCGAGGGTGAGTACGATGATGACTTTCCGGCACATGGTCAATCCTCCTCGCTCCCTCCCTTGCAAGAAACAGACCGGCAGACGCCTTTCATTCCCCCGAGGCGGGGCGGTAAGGCCTCCGGGCGGACCGGGGAAAACTTCCCTATATTTTCACTTGGAGGTGGAGTTCATGTGCGGGCGGTTCACCGTTCGGCTTCCGACGCCCGATCTTGCCGCGGCCTTCGGCGTCGCAGCGAGGGCGAGAGAGACGGCCCCCAGCTTCAACGTGGCACCCGGCCGGGAGGTCCCCGTGGTCGTGGACGAGGGGGAGGGGCGTCGGCTCGATGCCTTCCGGTGGGGCCTCATCCCTCGTTGGGCCAAGGATCCCTCCATCGGAGAGCGGCTGATCAACGCCAGGGCCGAGACGGTAGCCGAAAAGCCCGCCTTCCGCCAGGCCTTTCTGCACCGGCGCTGCCTCATTTTGGCGGACGGGTTCTATGAGTGGAAGGCAGAGGGGACACGAAAGACGCCTTACTTCATCTCCGTCGAGGGAGTTCCCGTCTTTGCCTTCGCCGGCCTATGGGAGCGGTGGGCTCCTCCGGACGGCGAGCCCGTCTTGAGCTGTGCCATTTTGACCGTGGAGGCCAACGCCTTCATGCGGTCCATCCACCACCGGATGCCCGTCATATTGCCGCCCGAGGCCCATGGAGCCTGGCTCGATCCCCATAACGGGGACCGCCAGGCCCTGCTCGCCCTACTCAGGCCCTTTCCTTCGGAAGGGATGCGGGCCCATCCCGTCTCCACCTTCGTCAACGCGGCGAGGCACGACTCCATCCAGTGCGTCCTGCCGCTGGAGTGATGGCCCACCCAAATCAGTGGTTGTGACACCCTTTTCCATTGTACGTGATCTGTCGCGCCTTCCAAGGCCATTCCCCTCCTCCATCGCGGGATTGGGGCCCCCGCGTCCCGAGGACAGCCCTAGGGGCCTCTGGTATGCTGGTGGCGCGACGGTCCGCCCGCCCCGAAGGGGCCCCGCAGGCCAGAGGAGGTAACCATGAGCGAGACCTTGAAGCCGCCCTACCTGGAAAGGGACGAGACCCGAGGCGACATCCAGGTGTGGATCGTGGACGGCCCCTACATCCGGGGCCGACTGGACGAGGAATTCACGAACTTCGGCCAGCACTACCGCTTCCCCTACATCCCCGAGAAGGAGTTCTGGATCGATCGCGAGGCCGAGCACGACGAGCGGCGCTTCTTCATCGACCACCTCCTCGTGGAGCACCGGTTGATGGCCGCGGGCATGCCCTACGAAAAGGCCATCGTGCTGGCCGACCAGGCGGAACGAAAGGAGCGCCGGAGGGCCGGCGACGTGCGCAAGCTGACCCACGCCGGAACACAGCTTCCCGAGGGAAAAGAGGTCCACGAGCGCCTCTGGAAACGCCTTGAGAGCGGCGTCTCGGTCTGGATCGTCAACGGAAGGCTGGTGCGCAGCGCCTTCGACATTGACTACACCGAGGGCGGTCACGACTACGTCTACGAGTTCGTGCCCCAGAACGAGGTCTGGATCGACGACGCCATCGAGGAGGCGGAGCGCCCCTTCGTCCTCCTCCACGAGCTCCACGAGCGCAACCGGATGGCCTCGGGCTGGCCCTACAGCAAGGCCCACGCGGAATCGAGCCGGGTGGAATTCCACTGCCGACACCACCCCGATGAGCTCCACGACGCCCTCGCCGCTGAGGGTTGGGCGTAGTTGAAGTGGAACCACAGAGGCACCGAGACACAGAGGATAACTTTTGGCCTGATGGCCAAAAGACATTAAAGAAGATCGTCCACAGGTTGAGACCCTGTTTCCCCCTTGTCAACACTCTTTAGAAATGTCCCCTTGTGTGATCAGTGGCAGGGGCTGTGGGAGGTGTGGGAAACCTGAGGGGCGACGCCCCGAAGGTTTTCCAAGACCTGTGGGAAAGCCGCAGGCTTTTCCATGGGGCGGCACCTTCTCGAACCGCCGGTTGAGATCCTCCAGATACCCCGAGAGGAGAAAGGCGTTGGCCGCCTCGATCGTTTGGATCCCCCTCAGCTTCATCTCCTTCACCAGCCTGCCCTGGTAGACCCCGTGCTTGCGCCCCACCCGGCCCTTGGCCTGCGGCGAGGAGGCGGGGATGATCTGGATCCCCAGCCTATGGCACGCCTTCCCGAAGGCCGTGAGCGGCGGTAGACCCTGCTCCGCCTCCTCCCTCGTGGGCTCCTTCCGGTCCGTGACGTAGATCGTGTGGTGGTCCGTGTACAACGCGCACGGAATCCCGTACCGCTCGATCCACCCCCTCAGCACCCGCATGGCCGCCTCCGTCGTCTCGTGCGGGAAGAACAGCGCAAAGCTCCGGCCCGTCGCGTCATCCGCCAGGTTCATCAGGCAGCACTTCTCTCCCGTTCCGAACCAGTCGCGCGGGCTCCCGTCCAGCTGCACCAGCTCCCCGAAGTGCTCCTTGGGCTCCCTCCAAGCTTCGCCTGCGCGTCTCTCAGCGATTGCTTTGCCTCCACCACCTGCCGCAACCCCACCAATCAAGTCCGCTCTCTCTCGCTCATTCGAAGCATCTCCTCCACGGTGGCTCCTTCCACCACCAGTCTGAGGGGACATTTCTATCGAGTCCAAGAGGGGACATTATCAGAGAGTCACGACAAGACACCGTTTCCCCCTTTGACTTAGGACCCGCCCAGGAATAACTTAACGTTTTCGCATCCCCTCTTCGCGCGATCTGGGCACGAATTCCGTTAACCTATTCCTGTTCCTGCGCGGGTCCTTGATCCTTTTCCTCGGTGCCTCTGTGTCTCTGTGGTTTATGCCAAGTCGTTCATTCTTTGCCATCCGGCCCGGGAATGCGCTGGCGGATTTTCTGCCAGGTCTCCCGTTCGAGGAAGCTGCCCGTCACCCGGTCCTCCATGGCCAGGAAGAGCGGCCAGGGCACGGTGAAGGTCAGCAGGTCGGGATCCAGATAGGGGCGAGCCGAAATGTCCATGCCGCCCAGCACGGCACGGGGCTTTCGCTTCTTGGACTCGGCGTAGGGGAGGAGGCAGATGGACTGGCAGCCCGAGGCGAAAGGGGCGATGACGCCGTCCCCCTTGGGGCGGTCGTAGTTGGCCAGGACCCACAGGGCGCTGGCCTGGTCGGCGTTGGGCAGGAGGACCACGAGCCGGGGCTCCTCCCGTTCGGGATCGACCTTCCGCAGGGGCTTGAGCACCACGTAGCTCTCCGAGATGTCGGTGTAGGGAATGCCTTCAAGGTAGGCCCGCGCCACCTCGGGGCTCTCAAGGTAGCCGAGCCCCTCTCGGCCATCGTCCCTGGGGCCCGAGGAGAGGAAGCGGGCCATGTCCCGCCCCTGGTAGCCGTTGCCGAAGCAGAGGCCCACCTGGCCGCCCACGCAGCCCGTTGTCTTCCGGTCAAAGAGGGCCGTGAAGCCCCGGGCGGAGGCGGCGAGCATGGACATGACGCAGCCCCAGCGATGCTCCTTGAACCGGGCCGCCCCCTCCGGTTTCTCATCGGTGAAGAGGATGGCCACCGGCTGGTGGCGGAGCTTGAGCTCCTCGGCTATCAGGCTCTCCATGGCCTCGCTCCTGCGCAAGGCTAAACCATAGGGCCCCGACCCTCCCCGCGCAAACCGGCGCTCCGCCCGGGCCGTACGCGCTAATCGGCACCGCCCGGCAGCCACCGGGAGGCCCAGGCGGCGATGCAGCGGCCCGCGTACCGGGAATCCTCCTCCCGGAGGAGCAGGTGGTCGGCGCCATCGAGGGGTATGAAGGCCTTGGGGTGCGGCGCGGTCGCGAAGAGGCGCTCGGCGTTGGCGAAGGGCACCACCTCGTCCGCCGGGGCGTGGAGCACCAGGAGGGCGCAGGGCAGCGTGCCGACCGCATCTTCCCGGGACTGCCGGTCCAGATCCTCGAAAAACTGGCGCTTCAGGGTGAAGGGCCGGCCCGACACGAGCACCCTCGCCTCCCCCCGCCGCTCGATCTCCTCCAGGGAGCTCTCGAAGTGGCGCCTTAGTTCCAGCGGCTCGCTGGGCGCGGCCAGCGTCACCACCCCTCTCACCGAGGGGAGACGGTGCGCGGCTCTCAGCGCCGCCTGTCCGCCCAGCGAGTGGCCCATCACCAGGCGCGCGGGCTCGTGGTTCTTCTCCAGGTACTCGGCCGCCAGGCAAAAATCCTCCACGTTGGAGCCGAGGTTTGTCTCGGCGAAGTCCCCGCCGCTCTCCCCCAGCCCCGTGAAGTCGAAGCGGAGCACCCCCCACCCCTTCTCCGTCAAGGTCCGGTTGATGTGGAAGACGGACTTGTAGTCCTTGGTGCAGGTGAAGCAGTGGGCGAACAGGGCGTAGGCGCGCGCGCCACCTTCGTCGGGGCCGTCGAGCAGTCCCGTCAGCATCTGACCCTTCGAGCCTTCGAACCGGACCTTCTGGGAACGCACGCTGCGTCTCCTCGCCCCAAGCCCCGGTCAGTATAACGCCGGGGCGGGCCGGCCCTTTCAGAGATCGGTTCACCGACGGCGGGGCGGGGGTTGGCGAGGATTTGGCGGGAGGGGAAACTCCAGAAGGTCGGGGGAGACGACGGCCCTGAGCAGCGCCGTCCAGCCATCCCGCGACGGACGGCTCTGGAACCACCAGATGGCGCCCTTTTTGATGCCCAAAGGCGCCTCGCGTCCGGTGAGCAGGAAGGACGCGGCCAGGCCCAGGTCCGGCTGGTGCCCCACCACCACCGCGGCCCCGTTCGCTCCGGGCCAGCCGGCCGCGGCCAGGATGACCCGGACCGAGGCGCCCGGGGAGAGCGAAGGGAGAACTTCGGCGCGCGGGGAGAGCGCCGCGGCCGTCCCCACGGCCCTGGCCGCGGGACTGGTCAGCAGCCGGGCCCCCTCGATTTTCGGCGCCAGCCACGCGGCCATTCGCTCCGCCTGCCTCATGCCTTTCGGGGTGAGCACGCGGGCCTCATCCGGGAAGCCGTCCTGTGCCTCCGCATGGCGCCACAGAATTAAGTCCACGGTGACCTCCGCTCCGGTCAAAGCGCGACGACAGGGCTTGCGCTGCCGGTCCAGGATACCACGGCCGCCCCTGCGGAGACACAACGGGCGGGGCCCGCGGCCCCGCCCGAAGGGGGTTCGGGTCATCGAGCCGCTATTTCGTGGCCGGGTGCGCCGCTGGCGCCGGGGTGGCCGGGGCCTGCGCGTTGAAGCGGGCCAGGACCACGGCGGTCTGGTCCACGGCATCCGAGGCCCAGATGACGTCCTGCTGGCCCTTGTTCAGGACCACGTCCCAGCCCTTTTCCTTAGCCAGGCTGTCCATCACGGGGCCGAAGGCGGCTTGCATGCGCTCGCCCGCGGCCTGCTGGCGCTGCTGGTACTCCTGCTGCGCCCTACTCTGCATCTGCTGGAGCTCTCCACGCAGGGTGTCTAGCTCCTCGTTGCGCTTCGCCTTGTCCGCGGCGGACAGTTTCGCTTCGTCCTTCTTGAAGGCGGCCTCCTTCTCCTGATAGGCCTTTATCTTGGGCTCCATCTGGGCCCGCATGCTCTCGCCCCAGCTTTGCAGTTCGGCCTGGATCTGCTTGGACAGGTTTGATTCGCGGACGATCTGGCCCATGTCCACGACCACCACCACGGGATTCTTCTTGGTGGGTTTCTCGGAGCCGGCTTTCTCCGCGTAGACGGTCGCGGCGACCAGCGCGAGAAGGACAACCAGGGCGGCAATCCACAGCTTCTTCATTTCCACTCTCCACAGGGTCTCGGGGGTTTGAGGGACGGCTTTGCCGCCCCGGGGGAACGGGGTTGATGAAAACGCGGGAGGACGGCCCCTCCTCTCCTCGGACCGAGCTTCCACACCCGCATTACCGGCCTCCGGCCCGGCGAGGCCGGCGGCCCAAACTCCTATGGTGGACCCCGGGAGGCGGGCTGTCAACACGCGGGGCGAGACGTGAGCCGGGACAGGAGTGAGAGGGAATTCCGGACGGCAGATCGGGGATGGCCGCCACGGCGCCTACCCCCGACCGAGCCGCCCTCTTTCCTCCCTCAGCCATCATCCATCATCGTTCATCCGATCCGGCCTTTTGCGGACATAATAGGTTGACTCATAAGCCCTTCCGGGGCATAATGCGGCGTTGGGACTTCCGGGCTCTCCGGAAGTCTTCTTCTGCGACCCCCCTGCGGTCCAGAACCCCCGGGATAACGGGGGCGGAGGGGAACCACGGCAGGCGGGCCGGAGGCACCGCGCCTCCCGAGCGGGGCACGGTAGGGTGGAGGTTCCCAGAAGGAGGAGTGCAATGCCCTGGTTTCTCTTGATGGCTCAGCCGGCCGGGGGGGGCAGCCAAAACCCGCTGGCCGCCTTCATCCCGATCATCCTCATCATTGTGGTCTTCTATTTCCTGCTCATCCGGCCCCAGCAGAAGCGGGCGAAGTCCCACCGGATGATGCTGGATGCCCTCAAAACGGGGGACCAGGTGGTGACCATCGGCGGGATCCGGGGCAGCGTCACGGCCGTGGATCAGGACACCGTGGTCCTCCGCGTGGCCGAAAACGTGAAGCTCACCTTCAACAAGTCGGCCATCGCCGGACTCATCAAGGAATAAGGGGGCATCCATGCGCGACAGCATCAAGTGGCGGCTCCTCCTGACCCTCGCCGTCATCGCGTTGAGCGTCTTTTTCTTCTTCCACAACGGCCTCAAGGAGGGCCTCGACCTGAAGGGCGGCGTCCACCTGGTCCTGCTGATGGACACCGACGTCTCCGTGTACAACCGGGTCCAAACCGACATCCGGACGGTCGAAGATACGCTCAAGAATAAAAACATTCCCTATTCCCAGGTTTACTCCAACAAGCCGGACATCAACACCATCGTGGTGGAGGGGAGCGACCCGAACCTGGGGCTCGCCGTCCGAAACCTGGCCGACGGCTCGCTGAACAACTACAGCTTCGCCTCCCAGGGTATCGGCCACTACACACTGACGCTCAAGAATGCCTTCGAACAGAAGCTGAGGGACCAGGCCGTCCAGCAGTCGGTGGAGGTGATCCGGAACCGCATCGACAAGTATGGCGTTTCCGAACCCTCCATCCACAGGGAGCTCGGCTCCAACAAGATCGTGGTCGAGTTGCCTGGGGTGCAGGACTCCACCGAGATCAAGGCCCTCATCGGCAAGGCCGCCCAGCTCGAGTGGCACCTGGGGGTCAAGCCCACCCAGGGAGCCGCCTCCAAGGAGGAGATCCTTAAGGATTACGGCGGCACGCTGCCGCCCGACGTGGAGATCCTGCCTGGCAGCAAGGAGAAGTTTGGCGGGCAGGTCTACTTCGCCGTGAAGAGCGTGGCCCCCATTACGGGCGCCGACATCGAGGAGGTCCGCGTGGAATCGGGCCAGTTTGGTGAACCGGTCGTGGGCTTCCAGCTCTCCGCGTCGGCTGGCGAACGCTTCCGGCAGTTCACCCGGGCTCACCTCCACGAGCCGCTGGACATCATCCTGGATGGCGTGGTCATCTCCACGCCCACCATCAACGCCGAGATCGGCGACCGCGGGGTCATCGAGGGCCGCTTCACGCCGCAGGAGGCCCAGGATCTCGTCTTCCAGCTCAAATCCGGGGCCCTGCCCGCCATTCCAAAATTCGCAGAGGAGCGCACCGTCGGCCCCAGCCTGGGCATGGACTCCATCCGCAAGGGAACCATCTCGGGCCTCGTGGGCCTCATCGCCATCTTGATCTTCATGTTGGGCTACTACCGGCTTGCCGGCCTCAACGCCAACATCTGCCTCATGCTGAACCTCGTGATCCTGACCGGGGTCATGTGCATCTTCGGCTTCACCCTTACCGTGCCCGGCATCGCCGGTGTCATCCTCACGCTGGGCATGGCCATCGACGCCAACGTCCTGGTCTTCGAGCGGATGAAGGACGAGATCATCGAGAAGAAGTCCGTTCTCACGGCCATCGCCAACGGCTTCTCGAAGGCCTTCATCACGATCTTCGACACCCACGTGACGGACTGGGTGTCGGCTCTGTTCCTCCTGCAGTTCGGCACCGGCCCCGTGCGTGGTTTCGCCGTGACCTTGACGGTGGGCCTGCTGGCTAACATGTTCACCGCCGTCTTCGTCTCCCGCCTCATGTTCGACATCGAGACCCACTTCCGCACGGGCGGCGGGAAGAAGGCCGCCACCATCTCCATCGGCCCCATCCACTCCTTCCGCGGCACCAAGATCCCCTTCATGAAGTACAAGGTCCACTTCATCGTGGCCTCCTTCATCCTCATCGGCATCGGCATGTGGAGCGTGGTGACGCGGGGAATGAATTGGGGCATCGACTTCCGAGGCGGCCAGGAGATCCAGGTGCGCTTCATTCACCCGGTCAACGCCCGCGCCGTGGAGGCCGCCCTCGCCAAGAGCGTGAAGGGTACGGTCACGGTGGTGCGCTTCGGCAAGCCCGAGGACAACACCATCCTCATCCGGATGGACGCCCGAGACGACAAGGGTGCCCTCCTGTCCGAGGACGCCATCGCCAAGCGGAGCCAGCAGATCCTTGCCGGGCTGAGGACGCCGCAGGACGACGCCGAGCTGGCCGCCCATCAGCTCGACCTCAACACCGCCAACACCAAGGACGTGGAAGATCTGATCTCCACCGCCATCACGAGCGGCGCCATTTCCGGGACGCAGGAGCAACCAGCGGAGGTGGCCCAGGCCATCTACAACGCCCGGCGCGACCAGGGCGGTGTGCTGCCCAGCCTGGATGCCATCCGAAGCGTAAAGGGGATGACCGAACCCCTCTTCGCCTACCTGAAGGCCCACGCCTTCGCCGGGAGTTACGGCATCCAAAGCATCGACATGGTGGGCCCCACCGTGGGACGGGAGCTCAAGACCAAGGCCATCGAGGCCGTTATCGGCTCGCTCATCGGCATTTTGCTCTACGCCTGGTTCCGATTCCAGTTCCGCTTCAGCGTGGGCGCCATCCTCTCCCTGGTGCACGATACGGCCATGGCCATCGGCGCCCTCTCCCTCTTCCGGGTAGAGGTGAACCTGCCCACCATCGCCGCGCTACTCACCCTGCTCGGGTACTCCATCAACGACACCATCGTGGTCTTCGACCGCATCCGTGAGCACATGAAGCTCACGCGCAAACAGGAGGACGACGAGCTCTTCGACAAGGCCATCAACGAGACCCTCTCCCGGACGCTCATCACCTCCATGCTCACCTTCTTCGTTGTGGTCGCCATGCTGCTCTTCGGCGGCGAGGTGCTCTACTCCTTCTCCTTCGTCATGACCGTGGGCATCATCGTGGGCACCTACTCCTCCATCTTCGTGGCGAGCCCCTACGTGCTCTGGTGGAACAAGCTCGGCCTCCAGAAGTACTTCACCAAGAAGAAGCGCCGCCGCTAGGCGGTGGAGGGTGGAGGGTGGAGAGGGCGAGCCAGCTTCCACCTGCCGGATGGGTATTAGGTAGCCATAGCACCCGATAAGCGAGAAGGCCCGGGGCAAAACCCCGGGCCTTTTTCTTTCTTCCCCGTTTCCCTGTCTTGCTGTCTCTATCTCTTCTCCCAGTCTCTCAGGAAGCGCTCGATGCCGATGTCCGTGAGGGGGTGTTTCAGGCACTGCTCCAGCACCTTGTAGGGGACCGTGGCGATGTCCGAGCCGGCCAAAGCCGCATCGATCACGTGGAGGGGGCTGCGGACGGAGGCGGTGATGATCTCGCACTCGGGGTCGTAATTGTCGAAGATGGCCCTCACCTGCTCCACCAGCTCCATGCCCACGTGGCCCACGTCGTCCAGCCGGCCCACGAAGGGCGAGATGAAGGAGGCTCCGGCCTTGGCGGCCAGGAGCGCCTGGGCGGGCGAGAAGATGAGGGTGACGTTGGTGCGGATACCCTGCCCCTTGAGGGCGTGGACCGCCTTCAGCCCCTCGGCCGTCATGGGCACTTTGATGACCACGTTCTTGTGGATGGCCGCCAGCGGCTTGGCCTCGGCCACCATGGCCTCGGCGGTCGTGGCGGTCACCTCCGCCGAGACGGGGCCGTCCACGATGGAGCAGATCTCCGCCACGACCTCCTCGAACTTGCGTCCGCTCTGGGCGATGAGGCTCGGGTTGGTGGTGACCCCGTCCACCACGCCCCAGGCGTGGGCGGCGCGGATCTCCTCGACGATGGCCGTGTCCAGAAAAATTTTCATGCGTTCCCTCCTCGCCGGCGGCGCCCCGCCCTAGGATCCTTGCTCGCTCCCACCCGCGTTCTCTTCGGGGGCCAGGCGCGCGATGGCCACCACGTGGTCGTCCTTGTCCGGCGTGATCACCTTGAAACCCTGGGTGCGTCGGCCTACCCGCGAAATCCCCTTCACGGGTGTGCGCAGCACCTGGCCGCCCGCGGTGATGACCATGATCTCGTCCTCTTCGCCCACGTGCAGGCCGCCCACCACGTGTCCGTTTTTGCCGGTCACCTGAAGGTTGATGATGCCGTATCCGCCACGGCCCTGGATGCGGTAGTGGGAGAGGGGGGTCCGCTTGCCGTAGCCGCGCTCGGTGACCGTGAGGATGTCCCCCTCGACGGCCACCGCCTTGCCCTGGCCCTCCTCGTCGGAGGACTCCACCACGGAGCCGGTGAGCACCTCCATCTCCACCACGAAGTCGTCTCCCTTGAACCGGATGCCGATAACCCCCTGGCTGGTCCGGCCCGTGGGGCGCACGTCCGCCTCCGGGAAGATGATGGATTGGCCCATGTGCGTGGCGAGGAAGATGTGGCTCTCCCCGCCGCTGATGCCGGCCCCCACGAGCTCGTCCCCCTCCTGGAAGGTGATGGCAATCTTCCCGGAAGCGCGGATCGACTCGAACTCGCTCATCACCGTCCGCTTCACCAGCCCTTGCCGCGTGGCCAGCACGAGGCAGTGTTTCTCATCGAAGAGCCCCCGCGTGGAGAGAAGCCCCAGGACCTTCTCATCGGGATCGAGGCTCAGCAGGTTCACCAGCGCCCGGCCCTTGGCCGAGGCCGAGGCCTCGGGGATCTCGTAGACCTTGAGGGCGTAGACCTTGCCCCGGTTGGTGAAGAAGAGGAAGCGGTCGTGGGTGGAGGCCACGAAGAGCCGTTCCACGAAGTCGTCCTCCCGGGTGCCCATGCCGCTCTTGCCCCGGCCGCCCCGGTGCTGGGAGCGGAACTCGTCGAGCGAGGTGCGCTTGATGTATCCGCCGTGGGTCACCGTGATGACCATCTCCTCCTCGACGATGAGTTCCTCGAGACTGATGTTGCCCGCGTCCTCCACGATCTGCGTCCGCCTCGGATTGCCGAAGTCGGCCTTGAGGGTCCGCATCTCCTCGCAGAGGATGGCCCGCACCCGGGACTCGCTGCCGAGGATCTCGGTGAGCTCGGCGATGCGCTGGAGGATCTCCCGATACTCCTGGAGGATCTTGTCCCGTTCGAGGCCCGTCAGGCGCTGCAGGCGCATCTCCAGGATGGCCTTGGCCTGGATCTCGGAGAGGCCGAAGCTCGCCATCAAGCCGGTCTTGGCCTCCTCCGGGGATGCGGCGGCGCGGATGAGGGCTATGACCTCATCCAGGTGATCCAGCGCCAGGGTCAGTCCCTCCAAGATGTGCGCGCGTTCCCGGGCCCGCTCCAGATCGAAGCGGGTCCTGCGGAGGATGACCTCCCGGCGGTGGTCGATGAAGGCCTGGATGAGCCCCTTGAGCGTGAACAGCTTGGGCTGGTTGCCCGCGATGGCCAGGAGCTGAACGCCGAAGGTGGTCTCCATGTCGGTGAACTTGTAGAGGGACTTGAGGATGATGTCGCCGATCTCACCCCGGCCCATCTCCAGCACCACCCGGATCCCCTCCCGGTTGGACTCGTCCCGGATGTCCGTGATGCCCGTGATCCTCTTCTCCCGCACCAGGCTCGCGATCTTCTCGATGAGGTTGGCTTTGTTGACCTGGTAGGGGACCTCGGTGATGACGATGGCCTCCCGGTCCTTGCGGATCTCCTCGATGTGGGCCCTGGCCCGCAACCGGATGAGCCCCTTGCCCGTCTCATAAGCCTGCCGTATGCCGTCGCGCCCCAGGATCAGCCCCGCGGTGGGGAAATCGGGCCCCGGTATGAGGGCGAGGAGCTCGGAGGTACTGATGTCCGGCCTCTCGACGGTGGCGATCACCGCATCCGCCACTTCTCCGAGGTTGTGCGGAGGGATGTTGGTGGCCATGCCCACGGCGATGCCCGAGGAGCCGTTCACGAGCAGGTTGGGCACGAGGGTAGGGAGCACGGTGGGTTCTGTCTCCTCCCCGTCGTAGTTCGGGACGAAGTCCACCGTGCCCTTCTCGATGTCGGCCACCATGGAGTGGGCCAGCTTGTGGAGGCGGATCTCCGTGTAGCGCATGGCCGCCGGCGCGTCGCCGTCGATGGAGCCAAAGTTGCCCTGCCCGTCCACCAGGGGGTGCCTCATGGAGAAGTCCTGGGCCATCCGGACGAGGGTGTCGTAGATGGCCGCGTCGCCGTGGGGGTGAAACTTCCCCATGACGTCGCCCACGATGCGGGCCGACTTCTTGTAGGGCCTGTTCCAGTGGTTGCCCGAGCTGTACATGCCGTAGAGCACGCGCCGATGCACGGGCTTGAGCCCGTCCCGCACGTCCGGCAGGGCCCGGCCGATGATCACGCTCATGGCGTAGTCGAGATAGCTCTTCTTGAGTTCGTCCTCGAGGTTTACAGGCACCGGCTGGTCAAACAGCTGCGCTTCGGCGGTCATGGGTTGCCCTCTGGAAAACGTCCTTCGCTAGAGAATCCGAGGACAGGGGACGGGAGGCCGAGATTCCTTTTTCCCCGACACTACTCCGACCTCACCTCTTCTGGTCCCTTGTCCCATGTCCCCTATCCCTATCAGATATCCAGGTTCGTCACGTTGAGCGCGTTCTCTTCGATGAATTTCCGGCGGGGCTCTACGGCGTCTCCCATGAGGATGGAGAAGAGGTCGTTGGCCTCCACCGCGTCCTCGATGCGGACCTGCAGAAGCCTTCGCCGCGCGGGGTCCATGGTGGTGCTCCAGAGCTGCTCCGGGTTCATCTCGCCCAGCCCCTTGTACCGCTGGACGTGGTATTTCGCCTTCACCGCTCCTAGCAGCGCGTCCAGGAGCTCCCGCCGATTCGGCACCTCCTGCGCCGAATCGCCGTTCTCCACTCGGAACGGGGGAGAGTCGAAGTCCCGCAGCTGGTCGTGCAGCCCCTTCAGGGTCAGGAACTCGGAGGCGTGGTGCAGCGCGTGGTTCACCGCGGCGGCCACGGGAAGGTCCTCCTCCTGCACCGAGAACTGGTACAGGCTGTGCTCCTGGTCGAAGGAGAGCTCGCCCACGCTGAAGCCCATGTCTCTCAGGCCGGAGGCCATGTCCTGCATGCGTCCCAGATCGGCGAAGAGCTCCCGGCAAAGCCCCTGCCGGAAGAGGAACAGGAGGAGGCGCTCCGAGTAACCCCGGCGGTGGAGCCGGCCCAGCAGCCGCTCGTAGCGCTGGAGCGCCTCGAGCGCGCGCGCCATCTCGGTCCCGCGCAGCAGCTTGTCCGCCGCGGGGATGCGCACCGCGTAGCTGTCCACGGCCTTCTGCACGAAGAAGCGGGTCAGCTCCTCCTCGCTTCCGATGTAGTGCTCCTCCTTGCCCTTGCCCACGCGGTACAGGGGCGGCTGAGCCACGTAAACGTGGCCCTTCTCCACCATGGAGGGGAAGTGGCGGTAGAAGAGAGTCAGAAGGAGCGTCCGGATGTGGCTGCCGTCCACGTCCGCGTCGGTCATGATGATGGTCTTGTGGTAGCGGAGCTTGCTCAAATCGCAGTCATCCTGGCCGGTCCCGGCCCCCAGGGCCGTGATGATGGTCCGGATCTCATTGTTGGAGAGGATCTTGTCCAGCCTGGACTTCTCCACGTTCAGAATCTTACCCCTTAAGGGCAGGATGGCCTGGATTTTCCGGTCGCGCCCCTGCTTGGCCGAGCCTCCGGCCGAGTCGCCCTCCACCAGGAAGAGCTCGCACTTGGAGGGGTCCCGCTCCTGGCAGTCGGCGAGCTTGCCCGGGAGGGAGTCGCCTTCGAGCGCGCTCTTCCGTCGGGTGAGCTCCCGGGCCTTCCGGGCCGCCTCCCGCGCCCTGGCCGCCTCGATGACCTTGCCGATCACGGCCTTGGCCACGTCGGGCTTCTCCTCGAAGTAGCGGGAGAGGAAGTCGTTCAGGGCCGTCTCCACGAGCCCCTTCACCTCCGAGTTGCCCAGCTTGGCCTTGGTCTGGCCCTCGAACTGCGGGTTGGGGATCTTGATGGCCACCACCGCCGTGAGCCCCTCCCGGACGTCGTCGCCCGAGAGCTGGACCTTGAGGTTTTTGGCCAGGCCGCTCGAGGCGGCGTAGGCGTTGACGCAGCGGGTGAGGGCGGCTCGGAACCCGGCGAGGTGGGTGCCCCCCTCGGCCGTGTGGATGCTGTTCACGAAGGAGTAGACCATCTCGTTGTAGCCCGAGTTCCACTGGATGGCCACGTCCATCACGATGCGGTCCTTCTCCCCCCGGAAGACGATGGGCTGGGGATGGAGGAGGTTCTTGCCCCGGTTGAGGTACTCCACGAAGCTGGCGATTCCCCCCTCCGTGAAGTGCTCCACGCGCCGCTCCTCCTCGCGCTCGTCGGAGAGGGTGATGCGTAGCCCCGCGTTCAGGAAGGCCAGCTCCCGGATGCGGGTGTTGAGGATGTCCCAGCTGAAGGTGGTCTCTTCGAAGATCTCCGGATCGGCCTTGAAGGTGATACGGGTGCCGTGCTTGTCCTTGGGCTCGGGCGTGCCGGTCCGCATGAGCGGGCCCCTGGGCACACCTCGGGTATAGCTCTGAATGTAGACTCCCCCGTCTCGCCAGATCTCCAGGTCCAGGCGCTCGGAGAGGGCGTTGACCACCGACACGCCCACGCCGTGCAGGCCGCCCGAGACCTTGTAGGTGTTGTTGTCGAACTTGCCCCCGGCGTGCAGCAGCGTCAGGACCACCTCGGCCGCCGGCTTTCCCTCCTCCGGGTGGAGGTCCACGGGGATGCCGCGGCCGTTGTCCTCCACGGTGACTGAATCGTCCGCGTGGATGATGACCTTGATGTCGTCGCAGTATCCGGCCTGGGCCTCGTCGATGGAGTTGTCCAGCACCTCCCAGACGAGGTGGTGCAGACCCGCGCTGCCCGTGGAGCCGATATACATGGCCGGCCGCTTGCGGACGGCTTCAAGCCCCTCCAGGACCTGAATAGAGGAGGCGTCGTACTTTCTTTCAGTCGTATCGGGTGGCTTGGTGTCACTCACCTCTATCGCTCCTTCGCACCGCTGGATTTACGTCGCCGGCGGGAACTCTTCCAACACCCTTCCCGATTCCACGCGAAAAATCGTCGAGGGTTTGAGGGAGGGCAGGTCGGGCCTCGTGGCCGTGACCACGAGCTGGGCTCTTCCCTGCGTCAGGTCCATCAGCTGCCCGATGCGCTCCCTGTCCAGCTCCGCCTCCACGTCGTCCAGCAAGAAAAGGGGGGGCCTCTCGCCCCGTTCGGAGAGGACCTGCACTCGTGATAATTTCAGCATCCACAAGGCCGACCGAATCTGTCCCGATGAGCCGTAGCTCCCGATGGGCCTTCCATCCAGGAGAATCTGGACCTGGTCCCGCTGAGGCCCCGCCAGGGAGACGCCGCGGCGGATCTCCTGGGCCCGGGCTTCCCGCATTGCCCTTTCCAAATCCTCGCCCCCGCTGGGTTCGTACACCAACTCGATGTGCTCGTCAAAATTCAACCTCTGCCGGAGGGATTTCAGGGCGCCGTTGATCGTCTCGGCGGCCGCCTTTCGCTCCAGTCTGATCGGGGAGGCCAGTCGGCGGAATGTATCGCTCCAGGCATCCAGCTCCCGAGCCCTTCGGGGCGAGTAGTCCCGCAGAACCTGATTCCGCTGATCCTTGCACCGGCCGAAGGCCAGAAGCGTATCGAGGTGGGCGGGGCGTCTCCAGACCGCCGTGGCATCAAGAAAGTTCCTCCGATGCCGCGGGGACCCTTCCACCAAACCGCGGTCCTCCACGCTCAAGACTACCACAGGCAAGCCCTGAACGTAAGTCGCCAGGGGGACGGACTGCCCGTCGCGGCGGTACTGCCTCCCCCGCCGGCTCAGGTGAAGGGTGAGGAGGTGGCGGACCTTTTCCCCCTCCACGGAGGCCTCCAGCGTGGCCGACTCCTGCCCGTGGGCGATCAGGACTTCGGACCGGCTTTCGCGGAAGGAGCGCGTCGTCGCTATCAGGTAGAGGGCTTCAAGAAGGTTGGTCTTTCCCTGCGCGTTGGCCCCGTAAAACAGGGTAACGGGCCCGCGGAAGTCGATCCGCGAGCCCGCCAGATTGCGAAAGCCCTTCACGCTCAGCGAGTGGAGCCTCAATCAAACCTCAGGGGCATGACGACGTACTTGTGGATCAACTCCCCCTCTCCACGCAGAGGCTGAAAGAGAACCTGGTAGTAAGGATCTCTCATGGCCATGACGATCTTCTCGGCATCACTCACCGTGAGGAAGTCAATCAGATAATCCACGTTGAAGACGATGCCAATGGCCTCCCCCTCATAGCTCTCGCTGGTGAGGTATTCGCGACCCTCGTCGCCCGTCTCCTGATTGCGGACCATCACCTCCAAAGTCCCAGCAGGATCGAAGGCCACACTGACCGCCCTGGTCTTGCTCTCGGCCACCATGGAGACCCTCTTGAGCCTTTCCAGGAAAGCCGTCCGTGAGAGGATCGCCTTCTTGTCGGATTCGGCGGGCAGGACCTTCTCGTAAGCAGGGAAGGTCGTGTCCATGAGCCTGCTGTAGAGGAAGCGCCGGCCCATCTCCAGAAAAACGTGGTTGTCCCTGAAGGCGAGGGTGACGCCGTCGGCGTCCTCCAGCTTCAGAAACTCCGTCAGGGTCTTCCTAGGGATGAGCACGCGCAGAGGCTTCTCCACAGCCAGAGGGCCGTTCCACTGGGAATAGGTCAACCGGTGGGAGTCGGTGGAGACCATGGTGAGCTGATCCGGTTCCAGGATCAGCAGGCCGCCCCGTACCGAGAAGCGGTTGTCCTCCACGCCGACAGAAACCAGAACCTCTGAAATGCAGCGCTTGAACACCGAGGTGGGAATCTTCAGTTGCTGGGTCTCTCCCGAGCCCAGAAGGGTGGGGTAGTCTTCCTCGGGAAGGGTCTGGAGGTGATACTCCTGCCTGCCTCCCACGGGCTGAAGAAAGAGTTTTCCTTCGGCCGTCGTCTTGAGGGATAGGGGTGCGTCGGAGGTGGCGAAGGCCCGCACGATGGAGCCGAATTTACGCGCTGGAACGGTGATTCCACCCGGGGAGACCACCTCGGCTGGGCACTGCGTTCGCAAGGTGACCTCCAGATCGGTGGCCGCCAGTTCCACGTGGTCCCCTTCCGCCTTCAGCAGCAGATTGGACAGGATGGGGATGGTGGCCTTGCTTTCGATGACGCCGAGCGCGAGGTTCAACTCGGACTGCAGGGCCCGCGCATCAACTCTGATGTCCATAGGTATCCCTCCTAATCAGCAAAGAAGAAGTAGTAGGACCTGTGGATCCGTGAAAAAATGGCGTAACTGCTTGCGAAGTAGAGAAAAATCCTCTACTGGAAATTGTGGATAATACCGGCGGGACACCTGCAAAAACGACCTTACCTTCCCCCATAGCGTTTTTCCACATCCCTTCGACAGCCTGTTTTGCACAGCCGCCCCCTATCTTCAGTGTAATGCCTGGATAAAATTGTGGATCTGCTGTTGAATTCCTGGGTCCTTGGCCATTCGCTCCTCCACCTTCCGAATGGAGTGAAGCACCGTTGTATGATGCTTGCCGCCGAACTTGCGGCCGATCTCGGGAAGGGAGGCGTCGGTGAGTTCCTTGCATAGGTACATGGCCAGCTGCCGCGGCACGACCACGTCGGCCTTATTGGTCTTGGCCTTCAGGTCCGCCAGCTTCATCTTGAAGGCGGCCGCCACGTGCTTCTGAATGGCCTCCACGGTGAGGGCGTGACCGTCCTCGTGAAAGAGGCTCTGAAAGGTCTCACGGGCGAGATCGAGGGTGATCGGCTTGCCCTTGAAGTTGGAGAAGGCAATCAGCCTGAGCAGGCACCCTTCCAACTCGCGGATGTTGCTCTTGATTCTGCTGGCGATGAAGAGGGCCACCTCCTCGGGGATGGCAATCTTGTGGGCCTCCGCCTTCTTGTACAGGATGGCCACCTTGGTTTCCAGCTCCGGGGGCTGGATGTCGGCGATCAGGCCCCATTCGAAGCGGGAGCGCAGCCGCTCCTCGATGCTCTGCAGGTCTCGCGGCGGGCAGTCGCTGGAGAGGACGATCTGCTTCTGCGCCTCGTGGAGAGCGTTGAACGTATGAAAGAGCTCCTCCTGGGTCCCGGCCTTGCCGGCCAGGAACTGCACGTCATCCAACAGAAGGACGTCCACCTGCCGGTATCGTTCACGGAACTCCGGCTGCTGCCGGTGCGCGATGGAGCTGATCATCTCGTTCATGAACCGCTCGGTGGAGAGGTAGGAGATTCGGAGAGAGGGAAAGTGGGTGAGCAGCTCCTGGCCGATGGACTGCATGAGGTGGGTCTTGCCGAGCCCCACACCGCCGTAGATGTAAAGCGGATTGTAGGACTTGGAGGGAGTCTGGGCCACGGCCTGGCATGCGGCGAAGGCGAATCGGTTGGAGGGGCCGACGACGAAGGAGTCGAACCTGTAGTTCGAATTGAGGCTGAACGGACGCCCCGCCGGGGCGCCGGTCTTGGGCCGCGTCTCGGACGGGAGAACGACTGGCGCGGAAAGAACCAGGTCCTGGGAGGGATCATCGGAGAGGTCCACCAGCTCCACGGTCACCTCTCCTAGCCCCAGCTCCTGGGCCACCTCAGAAAACAAACTGGAGTAGTGATTCTCGATCCACTCCCTGAACAGGGGGTTGGGCACTTGGACGTACAGTCTGTGTCCGTCCATACGAAGGCACTTGAGGGGCTTGAACCAAGTGCTGAAGTTGGTCTCGGAAACCCTGCCTTTGACGCCGTTCAGCAGTTTGGTCCACGTGTTGGAGGACATGTTTTCACAGCCTTATGCACAGATGTGGAAAACTCCGCCGTGCTCTCTCCCGGGTCCCGAAGCGGGCGCGAAATCAGAACTCCCGTCCCGGGCCTGGTGCAAACCGGCCGTGAAGAGAGAGTTTTGCCCCTGGGATCGCGGCTGCGTTCGGAGCACTCCCTTCCCTGGACCCGGACGACCAGTACCATTTCTAGTATGCCCCCGGACCTCCCTCGAAGGGAAGTCCCCCTCCACCGTCGGGGGCGCCCCCTAAGCTTGGCTCTTTCGACAAGAAGACTTACGATGAAAGCAGGGGCAGGGGAGAAGGCGGGGCCGTTCGCGGAAAGGCGGTGGTTCGTGGGGACGAAGCAGCAGGTGGGGAACAGCAAGGCCAGCAAGAGCGCAGCCGGAGGGAAGGCCCGGCCGGCTCCCGCCTTCCCGCTCCGCTGCGCGGCCGTGGATGTGGGCACCAACGCCCTGCGGTACCTGGCCGTCGAATTCAGCGCCCCGGGTCAGTTTCGCGTCTTGGAGAATCTCCGTAACGCGGTGAGGCTGGGCCACGGAGTTTTCCTGAGCGGACGACTCGCGGAGGAGCAGGCGGCCGAGGCCTTGGAGGTCCTCAAAAGCTATCGAGAGCGCATGGATGCCCTATCCATCTCGCGCTACAGGGCCGTGGCCACCAGCGCCGTGAGAGAGAGCGCAAACGGAGCAGCCTTCCTAGCTCAGGTGAGGCAGGTCGCCAAGATCGACCTCGAGACCATCCACGGCTCCGAGGAGGCGAGGCTGGTTCACCGGGCCGTGAAGAGCCGAATCGACCTCGGGACCGCCTACTGGATGCTGGTGGACCTGGGCGGCGGCAGCGTGGAGGTCTCCCTCGTCGACGCCAGCGGCCTTCAGTGGAGCGAATCCCACACCATGGGCTCGGTTCGCTTGCTGGAGGAGCTCACGGGGAGCGCCCGGGACCGAGGGCGATTCCTGCGACTGCTCACGGAGTACGCGGGAACCCTGCGGGTGCGCTCCGGGCTGGAAGAGGTGCGGCCCTCGGGCTACATCGCCACAGGGGGGAATATCGAGACGCTTGCGGAGATGGCCACGGCGGTGCCGGACGCCGCCGGCGTCAGCCGACTCCCCGTGGAAGACCTGGCGAGGCTCATTCAGCGGCTCTCCTCCCTGAGCTACCGCGAGCGCGTGGAGAAGCTGGGCCTGCGAGAGGACCGGGCCGACGTGATCCTCCCCGCCGCCATCATCTACGAGCGCCTAGCTACCCTGGCTCAGGCCAGGGAGATCCTCGTGCCCTACGTGGGCGTCAAGGAGGGCATCGTGCTGGATCTTGCGGACGGGGCGTCGCCGCTCGGGGCGGGGCAGGTGCGGCAGGCGGAGCAGCAGGTGGCGAGGACCGCCGTGGCCCTCGGGCGCAAGTACCACTTCGACGAGCCCCACGCCCTCCACGTGGCGTCGCTCGCCCTCTCGCTCTTCGACCAGACGCTCGCGGTGCATGGCATGGGCGAGGAGGAGCGGCGGATCCTGCACGCCGCGGCGCTCCTGCACGACATCGGCTCCTTTGTCAGCTACACGCGGCACCACAAGCACTCGCTCTACCTGATCGCCCACTCCAACCTGGCCGGCTTCACGCCGAGGGAGACGCTCATGGCGGCCAACGTGGCCCGCTACCACCGGCGGAGCTTTCCCAAGCCCCAGCACGAGCCCTTCACGGCGCTGCAGAAGGACGACCGGGACAAGGTCTCGGCTCTGGCCGCCCTGCTGCGCCTGGCGGACGCCATGGACCGGGAACACCGGCAGAGGGTGGAGCGGATCAAGGTCAGCGTGAGCCGATGGGCCCTGAAGGTGGGGCTGGAGGGCCAGGGAGACCTCCTGCTGGAGGCCTGGGCGCTGAAGAGGAAATCGGACCTGCTCCAGAAGGTCTTCGGGAGGCCCGTCGAGGTGGCGCGCCTTGAGAAGGGGGGGAAATGATGGACAGGGCGGGTGAACACCTCCCCGGCAAGCTCGTCGCCGTGGAGGGGCTGGACGGCTCGGGGAAATCCACGCAGGTCTACCTGCTCTTCCGCTGGCTTCAGAGCCGCGGCTGCCGGGTCTTTTTCACGGAGTGGAACTCCTCGCTGCTCGTGCGGGAGGCCACCCGCAAGGGGAAGCGGCGGCAACTTTTGACCCCCACGACCTTCAGTCTGATCCACGCCACCGATTTCGCCGACCGGTACGAGCGCCAGATCCTCCCCCTCCTGAGGGCGGGCTACATCGTGCTCTGCGACCGCTACATGTTCACCTCCTTCGCCAGGGATGCGGTGAGGGGGTGCGACCCCGCGTGGCTGCGGCGGATGTACGGCTTCGCCAGGGTTCCGGACATCACCTTCTTCTTCAGGCTCCCCCTCGAGGTGGCCCTGGGCCGCATCCTGGAGGGGCGGCCCAAGCTGAAGTACTTCGAGGCGGGCATGGACCTGGGCCTGAGCCCAGACATCACGGAGAGCTTCCGCCTCTTTCAGGGGCGGGTCCTCGAGCAGTACCTCGCCATGGCCGAGGAGTTCGGGTTCACCGTCCTGGACGCCACCCGGCCGGTCCACAGCCAGCAGCAGGTCGTGCGCCAGATCGTGAACCAGAAGCTGGACCTGGCCACCTTCCACAAGAGGTTCGTGCAATGAGCGCCAAACGGTGCTTCGGCAATGCCCCGGCGGGGGTGGACGTCTCCAAGCTCTCGGGCTCCCTGATCGTCATCGAGGGGCCCGACAGCTCGGGCCGTTCCACCCAGATCGCCCTCCTGACCGAGTGGCTGGAGCAGCAGGGCTACGCCGTGGAGCAGGTGGGCCTCAAGCGCTCCACGCTCGTGGGGCCGGAGCTGGAGCAGGCCAAGCAGGGCAACGTCCTGAGCCCCCGGACCCTCTCGCTCTTCTACGCCACCGATTTCTTCGACCAGCTCGAGAACCGCATCGTGCCCGCCCTGAGAGCCGGCTTCGTGGTGCTGGCGGACCGCTACATCTACACCCTGATGGCGAGGGACATCGCGCGAGGGGCCGAGCCCGAATGGGTCTCCTCCATCTACTCGCTCGCCCTGGTGCCGGACGCGGTCTTCTACCTCATGGTCTCGCTGCGCACGCTCGTGGAGCGGACCTTCCAGTCGCACGCCGACCTGGACTACTGGGAATCCGGGATGGACTGCGGCCTTTCGAGGGACTGGTTTCAGAGCTTCGTGAAGTACCAGCGCCGCATGCGCACGGAGTTCATCCGCATGCAGAAGCAGTACGGATTCGTGCCCATCAACGCCAACCGCAGCGTGATCACCGTTCAGAAGGACCTGAAGGCCCACATCCAGGAGGTTCTGGACAAGTTCGAAAAGCCCGTGTACCATGGGTGACATGACTGAACCCGTCAGAGAATCCAAGCTGGGGAGCCGACCCGCTCCCGGGAAAAGCAAGGCCGCCGAGCCCGTCCCGAAGGGGAAGGCCAAGGCGGCGGGCGCGGCGCGCGTCTCGGCCGATGGCCGGCGAAAGAAGCTGGGCCTTGCCGTGGCCGAAGAGCTCCAGGCCACGAGGGGGATCCTGCGCGAGGCGGGCGAGGCCGTGCTGGTCCGCCTGGACGCCGAGCTGGCCGCCATGGCCTCCTACCTGAGGGGCGAGGAGCTGGAGGGGGAGCACCCCCGGCTTCCCTCGCCGCGCACGCTCGCCGCCATGGTGGAGGAGTGCCGGGCGCTCAAGGTGAAGCCCAAGAAGGGGCGCGTGAAGGACCTGGCCCGCATTGAGGCCCTGCTGAAGGCCCTCTCGGCCATGATGCCGCCCGAAGCCTGATGAGCCCGTCCGGCGGGAGGAGTGCGCCGTGAGGGTCGCTTTTCTCTCCGACGTCCACGCCAACCTGCCCGCCCTCTGCCGCGCACTGGAGTCCGCCCGGCGGAACGGCGCCGAGTTCCTCTTCTGCGCCGGCGACCTCGTGGGCGGAGGGCCCCATCCCACCGAGGTGGTCCGCCTCCTCATGGAGCGCGAGATCCCCTGCATCCTGGGCAACGTGGACCGCAAGGTGCTCTCCCTGGGGCGGGATCCCAAGCGGCTCCGCAGACGAATCCGCGAGGGCAAGGGGGCCGTGGCGGCCTGGGCGGCCCTCTCCCTCGGCGAGGCGGAGTGCGCCTGGCTTACCTCCCGGCCCGCGGAGCTGAGGCTGACCCTCGGCGGGACCGACGCGTGGATCGTCCACGGCAGCCCCCTATCGGATGAGGACTATCTCTATCCCAGCCTCACGACCAGGGCCCTGGGGCCGAGGCTCAAGGGTGAGCGGCCCGGCCTGCTCGTCTGCGGCCACACGCACATCCCCTTCGCTCGGGCCGTGGGGGCGGTACGCGTCGTCAATTGCGGATCCGTGGGGCGCCCCATCGACGGCGACCCCAGGGGCTCCTACGCCCTCTGCGATTTCGGGGGTGGAAGACGGCTGCAGAGCCGCATCGTTCGCTTCACCTATCCCGTGGAGGCGCTCGTGGCCGACCTGGAGTCCCGGGACGTGCCCAAGAGCCACCCGGCTTTCTACCGGACGGGGAGGGGCCACGCCCTCTGACGGGCCTCGGCGCCGGGAGGGCGGGAAGGGAGGCGAGAGGTGGAGGGATCGGGGCGCTCCATTTCATTCCGCCTACCCGCCGCGCGGAGCCTGGCGGGGCTGTTGCGCGCCCTCAAGGGCGTGGGGTACGTCGCAGGCCCGGTGGGCCGGACCGCCTACCGCACCCTCTTCTTCGAAACCCAGGACGGGCGGCTCTTCCGTGCGGGGCTTCGCCTCGGCCTCGGCCTCCGGAAGGGGCGGCCCGTCTGGCGCCAGGAGGGGACGGGCGCCCCCTTGGAGACCCCGGCGCCGACGGCCCTCACCGCCGCGCTGGAGGGACGCGCCTGGCTGGAAGCCTCGGCGGCCGGATGCCCCGAGGCCGCGGCTTCGGCGGCGGGACCGCGTAGGCTTCTTCCCCTGGTGCGCTTGGCGGGCCGGCGCTCCGAGGCGGACCTGGCCTCGCCATCGGGGGCCGGGCTGGATGTGAGCCTGGACGTCTTCTGGGCGGCCTCTCCGGGCGAAGCACCGCGTCGGGAGGGGCCTCCCCTGCGCCTCCTGACCGTGCGCCTGTCGGAGGGGGAGCCGGCGGCGCTCCAACACGCGGCGGCCTTCCTCCGGGACCTGCTCCGCCTGGAGCCTTACGAGGGGGACGCCTGCTCGGCGGGGCTTTTAGCCGTCGACCTCTCCCAGCCGGGGGCGCCGCTTCCGGCCCGGCTGGCGGTCCTTCCCACGGACCGCATGGCCGAGGCGGCGCGCAAGGTCGTGGAGCGGCAGGCGCTCTTGATGGAGAGGAATTCGGCCGGCACCCGTCTGGACCTGGATCCCGAGTACCTGCACGACCTTCGCGTGGCCACGCGGCGGCTGCGGGCGGCCCTCCGCCTCTTCGGCGCCGTGCTCGGCGTGCGCCGGGCCGAGGCCCTGCGCTGCGAGCTGCGATGGATCGGCGGTCTTCTTGGGGGAGTGCGGGATCTGGATGTGCAGCTCCGCGACCTGGAGCCCTTCGGGGAGCGGCTGGGAGAGGCCGAGCGGGTGCTGGCCGTGCTCCGGACTGAGCTCCTGGTGCGGAGAGGCCCCGCGCTGGAGGCCCTCCGGTCGGCCCTGGCGAGCCGGCGCTACGCCTCGCTCCTACGGCGCCTGCTCGCCCTGGGGAGCTCGCCTGTCCCCAAGCGCCTCCCGGCCGGGGGTGCGCTTCCCGTCCTCGCGGCCGCCCCGCCCCTGATTCAACGGGCCGCCCGGCGCGTCTTTCGGGTGGGCCGCGCCGTGACGCCCCAGAGCCCGCCTCCGGAGCTACACCGGCTGCGCATCCTCTTCAAGCGCCTGCGCTACACCTGCGAGTTCTTCCGGGAGGCCTTCCCCGAGGTCCTGCCGGAGCTCATCGAGTCCATGGTCCGGTTCCAGGACTGCCTGGGGGAGCACCAGGACGCGGTGGTGGCCATGGCCCGCATCCAGGACTTGGCCCGCCAACTGGTGGCCCGGGGCCGCATGGCGCCGGAGGAGCTTCTGGACCTGGGCGGACTCATCCAGGTGCACCGCGAGGTGGCCCGCGACCGCAGGGCTCGCCTGGCGGGGCTCTGGAAGGGTTTCGACCGGCCCTCCGTGCGCCGGGCCCTGGCCGGCCTGGGCGCGCCGGCGCCGGAGGGCCGTGAAACAACCGGCCGCCCGATGGCGTAGAATGGGCTCATGAGCGTGGTCCTCTCGGTCCGGGACATCCGCGTCAGCTACGGCCCCACCCAGGCCCTGAGGGGCGTCACCTTCGAAGTCCCCGGAGGCGCCGTGGGGCTTCTGGGCCCCAACGGCGCGGGCAAGTCCACCCTCATCAAGGCCATCCTCAACCTCGTCCCCCTCTCGGGGGGGCGCATCACGCTCATGGGCCAGGACAGCGGCGCCCTGGGGCCCGCTCTCCGCGACCGCGTGGGCTACGTGCCGGAGCGCGAGGGCCTGCGGCCGGGCATGAGCGGGGTGGGCTGGGTGGCCCTCCTGGGCGAGCTCTCGGGGCTGCCGCGCCGCTCCGCCGTGGAGCGCGCCCACGAGGTGCTCCAGTACGTGGGCCTCGAGGAGAGCCGCTACCGCAACGTGGAGACCTTCTCCACGGGCATGCGCCAGCGCCTTAAGCTCGCGGCATCCCTGGTGCACGATCCGGCGCTGGTGCTCCTGGACGAGCCCACCTCGGGCATGGATCCCGTGGGCCGGGAGGAGATGCTGGAGCTCTGCCGGGACCTCGTGAAGCAGGGCAAGACGCTCCTTCTCTCCACGCACATCCTGAAGGACGTGGAGGCCCTCTGCAGTCAGGTGGTGATCCTGCACGAGGGGCAGGTGCTCGCCGGCGTGACGGTGGAGGACTGGACCCGGAGCGAGGCGCAGCACTTCCTGGTGCAGTGGGAGGGTCAGGGCCGGGCCTTCGAGAAGGCTTGTAGGGGCAGGGGCTGGACGGTGGAACCGAGGCGGGACGGCCTCATCAAGCTGGTCCTGCCCGTCGGCGAAGGCCCCCGCTCGGTCTTCCAGGCGGCCCGCGAGGCGGGCGGCGGGCTCAACCGGTTCGTGCGGGAGGAGACCTCCCTGGAGGAGCTCTTCCTCTCGGCGCTCAATCGCAACGGAGCCGACCATGCCGGTCTATGAACAGGGCTACGAGGCCTACGCGGGGGCGAGAAGGCCCCTCGGGCGCCGCTGGCTTCCCCTCTTCCGGGATGAGCTGCTGCCCTACTTCAGGAAGCGCCGTTTCGTCTTCCTGCTCCTGCTGGCCATGATTCCCTGGCTCTACGGCATCGCCCTCACCTTTCTGCACACCCAGCTCGGCGACGCGCAGTGGGCGAAGGAGCTGGTGGGCCAGCTGCCGAAGGTGGACGAGGCCCTGGTGGCCAAGCTCATGGCCAACGGATTCGACCTCTTCCTCCTGCTCGTGGTCTGCATCTGGGTGGGCTCGGGGCTCGTGGCCAGGGACCGCAGGGACAGGACCCTCGAGGTCTTTCTGGGCCGCGGCCTCGGGGCGGGCCAGTACCTCTGGGCCAAGGGGGCGGCGCTGGGACTCTTCCTCCTGCTCTTCTCGCTGCTGCCCACCCTGGTGCTCGTGGTCTTCCAGGTGGGGCTGACGGGCGATGCGGGCTGGATCTTCGTCCATTCCCGGGTGCTGTGGGGCAGCCTGCTCTACACCGTCCTCGGGCTGGGCTCGCTGACCGCGTTCGTCCTCGCCCTCTCTTCGCTGGGGCGCTCGCCCAGGGTGGTGGGGCTCGTGCTCGTCGGGATCGTCTTTTTCGGCGACGTGGCCTGCGGCATCCTCTACGGGATCACCCGGAATCCGGCCATTTGGTTCTTCTCCGTGGCCAAGGAGCTGGAGGTCCTGGCCTGCCGCTGCCTCGGCGCCCCTCCCCCGCACTTCATCTCCCTTCCGCTCTGGCTGAGCGTGCTCTTCTTCGCCGGCCTGGCGGCCCTCAGCGCGGGAGTGCTCTTCCTGCGCTTCGCGCGCAGGGGGGTGCTGCAATGATCCGGGTCGAGAACGTCTCCAAGTGGTACGGCATGGTGGTGGGAGTGAACCGCATCTCCCTGGAGCTGGAGCCCGGCGTCACGGGCCTCCTGGGCGTGAACGGCGCGGGCAAGAGCACGCTCCTCAACCTCATGGCGGGCCTTCTGCGCCCCTCTTCGGGCACGGTGGCCCTGGACGGCCAGCCCACCTTCGCCAACCCGGCCGCCCTACGGCACATCGGCACCTGTCCCAGCCCGGACCACCTCTACGAGGAGCTGACCGGACTCCAGTTCGTGGAGCTCATGGGGCGGCTCTCGGGCCTCCCGGCGGCCGAGGCCAGGGCCCGCGCCCGGGCCTCCTGCGACGCCGTGGCCATGGGCGAGGAGGCGGGCAAGCGCATCCGCTCCATGAGCAAGGGGATGCGGCAGAAGGTGAAGATGGCCCAGGCCCTGGTCCACGAGCCCAAGGTCCTGCTGCTGGACGAGCCGCTCAACGGCATGGACCCGCCCAGCCGGGCCCAGACCATCGAGGCCATCCGCCGCTGGGGCGAGGAGGGGCGCTACGTCCTGGTCTCCTCCCACATGCTGCACGAGGTGGAGGCCATGACCTCGCGCATCCTGCTCCTGCACCACGGCAAGCTCCTGGCCTCCGGGGAGGTGCCCCAGGTGCGCCAGGCCATCGCCTCGCGGCCCATGCGCGTCTTCGTGCGGTGCGCCCAGGCCCGCCTCCTCGCCTCCGAGATGATCGGGTGGGACTGCCTGGCCTCGCTCTCCTTCGGCTCCGACGGCCGGTCGCTCACGGCCGAGGTGAGCGACACGGGGGCCTTCCGGACCCGCCTGTCGGAGCTGATGGCCGAGCGGGACCTGGGCCTCGAGATCCTGAACCCCCTGGACGACAATCTGGCGGCTGTCTTCTCCTACCTGGTGGCCTGAGATGGATTCGGCGACGCTCACCCTCTTCTCCTTCACGGCCCGGCAGATGACGCGCTCGGTCAAGGCCTGGCTCTTCGGCCTCATGGTGGCCGTGCCCTGGGGCGTGGTCCTGCTACTGAGGCTTCTCATCGCCCAGGGGGTGCCCGTGCCGATGGGTGGAGTCACGCTCTACGGCATGCTCGTGCTCGGGTACGTGCTCGGCTTTTTCGTGCCGCTCTCGACGCTCTTTTTCGGGACGGCCCTCATCGCCGACGAGGTGGAGGGCGGAACCCTGCCCTACCTCTTCGGCCGGCCCATCCGGCGCGAGAAGCTTTTCCTCGTCCGGTACGCGGCCATGACGGCCATCCTGCTGGCGGGAACGTGGGCCAGCGTCCTGGGCACCTACGTCCTGGCCATGACGAGCGGATCGCCCGCGGGAGAGCTGGGGACCTTGGGCGGCGACCTCTTCACCGTAGGCCTCGCCGTGGCGGTCTACGGGGCCCTCTTCTCCTTCCTCGGCATGGCCCTAAAGAAGCCCCTCTTCTGGGGGCTCCTCATCGGCTTCGGCTGGGAGAACCTGGTGGCGTGGCTGCCGGGCTTCCTCAAGCGCCTCACCCTGCTCTTCCACCTCCACACCCTGCTCCCCCACGCCTCGGGGCCCCAGGGCCTCCTCCAGCAGCTCCTGGCCTCCAGCGAGAGCCGCCTGGCGGCCCTGCTCTTCCTGCTCGTCTACGAGGCCCTCTTCCTGGCCCTAGGCTGCCTCCTCATCCGCCGCATGGAGGCCTCCGTTGGCGAGAGGGAAGAAGGGTAGGGCCGGAGGAGGAAAAGAGCCGTCCGGCCCCGGGGCCCCGTCCGCCAGCTGGCTTCGGAAGATACAATAGACATGGCTGGACATGCCTTTTCGGGAAAAGCCAAGAAAGACGGCCTCCCTTCCTTGCGGTTGTGGGTTTGCGGGCTGCCCCTTGAAAAAAAAAGGGGGGGGGGGCATATATTTGCGCTAACCCCAGCGGGAAGGGCAGGAAAGAAAGGAGGGTGCTTCATGAAAAAGCTGTTCACGGTTAGTGCTATTTTGGGAGCGTTGCTGTTGGTGACAGTTTTGGTCTTCGGTAGCCAGGCTCCCCCGCCCCCTATTATCTTGCCCCCGGGAGGCAATTGCGGGCCGGTTTATGGCTGCACTTTCAGTCGTGTGACCGGCTACTGCGAGGGTACCTCGGGGGCCTGCCAATGCATGGACTGTTACCCTTGATGTGAAGGATACCCCTGTCCCGCCGGCGGTTGATATGCGTGAGGAGGTGAGCGATGAGAGGAAGGGGGCGGCACGGCGGTTTGGTGCTGCTTCGCTCGGTGACAATTCTCTGTTTAGGGCTCTTTGGTGGATCGCTGCCCATCGCGTCTGCTGCACCAAGGCTCCTTTCGGTTGAACCCCTTGTCCTACCCGGCCTGCCGAAGGCCGTGGAGGGGCTCTGCGCGGGCCCTCAAGGGCGCCTCTTCGTGCTGGACAGGGTGAACGGAGAGGTGCTCGTTTTCGATAAAGAGGGCCGAAAGATAGGCTCCTTCGGCAAGGGAAGGATAGTAGGCCCACGCTCCATCACGGCTGCCGGCTCAGAAGTCGCGGTTGTGGAGGGGAGAGGGTCCCTCCTTTTTTTCAATGGGCGAACCCTCTCTTACGAGAAGACGACAACCGGCCTCACCCGTTACTGCCCTGGCTTGGGGGCCGCGCTCACACCCAAAAGGATCGTCTATGGCGGCATGGGCTACGAAGGGGAGCGGCCCGAACGGGGGGAGACCTTCGACGCCCTGGTGCTCTTTTCGACCGACTGGGAGGGCCGGGATCTTCGCGTGTGCGCGCGCAGGAAGGTTTTGTGGGAGGAGGAGAAGGGCTTTCAAATCCTTGCAGGAAGTCATTTCTTTCCTTTACAGGGAGGGGGGATTGCGGTGGCTCGGGTCTTTCCACCCAAGATCTGGTTGCTCGATTCGGAGGGCCGGGTGGTGAGGCAATCGCAGGGGGGAAACGAACCTCTGCCACGCGCTCCCTCGGAAGGGCGCCTTCCTCCCGATCAGGAGTGGGATGCCATCTATTTCGGAACACCGCACGTGGAGGGTCTTTTCGCCGCCGGAGACCGCTTCGCTCTCATCGTCCGGGAACACACCCAAATGGGGCACGTGCTCTACCTTTCTTGGTATGACAAGGATCTTCGGCCTTACCAAAGAGAACCCCTCCGGCTCCCGGTCGTCCTGGGGAGTGACGATTTTGTACGCGGGACGGTTTCCTGGGGGAGCAACGAGATTCTTCTTCTCCTCGTTCGCCGGCAAGAAAGGCCCTGGGGCATCGGGATCTCACGGGTGTTTCGGCTCAAGTTCTCGCACGGATAGGGCTCGCAAAGACGATGCGCCGAAACGGTCAATCGTTTTTCCTCGCCTTAGCGCTGGTCGTTTTTTGGGCTGGCTGCCGGGCGCCCTCCCCGGAGAACGCCTGGACGCGGTTGCAAAAGACGACACGCGACTCCAACTACCGCTACCTCGCGCTTCTGTTTGTCCCTGAAAAGGGGTGTACCTGCACCTACCTGGAAGCCTTCGCCGCCGCCCAAAAGGCCATCACGCAAAAGGGGATCTCATGCCGGTTAGTGCTGGTCATCCCGCCGGGTGGGCCGGCCGAAGCCCTGGCGGGGGAGGGCGTGCCAAGGGAAGCTCTCTATGAAGACCAGGGGCGAGCCGTGGCCGACGCCATCGGCGTGGATTCCGGCGATCTTCCCTACTTCGTCGTTCTGCCGGTTTCCAGCCCGGCTCGGCGGGTGATTGCCTACCGGCTCGCCGGGCCGGCTGGCGTCCAAAGCCAAACAGAGAACCTTCTAGACGTTCTCTTGTTCTTACCGGGAGGTCGAGTATGAGGCGGGCTTCGATGGTGCTGCTCGTGGCCGGATGGATAGGGTGGAGTTTGGTCTGGGCCCAGGAGGGGCGCACTTGGCGGCTCGGGTTCGAACCGGCCGCCGAACCGGTGGCTGTGCAATTGAAGGATCTCGCGGGCAAGATCAGCGATGCGCCGTGCCTTCTGTGGCAGGAGGGAGGCGCACCCGTGAAGGTCGAAAAAGGGACGCCGTATCCTGCCCGGCTTCCGGAGGGGCGGCCTCTTCGGGTTGAGGCCTTGACCCCCGAGGGCAAGCGTGTGCCCGGGATCCACCTCAGCTGGCGCGTCGAGGGTTGGCCCCTCTTGCCAGCCCCTGCTGGGGAGCAAGCCACGGACGCCAAGGGCCGCCTCACCTTCTCTTTGCCGGCAGGCCTTCCCGTCACGCTGTGGGCCAACGAGGAGCCGTGGGCCGCGAGCCCCGTGGCCGTCGCCGGCGACACTCCGGAGGCTTCCGTAATAGTGGTTCCGGCGCCGCCCGGGGAGATCCGCATTCTCGATTCCTCGGGCCGCTGCGTTGCTGGTGCGAGGCTGGTGACGGCGCAGCAGGCATTGTTGCGCGATCCAATCGCCACGACCCGCCTTCCTTCCTTCGGTCTGAAGGAGGAGATTTCGAACCCATTCGGCCGGGTGGTCTTCGCTTCGCCCCCAGGGGCCCTGTCGGGATGGGTTCTGGCCGAGGGATACCGCCTGCACGAATGGGCTGGAGCCGCGGAACGAACCGTGCGCCTGGAGCCGGCCGGCCCCGTGCGCCTCGCGATTCATTTGGAGAAGGGAGCGCCTTCTCCGGACCACGTCACCATTCGCCTGACGGCCAACCTCCCCCCTATACCCTGGGTGCCGCTCGTTCTCGAAAAGGAGACCTCGTCCCTGGATCTGCCGGTATTTCCCTTCACCGATTCATGCGCGCTGGAGGTGGTAGCGGAGGGCTTCGAAGCGGCATGGATCTCCCCCGCCGAACTCTCCGGAAAGGCAAAGGTGGAGGTCATGCTGAAACGGGGGCTTCGCCTTGGGGGGGTGGTCCTTTCTCCAAGCGGGGCACCCGTGGAGAGGGCTATCGTGCTCGTGGATGGGCTTGCCAGGCCGGCCCCTGGTCGAGCCAGAACCGACAAAAGGGGGCGTTTTCTGTTGGCGTCCCTGCCCCGTGGCCGTTGGAGCCTCCACGTTCAGGCCGCGAACTATAAGGAGGCGAACTTCGGCCCCTTTTCATCCATGGACCGGAACGACTTGAAGTTGGTGCTCAAGAGGGGCGCCCTTATCCGGGGGTTCATCTCCGGCTACGGACCACAGCCGGGCGGCGAGGACTGCCGCGTTCTCCTGAAAAAGGCCTCATCAAGCACACCGGGGCCCACCCAGCAGGAGGTTCCCCTCTCCGAAGACGGCTCCTTCGAAATAGGAGGCTTGGAACCAGGGGCCTACCACCTGCTGGCCTGGAGTCCTGGGAGAGGGCGCGCTTCGGAGGAGTTCACCCTCCAGGAGAACGAGGAGCGCGATCTTGGTGTAATCCGCTTCGACACCTCGCCTCATGTGAGCGGCCGTCTGGAGAGGGCCAGCGGTGAGACATGGGAAGGGGGCGGGGAGGTTGTTCTTGAACGAATGCTCCATGCCGCGGATGCCACCACCTCCTATCCGCCGAGGAACCTAGTCGCCTCCGCTGACGATGACGGCACCTTCGCCTTCACCGGTGTTCCGGAGGGAAGCTACGTTCTGAAGGCACGATGCGGCGGCCTTTCCAGTAGACCCAAGAGGGTCCAGGTAGAGGATCGGGACGCAGACGCCGGCGTCCTCATTCTGGAGCGCAGCGGTAACGTCTCCGGGCGCCTCCTTTCGAGGAGGGGCACTCATTTCGCTGGGTGGAGGCTTTTTCTGAAGATCCAGAGCTATGAACCCACGGCTCCTCTGGCGGTCGCGGATGCCGATGGCACCTTCGCCTTTGGAGCGGTGGCGCCGGGGCCGTACCGGCTGGAGGCCTATGGACCTACCGATCTCTCACCCCGCTGTAGCCGCTCCCTGGATGTGGAGGAGGGCCAGCAGGTAGATCTCCAATGGCCTATCGAAGGGGTTTCGGTGCGGGTTTTTCTCCAGGTTGGTGGACGACCGGCGGCGAGAGCGGTGGTAGTGCTCGATCCCGCCTCTTCAGGTTTTGAGGAAGGAGGATTGCTTCAGATCTCTGGCGGAGGGGGGTCGCAGCTTTTTGGTCTGCCCGCACAGCCCAGTCGCGGCCAAGCCGACGACGCCGGATTTGCAGCCATTGAAAATGCGGTGCCAGGGCTGGCTCAAGCCAGCCTCTATTGGGAGGGAGGCGAATACCACGCCTCCGTTGCGGTTCCTGACGACGAAGGGGTCGTACCCACGTGGAATTTTATGGGTGTCCCTGTCCAAGGCTGGGTTCTTGATCACACAAGCGCTCCTGTGCCCGGGGCCCTTGTCACCTATGGGTACGCCGAGCTCGGAACGAACCCCGCCAACAGTGTGGTGGCTGATTCCACGGGGGCCTTTCTTCTGCCGAGAATGGGCGCTGGCTCCCTCGTCCTCGTCGCACGCGACGCGGCGGGACATCAAGGCAAAACGGCGCTGCAGGTCGCGGATCAACCGCTCAGCGGGGTGAAAATCGTCCTCGCTGCCGGCACACCCTAGCTCCTGGCCTCCAGCGAAAGTCGGCTGGCGGCCCTGCTCTTCCTGCTCGTCTACGAGGCCCTCTTCCTGGCCCTAGGCTGCCTCCTCATCCGCCGCATGGAGGCCTCCGCCGCCGAGCGCGAGGAGGGGTAGGCCCGCCTGCTCTCCCCCATAGCGAGGGGGCGGGCTGAAGCCCGCCCCCTCCTGCCGCCGGCTGTGCCGGTCCGCGGCAGTCCCCTCCGGGACCCGCGTCCGTCATCGCGAAATCGCTCGCCGTCTCTCCGAGCCCGTCAGAACCGCGCCGCCATTTTGCGGGCCTTGCCCTCCTCGTAGCGGGCGGCCAGCGCCGGCCAGTTCACGTTCTCGAAGAAGGCCTTGATGTAGTCGGGCCGTCCGCCGGCGCCCCAGTCCACCATGTAGGCGTGCTCGAAGACGTCCATGATGAAAACGGGGATGAAGCCTGCGATGTTGCCGTCCTCGTGGAGCTGGATGAAGTGGTTGGTGAGCCCGCCGGTGGCGGGGTCCAGGTAGCAGATGGCCCAGCCCACGGAGCGGCTGGCGCCGCACTTGACGAAGTCCTCCTTCCAGGCCTCGAAGGAGCCGTACTGCTCGGCCAGGGCCTTGCGCAGGGGCGAATCGGCGGGGAGCTCGGGGGCGCCCGCCTTCAGGTTGCCGAAGTAGTACTCGTGCAGGACCATGCCGTTGACCTCAAAGCCAAAGCGGCGGCGGCGGTCGGCGTAGAGGGCGGTGCCCCCCTTGCCCTCCTTCCGCATCGCCTCCAGCTCGGAGAGCAGGGCGTTGGTGTTGGCCACGTAGCCCTCGTAGAGCTTCCAGTGCTGGGCGATCTGGTTCTCCGAGATCCCCTTGAGGTTGGCCGGTTTTAGGTGGACTTTCACGTCGTATGTCATGGTACCCCCTTTCGGCGAAGAGTGGATCGATTGGTGTCGATTTCTCTTTCCAGTATAAGGGCTGCCGACCCCTTCATCAAGGGAGGGAGCGGACCTGGGGAGGGCGGCGGTGGGGCGGCCGCCGGCCGGTCCAGAGGCGGAACTGGAGCCGGGCCTGGGGCACCAGCATGGCCTCGCCGGGGATGGCCTGTAGGCCCAGGGCAAGGGCGCGGCGCACGAGGGGCGTTCCCCCCGCCCGCACCACCATGTCGAAGACCCAGCTTCCCGGCAGGGCACCCGCCGGCAGGGGAGTCTCCTCGCCCTCCTGGCCCAGCGGCGTGGCATTCACGAGGAGGTCCCAGGAGGCCGCACCTCGCTCCTCCCAGGCCAGCGCCTCCAGGCCGAAGCGGCGGGCGAAGGCCCTCGTGCGGGCAAGGTCCCGGCCCGCCACGGCCGTGGGGCCGATGCGCCTCAGGGCAAGGGCCGCCGCCGCCGCCGCGCCGCCCGCCCCCAACAGGAGGCAGCGGCTGCCCCTGGGCACGGCGCGCAGGGCGCGCCGGACGCCAAAGACGTCCGTGTTGGCGCCGCCCCAGCCCTCTTCTCCGCGGACCAGGGTGTTGCAGGCCCCGAGAAGGCGCACCAGGCGGGAGGTGGAGGTCAGATAGGCCAGAACCGCCTCCTTGTGCGGGATGGTCACGGCCATCCCCGCGAAGTTCCCCTCCCAGCGGGAGAGGAGGGGCGCCAGGTCGGAGGTGGGCAGGGGCAGGTAGCGTCCGGGCAGGCCCGCCATGCCCAGCCAGGCGTTGAAGAGGGCCGGAGAGCGCGTGGAGCGCAGGGGCCAGCCCGCGAGCAGGTAGAGCGGTTCTTCGGGGCGCAGCTCGGCGGGCCGGTAGACGCCCAGCAGCTCTCCCAGCGGGATCTGTCCGGGGGCGCCCGGCGGGCATCCCGGCGCCGAGGCGTAGACCGCCGCCGAGCCCCGGGCCAGCGCCAGGATGCGGGTGGGCAGGCCGGGGGTGCCCATGGCGAAGGCGCAGAGGTCCCCGCTGGAGCCCTCCCGGGCCAGCAGGTCCAGAACGGCGGCGGCGTCGGGGAAGTCCCGCGCCGTGGGCACCAGCTTGTAGACGGCGGCCGGCCGCCGGCGCATCCGGAGGAGGATCTCCCGGAGGTCGGAGGGTGTCCCCTCCCCATCGTGCCAGGAGAGCACCAGCCGCTCCGGCAGAAGGCCGTACAGCCCCTCCGGCACCTGGGGCGAAAAGGGCACGTCCACCCACGCACCGGCGGCCTGGGCCCTCCGCAGGAGGGGGATCTCCTCGGGGCGCACGGCGTCGCGGGCGCCGGAGAAGAGCAGCGGCCTTTCCTCGGCCAGCTCCACGAGCGGGCCGATCTCTTCGCCGGGGGCCAGGCCGTCCAGCCGCACCTCCACCCGGTCGGCCCCGGCGGCGAAGGCGGCCCGCGCGCTCTCCAGCAGGCCAGAGGTGGTGGGGAGCAGGGCGGTGGCGATGACCGGTCCCAGGCGTATCATGGACTCAGTATACTGAGCGTTAGCCCGCGGAGAAACTTCCTGCCGCGGCCGCGCGAAGGAGAAAAGGCCATGGACCCATGGACGGCGCTCGAGAGAGAACTCACTTCGATCCGCGAAAACCTGGCCCTCCAGGAGCGGCAACTCGACCTCCTGGGGCACAGGGCGCTCCAGGCCGCGGAGAGGATCCGCTCCTCCCTGGCCGGCGGGGGCAAGGTGCTCCTCTTCGGCAACGGGGGCAGCGCCGCCGACGCCCAGCACTGGGCCGCCGAACTGACGGGGCGGTACCTGAGGGAGCGCCCGGGCCTCGCCGCCATCGCCCTCACCACCGACACCTCGGCCCTCACGGCCATCGCCAACGACTACGGCTACGAACGGGTCTTCGCCCGGCAGGTGGAGGCCTTGGCCCGGCCGGGCGACGTGGCCGTGGGGATCTCCACCTCGGGCCATTCTCCCAACGTCCGCCTCGGCCTCCAGGAGGCCAGGCGCCGGGGCTGCTTCACCCTCGCCGTCCTCGGGCGCGACGGCGGGGCCTTGGCCGGGGAGGCCGACCTGGCCCTGGTTTATCCCGCCGAGGCGACGCCCCGCATCCAGGAGATGCACGCGGTCCTCGGCCACCTGCTCTGCGCCCTCGTCGAGGGAGGAACGGAATGAGGAAGGAGAGCCGCACGCGGACGCGAATCTGGGCGAGGGCCCTGGGGCTCTGCCTGGCGGCGGCCCTTCCGCTCCTCGCCGCCCCCCCCGAGGCCCCGCCGCCGAAGGGGCCGGCCCCTATCACGGTCAGGATCCACGGGGAGACGCTCAAGCTGCCCAACGGAATGACCTTCGTTTTGGTGGAGCGGCCCGGTGCCCCCACCTTCGCGGGCTACATCGGCTTCAGGGTGGGGGGGGTGGATTCGGTGCCGGGGGACACGGGGCTCGCGCACATGTTCGAGCACATGGCCTTCAAGGGGACCCAGCACATCGGCACCACCGACTGGGCCAAGGAGAAGCCCATCTACGAGGCCCTCGAAAAGGCAGGTGACGAGCTGACCCTGATGAAGGCCGAGGGCAAGGGGACGCCGGAGCAGCGGGCGGCCCTCGCCGAGAGGGTGAAGGAGCTCTCCGAGGAGGAGCACCGGTACATCAAGAAGGACGAGTTCGACACCTGGTACACCCTGGCCGGGGAGCGCGGCGAGAACGCGAGCACGGACGAGGATCTGACCCAGTACTTCGTCATGCTCCCCTCTAACTCCCTCGAACTCTGGATGCTCATGGAGTCCCAGCGGATCCGGGAGCCCGTGCTGCGGGAGTTCTACTCCGAGCGCGACGTCATCGAGCAGGAGCGGCTCATGCGCACGGACAACGACCCCATGGGCAAGCTCTACGAGCAGTTCGAGGCCACGGCCTTCATGGCGCACCCCTACCGCCTGCCCACCATCGGCTGGGCTAGCGACGTGCGGGCCCTCACCATGGCCAAGGCCCAGGCCTTCTTCCACGAGTACTACTCCCCCAGCAACGCGGTGGGCGTGCTGGTGGGCCACTTCGACGCGGCTCAGGCCAAGCGCTGGATCGAGGAGTTCTTCGGCACCATCCCGCGCCGCGGCGACCCGGCCCCCATCGTGACGAAGGAGCCGAAGCAGGAGGAGGAGCGCCGCATCAAGGTGGCCTTCGACGCCAATCCACTGATGCTCATGGGCTGGCACAAGCCCACCTGGCCCAGCCCCGACGACACCCGCATGGACATCGTCTCCAACCTCCTGACGGACGGCGTCACCTCGCGCCTCTACAGGCGGCTGGTGGAAAAGGACCACCTGGTGCTGGAGGTGCAGAGCTGGAACGACGACCCCGGCGCCCGCTACGACAACCTCTTCGTGATCCAGGCCTCGCCCAACGAGGGCGTGCCGTACGAGAAGGTGGAGAGAGCCATCACCGAGGAGATCGACCGACTCAAGACCGAGCCCGTCCCCGCCGCCGAGCTGGAGAAGGCCAAGACGCGTATCCTGGCCTCCTACCTGCGCCGACTCGATTCCGCCCTCTCCACCGCCCAGCTGGTGGGGACGACCCAGCTCATCACGGGCGACTGGCGCAACATCGAGAGCTACCTCCAGCAGGTGCAGGCGGTGACCCCGCAGGAAATCCAAAAGACGGCGGCGACCTACCTCACCACGGGCAACCGGACGGTGGCCACCCTCGTCAAGCCCCCCCGTGCCGGGAAGGAGGCCCAGCGATGAAACGGCTGGCCTGCACCCTCGCGCTCCTCGCGGCCGCATCCCTCTCGATCTCCGCGCAGCAGGGACCGCTGCCCGTCCGCCCCGAGCAGCTGCCGAAGGCGGCCCCCTTGGCCTTTACCCCTCCCACGCTCCTTAGGGAAAGCCTGCCCAACGGCATGAGCCTGATCCTGCTCCCCGACCATTCGCTCCCCCTCGTGAAGCTCTACGCCATCGTGAAGGTGGGAGGCATCTACGAGCCGGCCGGCAAGACGGGGCTGGCCGAACTCACGGGTGCCGCCCTCAAGGCGGGTGGCACCGCGAAGTATCCCGCCGACGCCATGGAGCAGACCCTCGAATCCATCGCCGCCGAGCTCTCCACCTCCATCGGGGAGGAGTACGGCGAGGTCCGCCTCAACCTGCTCTCCAGGGACCTGGGAACGGCCCTGCCCATCTTCGCCGACGTGCTCATGGAGCCCGCCTTCGCCCAGGACAAGCTGGAGATCGAAAAGTCGCGGATGGAGGAGGAGATCAGGCGGCAGAACGAGGATCCGTGGGAGGTGGCCTTCCGCGAGATGAAGAAGGCCCTGTACGGGGACCAGAGTCCCTGGGCGCGGACCCCCACCATCCAAAGCGTGGAGGGGCTCACGAGGGAAGACTGCGTGGCCTTCCACCGGCGCTATTTCCACCCCAACGACACCATCCTGGCGGTGGCTGGGGACTTCGACCCCAAGGCCATGGCGGTCGATCTTCAAAGGCTCTTCGAGGGCTGGAAGCCCGAGAGGGTGGAGTATCCGCCCGTAGCCCCGGCGCCCGAGAGGCCGGCCCCGGGCGTCCTCCTCATGGACAAGCCTGACCTCACCCAGACCACCGTCCTCGCGGGCGAGCTCACGGGGCGGCGCGGCCGCGGCGTTGCGTTCAACCGGGACGTCTACGCCATGGATGTCATGAACTTCATCCTGGGCGGGGGAGGCTTCACCTCCACCCTCACGAGGGAGATCCGCAGCAGCCGTGGACTGGCCTACACCGCCGGTTCCATGAACAGCTTCGATACGGACCGGGGTTTTTTTGTCGCCTACTGTCAGACGGGCGTTAAGACCACCGCGGAGGCGTGCGGCCTGATCCGGAAGGCGGTCGCGGAGGCCACCGAGGCGCCGCCCTCGGCCCAGGAGCTGGAGATAGCCAAGAGCAGCCTGCTCAACAAGTTCGTCTTCAACTACCAGAACTCCGGCCAGATCGTCTACCGGGCCGCCCTGCAGGACTTCTTCGGGTACCCGGAGGACTACATGGCCACCTACGGCCCGAGGATCCGGGCCGTGACCGCGCGGGACTGCCTGGCCGTGGCGAGGAAGTACCTCCATCCCGGCGACTTCACCTACTTCGTTCTGGGGCCTGCCAAGGAGCTGGAGCCCTCGCTCAAGCCCTTCGGCGCCATCACCGTGAAGCCCCTGCCCGAGCCGTAGGTAAACACGGCCGCGGCGACCGCAGACGAAAGGCCCGGCCTCGGAAGGGGCCGGGCTTCTTCATTTTTCGAGGGAGCTACTCCTCGCGCTTCGGCGGGGTAAGGGTGGCGTCCAGGATCCAGGCCTGCACCTTGTCCTCCGCCCGCGTGATGGGTACGCAAAGGACCTCGGGCAGCTCGTAGGAGTGGAGGCTGCGGATGGTGTCCCGCACGGCCTCGAAGAGGCTCTCGCGGGTCTTGATTACCAGGAGGAACTCCTCGTCGTCCCAGATCTCGCCCTTCCACCGGTAGATGGAGCGGATCCGCTTGATGATGTTCACGCAGGCCGCATGACCCTTCTCGACCAGGGTCTCGGCGATCTGAATCCCCTGATCTTCGGATCCTACCGTTGTCAGGACCAGGACGATGGGCTCCATGGTGCACCTCCCCGCGACAGGATAGGAGCCCCCCCGGGGAGTGTCAAGCCGGTGGCGGGGGCGGTGGCAAGCCCCGCCGGAGGCCGTGAGGGCGGTCATGGGGCTCCGACACCTTTCCCGCGAGTGAGCTCCCGCGCTACAGTGAAGCGATGGATTCCTCCATGGCGCTAGGCGACCTTCGCGACCAGCTTCCGCCCGCCCTGAGCCGACTGCTCCAGGGGCACCTACCCCGCCTTCCGCTGCCGGAGCAGGCGGAGGCCCTGATGGCGCGGTGGGTGGAGAGGCATGGCGCCGGCCTGCCGGAATCTTCCTTCCTCAACCTCCTCTACCTCGCCGCATCGAGCGAGGCCCTCTTCCTCGGCCTCATGCGACACCCGGAGCAGCTTCCGGTCATTAGCGCCCAGGTCCGGGCCGGCGCCATGGGTAGGGAGGATCTGGAGGCCGGGCTCGCCAGGCTGCTGCTCACTCGGCGGTGGGACTCGCCGGCCGAGGCGCTGGCCGCCTTCAGGACGCTCCAGACCGCCAGGATCCTCCTCCAGGACATGCTGGGCGTCCTCGATTTCGAAGAGGTCACGGCGGAGCTGACGGTGCTGGCCGACGTCTTGATCGGCAAGGCCTTCGCCCTCACCTACCAGCCGCTCCGCGAGGAGCTGGGGCTCCCGCTCTGGGTGACGGAGGACGGTCGGGTGCTGCCCTGCGACCTCACGGTCTTCGCCCTGGGCAAGCTGGGCGCCGGCGAGCTCAACTACGTCTCCGACGTGGACCTCGTCTTCTTCTACCGTGCCGAGGGGACCACCGACCGCGGCCATCCCAACGCCTCCTTCTTCGGCGCCTGGGCGCAGGCGGCCACGGCCCTGCTCAGCAGGTCCACAACCGACGGCCCCTGCCTCAAGGTGGATACGGCCCTGCGCCCCCGCGGCCGCGACGGGGAGCTGACCCTCTCCTACGACGCGGCCCTCGCCTACTACCGGGAGTGGGCCGACCTCTGGGAGCGGCAGGCCTGGATCCGCGGCCGGCCCTGCGCGGGAGACGTGGAGGGCGGGGCCATCTTCCTCGCGCAGATGTGGCCGATCGTCTACCAGCCCTACTCCTTCTCCGGCATCGCCGAGCAGAACCTCCGGATGCGGGAGAGGTCGCTGGCCCGCCTGCGTCGCCTCGGCGAGCTGGAGCGAGACGTGAAGGAGGGGCCCGGCGGAATCAGGGACGCGGAGTTCGCGGTCCAGGCCCTCCAGATGGCCCACGGACAGACCGACCGCTGGGTGCGGGAGGGCCACACCCTGCTGGCGATCAGCAAGCTCCGCCAGAAGGGCATCCTCAGCACGCGCAAGGCGGCGGCGCTCGCCTCGGGGTATGTTTTCCTGCGCCGGGCCGAACACTGGGCCCAGCTCCAGCACATGCGCCAGACCCACCGGCTTCCCCGCGGGGAGGAGGAGTGGACGGCCCTGGCGCGATTCCTCCACGAGACCTCCGCGGAGGAGGCGAGGGGCCGGGTGGCGGCCCACCGTCAGGCGCTCGGGACCCTCTTCCGCAGAACCCTGGAGGAGCTGGGAGAGGCGGACGGCGGGCCGAGCGGCATCGCCCAGCTCACGAGCGCCGAGGGTATGCTGGAGGTGCTCCGGCAGGCCCGCATGCCCGATCCCGATCGGGCCCTGCCCCACCTCGCCTCTGTCTACCAGTCGCTGGCCCCGATGCTGGACCGCCCCGCGCGCCGCCAGCACTTCCGCCGCATCCACTACTCCCTGGCCCGGGAGTTCGAGTCCGCTCCCGAACCCTACGAGGGCCTCTGCGCCCTCCAGAACCTGGTGGCCTCCCTGGCGGCGGAGAGCGGGGCGGTGGCGGCCCTCCTGGACCGCCCCCGGCTCCCGCGCCTGATCTTCCGCCTCGTGAGCCTGAGCGCGCCCCTCCTGCTGGATCTCCAGAGGTGGCCCTTCCTGCTGGATCTGGTGCGCTACGAAGCCATGCGGGAGCTGGAGAGGAGGCTGGAGCCTCCGGGCGGCGACAGGGCCTCGGGCGACGACCTGCGGCGCTGGCAGAAGGAGCTCCTCTTCCTGGCGGGGAGCCGGGAGATCGTCATGGGCGAGAGCCTGGCCTTTTCGCACGGAGTCTACACGCGGCTCGCCGAGCGGGTCTGCGACGCGGTCTTCGCCGGCGCGGCCCTGGAGGTGGAGGAGGCGGAAGGATTGCCCCGCGGGCTCCTCTCGCGGGAGCTCGCCCTCGTCGCCCTCGGGCGGCTCGGCTTCGGCGAGATGCACCCCCGCTCGGACCTCGACCTGGCCTGCTTCAAGCGCCGCCGCTGGGTGGTGCCCGAGGAGCCGGAGCGATCGGCGCGCGTGGAGGCCCGCTTCATCCGGACGCTGGCCGGCGCCTTCACCTCGGTGACCCGCCACGGCGCGCTCTACGACGTGGATTTCCGCCTGAGACCCTATGGGGAAAGCAGCCCCCACGTCCAGTCCCGGGAGGCCGTCCTGGACTACTTCGCGGGGCCGGCCCAGCTCTGGGAGCGGCTGGCCTACCTCAAGGCCAGGCCGCTGGCCGGCGAGAGGGAGCTGGGCGCCGAGATCCTGCGAGGGGTCTGGTCCGCCACCTACGAGCGGGGCGTGAGCGCGGCGGACCTCGCCCAGGTGGAACAGCTCTCCTCCAGGCTCGGCGCGGGGGCGCGGGACCTGGAGGCGGCCCTCAAGTTCTGGCCGGGTGGGCTCCTGCACCTGGACATCCTCCTGCTGGTGCTGCAGGTGAAGAGCCGGCTCGCGCCGGGCCCGGGCGGCACGGCCGCCCTGCTCTCCCGCCTGGAGTCTGCGGGCGCCGTGGCCCCGGAGCAGAGGCTGGAGCTCTTCCGGGCGCGCCAGGTCCAGGAGGCCATCCTCCACCGGAGCCGGCTGCACCTGGAGCGGCCGCCCGCCCTGAGCCGCCTCGACAGGGAGCTGGCGCGGCTGGAGGCCGCGTGGGCCGCCTCCGCGCGCCGCATCGACGAGGAGGTGCGCCCCAAGGGGCTGGGGGCCCAGTGGAAGGCGAGCCGGCAGGCCGTGCGGGAGATCGCCGGCCGGTTGCTGGGGCAGGTCGCGTTGTAGTCGAACCACAGAGACACAGAGGCACAGAGAAAAACAAGGTTGCGGGCATTGCCTCTTCTTCGGGGCGATTCTGTCCACCCCAGAAATGGTATCCCTCCGTGTCTCGGTGCCTCTGTGGTTTTTCCCCGCGCCGAAAGGGGGATCACTCGCGGTAGAGATCGGGCAGGGCGGCGAGGGCCCGGCCCACCTCGGACCGGAGGGCACTCAGGACGGAGGCCCCTCCACCGCGAACCGGGCAGCGCGCCAAAAAGAGGCACGCCGCGAGGCGGCGCCTCAAAAAGCCCGGGGCCTCCACGAGCCACAGGCCGGCCATAGGCGCCAAGGCCAGCCCGGCGAGGGCCGCCGAGATCCCGCCCCACGAGAAGAGCGCCCAGGCGAGCAGGGCATAGCAGAGGGGCGCGAGCGCCAGGTTCGCCAGGAGGAACGCCCAGGCCCGCGAGGGCCGCGAGCGAGGCCGCGGCGCCGAGCCCCGCCCGGAGGCCCTGCGGATAGCCTCCAGGGCGGTCTCCGCGTGGCCCTCCTCCCCGCCGCCTCGGCCCACGAAGAGGACGGCCAGGCCCCCGCTCACGAGCTCGTGTTCGAGGGTCCGCAGCCCCTCCTCGTTGCGGGCGCGCACCCCGGGATCGGCGCCCACGCCCAGGGGGATGCCGCCCAGGGCGCGGACCAGGGAGGAGCGAAGGCGCCCCCGCGACTGCCGGAGGCGCGCCGCGAAGCGCGCCGGCCGCCGCAGGATCGCCAGCGTGAGCAGGAGGCTGACGGCGGAGGTCTCCCCCGAGACCAGGAGGACGGCGGGGCCACGATCCGGAATCCGGCGGAGCCCCAGGGCCTCGATCCGGCTGGCGAAGAAGAGCGCCGCCAGACGGAGGGGCCAGCCGGCCAGGGTGCGAAGGGGCCGGGGCCGGTTCTCTCCCCCCGAGGTCGTACCGAGCCAGGGCTCTGCCATGGGGCCAGTATGCCAGCCCCACCGGGCGGCGGAAAGCGAAACCACCTTCAACCCCGCATCCGGTTGTGCAAGGAATCCATACTCACGCCCGTCCAAGATAGACCGCATCACCGGCTCTTACCCCCGGCCGGGCCTCGGCCGCGCCTTTGGCGCGGCGCTGGGGCCTGGTCCGGGCGCGTCCACGCCAGCGTGGCCGCGCTCCGTCCACAGTCCCCCGGCCGCCCTTCGGGCGCCGGGCCCGGCCTTGTCGTGTGTGGACCGTTCCCCCCAC
>JBMFSH010000012.1:0-75745 GCA_049967655.1 Acidobacteriota bacterium
TCCCCGTCCAGGAGACAACGCCTTTCCCCCGTGAACCCGAGCGGTAGCCGGAGGCACCCGCGTTTCCATCGCGGAATCAGGGTAGGGTGGAGGCTTGGCTGGGAGGAGGAGGCACTGCTCCCCTCCCCGCGCCGCGGCGTCCTAGAGCCCGAGTTTCCGCTCGTCCTCGCCGTCTCCCAGGCCATGCGCCTGCTGATACTCCCGCTCCAGCTCCTCGAGACGGTATCGGTCCGTTCCCGTCTCCTTTAGGAACCGTTCCCGCAACTCCGTCTGGTGCGATTCGAGGACCTTCGGAAGGATGTGGTTGAGATACTCGCTCTCCCGCTTCACCGCCTCCAGCGCCGAAGCGAAGGTCCCCGGCGGCACGGAGAGGGGCCGCCCTTCGCGCTTGGCCATCTCCCCCTCCACCTCCCGCTGGAGAAGGCGGACGTGCACCGGATTCGACAGGTTGAAGTAGGACTGTTTCAGCCGGGCGCGAATGCCCTCGTAGAGACGCCGCTCCGCCACCTCGACCTGCGCGATGGCCTCCACCTGGCGCACCAGGTCCCCCAGCGTGGCCTCCCCGCGCTCCAGCCGGCCCAACCCCTCCACCAGAACCAGAACCTTCTCGCGTCCGAACCTTAGAGCGTAGGGGTTGTTCAGGGCGGGCTCCACCACCAACCGCCGAAAGAGCCCGGCCTCCACGGCATCGAGGGCCCTCTGGTTGCCGACCAGGGAACGCACCTTGCTCTCGCTCACCGTGGCCTGCTCCATGAAGGCCAACTGGTTGATGACGGCCTCGGCGTTGTCCAGACGGTCGAAGAAGGTGATGACCTCCGAAAACACCTCGAAGGAGGCCAGATCTCCCCCCTGGGCTACGCGCTCATCCAGCATCCTGCCCGTGTCCAGAAGGATCTGCTCGAAGCCGTTGTCCCGGTGCTGAACGGCTTGCTGCTTGCAGCCGAGCAGCCTGGCGATTTCGGGCGGCCCGATGACCTCGGCCGCGGGCTTGCTGGCGATGAAGAGGCTCTCGAAGATTTCTCGGGTCTGCCTGAGGTAGTCCGGCTCGCTGTCCCTGGCCGCGGAGGCCGCCGGGATCAGTCCGTCCAGCGTGTCAAAAAGGCTGCTCGGAAGGTTGTGGCGCATGGCCAGCCTTCGTAGGGAGTTGAGCCGGGCCAGGGCGGAGGGATCCATCTGGCCGGACATGATCCCCAGGAGAAGGTCCTTGTATTCGTCCACCAGCTGGCGGTTGCTCTCCTCCTTGTAAAGGATGTCGATGGCGATGCGCTCCCGCTGGTACTCCTCGACCCCTGTCTCCTCGGCGAAGGGGATGACGAACTGCTCCTCCTGGCTTCCCCAGATGCCGACCCGCCGATAGTAGTCCCGGACGAACTGGTAAAACCGCTGGTAGGGCTTGTGAACCAGGCGCAGGAGAAGCAGGGTGGCATCCGGATCGGCCAGCTCCTTGAGGATCTCCCCCACCAGGTCGCTGTCCGCCCCTTCGCCGGGAAAGGGGCTCCGTTTGAGTACCCGCCCCAGGGTCCTCAGGAGCGTCTCTTGGGTCCGGCGGACCGAGTAGGGCCATGGGACTTTGATCAAAAAGTAGTAGTTGCCGACGGCGTTTCCGTCCAGAAAGAGGCTCTCGTAGCTCTGGAAGCCGGAAAGCTGCGGCGTGAAGGTCAATCCGCCTTCACCGGCCACGGCCCCGAACATGACCAGCCTGTTCTTGACCTCCTTGTGGCTGAGGTCCTGCAACGGCATGGGGGAGCCGAACATGTACTCCGAAACCACCCCGCCCGTCCCCGAGAAGGTGATCCCCTTCCCATTCAGCCGAAGGTACATGCCGGCGAGGAAGAAGGAGGCCTCCGACCCATCCGCCCCCTCCTTCATCTCGTAGAAGGGGGCCGTCAGCAGCTTCTCGCCGGCCAGATTGGCGTAGAAATCGATCTCCTGGGTGATGCTCCCGTGAACCCGGATGTCCTTCAGCATAACCACTCCAAGGTCCGGATTGTACCAGAGCCTCACGCCGCGGGCACGATCGCCGGCCTGGCGCGTGGAGGGTGGAGGGTGGAGAATGGAGAGTGGAGAGGAAGAACAATCTCATGCAGGTTCAAGGTTCGGAGGACACTCCACTCTCCCCACTCAACCCTCCACCGTTCCCGTCCGGCATTTCCGGATAGGAACTCCATAGACGCCATGCCTTCATCGCCCAATCGAAGGCGCGCTGTGCTATTGACACGCCGCGCAAGAAGCTCATATAATATAGGTTCGTACGGTCCGGAGGTGTCTATGTACGCGATCATCGAAAGTGGCGGCAAGCAGCACCGGGTGACCGCCGGGGATAAAATCAAGGTCGAGCTCCTGCACCAGGAGGAGGGCAGCGAAGTGAGCTGGCCCCCGCTTCTCGTGGTGGACGGGGACAAGGTGTGGGCAACGGGGGATTCCGGGGCCTTCACGGTGACGGGCAAGGTGGTGGGCGAGGGCAAGCTGCGCAAGATCCTCGTGTTCCACAAGAAGCGCCGCAAGCAGTACAAGAAGATCTACGGCCATCGCCAGCCCTACACCCAGGTGGAAATCCTGAGCATCGCCAAGGGTTGATTCGGAGAGGACCATGGCACACAAGAAAGGTCAAGGCAGTTCCCGCAACGGCCGCGACAGCAACTCCCAGCGGCTGGGCATGAAGCGCTTCGGCGGCCAGGTCGTGAAGGCGGGGACCATCCTGGTCCGGCAGCGCGGGACTCCCTACAAAGCCGGCATCCAGGTGGGGCGCGGCAGCGACGACACCCTCTACGCGCTCGCGGATGGCGTGGTGTCCTTCCGTCACCGGGGCAAGCTGGGGCTCTACGTCGACGTCGTCTCTCCGCAGTAGCGGCGAATGTTCCTCGACTCGGCACGGATCTTCGTCAAGGCGGGCCGCGGCGGGTCGGGATGCGTGAGTTTTCGCCGGGAAAAATTCGTCCCCAAGGGCGGTCCCAACGGCGGAGACGGAGGCAGGGGTGGTAGTGTGATCCTTGTCGCCAGATCCCAGGTCCGGACGTTGGTGGCGTTCCGCTACAAGAAGAGCTTCATCGCCCCCAACGGGAAGCCGGGAGAGGGGAGTCTGCGCACGGGAGCCTCCGGGCGAGATCTGCTGGTGCCCGTGCCTCCCGGCACGGTTGTCCTCGCCGACGAGGGGGACGAGGTTTTGGCGGACCTGGTGGAGCCCCGCCAGCGCTTTGTCGTGGCCCAAGGAGGAAGAGGCGGCCGGGGCAATGCGCGGTTCAAAAGCGCCACCCACCAGGCCCCCAGAGAATTCGATCCCGGCGAGGAGGGCCCATCCCGATGGATCCGCCTGGAGCTAAAACTCCTCGCCGACGTTGGGCTGGTGGGGCTTCCCAACGCTGGGAAATCCACCTTCCTGGCCGCCGTCACCAACGCCAAACCGAAGATAGCCCCTTACCCCTTCACCACCCTGCGGCCCATCCTGGGAGTCGTGGAATGGACCCGCCGTCGCTCCTTTGTCATCGCCGACATTCCCGGCCTCATCGAGGGGGCCCACCACGGCGTGGGGCTGGGGGATCAGTTTCTCAAGCACGTGGAGCGCACCCGGGTTCTCCTTCACCTGGTGGACCTCTCCGATGAGGCGTCCAACCCGCTCGAACGGGTGATGACGGTGGAGCATGAGCTCACCGCCTACGGCGCTGGTCTGGACCAGAAGCCCGTCGTCATCGTGGGCACCAAGGACGACATCCCCTTCGATCCGGAGAAGGAGGGCGCCCTGCGGGAGTACGCCGCCCGCCGCGGCCTCCCCTACCACCGGATTTCGGCCGCGGCCCACAAGGGCCTGCACGGGCTCCTGGCGGAGGCCTGGGGCTACCTGTCTGACGAGGAGGAGGCATGAGGATCGGCCTGCTGGGGGGCAGCTTTGACCCCCCGCACAACGGCCACCTGCACCTGGCCCGAATCGCCTCCCAAGCCCTCGACCTGGATTCGATCCTGTTCATTCCATGCCACCGGCAACCCCTCAAGGCCGAGGCGCCTCACGCCTCCGGATTCCATCGCGCGGCCATGGTCGCGCTGGCGCTCTCGGGCCACCGCCGGTGGTTGCTGGAAAGCCTCGAATTGGAGAGGGGGGAGGTCTCCTACACCGCCGATACGGTGGAGGCGCTGGGCGTGCGTTTCTCCGGGGCCCGACTTATCCTTCTGCTGGGCGCCGACGCCCTGGCCACCTTTCCCCGCTGGCACCGGTTTCGAGACATCCTGGCGGCGGCTGAACTCGCCGTTGCGCCGAGGGGAAGGGGCGGATCCCTGTCCGTCCCCAGAAGCCTGCCCGCCTCGCGCGTTCACCTCTTGAACGGGGAGCTGCTGGAGGCGAGCTCCACCCTCATTCGGCAAGCTGTCGCCGCCGGCCGATCCGCGGGGGACATGACGCCCCGCCGCGTGGCGGCTTATATTCGGAAGGAAGGGCTCTACCGTGGATGAACCGAAGCGCCGCGTCGGGGAGGAGGAACCGGTGAAGGCTGATGAGAGACAAATCCTGGCGGGGATCGTGAGGATCCTGGAGGATGGGAAGGCTCTGGATCCCGTTATCCTGGATCTTCGCAAGTTGACGAGCATGACCGACTACTTCGCCATAGCTCACGGCACCAATACCCGGCAGGTTCAGGCCCTGGCCCGCGACCTGCAGGACGCCCTCCGGGAGGAGTTTCAACTCCGTCCCCACCACGTGGAAGGCCTCTCCCACGGCCAGTGGGTCCTCCTCGACTACGGCTCCTTCATCATCCACCTGATGCTGGAGGACAAGCGCGAATTTTACAGCCTGGAACGCATCTGGATGGACGCCCCTCGGGTATCGCCGTGACTCCTCCCCGAACGGTGGGCCGCGACCCGGCCTTCCGCGCGGCGGTGCAGTTGGTCCGGCGGGTGGCCCGTGAATCTAGCCCCGTGCTCCTGGTGGGACCGACGGGATGCGGGAAGAGCCACCTGGCGCAATGGCTCCATCACTGGGGTCCCCGCCGGGGACCCTTCCTGGAATGGCACACCGGGGCCGCGCCCGAGACCCTGCTGGAGGCGGAACTCTTCGGCATCCATTCGGGAACCGCGACGGATGTGGCGGAGAGGCCGGGTCTCTTCGAAAGGGCCGGGGAGGGGACGCTCTGCATGGCGGGCGTGGAGGCGCTGCCGAGCCATCAGCAGGCAGCCCTGCTGCGAGTCCTCGAGACCCGCCAGGTGGAACGCGTGGGCGGTGGCCGCCCGGTCCAGGTTCTGGCCCGCCTGTGCGCGACCTTCCTGGACTCCCCCGAACTCCTCGTCCAGCGGGGAACCCTCCGGCCCGACCTGCTCTACCGGCTGGACGTCATCCGGATCGAGATCCCGCCCCTGGCCCAGCGCCCCGGAGACGTCCCGATCCTCGCCGACCTCTTCCTCGGCCAATCCTGCCGCCGGATCCATCGGGAGAAGCCCCGCATGTCCCAGGAGCTCATCGAGGCCCTGAAGAGCCACCCCTGGCCGGGCAACTGCCGGGAGCTCGCCCACCGGATGGAGCACCTCGCCATGGTAGGGGCGGACCCCCTCACGCCGGCGGATCTCCCCCCGGCTTTCTGGGGTGGAGGCGAACGCCTGGAGACGGCGATCCGCCAGCGCCTCACGCTGTCAGAGCTTCGGAACGCGTACATGCACGAAGTACTGGCCCGCGTAGGCGGGAACCGGACCCAGGCCGCGAAGTGGCTGGGCATCAGCCGCAAGGCCCTCTGGAGCCATTTGAGGGGCGAAGTCAGATAGGGTATAGTGTGAGGCCAATCGGATGTGGGAGATCTTGCTGTTGCACGTGGGAAGGATCTCGGACGAGGGGATCGGGCGCACCGTGGAGCGTTACGTGAAAATGGTCGGAGGGGAGTGGAGGTTCCGCGTGGAGCCCGTTCGGCGCTCCCGCAAGAAGGAGCCCCAGGCGTGCAAGACGGAGGAGGCGGGCTTTCTGGCCCGACGGATTCCCAAGGGCTGCTTGGCGGTGGCCCTGGACCCCGGAGGCCGGACCATGGACAGCGAAGGCTTCGCCGGCCTCCTGCAGCGTCAAAAGGACGCCGGCAAGCGCGTGGCCTTTCTCGTGGGCGGTCCCCACGGCCTGGGCCCTGAGGCCCTCGATCTCGCCGAGATCCGGCTGAGCCTCTCTCCCATGACCCTCACTCACGACATGGCCACGCTGGTCCTCGCCGAACAAGTCTATCGAGCCTTCGCCCGCTGCACGGGAAGAGCCTACGCCAAATAGCGTAAAGAGGAGTCTCCATGGACAAGAAAACCCTGAAGCACTTCGAGAAATTGCTCCTGGACAAGAGGGCGGAACTCCAGAGCGCCTACCGCGATAAGCTCTCCAGAAGCGGGGACGCGGGGGCGGACGGGGCGCTGGACTCGGCCGACGAGGCTTCTGCCAACTACAACAAGGAGTTCTGGTACTCCCTCTCGGACGCGGACCGGAAGATCATGCGGCGGATTGACGAGGCGCTCCGGGTCATCGCCACGGAGGGAGGCTACGGGGAGTGCGTCCACTGCGGCAAGCCCATCCAGCGAAAGCGGCTCGAGGCCGTTCCCTGGGCCCGCCACTGCCTCGAGTGCCAGGATTTGCAGGAACGCGGGCTCATCGAGTGACCGAACCGGCATGCGCCTGAAAACCGCCCTCATCACCGGGACGCTGATCCTGTTGATGGCCCTCCTTCTGGGACTCGTCTCCAGGAACGTGGAGGTCTTGAGAGAGCCCTTCATCTTCTTCGGGCTCCGAGTTCCCATGGCCTGGGTGCTGACGGTCGCCCTCCTGGCCGGTTTCCTCAGCTTCGCCGTCTGGATCGCCGCCAGCGGGTTGGCCCAGGTGGTGCGGCGGTGGCTGACGGACCTGAGGCGCCAGAGCGAGAGGGCGGCCGAGGAGCACTATCTCAAAGGGCTCGACGCCGTCCTGGGAAGCCGGCCCTTTGAAGCCATCAACCACTTCCAACACGCCCTGGAGTCTCAGCCCAACTACCTGCCCGCGCTCCTCAAGCTGGGCGATGCCCTCCGCTCCGCCGGTCGTCCCCAAGAGGCGCTGGCCTACCACCGGGAGGCCCTCAACGAACACCCCGAGGACATCCCGACGCTCTACGCGCTCACCGAAGACGCCCTGGCGCTCCAGGACCACGAGGAGGCGAAGCGGTACCTGCTGGAGATCATCCGCATTCAGCCGCGCCGGGCTCTCAAGGGCATGCGGATGCTGAGGGACCTCTACATCAAGGAGGGCAATTGGCGCCGGGCGCTCGATATCCAGGAGCACATCGGGGAGGCGAGGGTTCTGGAGGAGGAGCGGGCCGAGGACGCTCCGTTCACGCCCGGCCTGCTGTACCAGATCGGGGTGGACCTCCTGCTCCAGGACAAGCACGGCGAAGCGATCGCTCAGTTGGAAAAGGTCCGAAAGAAGTATCCGGCGTTTCAGGCCACCTACCTGAAGCTCGCCGAAGCTTACCTCTTGAACGGCGAGGAGCAGAAGGCGGTGGACACCTACATCGACGGATACCGCAAAAATGCCTTCCCCACCTGCCTGCTGGCCATGGAACAGCTCTATCTCGACAAGGGGGACCCGGAGGGCGCCATCCAGCAGTACCAAGCCCTCATCGCCTCCACGGATCGGAAGGTCCTGCCCAAGTTCCTGCTCGGGCGGTTCTTCTACCGGCTGGAGATTCTCGACCGGGCCGAGCAGATCCTCAGGGAGGTCGAGAGCAACGTCGGCCAGTCGGGCCTTCTCCAGTATTACCTGGGACGGGTGAGGGAGAGGCGCGGAGACCTTGCCAAGGCCTGCGACCACTACCGGGAAGTCATCCGCATTTTGGATCCCTTCGAATTCAACTACGAGTGCACCTCCTGCCACCAGCCCTCTCCCGAGTGGAAGGACTACTGCACCCAATGCCAGCGCTGGGACACCTTCCTCCCCACGTTCCGTGACGAGCTGCTGCAGGAGATCCACGAGCCCAGCCCGGTCTTCTACCAAGAGATCCAGTGGAAACCCCGATGAGGCCGTCACCCCCCAGCTCCCCATGACCGACTCGGACCTGAGCCAGGGCATCGCGTTGTTGTCCGCCGCCGGATTCGACGCGTGGGAAGCCTTTCACCTTCGGCGCACCGCGCGGACCGCCCTTATCACTGGGGAGTCGGATCTGAAGCTGCTCGCCATCGAGGAGGCCGGGCTCGGGATCCGGGTCTGCCGCGGAGGCAGGCGGGGCTTCGCCTCCACCACGGACTTGGGGCTGCGGGGGATCCAGGCTCTTCTGGACCGCCTCGACGCCGTGGTCCGGTCCGCCGAGCCCGAAGCGCCGTGGACTTTGGCGGAGCCTCCAAGCGGCGCGGCGGGCGGCTCCCCGACCACCTCAGCGTCGCCCCCCCTCGATTGGCGAGAGGCCGAATCTATGCTTCAGGAGGCCGCCTCCGCCGCCCGCGGGCCCGGCCTGGCGGTCGGGGAGTGCCGCCTGCGCCAGGCCGAGGAGCGCATCAGCATCTGCAACAGCCGTGGCCTCACCGTAAACTTCGAGCGGCGCCGCTCCTCCCTCTCCGTAGCCTGCAGGACCGACGTAGGCGACCACTCAGGCCGTTTTTCCCAGTTCGGGGCCACACCCAGGGAGATGGATGCGGCCTCCGCGGGCCGCCGGGCCGCCATGCGGACCGCCGCTCGGACGGCCCGCAAGGCTCGCCTTCCGGCCAAGGCCACCGTGGTACTCGGCCCCTGGGCGACGGCCTCCCTTTTGCGGCGCCTCACTCCCTGCCTTGCGGGCGAGGGCGAGCGCTCCTGGAGGTCAATCCTCGGAGAAGCGGTCGGCTCGGGTGCCATGACGCTCGTGGATGATCCCCGGTTGCCCGGCGGCGCCGGGAGTTCGCCCTTCGACGATGAGGGAGTGCCGGCGGAACCCCTTTGCCTGGCGGCGAAGGGCATCCTACGGGCCCTGGCCCACCATTGCGGCTCCGCCGCCAAGGCCGGAAGCGCGAGCACGGGACACGGCCTCCGCATGGGCTTTGCCCATCTACCCGAAGTCGGCTTTCACAACCTCCACCTGGCGGGAGAGCACGGCCTCACCCCCGAAGCCCTCCTCGATAAGGCCGGCCCCTGCCTTTACCTGGAAGAGCTGGCCGGCCCGCCTCCGTTCCACTCGGGGTACGGCCGTCTCCTCACGGGGTGGGGATGGGCGCTCCGCAACGGCGAGCCGACGGGGGCGGTGGACCCGGTCTGCCTGGCCGACACCCTGCCGGACCTCCTTCTCAAACTCGTCCGGGTGGCCGGCCAGCCGCTCACCTTTCCCGGCGGAACCGCCGGAACGACGGCCCTCTTCGAGGATGTTCGAATGGCCGGATGATGCAGTGGCCGGGGCTATTCGGAGGCCCGAGGCAGGTGGGGAGCCAGGCGACGCAGGAAGCTCCTGATAAGCCCCACCTCACGCCTGGAAAGTCCGAATCGGTGCAGCATGGAGCGCAGCTCCCGGCCCACCGGGGCGCCGGGGTGGCGGAGGAAGCGGATCCGCTCCGCCACATTGAGCAGCTGCTGCGCGGCCGCCTCCACCTGCTCGTGGTTCGCCGGCTCCGGCGCGGCGGCCGGCGCGGCCCCGCCTCCGGCGCGGAAGGCCAGGTAGGCCAGCAGGACCGCGGACTGCGCCACGTTCAGGTCCCGGTAGGCAGGGTCCGTGGGAATCACCACGACCCGCCCGCACGCCGACAGCTCTCGCAGGGTCAGCCCCGACGACTCGGAACCGAAGACGAGCGCCGCATCCACGCCGGGCCGGCCGACCCGATCCGCCGCCGCCTCGGGCGTCAGGGTGGGGAGTTTGGCGTGGGCGTGCGGGGCGGTGGCCAACACCACCTGGCACCCCGCCACGGCCTCCTCGAGAGATCCGACGGTCCGGGCCGCGCCGAGAACGTCGACGGCCCCCCACGCCGTACGGCGGGACTCGGTCTCGAAGAGGGGCGGAGATCCCGGAAGGTCTTGTGAGCGGTGAAGGCGGGGATCCACCAGGATGAGATCCTGGAATCCGAAGTTCTTCATGGCACGCGCCACGGAGCCGACGTTGGCGGGGGTCCTGGGACGGACCAGGACGAACCGAAGAGGAGCCATCACCGAACCTCAGCCGCGCCCGGCCGCCGCTGGAACCGGTTGACGGCCCGGTCGTGTTCGGCGAGTGTTCGCGAGAAGTAGTGCGTCCCGTCGTTCCGGCTTACGAAGTAGAGGTAGTCGGATGGGGTCGGGTGGAGCACCGCCTCGAGGGAGGCCTTGCCGGGGCTGCAGATGGGGCCAGGCGGGAGGCCTGCGTGAAGATAGGTGTTGTAGGGACTCGCGTATGCCAAGTCCTGTCGGGTGAGGTACCCCCGGTAGACGCCGCCCATGGTTTCGGCGTACACGATGGTGGGGTCGGTCTGAAGCGGCATGCCGATGCGCAATCGGTTCAAGAAGACGTCGGCCACCAGCGGGCGCTCCTGCGGCGCGGCCGTCTCCTTCTCCACCAGGGAAGCCAGGGTGACCACCTCGCGGATCGGCATGCCACCCGAATTCGGCAGTCCGACCTTCTCCCACCAGGACCGAAAGCTCGCCACGAGCACCTTCAGGACGGCCTCCTCGCGCAGATCCGGATCCATCAGATAGGTCTCGGGGAAGAGATACCCCTCCAGCGTGGTGGCCGAGGGGTCCAGGTCCCGGATCAGGGCCGGATCGGAGGTGAGCTTCAGGAATGTCTTCTCGCGGCCCAGGCCGGCGGCCGCCAGCAGGTGGGCCACCTCGTCGCGGCGGAGCCCTTCGGGGATGGTCACCTTGATGAGGATGACCTCTCCCTCGTTCAAGACCTGCACCACCTGAAGGGGCGTCATGGGCTTTTCGAAGCGGTAGGTCCCGGCCTTCAAAGTCTTGGGATGGCCGAACAGGGAGAAGGCCAGTTTCAGCGAGAAGCGGCTGCGGACGACCCCTTCCGCCGCCATCCGCTCCAGGACCTGTCCGGCGCTCATGCCCCTGGGCACGTGCACGAGGACGACCCTCGGCCTGGAGGGGTAAGGTTCGTGCCAGTCCCAGGCCAGCCAGGCCGCGAATAGGGCACAGACCGCGACCGCGACGAGCACGGTTCCCAGAGCCACCCGTCTCGCCCAGACCGTCATGGGGTACCGGCGTCCAGATAACTCTGGAGCAGGATGGCGGCGGCGACCTGGTCCAAACGCCCCTTCTCCCTGCGCCGCCGCTCGCCGTGCTCTTGAAGCACCCGCGAGGCCTCACGGCTCGTGAGCCGTTCGTCGGCGAGCCGAACCGTCACCCCCGGCAGGCGGGCGGCGATCTCCTCGGCCAACGCGCGGGCCTCTCGGGCGCTCTCACCTTCGCCTCCCTCCATGTGAAGGGGGTGGCCGATGAGGATGGTGCTGACCCCGTGCTCGACCGCCACCGCGATCACGCGCCTGAGCGCCTCGCGGTGAGAGCTGATCTCCAGCGTGGGCAGGGGCCGGGCGATGGTCCTCGTCTCGTCCGAGACGGCCATCCCGACCCGCCGCTTTCCCCAGTCTACTGCCATCACTCTTCCCATGACGTCATCCTACAACGACCCAAATTCCGCGATGGAAACGCGGGTGCCTCCGACTACCGCTCGGGTTCACCGGGGAAAGGCGTTGTCTCCTGGACGGGGAGGGCCATTCCCTCCCCGCTCCACGGGCCAAGCCCGTGGAGCCTGACCCCACCCTTGGTGCCCCTCTCGGCCACGTGGAGAGTGGCGATGCCGCCCGTCAGCGGATGCTGTCGAACCTCGGCAAAGCCGTTTCGCCGCATGGTCATGGCGAATTGCTCGGGCTCTGGAAAGCCCTGGACGGTGGCCGCGAGGTAACCATAGGGACCCCTGACGCGGCTGAAGAGCGCCCCGATCCGGGGCAGCAGGCGGTGGAAATAGAGGCGGTAGAGGGGACCGAAGAGGCGGCCCCGCGGCTCCGAAAACTCCAGAACCACGAGCCGTCCACCGGGTTTGAGCACCCGGGCGGCCTCCGCGAGCCCCCGCTCCAGATCCTCGAAATTGCGCACCCCGAAGGCCACCGTAATGCCATCCACGCAGTCGTCGCGCAGGGGCAGGCGGAGCGCGTCCGCCTGTACCCAGCAGATCCCGCTCCCCTGACGTCGGGCCTTCTTCATCGCGATCTCCAGCATGGGTCCCGTAAAATCCAGGCCCATCACCCTGGCGCCCGAACGCCTCGCCAGCGCGAAGGCGAGGTCTCCCGTGCCCGTGCAGAGGTCCAGGTAGAGGCCCCGAGGTTTGGGCTCCATGGCCCGGACAGCCATCCGTCTCCAGTAGCGGTCCACATTCAGAGATAGGGCGTGGTTCAGGAAATCGTAGGTGGGGGCGATGGCCCCGAACATGCGGGTCACCTCCCCGGCTTCCTTCCGCTGGGGGTCCGGAGCCACCCGGCGAACGGCCCTGATCATGGCAGCTCGTCCGCCAGCGCCCTGGTCAGCTCCTCGGGGTTGCAGGTGGCCGTGCCCATCTTACCCACCACCACACCGGCCGCGGCGTTGGCCATGTGCGCCGCCTCCGACAGGGCAACGCCCGAGGCCAGGGCCAGGCTCAGCACGGCCACTACGGTGTCGCCCGCCCCGGTCACGTCGTAGACCTCGCGGACCCGGGCGGGGATGTGCTCCAAGGCTCCCGTCCGCCGAGCCAGGACCATGCCCTCCTCCCCCACCGTAAAGAGGATCGCCGCCCAGTCGGTGCGGGAAAAGAGCCCCGCGGCGGCGGCTCCCGCCTGCTCCAGCGAGAAGGCGTGGCCGCAGAGGCCCTCGGCCTCGGCACGGTTCGGCGTGAGAACCGTGGCCCCCGGATAGGGAAAGTGGGAGGGCTTGGGATCCACGACGTAGGGGATGCCGGCGGCCTTGGCCATCTCGCCGACGGCCGCCAGGCTGGTGTGGTCAAAGAGCCCCTTGGCGTAGTCCGAGACCACGAGTGCCCCACACCCGGGCAATGCGCTCTCTATGGAGGTCAGGACTCTCTGGCGCGCCCGCTCGTCCAGAGGCTCCTTCACCTCGCGATCGACGCGTACCACCTGCTGGTGGTGCGCGACGATACGGGTCTTCACGGTGGTGAGGCGCCCGGCGATTTCGACCAGCGCGTCGGTGGAGAGTCCGGCGCCCGCCAGCACTTCGAGGAACTGCCTCCCGGTGGGATCGTCCCCGATCGCACCCACCAGGGTCACCGCCCCTCCGAGGGCCACGATGTTGTTGGCCACGTTCGCCGCCCCACCGGGCAGGGCCCGTTCGCTGGTCACCTCCACCACCGGGATGGGGGCCTCGGGCGAAATACGGTGGACGGATCCGTAGACGAAGCGGTCGAGGATCAGGTCCCCGGCCACCAAAATCTTTATCCCTCGCCAGTCTGGCAGCCCACTTCTCATGCCTCCCCCCACCCGTCGGTCATATACCGGCTTCCCACAAATACCACCAGTTCAGTAGAAACGCCACGAGCAGGCCAAGCCAGAACCACTTCTCCTCCCTCGGCGAGAGTTCGATGATGAAATCCCGTTCGGCGAAGCGGGCCACCAGCCCGACGAGAGTCCAGAGAACGAGGGCGGCCAGGATGAGGAGCAGGAGCGGATTGCTGTGAAAGGAGGCGGCCAGCCTCCCGTGCAGCAGGTCCAGCACCATCCTCGTGGCCCCGCAGGTGGGGCAGGGGTGGCCGGTGATTAGATGGAAGCCGCAAGGCGGCAGGAACCTCGCCGGGAGGCGCTCCGCCACCAGGCCAGCCGCGCCCAGCACCAGCAACCCCAGCCCCACGCCGACCCACGCGGGAGTGGGATTCTCTTTCCGGTGCGGAGCCAACCCAAGCTTCACTTCGGCCCCGCCTTCGACGTCCCCTTCACCAAGGTAAAGGAGGCCACGATCTTGCCCCAGGCTTGCTCGGGCAGGACGAAGGCCACGCTGCGCTTGGCGGGGTGGGCGTACCAGGTTCCTGAGGAATCCCGGCCCAGCTCCACGCGGTCCGAGAAGCCCTGTCCCCGGAAGGTGATCGTCACGGCGGGCGGAGAGAGCCCGAGTTTACCGGGTTCCGTAAGGGGCACCGCCCGCTCACCGCGAAGGGAGGAGAGGCCATCGGCCAGAATGCTGGCTTGGGCCCCCTTGGGTGGGAGCTTCGGTTGGGTGAACACCCAGCCCAGCTTCTCGTCCCGCTTCAATGCGAGGGAGTAGAGGCCCGAGACGCCGATCTCCTGGACATCGTAGAAGTCGTGCGATATGAGGTTCATGGAGCGCAGCTTCTCCGGATCCTGGTCCAGGGACTTCAGCGAGTTGAGGGAGACGGCCATGACCGACGGGCGGTTGGAGACCCAGGCGTAGACCAGCCGCTTCTCGGGCGCGCCGCCGGGGACGGCCTTCCCGAGCTTGGCCTCGATGGTCTGGCCCTTGGCCGTCACCAGAATGTCGGTGGAGGGCGGATCGAGGCCGTAGGTGGACAGGTCGGCCGGCTTGTCCGAAACGTATTGGTCCACGGGGCAGAGGGAGATGTCGTCGAGGAGATTCTCGATCTGGTTGGTGTCCCCGCGGTCGCTGAAGGGGGCGGTGACGCTCCACCCTCCTGCGGGGTCGCGAGAGAGGGCGAGCGTCTCGGCTCCACCGCGCAGGACCTTCAGAGACTGGATGTCCGCCGTTCCGACCGTGAGGAGGTCCTTGGAGCGGAAGCTGGACACGGGTTCGAGGAGTAGGCTTTCGAGGTCCGGCGCCACCAGGGCGGTCCGGGCGCCGATCCGCACGTAGAGCCCTTCGTCCAGGGGCGCCTTGGCCCCCACGTCCAGGACCACCGGCTTCGTCGGCCCCTTCAACGTCCACACGGCCCTGGGCGGGGAGAGGCCCAGCTCCGCCTCCGATGCGGTGGGTTCCACCCAGCGCAGGACCGTCGCCCTGGAGAGGCGGTCCAGGAAGCCCTCCACTCCGTAGCGGTCGGCGGCGTCGTCAACGGGCTGGCTCACTCGCCAGCCGCCTCCCTTTTCTTTGACCAGGGAAATCGCCCCCTGCCCGCTGCGGCTCAACTGGCTGACCTGGTCGGGTTTGAAGTCCACGAGACGGTTGCGCCGCTCGGCGATCTGCTCCGTGCTGGGCTGCTTCCGCTCCCAGAGGGCGATGAAGGAGACCAAGAGCGCCACCATGGCCAGCAGAATCCACGTGGATCTCTTCATGGCTCCTCACCTCCGTCGGCGCAGGTAGGCGAACACCCCCGCCGCTACAACCAGTCCGGGAAGGATGACGACGAAGAGGATGAAGAGGAAGTTGGACTGCGAGGCGGTCAGCGTCAGGTGCGTCTCCACCTCGGTCTTGGGAGGAATGGCCAGCCGGCTGGTCTGGGAGAGCAGCCAGTGAATGGAGTTGAGACAGAAGAGGAGGTTTCCCGCCCCCGTCTGCAAGAGCCCGTCGCTCGCCACGTCCGAGTCGCCTACCACCACCAGGCGGCACTGGTCAGCCGTGTCCTTGGAGCTCACCGCGGCGGCCATGGTCAGGGGCCCCTGCGCGTCCGTCGGCTTTTTTTCGACGCCCTTGTCGATGTTGGCGAGATCCCGCATGCCCCACGACTGCGGCGAGGACTGCAGGAGAGCCTCGCAGTGGTAGGCCTTGTTCTGGGGGGTGCCGAGGGTGAGGGACTGGGCCAGGCTGAGGAGCACGGGCAGCTTGTTCTGGACCAGGTCCTTCACAACAGGCTCTTCCCCCACGGCCTGGGCGAAGAAGGTCTGCGCTCCGAGGTAGGGCACCGATGCGGCCGGATCCACCGCGATGTCGTGCCCGAGCGTGATGCCCCATTCCTGGAGGGTCGTCCCCAGGCCCGTGGAGCCGAAGGTCGGCGGCTTTCCGCTCTCGATGACGGGATCCAGAAGAAAGAGGGCCTTCCCTCCCTTTTGGAGGTAGTGGTCGATAACCTGGGCCTCCTGCGGAAGGAAGGGGCTCTTGGGCCCCGCGATGACCAGCATGCTGGCGTCCGAGGGCACTTCGGTCTTGCCCAGGCTAGCCCATTCCAGGACCTTGGCGCCCTCCTTGGCGAGGCGGGCCTTCAGAAGGCTGATGCCCTCTCCTTGAGCGCCGGCGTCTCGCTCGCCGTGGCCGGTGGTGAAGTAGATCACGGGGGTCTCCGGGTGCTCCAGGCTGAAGATGGCGTTGGTGAAGGCCGCCTCGGCCTTGAAGCTCTTGATGGCGGGCTGGCCGCCGAGGCCCGCGCTGGAGAAGTCGTAATCCACCATCTGGTCCTTCTCCACGTACTTGCTTTTGCCCCCGAGGGCGAAGACCACCACGTTGGCCATGGAGACCTTGTACTGCTGGGCAAGGGCCTCCATCCTGGCGCGCTGCCGGTCGGGATCGATGGTCTCCACCTGCACCAGGGGGCTGGCGGCGGCGTAGCCGTCCAACAGGTCCTTCACCCTCTCGTACAGGGGATCGTTGGGGGCGAGAAAGACCACGACCTTGAGCGGCTCCTTGAGCTCTCCGAGCACCTTTTTGGTCTCCTGAGAAATGGTGAAGGAGCGGCTGGCCGTGAGGTCCCACCGGTGGTAGTGGCGGAAGGCCAGGTAGTTCACAATCAGGAAGAGAGCGGTCAGGAGCACCAGGAAGACGCTCCAGTTGGTCTCTTGCAGGAGTCTTTTCTTCATGGGGCTATCTCCAACGCCGAGTCTGCATGGCCTGATACCCGAGGGCCAGAAAAAGAGCGGTTCCTGACAGGCAGTAGACCACCGATCGGCTGTCCACCACCCCCTTGGCGAAGCCCTGCATGATCGACCAAAGATCCACGTACTGAAGAATGGGCTTCCAGAAGGGATCGGTCACCAGGAAGGTGAGGATGGAGATCAGGATCAGCAGGAGCAGTATGGCGAAGCACAGGATGGCCGCCACCACCTGATTCTTGGAGACCAGGCTCGTAAACAGGCCGATGGCGATGAAGAACATGCCCACCATCAGCACGCCCAGATAGCCCGAGATCACGGGGCCTGCGTCCACCTTCGAGTAGGCCGTGAGCGCCCAGACGTAAAGGACCGTGGGCAGCCAGGCCGCCGCGTAGAGAGCCATGGCGCCCAGATACTTGCCGATCACCACCTCCAGATCGGAGACGGGAGCGGTCATGAGGGTCTCGATGGTCCCGGTCTTTCGCTCCTCGGCCCCCAGCTTCATGGTGATGACCGGGGTCATGACGATCATGAAGATCCAGAAGAAGGTGGTGCCGCCGAAGAAGAGAAGCATGGGCTGGGCCGAGAAGGCTCCGGGCTGACTCAGGGCCGCCAGGATCACGGAGAAGATGAATCCGTTCATGAGGAGGAAGGCGGCGATCACGATGTAGGCCATGGGGGCGAAGAAGTAGCTCGTCAATTCCTTCCGGGCGATGGCCATCACCGCTCTCATGAGAGCACCTCCGGATTGTTCTCGTGGGTCATGATGGAGAGGAAGGCCTCCTCCAGCGAGACCTGCTGGACGCTCAACTCCAGAAGCGGCAGTCCGGCGGCGGCGCAGGCCCTGAAGATGCCCTCCCGCGCATCCACGCCCTGCGCCGTCAGAATGTGGAAGCGGGGCGGCCCTTCGGCTGCCGCCAGCCTCTCCACGCGCTCCACCCCCGGCACTCCTTCCAGGCAGCGCCGGGCCGCGTCGGCGTCCGCTGAGATGGTGCAGAGCAGCCCGGAGGCCTCGCCGCCGAGGCCCTGGCGAAGCTCGGAGACGGGGCCGTCGTAGAGCAGGGCTCCGTGATGGAGGATCAGGGCCCGGGAGCAGATGGCCTCCACCTCGGGCAGGATGTGGGTGGAGAGGATCACCGTGTGGTCGGCGCTCAGGGTCTTGATCAGCGAGCGGGTGTGCACGATCTGAACCGGATCCAGGCCCACCGTCGGCTCATCCAGGATCAGCACCGGTGGATTGGCAAGAAGGGCGTCGGCCAATCCTATCCTCTGGCGAAAGCCCTTCGAGCAGGCACCGATGATCCGGTCCTTGACTTCGGTCACCTCGCAGGCCTCCAGAACCTCCTGGATACGGCCCTTGCGCGTTTTTCCGGGAATGCCCTTGAGGGCCGCACGGAAGGCGAGATATTCCTGGACGCGCAGGTCCTCGTAGAGGGGGTTGTTCTCGGGCAGATAGCCGATGAGCCGGCGCACCGCCTTGGTGTCCTCCTGCGCCGAATGGTCACCGACGAAGACCTCGCCAGACGTGGGGGGGAGAAAACCTGTCATGATCCGAAGAGTGGTAGACTTGCCGGCCCCGTTGGGCCCGAGAAAACCCACGATTTCGCCGGGGCGGACTTGGAAGGAGACGTGATTGACGGCCGCAGTGTCGCCATACCTCTTGACCAGGTCCTTCACTTCGATCATCCGGACCTCCAGATTGTGTCAGGCAGTGACGAGAAACAACGAAACCTTACGGGCGGTTTCCGCTTTGCCGGCGGAGTGGGCGCGCTCTTGCAAGGCCTGCAGGTGGCTCTTGCTGGGCGGGATACCCAGGGCTTTGCAGGTGTTCAGAAGAAGCAGAAGATCGGCACTCTCCACCGCCACATCCAGGAGTCTCTCCAGGGCCGGCGTGTCTTGGGCGGCTTGGTAGAACTCCAGGGCATCGTGGAGATTGCCCGCCCTTTCATAGGTGCTCCCCCAGGCGCTGAGTTCGGCTGGGGGCTCCGGACTGGTGTAGAGGATCTTGTGCTTCTCGGCTACCGTCAGGGGGAATTTGGCGCTCGCCATGCGGCATCCTCCGTGAAGGTGCCCAGCATACACCCGCCACCGCCGGGAGGCGAGGGGTGCTCCCGGGGGGATGCTCCCGGGAGACAAAAGGGGGCGCCCGAGAGAAGACGCTGGCAGGGCAAAAAAATAGGGGGGGCTTGCGCCCCCCGGCGGACAACGGCCTGGATGCGGTTAGCCCTTGATGGCGATACGCTTGGGTTTGGACTCCTCGGCCTTCGGGACGATGAGCTGCAAGATGCCGTCCTTGTAAGTGGCCGAGATCTTGTCGGCCTCCACTCGAGAGGGCAGGGTGAAGGAGCGCGTGAATCGGCCGTAGGCCCGCTCGATGCGATGGTAGGTCTCCTTTTGGGACTCCGCCTCGAACTTCCTTTCGCCGCGGATGGTGAGGAGGTTGTTCTCCAGGTGAACCTCGATGTCCTCCCGCTTCATGCCGGGCATGTCGGCCTCGATGACATACTGTCCCTCCTCTTCGCGCAGATCCACGGCGGGGCTCCAGGCTCCGTACTCCAATTCGGCTGACTGGGTTTTCCCGAAGTTTTCGTCGAAGAGACGGTTCAACTGATCATGCATGGTGAGCAGCTCCCGCATAGGGTTCCAACGACTGATGGCCATGTGTGTAACCTCCTTTCTGTGGTTCAGGATGCCGTTTCATCTGCATCCGGCTATAATATAAAACCGCACAGTAATGTTGTCAAGTATTATACCAAAAGAACGCTCATATAGATTGCAACAAACTGATAATTCATAGGTTGTACGCGGAATGAGGGAGGCGAAGAGGCAGACTTTCCCAATCCCGCGATGGAACGGGGGAAAGAGCATGGAAAGCAGGTGGGACAAGGCATTGGAGAAGAGGCCCTAGTTCCCTATCAAGGGATTGGGGCGCCCTTGAGCCAAGGGCGGGAGGGCGCCAAGGGTGGGGTGAGGGTCCACGGGCTTGGCCCGTGGAGCGGGGCCCCGCAGGGCAATCTCCCGAACCGTCGGGCTTGGCTCGCGGTTCGGTGCGGCAAGGCCATGACCCTCCCCGTCCAGGGGACAACGTCTTTCCCCCGTGAGCCGTAGCCGAAGGCACCCGCGTATCCATCGTGGAATTTGGGGGCTCAGGAGAGCTTGCGTTTGAGCCGTTCAAGGAGAAGAAGGGCATCCAACGGCGTCAGGCGATGAGGATCGGCTTGGCGGAGAGCGGTGACCACCGCCGCCTCGCGTCCGGGATCCTCTCCCGAGAAGAGAGTCGACTGCCGCGGCCGGGGCCGGACCTGCTCGGAGAGACCCACCTGCTCTCGCCGCCGCTCCAGCCGCTCCAGCACCTCGCGAGCCCTGGACACCACGGGTGCGGGCACTCCCGCCAGCTCCGCCACGTGGATGCCGTACGATTTATCCGCCGCCCCCGGCTCCACCATCTTGAGGAAGTGGACGGTGCCGGCGTACTCGCGCACGGCCATGGTCAGATTCCGCACGCCGGGCAGGGTGCGGCCGAGCTCGGTGAGCTCGTGGTAATGGGTGGCAAAGAGGGTCCGGCATCCGATTCCCTCCGGCCCGCGCAGCGCCTCCACGACGGCCCAGGCGATGGCGAGGCCGTCGTAGGTGCTCGTGCCCCGTCCCACCTCGTCCAGGATGACCAGGGAGCGCACCGTGGCCCCCCGGAGGATGGCGGCCGTCTCGGTCATCTCCACCATGAAGGTCGAAAGCCCTCTGAGCAGGCTGTCCCCCGCCCCGACCCGGCAGTAGAGGCGGTCCGCCAACCCCACCGTAGCGCTCCTCGCGGGCACCCAGGAGCCCACGTGCGCCATGACGGCCAGGAGGGCCGTCTGCCTCAAATAGGTGGACTTTCCGCCCATGTTGGGCCCCGTCAGGAGGGTGACCTGCTTCTCCGCCGTATCCATCTCCACGGGGTTTGGCACGAAGGGCCTGTGGCGTTCGTCCAGCTCCAGCACCGGGTGGCGAGCCTCCTCCATGGCGATCACCGGCTCCTCCACTATCACGGGCCGCACGTAGCCCCGTTCGCGAGCAAAGTGCGCGAAGCCCGCCAGGATGTCCTGGGAGGCGAGCTCGGCCGACACCTCCCGCAAGAGCGGTAGAACGGGGGCCAGTTCCTCAACCAGTTCGCCCCACAGGCGCTCCTCCAGCGCGTAGCGATCGGCTCTGGCGGACAAAATCCGGCCCTCCAGCTCGCGCAATTCGGCAGTCACGAAGCGCTCCGCGTTCACGAGGGTCTGCCGGCGCTCATAGTCGGGGGGCACCTTGGGCAGATTGGCCTTGCTCACCTCGATAAAATAGCCGAACACGCGGTTGTAGCGGATTTTTAGCGAGCCGATACCCGTCCGTCCGCGTTCCCTCGCCTCCACCTGCAGGATGGCATCGTGGGCGTTTTCCGACAGGCCCCTCAGGCGGTCCAGCTCGGGCAGGAACCCGCGCGCGAAGATCCCTCCCTCCCGGGCGTGGGCCGGCAGCGTCTCTTCGAGCTGTTCGGCCAGCCGGCGCGCCCAGGCCTGCACCTTAGGCAGGGCGGCCTCCAGCGCCTCGGAGCCTTCCCCTATTCCTCGAAGCAGAGCCAGCGCCTCGGGCATTTTATCGAGGGCCGCCCGGAGACCGCCTGCGTCTCGCGGGGAGGCGATGCCAGCGGCAAAGCGCGCCACGAGCCGGCCGAGATCGGGATACCCCCTCAACAGCGATCGCCACGCCGCCAGCTCGGCGGGCTTCCCCATCCACGCCGCCACCGTGGACTGGCGCGCCAAGATCCGCGCGCGGTCGGCGCAGGGGGTCAGGAGCCAGTCCCTCAGAAGCCTCCCACCCATGGGAGTGAGAGTCCCATCGAGGCATTGGAGAAGGCTGCCCCGCCTCCCGCCGCTCTCCTGACCGACCACCAGTTCCAGGTTCCGCCGGGTGGCCTCGTCCATGGCGAGGAAGGTGCCGGGCGTCTCGTACCTAGGCATCTTCAGCGTGGCGGCGCCTCGCTCTTTTACGTACGCCAGGAGGGCGCTGAGCGCCCCCAAGGGCTCGGGCTCTCCAGGGAGACCGGGCAGGCCGGGCGGGAGTCCAAGCCCCCCGGTCAACCGCTCCAGGGCTCGCCGGTGGGCGAACTCCTCGTCGGGAATGGGCGAGTTAGCCGCCTGGCCCACCTCCGGTACCGAGTCGTCCGATTCGGGATGGAGGAGCTCGGCGGGCCCCACCGCCCTGAGGCGCTCGATGGCCTCCTCGGGCCCGGACTGCCACACCACGACTTCGCCCGAAGAGAGGTCGGTCCAAGCCAAGCCCACCCTTGCCCCAACGGCGTTCCACGCGGCCAGAAAAACGGGCTGGCCGGCCTCCACCACCCCCTCCTCCAGGGCCGTGCCGGGAGTCACCACGCGGGTCACCTCCCGCCGAACGATCCCCTTGGCCTGGGCGGGATTCTCCACCTGGTCGCAGAGGGCTACCTTGTGGCCGGCCCGGATGAGGCGCCCGAGGTAGCTCTCCAGGGCATGATGGGGGATGCCGCACATGGGCATGGGATCGGCCTTGTCCCGGTCCCTCGTGGTCAGGGCGATTTCGAGGAGATCGGAGGCCAGGAGGGCATCAGGGCCGAACATCTCGTAGAAGTCGCCCATGCGGAAGAGGACGATCTTGTCCGGGTGGGCATCCTTGACGCGCTGCCACTGCCGCATGGCAGGGGTAAGCTTCATCTCGCTCGGCATCGCCTGCCCTGCTCCTTTCCAAGCTGGCCCTGAGAACTGGTCGCCTGGCCAACGCCCCCGCCCCCTGTTGAAGATGGGTCCGGCTCCGGCGCGTCAGCCTGCCTATTCAACCACGAGCCCCTCCGCTTCGCCAATCTGCTGCGGGCTGGCGCCACTCTGGCACCACTCTGGCACGTTGACGCACTGGGCTCTTTCCGATAAACTGCCTTGTATACTTTCCTTGAGGGAGAGCCAATCATGGACGCAAAACGGGTAATGGAGCTGATCAGGGAAAAGAGTATCCGGATGGTGGACTTGCGGTTCATGGACATGCCGGGCCTCTGGCAGCATTTCACCGTCCCGGCGGAATCCTTCTCGGAAGACGCCTTCACGGAGGGGGTCGGCTTCGACGGCTCCTCCATCCGAGGCTGGAAGTCCATCCACGAGAGCGACATGATCGTGGTTCCGGACCCGACCGCGGCCTACGAGGACCCCTACTTCACGCTGCCCACCCTGACCCTGATCTGCAACATCCTCGACCCCGTGACCAAGGAATCATACCCGCGCGATCCTCGCAACATCGCCCTCAAGGCCCAGAACTACTTGATCTCGACGGGCATCGCGGATACGGCTTACTTCGGCTGTGAGGCCGAGTTCTTCGTCTTCGACGACATCCGCTTCGATCAGACGCCGAGCTGCGGCTTCTACTACGTGGACTCGGTGGAGGGCCGATGGAACAGCGGCCGGGACGAGAAGCCCAACCTGGGGTACAAGCCGAGGTACAAGGAGGGCTACTTCCCCGTGCCCCCCACGGATGCCACCCACGACCTCCGCGCCGAAATGGTGCGCGTCATGCAGGAGGTGGGGATGACCGTCGAGGCCCACCACCATGAGGTGGCCACGGCCGGCCAGTGCGAAATCGACATCCGCTTCGACACCCTCGTGCGAACCGCGGACAACCTGATGAAATTCAAGTACGTCGTGAAGAATACCGCCCTGCGGTACGGCAAGACGGCCACCTTCATGCCCAAGCCCATTTTCGGGGACAACGGCTCCGGGATGCACACTCACCAGAGCCTGTGGAAGGAGGGCCAGCCGCTCTTCCCGGGCAACGGCTACGCCGGCCTCTCCCAAACGGCTCTCTTCTACATCGGCGGCCTGCTCAAGCACGCCCGCGCGCTGGCCGCCATCATCGCCCCCACCACCAACTCCTACAAGAGGCTGGTACCGGGATTTGAGGCGCCCGTGAACCTTGCCTACTCGCGCCGGAACCGCTCCGCCTCCATCCGGATTCCTCTTTACACGGAGAGCCCCAAGGCCAAGCGCCTGGAGTTCAGGCCGCCGGATCCCTCCTGCAACCCTTACCTGGCACTGGCCGCCCAACTCATGGCGGGGCTCGACGGGATCCTGAACCGGATCGATCCGGGACCGCCTCTGGACAAGGACCTCTACGGCCTGCCGCCCGAGCAGCTCAAGGAGATCCCCACCATGCCGGGGTCGCTCTCGGAGGCCCTGGCGGAGCTCGAGAAGGACCACGAGTTCCTGCTCAAGGGCGACGTCTTCACCGAGGACTTCCTGCACACCTGGATCGAATACAAGCGCCACCGAGAGGTGGAGGAGATCAACCTCAGGCCCCATCCCTACGAATTCGCCCTGTACTACGATATATAGAGATGAAACGGGCGGCGGGGCAGCCGCTGGGAGGAAACCCATGAAGCGTACGCTGGGAGCCACCATCCTTCTGCTGGCCGCGCTTTCCTGCATCCACGTGGTCGTGAACGTCTACTTCCCTGCCTCCGAAGCCAAGGGCGCCTTGGCCTCCCTGGAGGATGAGCTTCTCGCCGGCAGCCCCGGCAAGCCCCCATCCACCCAGGAAAAACCGGCACAGCCGGCGACGCCCCAGGAACCCGCCACGCCCCCCAAGGGGCCGAGGGAGAGCGCCTGGCTCGGCCTCCTCCACCCCCAGGTGGCCTACGCCGCCGGGTCCGTCACGGAGGAGGAGATCTACAACCGGATCAAGTCCATGCCCCAGGTAGTGGAGGCTTACCAGCGAATCGGGGCCCGGATGGCCCGGGTGGACGCCCTGCGCCAGGCCGGCCTCGTGGGCGAGGGGAACGACGGGCTGCTCAAGCCCAGGCAGGCGATCCCCGATCGGCGAGACCAGCGAACCATCGAGGAGGAGAACGCCGACCGCCTGGTGGTCATCCGGGGGTTGGCCAAGGCGGCGCTTCTGGCCCAGGGCGAGGCGGTCACCGCCGCTGCCCTCAGCCGGGTCGAGCCCGACGCGGCGGCGACCTTCGCCTCCCTGCGACGCGAAAAGGCCCAAGCCGGGTGGTGGATCCAGATGCCCGACGGGAGCTGGCGGAAGAAGTAGTCCTCTGCCCGCCTCCCGGCCTCCGAGGTACGGTGTTTCTTATTCCCACACCGGGGGGGAGAGATTCTTTTCCACAACCCGCGCCCCGTGGACATCGTGACGCAGCCATTTATCTATCAAGTGGTTACGGAGCTTGACAGGACTTTCGACGGGACTTATATTCTCGCGGCATGGGTGAGGTGACCTGATGCTGAAATCGATTCCCTACGTTCGCCGGATGCTCCCCCAAGAATCCAAGAGGGTTCCTGCTCCCCGCCACGGCCAGTGGACGGGTGCTTCCGAAGCGGCGGCAAAGAAATCCCCTCCTTTCCAAGGTTCCGATCCGTTTCCCGCGAATCCGGTCGTTCCGGCTTCGCGGATTTCGGCTCCTCAGTGAGGGGACAAGCGGCGGGGACGGTCCCCGCCGCTTTCGTGTGGTCCTCCGTTGTGCTCATTGCCCTTCTCGCCCGGACCAGATGATTTGGGGATTTTCCTCTCTCCAGGTAAATCCGTTGCGGCGCGCTTTTCGGCCCTCCGAAACCAAGCGGAGAAGCGCCCGGCCCGAGGCTGGAGCCTCTTCATCGTCTCCTTTTGAACAGGCGCGATCCGCGCCCTACTTCTTAATGGGAGCCGATAGGCCGAGCTTGGCCATGACCTCCTGGATGTCCTTCCAGACTTGCCCTTTGGCGCCCGGGTTTCTCAGCAGGTAGGAGGGATGGTAGGTGGGCATCATGGCGGTGCCCCGAAAATCCGTCCAGGTGCCCCGGAATTTGGTGATCTGAACGGGGGCCTTCAGAAGCGCCTGGATGGCCACCCGCCCGAGCCCCACGATGACCTCCGGCCGGATGACGTCGATCTGGGCCTCCAGAAAGGGGAGGCAGGCCTGCACCTCGTCCGGCTCCGGGTCCCGGTTGCCCGGCGGCCTGCACTTCACCACGTTGGCGATGTAGACCTGGGACCGGGAGAGGCCCATACCCTTGGTGATAATGTCCGTCAGGAGCTTCCCCGCGCGGCCCACGAAGGGCTCGCCCTGGGCGTCTTCATCGGCCCCCGGCCCCTCGCCGATGAACATGACCCTAGCCCTCGGGTCTCCGACGCCGAACACGATGTGGCTTCTCTTCTCGCAGAGCTTGCACCGCCGGCAGTCGCCGATCCAGGCTCGGATGGCATCGAGAGCCCGGCCCGGCTCCTCGGGCCAGGGGCCCTTGGGGGCCGCGGAACCCTCCGAGTGGGCGTGAGGTAAAGGGGGGACAGTGGCCGGTCGCCGGAGCTCCGCCTTGGGCCGGCCGGGGTTCCCAGCCTCCATCGCGCCTGCCGCCCGGACCTGCCTGGCCAGGCCGTAGTCCAATCCCTGCTCCTTCAGGAAGCCGGCCCTCAGCCGCACCTGCTCGGCAAAGGCGTCATCGGCCATGGAGCGCCTCTTGAATGGCGTCCCATAGGGCCCTCGCGCAGTCCGTCTTGGAGGCCTCGGGGACTCGCTCCTCGGAACCGTCCGGCCAGAAGAGGCTGAGGGCGTTGCGGTCCGACTCGAATCCCACCCCCTCCTTGGAAACGTCGTTCGCGGCCACCAGGTCCAGCCCCTTGCGCTTCAGCTTAGCCAGGGCGTTCTCCTTGAGCTCCTCGGTTTCGGCCGCGAAGCCGCACACGAACTGCCCCTTCCCTTTCAGGGGCGCCAACGCCTCGAGGATATCTTCCGTGGGCTCAAGGTCGAGTTGCCAGACTCCCTTGCCCTTCTTCCTCTTGGAGGCCAGGGGTTGCGCGGCCCGGTAGTCGGCCACGGCCGCAGCCATGACGAGGACCTGGCACTCCCGGAAGCGGGCCCGCACCGCCTCGGCCATCTGGGCCGCCGTGACGACGGGGACGAAATCGGCGCCCGACGGCGGCTCCAGACCCGTGGGCCCCGAAACCAGCGTGACTTGGGCTCCGCGCTGGATGGCCTCGCGGGCCACGGCGTAGCCCATCTTGCCCGAGGAGCGGTTGGAGAGAAACCGCACCGGATCTACGGGTTCCCGCGTTGGACCCGCCGTCACCAGCACCTTCACACCCTGCAGGCCTCCCTCGCGCTCCAGAATGGCCACGGCCTCGCTCGCGATGGCCGCCGGTTCGGGCAGCCGGCCCTCATCCACGTCGCCGCAGGCCAGGCTCCCCTTGGCGGGCTGAAGGACTGCGTGCCCCCGCCCCTCCAGGATCCTCAGGTTCTCCTGCACGGCGGGGTGGCGCCACATGGAGCCGTTCATGGCCGGCACCAGGAGCACCGGAGCCCCGCGGTTGGCCAGGTAGTGGGTGGTCAGGAAATCGTCGGCGATGCCTCGGGCCAGCTTCCCGAGGATATTGGCCGTGGCGGGAGCCACCAGAAACAGCTCCTCCCACCGGGCCAGCTCGATGTGGGCGATGGAGGGCTCGCCCGATCCCTCAAAGAGGTCCGTGATGACCGGATGGCCCGATAGGGCCTGGAAGGTGATGGGCGCCACCATCCGGGCCGCGTGGGCCGTCATCACGACCTTCACCTCGCACCTCCGGTCCTGCAGCCGCCGCACCAAATCGCAGGTCTTGTAGATGCTGATGCCGGCGCATACGCCCAGGGTAACCCGGTGCGTGCCGGCCGCAGATCCCGATGGGGCAATGGGTTTCGTTTTGGCCATAGCCAGCCCTCCCTGCTCGCGCCCGGCGCGAGTGGCTCTTCACCCTCCCGGCGCCTTCGTTAGCCATTATGGCATCCACCGGCCATTCCTCCAACGAACCGGTCCCCTGCGGGCTTTCGGCTCGGGTGTGCCTTACATTGAGAGTTGGGATCGAGCCTCCGACGGCGGTCGCCGGAGGGCTACCCCGCCCGAGGAGTCCACCATGCGACGAACCTTTCGAACGCTCCTTCTCCTGTCCACGCCCCTTCTCCTGGCCAGTTGCGCCTCCACCCGTATCACGACCTCCTGGGCCGACCCGCAGATCTCCGGCTTTAAGCCCAAGTCGGCCATGGTGCTCGTGATCAGCCCCAACGAGGTGACCCGCCGGAGCGGCGAGGACGAGCTGGCCGCCCTGCTCCCCGGCCTCCACGCCACCCCCGCCTACCGCCTGCTGACCGAACCGGTCCTGAAGGACAAGGACGCCACCATGAAGGCGCTCAAGGCCAAGGGGGTGGATGCGGTCATCCTGCTCCGCTTCGCCGGGGTTCAGCGTGAGCTGAACTGGGCGCCGGGCATGTATCCGACCTTCTGGGGCTACTACCGCTGGGCGTGGGTCGAGTCGCCCGCCTGGGCCTGGACCGACACTACGGTATGGACGGAGGTCCGCGTCTACCAGGTCTCCACGGACAAGCTCGTCTGGGCCGGCGTGTTCCGGACCTTCGACCCCAAGTCGCCGCAGGACGCCATCGCCCAGGTGGCCCGCTCCGCCGCCGAGGCGCTCCAAAAGGCCGGTCTGGCTTCCTAGCGTCCACCCTCGGGTGGGTGCGCCCGGACCAAACCCCCAGCGCCGCGCCAAGAGCGCGGCCCATCCCCCCGCCGGGGTTCGGAGCCGGCAGGGTGGTCCATGGTGGATGGACAGGACGCGAAAGCTATTTCTCTTTGACGGCGATCCCCAGTTCGTCGAGCTGCTTGGCCTCCACGGTGCCCGGAGAACCCGTCATCAGGCAGAGGCCCGAGGTGGTCTTGGGGAAGGGGATCACGTCGCGGATGGAGTCGCATCCCAGCAGGAGCATTACCAGGCGGTCGAATCCGAAGGCGATTCCCCCGTGGGGAGGGGTGCCGTAGCGGAAGGCGTCCAGGAGGAAGCCGAACTTCTCCTGGGCCTGCTTCTCCGAGAAGCCGAGGGCCTTGAACACCTTCCGCTGAACGTCGCCCCGGTGGATACGGATGGAGCCGCCGCCGATCTCGTTGCCGTCCAGGACGAGGTCGTAGGCCAGCGCCTCCACCTTGCCGGGGTCGCTCTCCAGGAGCGGCCAGTGCTCCTCGCGAGGCATGGTGAAGGGGTGGTGGCGGGCCACCCACCGCGCCTCCTCGGGGCTCCACTCGAACATGGGGAAGCGGTGCACCCAGAGCAGGTCGTGGCGGCCCTTCTCCACGAGCCCCAAGGCCCCCGCGAAGTGGAGCCGGAGCGCGCTCAGACAGGCGCAGGCCGTGTCGTAGCCGTCCGCCACGAAGAGCCCCAGGTCTCCATCCTTGGCTCCGACGGCCTCCAGCATGGCCGCGGCGGGACCTTCGCCGATGTGCTTCAGGGCGGCGCCGGCGAGCACCCCCTCCCGGCGCATGAGGCTGACGACGCCCTTGCCACCGAAGGGCTTCACGATGCCGTTCAGCTCGTCGACCTGCTTCCGGGAAATCCCCGCCATGCCGGGCACGGCCAGGCCGCGCACGCAGCCGCCTGCCTCCAGCGCCCCCTTGAAGACGCCGAAGGCCGTCCCTCCGGCGATCTCCGAGACCGTCCGTAGCTCCAGGCCGAAGCGCGTGTCGGGCTTGTCGCAGCCGTACCGCTCCATGGCCTCGGCGTAGGTCAGCCGGGGGATGGACGAGGGCGGAGCGAGACCAGCCTCCTCGAAGAGGGCCGCCACCAGCCCCTCGGCCAGCGCCATGATGGCCTCCTCCGTGGGGAAGGACATCTCGATGTCGATCTGCGTGAACTCGAGCTGGCGGTCCGCTCGCAGGTCCTCGTCCCTGAAGCAGCGCACCACCTGGAAGTAGCGGTCGAAGCCCGCCACCATGCAGAGCTGCTTGAAAAGCTGGGGCGACTGGGGGAGCGCGTAGAAGGAGCCGGGCCTCAGGCGCGAGGGGACCAGGAAGTCGCGGGCCCCCTCCGGCGTGGACTTGGTCAGGAAGGGGGTCTCGATCTCGATGAAGCCCCGCTCGCTGAGGTACGAGCGCGTCCGCTGGGCCAGCCGGTGGCGGGCCACGATGCGGGCGTTCTGGAAGGGGCGCCGCAGGTCCAGGTACCGGTAGGCGAGGCGCATCTCCTCGCTCACGAGCGCCTCGTCCTCCACCGCGAAGGGCGGCGTCTCGGCCTCGGCCAGGACCTCGATCTCCGAGACCTCCACCTCCACCGAGCCCGTCTCCATGTGGGGGTTCACGTCCTTCTCTCCGCGGGGTCGGACCGTTCCCCGCACCGCGATGACGTACTCGGGCCGCAGCTCCTTGGCCAGGGCGAAGGCGGCGGGGGTGCGGTCCTCGGAGAAGACGAGCTGGCAGATCCCCTCCCGGTCCCGCAGGTCGATGAAGACGAGGCTGCCCAGGTCCCGGCGGCGGCGGACCCATCCCTTCAGGACCACCTCCTCCCCCACGTGGCTCTTCCGGACCAGGCCGGCGTAGAGGCTCCTCTCAGGCAGGCTCATGCTCCCTCCTCCTCCGCCAAGCGGCGCGCCAGCTCTTCGCGGCTCAGCGCGGACTGCTCGCCCGTCGCCATGTTCTTCAGCGTGTAGCGCCCCGAACCGGCCTCCTCCTCCCCCAGCAGCACCACGAAGCGCACGTTCATCCGGTCCGCCCGCTTGAGGGCCGACTTGAAGGAGCGGGCCGTGTGCTCCATCACCACGATGGCGCCCGCGGCCCTCAGATCCCGCGCCAGGGCGAGGGCGGCCTGGTAGGTCCCTCCGCCCGCCCAGGCGAGGTAGCTCCAGGGCAGGCGGGAGGCCGCCGGCTGCGGGAGGGCCATGAGGAGCCGCTCCATGCCTAGGGCCCAGCCGAAGCCCGCGCAAGCCGGGCCGCCGATCTGCTCCAGGAGGCCGTCGTACCGCCCTCCCCCCAGCAGGGCATCCTGGGCGCCAAGGGCGCTGCTCGTCACCTCGAACACCGTTCGGGTGTAGTAGTCCAGCCCCCGCACCAGGCGGGGGCGAGGCACAAAGGGCACGCGGAGGATCTCCAGCGCCTCCCGCAGGGCGTCGTGGTGCTCGGCGCAGGACTCGCACAGGAAATCGGTGAAGTGCGGCGCCTTGTCCAGGTAGGGCTGGCAGGTGGGCACCTTGCAGTCCAGGACGCGCAGCGGGTTGGTCTCCAGGCGGCGGCGGCAGTCCCCGCACAGGTGATCCGCCGAGCCCGCCAGCTCCTCTTTCAAGGCGGAGACGTAGATGGGCCGGCAATTAGGGCAGCCTACGGAGTTGAGCTGGACGGAGAGTCCCATCACCCCCACAGCCCCCAGGAACTCCATCACCATGGCGATGGTCTCGGCGTCCACGCCCGGAGCGGGGTCGCCCAGGACCTCGGCGCCGATCTGGTGGAACTGCCGGTAGCGCCCCTTCTGGGGCCTCTCGTAGCGGAACTGCGGCCCGACGTAGTAGAGCCGCCCGTGGAGGGGCGACTCGTAGAGCCGGTGCTCCACCACGGAGCGCGCCACGCCGGCCGTATTCTCGGGCCGCATGGTCAGGCTCCGCCCCTTCCGATCCTGGAAGGTGTACATCTCCTTGGTTACGATGTCGGTCTCGTCCCCGATACCCCGCACGAAGAGCTCCGTGGGCTCGAGGATCGGCGTCCGGATCTCCGTGAAGCCGTACCGCGCGAAGGTCTCCCGCGCCGCCCGCTCCACGGCCTGCCAGACCGTGATGTCCGGGAAGAGAAGGTCCTGTGTCCCCTTGACCGCTGAAATCATGCGTCCTCCAGGGCCGTGATTGTACCATCCGGGCCGGTGCTCGCGCGACGATCGGATCCCTTTCCGCAGAGGCGGCAGGGGCGGGCCGGCCGCGGGGCGCCGAGCGGAAGAGCCCGCGGCCCGCGGCGGCTGACGTCGCGGAGGATCCGGCCCCGGCGGCGCATCACCCCCAGGACAGCAAGCTCTCCAGGACCTGGAAGAAGTCCGGGAATGACTTCGCGACGCACGAAGGCTGGGAGATCCGTGTCCCAGAGATTCGCAGCCCCATGACGGCGAAGGCCATGGCCATGCGGTGGTCGCCGTGGGGGTCGAGGCGGGCCGGGCGGACGTCGCTGGCCGGCACGACGGTGAGGCGGTCCGATTCCACGAGCATGCTCCCCCCGAGGGCCGTGACGGCGTCCGCCAGCACCGCCAGCCGGTCGCTCTCCTTGAAGCGCAGGTGTCCGACCCCCGAAAGGACGGTGGGAGAGGGCGCGAAGAGGGCCACGGCCACGAGGGGGGGCACCAGGTCCGGGCAATCGCGCACGTCGGCTTCCAGCCCGCGGGCGGGTTGGCCCTGTAGCTCCATACCCTTCCCCGATTCGGAAAGACGGCACCCCATCGCCTCGAGGTGGTCCGCGAAGGCGGCGTCGCCCTGGAGCATGCGCCGCCTCATCCCGGCCACCGTGACGTCGCCGCCGGTCACGGCCGCGGCGGCCAGCAGAAAGGCCGCCGCCGAAGCGTCGGGCTCGATCTCCACCTCCGCCGCCCGGTAGGGGCCCGGCTCCACCTCCCACCACCCTCCGGCATCTTCGCGCACCTCGGCCCCAAAGCGGCTCATGAGGGCTACGGTCATGCGCGCGTAGGCCCCGGACACCAGATGGGACGCGCGGAGCCGGACGGGGCCCCGCGCCAGGGGGGCCGCCAGGAGCATGCCGGAGACGAACTGGCTGCTGACGGAGGAGTCCACCTCCATCGCCCCGCCCTCCCACCTCCGCCCTTCGATGACCACCGGCGGGAAGCCCTCGCGGTCGGCGAAACGCAGCACCGCGCCCGTCCCGGCCAGCGCTCGGGCCAGGGGCTCGACGGGCCGGCGGCGCAGCTGTGAATCTCCATCCAGGGTGAAGCCGCCCTCCGAGGCGGCGCAGAGGGCCATGAGCAGGCGGAGGGTGGTGCCGCTGGCGGCGCAGTGGAGGGGCGAGCCCGGCGGAGAGAGGCAGCCGGAAGTTCCGCGGACCGTGAGGCGCTCGCCACCTTCGGTTCGGGCCCCCAGGGCCCGGATGCAGGCCAGCGTGGCCCGAACGTCCTGGGCATCGGGCACGGGGTGAATCCCGCTCTTCCCCTCGGCGAGGGCCCCAAGGATCAGCGCCCGGTGGGCGATGGATTTTGAGGCGGGGACGCGGGCCGTGCCGCGGGCCGTCCCGCCGCTCGGGACCGGGTAGGGATCGGAGATCTGGCTTCCCATGAACCGCCCTCGCCACTCCCCCGCCGCCGTGCCGGATCAGCGGGGGATGAGGCGCAAGGGGGAGCGCTGCCCGCCGTCCTTCCCCGGCTCCCCGGCCCTACCTCTCCCTCATGGCTCGCTCGGTTTCGCGGGCGATGTCGCGCTCCTTGAGGGCCTCCTTCTTGTCGTAGGTCTTCTTGCCCCGCCCCAGGCCCAGCTCCACCTTGATGGAGCCGCGGCTGAGGTAGACCCTGAGCGGAACCAGCGTCAGCCCCTTCTCCTCCACCCTTCCCTTGAGCTTCAGGATCTCCTTCTTGTGCATGAGGAGCTTGCGCTTGCGGAGCGGGTCCACGGGGGCCAGGGCCTCGTGCGTGTGGTAGCTATAGGGGGAGATGTGGCATTGGTAGAGCCAGAGCTCCCCGCCCTCCACCATGGCGTAGGCGTCCTTCAACTGGACGTGGCCCGCGCGGATGGACTTCACCTCGGGGCCCAGGAGCACCATGCCCGCCTCGAACTTGTCGAGGATCTCGTAGAGGTGGAAGGCCTGCCGGTTGCGCGAGATGTCCCGCTGAGCCTCGGTGCGCTCGCTCATGGGCCCTCGGGATCCTGGGACGGCGGCAGGTGCCGCATGACCGCGTCCTTGAAGGAGGCCGGCACGCCGATGTTGGGCAGGCTCTCGAGGGTCTCCACCAGCCCCCGCATGGCCTCGTACTCCGCCAGGCAGGAGGGGCAGGCGGCCAGGTGGAGCCGGATCTCCTCGGCCTCCTCCGGCGTGAAGTCGTTCTCGATGAAGCGGGGAAGCAGCGCCAGGACTTTCAGACAGCGAGTGCTGGTTTTGTCCGTCACCGTCCCACCTCCAACGGGGCTAGCGATAGTCCTTGAGCCGCTCCATGAGGAGCTGGCGGGCCCTGAAAATCCGATTTTTAACGGTCCCGATCGGCAGTCCGGTGATCTTCGCCATCTCCTCGTAGGAGCGGAAGTTGAAGTGCCTGAGCAGGATGAGCTCCCTATAGGAGGGAGGCAGCTCCTCCAGGGCCTTCGTGACTTCGGAGAGGATCACTTGGTTGCGATACGCCTCCTGGGGATTCAAAGTTGCGCTCTCCAGGGGCAGTTCTCGGTGGTCGGGGTCCTCCTGCCGCTCCTGGATGGAGAGGGTGGTCATCTTCTGGCGCCTCAAGTAGTCGATGGTGTGGTTGCTCGCGATCTTGTAGAGCCAGGTGGAGAATTTGTACTGCCCGTCGTATCGGTCGAGGCTCCCGTAGGCCTTCAGGAAGACCTCCTGGCACAGTTCGAGGGCCTCCTCATAGCGGTGGACCATGTGGTAGATGTAGTTCACCAGCCCCTTCTGGTAGCGCTCCACCAGCAGCGCGAAGGCCTCCCGGTCCCCCTCCAGGACCTCCTTCACCACCTCCGCATCGGTCAGGACCCGCTGGGCCTCCATCGCCCCTCCGCCAGCATTCTAGGAGCAGGGTCGCACCCTGGCAAGCGGTCGGGCTCACCGCCGCCCCCCTGCACGGCCGTCCAAAAGAATTTCAGCCCACATCTGAAGTTTTTGCCTTCCGGAGCGAAGCGGAGGAAGGCGCGTTCCGGCGCCGGCAGGCATCTTCGTATCCGGGCTTGCGCGGATTCGTGCGGGGTGCCATAGAATGGGGGACGCAGTGCATCCTGCGAGAGGGCAGGCCCACACCAGGAGGCGTCCATGAAGTCGCACCGGGAGACCCTGACCATCGAGACGCCCACCCGGCGGGCCTTCCTCAACATCACGGACCGGGTCCAGGCCGCCGTGGCGGCCAGCGGAATCCGCGAGGGGCTGTGCCTGGTCAACGCCATGCACATCACCGCCAGCGTCTTCATCAACGACGACGAATCCGGGCTCCACCAGGACTACGAGGAGTGGCTCGAGGGGCTGGCCCCGCACGAGCCCGTGAGCCGGTACCGGCACAACCGCACGGGAGAGGACAACGGCGACGCCCACCTCAAGCGGCAGGTCATGGGCCGCGAGGTGGTGGTGGCCGTCACGGGCGGGCGGCTGGACTTCGGCCCTTGGGAGCAGATCTTCTACGGCGAGTTCGACGGGCGCCGGCCCAAGCGGGTGCTCATCAAGATCATCGGAGAGTAGCGGGGCATGGCGCGAGAATCCAGGAGACACCCGGGCAGAAAGCGGGAGCGGAAGCTCACCCGCTTCAGCATGAGCCGCAAGAGCGAGGTGGCTCTGGCCGCCGTGGGCGTTTTCGTCATCGCCCTGGTGCTGGGCTTTCTGTGGCTCATCCTGTCACCCCTCTGGCTCAAGCCCGGCCCCGCCGAGGTGGCCGCGCGGCAGGTCGCCCTGGAGCGCGACGCCCAGGTGTGGCGGGAGGCCAGGGAGAGCGGACTCCTGCTGAAGGTTCAGCAGGACCGCCAGGAGCTCTTCGTGGACGCGGCCAAATGGAACGCCCTGCTGCCCACCGAGCACGCGCCGCGGGTCGCGGCCATCGCCGCCCATCTGGGCTGGGACTGGGCCTTCATCTTCGACGCCTCCACCGGCCGGCAGCTGGGCTGGTACGTGAAGGACAAGGGCTACCACTCCACGCCCAATTCTTCCCCTCGCTAGGGGTCGGCGGGAGGGCTCGCGCCGGCGCGGCCGAAGCTCTCCGCCCCCAGGCGCCGGGCCTCCGCGAGGTAGCCCCGGCGGGCGGCCTCATCCGCCGCCGCCAGGCCGTGAAAGACCACGTGCCTCACCTGCCCCACCCCGCAGAGCCGCAGGGTCCAGTCATCCAGGAGGCGCTCCAGGGGCTTCTGGAATCCGAAGGCCTCGTACTGCAGCGCGCTGGCGCCGGCGGTGTTGAGGACGAGGGCCCTGGAGTGGCGCAGGAGCCCCTCCACCCGGCCGTCCGGCTTGAACCGGAAGGCGAACCCCTCGAAGAAGACGCGGTCGAAGAAGCCCTTCATCTCGGCCGGCATGGAGAACCACCAGATGGGAAAGACGAAGGCCAGCCCCTCGGCGCGCAGGACCCGCTCGCGGTAGCCGGCCACGTCGGGGGGAACGGAGCCCGCCCCGTAGAGCGCGAGGTCCTCCTCCGTGAGCGCCGGCCGGAAGCCCTCGGCGTAGAGATCGGCCAGATCCGGATCGTGGCCCGCCTCGCGGAGCCCGGCCAGGAGCGCCGCCGCCACGGCGGCGTTGAAGGAGTCCCGCCTGGGGTGGGCCAGCACCACGAGGATGCGCACGCCCTAGCCGCCCTGAAAGGCGTCCGAAACCCAGACCAGGAGCACCTCGCCCAGGAAGACCCGGTGGTAGTCCCGGTCCTGGTAGTGCCCCTCCAGCCCCGAATCGAGGAAGTGGCCGGGGTCCAGGTCCATGTTGGCCAGGATGCGGCACTCGAAGGAGAGGTCGGCCCCCTCCACCCTCGGCACCGCCACGCGCTCGGAGGGCAGGGGCTTCAGCCCGGCCGCGGACCACTTGTCCACGTCGCGGCCCGAGAGTGAGCCGCAGAGGTTCAGGGCCTCCCGCCGCTCGGGCGGCAGCACGTTCAGCGTGAACTCGGGCTGGCTCGCCAGCCGGGTGAAGGTGTGGCGGGTGGGCCGCACGTAGACGGTGACCACCGGGCGGTTCCAGAGGGTCCCGAAGCCGCCCCACGAGACGGTCATGGGGTTGGGGTTCTGCGCCCCCGCCACCAGAAGGGCCCAGCGCTTGTCCAGGATGTGGAAGGGCCTCAGGGTCAACTCCTCGGGTTTCACGACGCGCATCATCACCTCCGTGGCTCCAACAACGCCTCGGCCCGTCACTCCATTCACCGCGCGGCGGAGACCGAGGTCTCCGCCCTGGGAGGGACGTACTTCCGCATGGCCTTGGCGATCTCCTTCACACAGACCCGGGCCGCTTGCTCGGGCGTCGCCACGAAGAAGCCGGCGAGCGACCAGCGGCCCCGAAAACGGTAGTCGGCCGACCAGAGGGCCTTGCCGGCCGGGTCCTTGATCACGACGCTCATGGTGGCATCCAGCCAGCGCCGCGAGGCCGGCGGCCCCGCCTCCGCCGTCGGCTGGCTGGAGGGCCCGGTGGACGGGACGGCTGTGCTCTCCGAACCGTCGGGCAAGGAGGTGGCCAGCCCGGCGGAGCTGTGGAAGACCACCTGCACCTCGCCCTGGGCTCCGCTGCCCCCGATGGGCAGGTAGGGCTGAAAGGCCTGGACGACCATGAGGCGGATGGGCACCTCCAGCTCGGGCGAGTCGGTCTGCACCTGCAACCGGTAGCCGCCCAGGGTCTCCAGCGCGTGCAGGTCCTTCACCGGCCCCGTCTTCATCTGGGAGCAGCCGGCCGCGAGCAACAGGCCGAGCACGGCGGCCCACCTCGCCACCGCGGGTTTCATGGCGTCCGCCCGGCGCCCGCCTCGGGCGCGGAGGGGTCGACCGGAACGAGGCGCGTCTTGGCGGCGATGGCCGCCCGGATCTCCGGCAGGAGCTGCCGGGTCGCCGCTTCGCCCGCCTCCATGAGCCGCTTCTTCTGGGTGAAGTCGTCGAAGGCCACGCCCGAGACGTCGGGCCGGATGACCACGTCGGCCTCCCGCAGGCGGCACTGGGTGATCTGCTCCTGCATGATGGCCACCCCTTGGTAGGCCACTTCCAGGGCGTTGCCGGGGGCCTTCAGGGGGAGCCCCCGGGGGATGGCCACGGCGATGACCACGCCGGCCCCGAGCTGCCGGGCCACGTCGGCGGGGACCGGGTCCACTACCCCGCCGTCCACGTAGGTGGCCTCCCCGATCTGAACGGGGACGAAGACTCCCGGAATGGCGCAGGAGGCATGGACGGCCCGGGCCACCGACCCCCGCTGAAACACGATGGGCCTTCCCGTGGACAGATCCACGGCCACGGCGGCGAAGGGCACCTTCATCTCCTCGATGTTGGCGTGTTTCAGGTGGGTGCGGAGGAAGGACTCCAGCCCCTGGCCCTGGACCAAGCCGCCGGAAAAGAAGGAGAGGGCGCTGTAGTCGAAGAGGTCCGACTCCTTCACGGCCACGGCCATGAACTCGGCGTCGAGCACCCGGCCCGAATCGGCGTACATGGCGCCCACGAGGCTGCCCACGGAGGTTCCCACCACCAGGTCGACGGGGATCTTCTCCTGCTCCAGCACGCGCAGGACGCCGATCTCGGCGAAGCCCCGGGCGCCGCCGCCGCCGAGGGCGAGGCCCACCTTGGGCGGGACGCTCCGCATGGCCTGCGGCGGCTGGGCCACGGGCGGCCGCGCGGGGGCGCAGCCGAGGGGCAGGAGGAGGAGCACGGTGAGGAGGAGCGCGCCCGTCGCGGGCGAGTCCGTTCGCGAAGGCGCGGGGCGTGTCTCGGGCAGGTGCATGGGCGGATCCCTCCGGGTGAGGGGCCCTTCTCCCCCGGCCTGAAGGCGCGGCACGAAGAGCCCCACCCGAGTGTAGGAAGGTGGAGGGCGGGAGTCAAACGGAGGGAGGTGCGCCGCCCAACTCGAAAAGGCGCCTGACCTCGGAGGGGGTCACGGGGCTCACGGAGAGGCGCGACTGCCGGAGAAGCACCATGCCGCCCAGGGCCGGGTCGGCCCGCATGGCCGCCAGATCCACGGGGCGCGGAAGCGGGCTCACCGGCTCCAGGTCCACGCAGGCCCAATCGCCCGCTTCGGCCGTCGGGTCCGGGTAGGCCTCCCGCGCCACCTTCGCCGTTCCCACCACGCTCCGCTCCCCGCCCGAGTGGTAGAAGAGGCAAAGCTCCCCCTCCCGCATGGCGCGCAGGTGGTTGCGGGCCTGGAAGTTGCGCACGCCGGTCCAGGCCGTGCGCCCCTCGCGCACAAGATCGTGCCAACCGTACTCCTCGGGATCGCTCTTGAGAAGCCAGAAAGCCATGCCTAGACCAGCCCCCTGAGGTCCACGAGGACCTTGTCCATGTGGCCCTTGGCGCTGACCCTCGGATAGACCTTCAGGAGCGTGCCGTCGCGCCCCGCCACGAAGGTGCTCCGGATCATGCCCATGGAGCGCCTCCCGTAGAGCACCTTCTCGCCCCAGGCCCCCACGGCCTCGCTGAGGGTACCCTCGACGTCGCTCAGCAGGGTGAAGGGGAGCTGGTGCCGCTCGATGAAGGCCGCGTGGGACTTGACCGAGTCCCTGGAGACGCCGGCCACGGCGTAGCCCAGCTTCCGGAACTCCTCCAAGCGGTCACGGAAGCCCTGGGCCTCCAGGGTGCAGCCGGGGGTGTTGTCCTTCGGGTAGAAGTAAAGCACGAGCCCCTTCGGCCCCGTCAGATCGGAGAATGACCTCTCCCGCCCGTCCTGGTCGGGAAGCTTGAAGAGTGGTAGCTTCTGGCCCTTTTCCAGCATGGTCGCCTCTCCCTCTATGAGGGGTGCCGCCGTCTCGCGGCGGTGAATCCCCCTTTTTTTATTTTAACCCGCGAGGAGCGCCCCCTCTTCCATTCAGCCTGAACCGGTTCCCTCTGTGCCCCTGCGTCTCTGTGGTCAGCCTCTCCTTCGCGCCTCCAAATTCCGCGATGGAGCGCGGGTGCCTCCGGCTGCTGTTCGGGTTCACCGGGGAAAGGCGTTGTCTCCTGGGCGGGGAGGGCCATTCCCTCCCCGCCCCACGGGCAAAGCCCGATGGGGCCCCACCTCCACCTGGACCTCGCTCCCGCGCTATACTCGCCGCGTGAAGGCCCCGCTCTCCCCCCTCCGCCTCTACCTCGCCGGGATCAAGATCACGGTCTCCAACCCCGAGCTCCCCCTCTGGCAGTGGGGCGCAGCCCTCGTGCTGGGCGTCGGCTCCCTCGCCCCCCTGGCCGCCGGGGCCTTCTACCTCTTCCATCCCCTGTGGGCCTCCGGCCTCCGACACGAGAGCCCCGATGCCCTTCTGCTTCGAGTGCTGGAGGTGCTCATCCCCCGCCTGCCGTCCCTCTTCCTCCTCGCCGCCCTCTTCCTCCTCTGGGTGGCCCTCCTTTGCCTGCCCTACCTGTACGTCCAGGCGGGCCTCGCCGGCCTTCTCGCCTCGGCCTTCTTGCGCCTGCCTCCGGAGGGGCCGGCCTCCTCCTCCCGCCTCGGTTACTCGAAGGCCTTCCGCTGCTTCCGCTATGCCGAGTTCCGCGAAGAGGCCCGCCGGCGAGTCTGGGCCGTGAGCCTGCTCGCCTCCTACTACTCGCTCGCCGGCCTGGCCCTGGCGGCGGCCGTTCCCCTCGCGGGGTTCGCCCTCCACGCCCTCCTCCGCCCGAACCCGTGGGCGACCTATGCCGGGCTCCTCGGCGCCGGGGCTTTGGCCGTGGCCGAGGTCCCCCTCTTCGTGCTCCTCAAGGTCCACGCCCGCTACGCCCTGGCCTGCCTCGTGCTCTTCGACCTCCCGCCCGGCCGGAGCGTGGCGAGGGCCACCCGGCTCTTCCGGAGCCGGCCCCTCCCGGTGCTGGCCCTTTTCGGCATCGGCCTCCTCCTCGCCCTCATCCTGGCGGGGCTCTTCGCCGCGCTGGACGCCCCGATCGAGCTCCTCTCCTGGATTCCGCGGGCGAGCCTGTGGCTCGTGGGGCTCCGCGTGCTCCTGGCCCTGCTCCAGAACCTGGGAGGACAGGGGCTGAAGGTGGCGGGGCTCGGGGCAGCCATGGCGCTCTGCCGCGAGGAGGCCGGGCGCCCGGCTCCGGGGCCGCCGCGGCCGCGGGGCCGCCTTCCGGTTGACAGCTCCGCGGCCGCGGGGTAAAAAGCCGTGGAGCGAGGTGAGCCCGTGGCCCAAAGAGCGAAGCCCTCCGAACCCGAACCCTCCGGCCGTACGCTGGTGGTGGCCGCCACCGGCGCCAGCGGCGCGCGCCTGGCGGTGCGCTTCCTCGGCCACCTCCTGGCCCATCCCGGCGTCGGGGCCGTGCACTTCGTGGGTTCGCGCGCCTTCGCCCTCGTGGCCTCCCGCGAGGAGGGGAGGAAGCTTCCCGAGATGCTCAAGGGGCTGACCGGGCGGGAGAAGCTGCACCTCTACCAGGAGGAGCAGCTCGACGCCTGCGTCTCCTCGGGCTCCTTCCCGGTGGACGGCACGGTCATCATTCCGGCGAGCATGTCCACGGTGGGCGCCGTCGCCTCGGGCGCCGGCAGGACCCTCTGCCACCGCGTGGCCGAGGTGGCCCTCAAGGAGCGCCGCCCCCTCATCTTGGTCCCCCGCGAGACCCCCCTCTCCCTGATCCACCTGCGGAACCTCGCCACCCTGGCCGAGGCCGGCGCCCTCATCGCCCCCTTCATCCCCGCCTTCTACCAGAGGCCGGCCTCCGTCGAGGCCCTGATGGACCACTTCTTCATGCGCCTCTTCGACCACCTGGGCCTGCCCTCCGCCCTCTCCACGCGATGGGCCTGAGACACTTCGGGCGGCGGCTCTGGGCCGTCCTGGACATGATCAAGGTCCACCACACCATCTTCGCCCTGCCCTTCGCCCTGCTCGCCATGCTCTGGGCCGCGCGCGGCTGGCCCTCCTGGCGGACCTTCGGCTGGATCCTTTTGGCCATGGTGGCGGCGCGCTCGGCGGCCATGACCTTCAACCGCATCGCGGACCGCCGCTACGACGTGGAGAACCCGCGCACCTCCCGCTGGCCCCTCTCCACCGGCGCCGTCTCCCTCCCCTTCGCCTGGGGCTTCCTCGCCGCGTGCGTGCTCCTGCTCCTGCTCGCCGCCTGGCGGCTCAACCCCCTCTGCCTCGCCCTGGCCCCCCTCGCCCTGGCCGTCCTCCTCGGCTACTCCCTCACCAAGCGCTTCACCGTCTTCTGCCACCTCTTCCTCGGCTTCGCCGACGGCATCTCGGCCCCCGGCGCCTGGATCGCCGTGACGGGGACCCTGCACGGCTCCGCCCCCGCCTGGTGGCTCTGCGGCGCCATGACCGCATGGATCGGCGGCTTCGACCTCCTCTACGCCCTCCAGGACCTCGCCTTCGACCGCGAGAAGGGGCTCTACTCCTTCCCGGCGCGCTACGGCGTGCGGCCCGCCCTCCGCCTCTCCACCGCCGCCCACCTCGCCACCGTCGCCTGCCTGATCGCCGCCGGCCTCGGCGCCGGCGCCGGATGGCTCTTTTACGCCGGCGTCGCCGCCACCCTCCTCCTCCTCCTCTACGAGCACAGCCTCGTCAAGCCCGGCGACCTCAGCCGCCTCGGCAAGGCCTTTTTCACCGTCAACGGCTACATCGCCATCGGCCTCTTCCTCGTCGCCGCCGCCGATTTGTGGATGGGCAAGAGGTAGGGCAGAGGTGCGGAGGAGCAGAGGAGCAAGGTCTCCCGTTTCTGGCGCACCGTTCCCCCGTCATCCCGTGGGACACCCCCGGCAGGCCGGGCGGAGCCCGGGGGGATGGAATGCGCCGGCCGAGCTTCCCGGCCTTGTGGAACGGGTCCCCGATCTCCGGCTCCTCCTCGAAGGCGTTGTCGGCGGCGCTCATGACCTCGCTGATCCACCGCTTGGCCTCGTCGATCCTCTGGTTCACGGGGACGTTGCCCGTGCTGAAGGCGGTCTTGGCATCCGCCTGAGTCCCGAAGGCGGCGCGGATCTCCTCCAGGAGCTTCTCCAGCTCGTCCACCTTGGCCGGCGGGAACTTGTCCGCCAGCTCCTTCGCGTGCGCCCTAGCCACCGCCACCGACACGCCGCCCTGCTCGATCATCCGCTGCGCCGAGAACCTCGACCCGATGACAACCAGCTCCTGTTCGCCGTTAGCCATGCGACCTTCCCCTCCACGAACGCGCCCGTTCCCCACATCCGGCGCGGCCTCACGCTCCGCCGCCCCCTTGGAACCGATGATTGGATGGCGCCGTCCTAACAGAAGGACGTCAGAAAGGCAAAGCAGACCCTCTGTCCCCCATGGCGCTCGCAGGTTTCGGAGAGAGCGAGCCCCCAGGGCGTCCTGGGGGTTCGCCCGTCCAGGGCTGCGGTGAGCAGCTCTTCACGGGCATCTCGTGGAATCGTAAGATTGCCCGTCGTCAATGGGCGTATCCTTCTGATCGTGCGGAACGCCAACTCTCACGGTGCCGCTGCAAGTGCCACCCTTCCCATCGCCGGCGGTGAACGAGATGGCATACACACGCCCGTTGCCCGTCCCCGAGCGCTCGGCGCGCACCTGCGCCTGGGCAGAACCCACTCCAAAGCCGTCGGGGCACGTATCTCCGTCGCCCAAGCCATTGGTGGGCTCGTCCTGCGTGATGCCGGTGATCTGGATGGTCACCGGATCGCCGTCCGGATCGGTGACGCCCGTGATCGCGATGGAGACCAGCTTGTGGTTGGGGGGCCAGAGCAGGGCCGGGCTTGCCGAGGCCTGGCTGCAATCGGGAGGGCGGTTAGGAGGCATCACGCCGGTCGCCACTTGAAGCTGGTTCGACGCGCAATTGTTGCTTTCGTTCGTCTCGAAGACCTGGTGGTCCGCGTCCGCGCAGGCGTCGAGGTAGTAATTGCCAGCGGGCAGGTTCGGCGGAATGACGTAGGGCGCCGTTTCCACCGAGCTCTTCTCGCCAGGGGCGAGGGCAGGGATGGCGCGTTCCCCGACGACCGTCGCGGTTGCCGGATCGACCGGACTCGAGGTCGAGAGGTAATATCGCGTGATGCTCGGGCCGGCGGGGAGAATCCCTATGTTCATCGTCGTCTCGGTAATGTAAAAGGTCTGGCCCGGGGCGGAGATGAGCAGCGGGGGAATGAAGATTGGCACGGTGAGATCCGGTCCACCCGTCCAGGAGACCGTGACGGGTTCCGAGAAGACACCGTTGGCTGTGCAATCGGTGAGCGACTCGCCTTGTCGTCCGTGGCTCTTTCCGGTAGGTGTGCCCTTTCCTTTCGTGGCTGCGCCCTGCCGGGCGTACAACATTCCCGTGTTCGCCCGCAAGGTGTCCACACCGACCTTGGTACCTGTATACGTAAAGCTGAAGGTCCCGTCGCCCGCCGTGGTCCCGTGGGTTCCCTGGCCGCGCTGTGGGCCGTCGGTCACCTCAATGTCGACGTAGTTGTTCGCGATGGGCTGGCCGTTGGCGACATTCACCAACATGGCCGTCGCGGTATGTGGCTGGCCAATCGCATGCGTGGCTGACGCCGGTGTCAGGGTGAGCTTGGGCGCGCAGGGCCAAGGAAGATTCTGTTGCAGGTAGAGGGCGTTGTAGTACACGAGCGCGTAGCCCTCGCTCGTGCGCTGCGAGGGCGCCGCGGCCTGAGTCGCATCGATCACCGCCTGGAGCTTCGCGTTCACCATGGCTTGGTCCTGCGCTACCGCCGCTTGACGGGCGGCGGAAAGGTTGGATTGAATCGTCGAGAGCAAGGCCGCATCCGAAATCCATCCAAGCTGGCCGGCGGTGGCAACATCGCTAATGAATTCGTTCCAATGAGCAAACGAGCCTGGATCCACACCCAAGGGACCAAGGGTCTGAACTTTTCGGATATAGCTGAGATTGATCGGATCCGATTCGCTGGGGAGCAACTCCCCCCCCTCGTAGGTAGCCAATGCATCGAGGTAGGGTTGGATCCATGGGTTGATCCACGCTTCACGAATGGTGGGTGGCCGCGGCGACTGGAAGCTGAACGGACCGGCACTCGTACCAGGTGATGGCGGGTTGGGCATATCATCCCACATCGCCCAGTCCACGAAGGGCTGATTGGGCACGAGAACGAAAGGTGGTTGAGGGGGATTCGAGACAATACCTATTGGTGCCCAGCCTGCCGACGAACCGAGCGTGACGGAGGTTTCTGCCCCGCCTACGACAATCTCAAAATCCGAGAGCTCTGCGGTGTTTGAGGCTGGGTTGGTCAAGGTATATCCGTACATGTACGAGCCTGAATTGGGATCCTCGGTGACTGCCACTTGTATGGTTATGCCTTGAAACACTGGCGGTACGGGCTGCGCCCGAAGCGCCACCGAGAACAGAGAGACCATGAGCCAGCCCAGGCAAGCAGTACGCCCACAAAATTTTGTAACCATGGCTCAGCCTCCAACCAATTCATAGTGGATTTCTTGTTTTTCATAGCGAGTAAGCAGCAGGGCTGCTGCGAGGCGATTGAGAAGGTTCTCCTGAACGCGGGCTGCCGCTCCGCCCCCGATCCACGGGGCAGCAGTGGTTCACGTCGGCGGACGTGCCCACCCGGTGGAGCTCATGTGGGCAGTCCCAGTTGTCCTGGAAATCCAAAATACCCCCCCAGGGAAGGCTCATATCGTTGAAGGAAAGCCTGACCCACACCCCGTCATGTTGTGGTAGCTGGCCCGGTAATTCTGGGCGAGTTGCACCAGCTTTTTGGCCATCGCTGGTTTCACGTAATCACCCACAGGATGATCCCCGGCATTACGGACAACCACGAGAGAGGGATCCGAAGGGAGTTCGACAAGCCCGTCCACGTGAAGCCGGACGCCCATTTGAGAGTAGCCCGTGCGGCCGCTGGGGTCGGAAGGGTCCACGTGCCAGCAGTCGTCAGGAACAATGTGGTAGTTAGGGGAGCGATGCACCGGGCTGTGATTCGAACCACTCCGGAGCACTGTGGATGGTACTTGTAGCCTGTCCATATTTGTCCGCCGGTGTCGCCGGTGAAGGTGTTCGTATCCGCAACACCCGAGAGATCCGAATACAGACCGCCCGTCGTCATGGCGACGTCGCCCGAGCGCGGGTGGACGTGACCGCCTTCGTAATACAGAATCGTGGCGGGATCTTGCAGGCCATCTGTGGAAAAGAACTCTGTCCAGTCCTCGTGGCAATTCAGCGGTAATCCGGTGTAGAGGTCGTAGCACCCTACCTGAAAGGCGTCGAAGTCAAGTGGCACTGCGCGCAGGGAGGAACACTTCCCATAAGTCTGTGGGATGGTAGGGCTTGCGTCCCACCAGTACCAGGGCAGCTCGGTTTGAGCGTATGTTCCCAGGCTCAGTACAAGAGTAAGCAGGGTAACCGTGAGAATGACCGTGGTGCCGCCGAGACGAACCATACAAACCTCCTTTCCAGGCAACGAGCTAGTTGATGGTATGTATGGTCCCCAATTCTTCACATATCAATGGTTTCTGTGTTGAAACCCCTCCCTGTCTTACCGCCCCTCCTCCGTACAAGTCACGTCCCCCGCCCGTGGTGTGGTATGCTGAAGTCATCTCCGGAGGACTTCATGACACCCATCGAGTTCATCCACAAGTGGCGGGACGCGGCGTTGTCGGAGCGCTCGGCGTGCCAGCAGCACTTTCTGGACCTGTGCGAGCTGGTGGGCCACCCGAAGCCGGCGGAGGTGGACAAGACGGGCGAGTCCTTCACCTTCGAGCGCGGCGCGGCCAAGACCGACGGCGGCGACGGCTGGGCGGACGTCTGGAAGCGGGGCTTCTTCGGCTGGGAGTACAAGGGCCGCCACGCCAACCTCGCCAAGGCCTACGGCCAGCTCCTCCAGTACCGGGAGGCGCTGGAGAACCCGCCCCTGCTCGTGGTGTGCGACATGGACCGCCTGGAGATCCACACCAACTTCACGGGGACGCGCACCGAGGTCCACGCGCTGCGCCTCGTGGAGCTGGACATGCCCCGCAGCCGGGAGATTCTGCACGCCCTCTTCTTCGACCCGGAGAAGCTCCGCCCCGGCGCCACCAGCGCCTCCATCACCACCGAGGCCGCCGCCCACATCGGCGAGATCGCCCAGCGCCTGCGCGCCCGAGGCGAGCAGCCGGCCCAGGTGGCGCGCTTCCTCGACCGCCTCGTCTTCTGCCTCTTCGCCGAGGACATCGGCCTGCTGCCCGAGGCGCTCTTCTCGCGCCTCCTCCACAAGACCCGGGACGATCCGCCCCGCTTCCAGAAGCTCGTCTCGGACCTCTTCGAGGCCATGGCCAAGGGCGGCGATTTCGGCATGGACACGATCCGCTGGTTCAACGGCTCGCTCTTCGCCCACGGGCCCGTCCTGCCGCTGGAGGAGGGGGAGCTGGCCATCCTCGACCGGGCCGCCGCCCTGGACTGGAGCGCCGTGGACGCCTCCATCTTCGGCACCCTCTTCGAGCGGGGCCTCGACCCGGACAAGCGCTCCCAGCTCGGCGCCCACTACACGAGCCGCGCCGACATCGAGGCCCTGGTGGAGCCCGTGGTCATGGCGCCCCTTCGCCGCCGCTGGCAGGAGGTGCGCGCGCGGGCCGAGGAGGCCCTGGCGGCCCTCGACCGCCGGCCGGGCCGCAAGGCCCTCACGCCGCAGGCCGCCGCGCGCATCCGCGACAGGGCCTCGGGCATCGCGGGCGCCTTCCTCTTCGAGCTGCACACCCTCACCGTCCTGGACCCGGCCTGCGGCTCGGGCAACTTCCTCTACGTGACGCTCCAGAAGCTCAAGGACCTGGAGAAGGAGGTCGGCGTCTGGGCCGTGGGGCGAGGGCTCGGTCAGTTCCTGCCCATGGTCCACCCGCACCAGCTCTACGGCATCGAGGTGAACCCCTACGCCCACGAGCTGGCCTAGATGACCGTCTGGATCGGCTACCTCCAGTGGATCAGCGCCAACGGCTTCGGCCTGCCCCACGACCCCGTCCTCGAATCGCTGGAGCGCCACTTCCTCTGCCGCGACGCCATCCTCGACCTGGGCGACCCGGATCATCCGAAGGAGCCCGAGTGGCCCGAGGCCGACTGCATCGTCGGCAACCCGCCCTTCCTGGGGGGGAAGATCCTGAGGCGCGAGCTGGGCGATTCGTACGTGGACCGGCTCTTCGCCCTGTGGGACGGCCGCGTGCCGCGCGAGGCCGACCTGTGCGCCTACTGGTTCGAGAAGGCGAGGGACCAGGTGGAGGCGGGGCGCTGCCGGCGCGCCGACCTGCTCGCCACCCAGGGCATCCGCGGCGGGGCCAACCGCAAGGTCCTGGAGCGGATCAAAGAGACGGGCGAGATCTTCTTCGCCGAGAGCGACCGCCCGTGGATCCTCGACGGCGCCAACGTCCACGTCAGCATGGTGGGCTTCGACCGGGGGGAGGAGACGGCGCGCCTCCTGGACGGAAAGGCCGTGCCGGTGATCCACGCCAACCTCACCGCCGCGGCGGACACCACCCAGGCGGCGCGGCTTCCCGAGAACCGGGGCCTCGCCTACATGGGCGACACCAAGAGGGGGCCCTTCGATATTCCCGAGGCCCGCGCCCTCGACTGGCTTCAGAGGCCCAACCCGCACGGGCGACCCAACTCGGACGTGGTCGTGCCCTGGGTCAACGGCTTGGACGTGACGGGCCGGCCGCGCTCCCTGTGGATCGTGGACTTCGGCGCGGCGATTGCCGAGGAGGCTGCGGCCCGGTACGAGGCTCCCTTCGAGTACGTGCGCGAGCGGGTGAAACCGGAACGGGATAAGTCGCGAAGTACGGTTGGGATTTGGTGGCAACATGAACGAGCCAGGCTGGACATGCGGGAGGCGTTGGCGAACGTGCCGCGCTTCCTGTCCACGGTGGCCGTCTCCAAGCATCGGCTCTTCACCTGGATGCGATCGCCCACATTGCCGGACCACCAGGTCTTCGCCTTTGCCGGCTCGGACGACTATCTCTTCGCCCTCCTCCACTCGCGCTTCCACGAGGCGTGGGCGCTGAAGTTGGGCACGCGGTTGGAGACAAGGCCCCGCTACACCCCCACGACCTGCTTCGAGACCTTCCCCTTCCCCTGGCCGCCGGGACACGAGCCGGCGGAGGACCCGCGCGTGCGGGCCATCGCCGACGCCGCCCGGGAGCTGAACCGCCTCCGGGAGGGCTGGCTCAACCCGCCCGAGTGGACGCGGGAGGAGATCCTCACCTTCCCCGGCTCCGCGGAGGGCCCCTGGGGCCGCTTCGTCACGGAGCCCGACGCGCGCGGCATCGGCACCGTCCGCTACCCCCGTCTCGTCCCCAGGGACGAGGCCAGCGCCGTGGCCCTCAAGGCCCGCACCCTCACCGGCCTCTACAACCAGCGCCCCACTTGGCTCGCCAACGCGCACCAAACCCTCGACGCCGCCGTCGCCGCCGCCTACGCCTGGCCCCCCGACCTCCCCGACGAGCAGATCCTCCAACGCCTCCTCGCCCTCAACCGCGAGAGGGCGGGGAAGAGTGTTTAGTTATCCGTTAGCAGCGAGGCACTAGCCGCCGGGTCGAAAAGGTTGGGAGCAATTGCTGCTTAGAGGAGGGTCCTATGGCACTGAGGGTTAAGAGAAGAACAGTATCCGATTTCGTTAGGCGAAAGGTCATTCACCTCGCGGGCAACCGGTGCTCGTTTTGCCCGGAGGACGACGTTAGCATCCTGCAACCGCACCACCTCACCGCTGTTTCCGAGGGCGGTTCCGACGACTGGGAGAACTAGATCGCAGTGTGTCCAACCTGCCACGAAAAGATCCACAGGGGAACGATATCTACTGCTGAGGCCCTTGCCAGAAAGGCCCTGCAGCCGGTGCCGTCAACTCGCCGCGAGCAAAGCAAGGGCACGGCGCCTATCGTGGAGATCCAAGGCGACTTGCATCAAAGCACGGTGGCTGTGGGTGCCACCGTGAACATCCGGACCAGTGGTCGAGGGAAGCCGAAGCTACTGCCGGCACCGGACTCCCTGGGGGCAGCGCCCTGTAAGCTTCGATATTGCCGCTATCTAGTCGACAGATACCATGAATTCAAGCGATCAGAAGTGGGAAAGGACCAGATAAACTACGCGATTCTCCACGGTTCCATCAAGAGGGAATTCAAGGCCGCCCTTCCGAACATTCCGGCGCACCGCTTCGAAGATGTAGCGGAGTATCTGCAAGGCAGAATCCTAAAGAGCAAGGTTGGCCGCAATCTCAACGCTAAAGGGCAGAAAGTGTTTGAGGACTTCGAGGAATTCCGTCAAAGGCACTGCTGACCGCGGCGACGGCCTGGGGTGGCCCCGTATGGTGCATCTCGCCCGCCCCGCAGGGGCGGCATGCGTCCCGACGCCGGTGGGCCTTATGTGAGGAAGGTGAGGTGACCACACCGCGAGCGTACTCAAGGTACGCTGAGGATGTGGGCGCCGACGCCTGACGACACAGAAGGTCCGCCGCCGTCGGCGCACTCTTCGAGGGGGTGGGGACGGTCCTTCGAAGGCACGAGAGCCGGCCGCCCGAAGGGCGTGCCAGGACGCGCGCGGCGGCGGGGAGGAAGGCGCGGGGGCAGGAGATGCCGAGACCCCGAGTCAGGAAACCGCTGGAGGAGGCCACGGGGTGACGCTCCATGCTGGAGCGCCTTTCGCCCCGGTGGCGCCGCGTCTTGGCCAGGGCGCCGGAGGCGCCCGGCGGCTCGCCGCGGTGAGGCGGGAGCCCCTTTGACGCATCGCGCCGGGGAGGGCTCCTGCGAGGCGCCGGCGAGGGGCCTACCGCTCGAGCTTGCCCTTGAGGACGCCGGCGGCGACGAGGAGCGGGTCCCAGACGGGGGCGAAGGGCGGCGCGTAGGCGAGGTCGAGCATGGAGAGCTCCTCCACCTTCATCCCGCAGGTCAGCGCGGCGGCGAGGGTGTCGACGCGCCCCTTGGTCCCCTCCGGGCCGCAGACCTGCCCGCCCAGCAGGCGCCCGCGCCGGTCGGCGGTGAGGTGAACGAGGACGCCGCCACCGCCGGGGTAGTAACCCGCGCGGCTGCCCGCTTCGATCCAGGCCTCAACGGGGTCGAAGCCCGCCTCCCGGGCCTGGGCCGGGTCCAAACCGGTGACGCCCACCTCCAGGCCGAAGGCCCGCGTGATAGCCGTGCCCACCACGCCGGGAAAGCGCTCGCGCCCGCCGGCGATGTTGGTGCCCGCCACCCGGCCCATCTTGTTGGCCGTCGTGCCCAGGGGGATGTAGACGGGCCGGCCCGTCACCAGGTGGCGGACCTCGCAGCAGTCCCCCGCCGCCCAGACGCCGTGCACCCCCGTGGCGCAGGTCTCGTCCACCTGGATGGCGCCGTTTCGGGCCAGCGGGACCGGCGAGCCGCGCAGGAAATCGGTGGCGGGCCTCACCCCCGTGGCGATGAGGAAGAGGTCGGCGGCGAGCTCGCCCCGGTCGGTGCGCAGGGCCAGGAGGCGGCCGTTCGCGCCCAGCGCCTCCAGCACCTGTGTCTCCAAGAGGAGGCGGACGCCGCGCTCCTCCAGCTCCCGCAGGAGGCGGTCGCGCAGCGGCTCCACCAGGTTCTTGAGGAGGCGCGTGGAGCGGTTGATGAGGGTCACCGCCATGCCTCGGGCGGCGAAGTTCTCGGCCATCTCCAGGGCGATGTAGCCCGTGCCCCAGATGAGCGCCGAGCGGGGGCGGACCGCCTCGATGAAGGTGGTGAGGCGGCGGCCGTCGGGCAGGTCGTGGAGCGTGAAGAGGTTGTCGCCCGAAAGGCCGCGCAGATCGGGCAGCACCGGTGTGCTCCCCGTGCTGATGAGGAGGGCGTCGTAGTCCTCCTCGGCGGTCCGGCCGGAGGCCAGGTCCTCCACGCGGACCCGCTTCTTGCCCTCCATGAGCTCCACGACTCGCTGGCGCAGGCGCACCTCGATGCCGCGCCGCTGGATCTCCTCGGGGTCCAGGGCGCTCAGGTCGTCGAAGCTCGGCGTGATGCCCCCCACCACGTAGGGCAGGCCGCAGGCGCCGTAGGAGAGGTCGGGCCCCGCCTCGAGGACGGTGGCCTCCCACTCGGGCCGCATCCGCCGGAGCTTGCTTGCCGCGCTCATGCCAGCCGCCATTCCCCCGATCACGAGCAATTTGGGCATCGTGTCACCTCCCGCGCACCGCCGTGAGGGCCGCGCGCCTCCTTATTGTACCCTCGGTCCTACGGATATCGCGAGTTCGCGCCGCCCTTGTCCCGCGGCTCTTGCCTGGCTATGCTGGCGGGATGAAGGAATTTCGGCGCTTCCACCCGATGACGCCCGCCGAGGTGCGGGAGAGGCTTGAGCACGAGGCTCCCGAGGAGCTGTGGTCGGCGGGAGAGCCCCTGGCCGGCGGCCGGGGGACGGCCCGGCTGCTCGATGTGGCCGGTCAGCGGGTGATCCTGAAGCGGGAGCGGCGGGGCGGGCTGGCGGGGCGCATCCTTCCCGATTTCTATCTGCTGGAGGGCCCTTTCCTCGCCGAGTGGGAGATGGCCTGCCGGCTGGCGGAGGCGAAGCTGGCACCCCAGCCCTACGCCCAGGTGTTCCGCCCGGCGGGACCCCTGTTCGCCGTCTTCACCCTCTCGCGGGCGGTCCCTCAGGCGCCTTCCCTCCTGGGGCTCTGGACGGAGGGGCGGCTGGGGCCGGAGCAGCTCCGGACGGCCGGGGCGGCGGTGGGCCGGCTCCACCGGGCCGGCCTGCTCCACGGCGATCTCAACGCCGGCAACCTGCTGCTGGACGAGGGGGGGGCGGCGCTCTTCCTGGACCTGCGCCACTCCAGGCTCGAGCCCGGTCCGCCACCCGCCGGCCCCAGGGGCCGCAACCTCCTGCGCCTGAGCCGCTCCCTGCACAAGCTCCACTACCTGCGCTCCCTGCCCTGGCCCGAAGGCTGCTGGGAGGCCCTGGCGGATGGCTACGCCACCGGCTGGGGCGAGCGCGAGCCCTGGCTGACGGAGTGGATCGCCCGCAGCCGCCGCGGATTCGGCCTCTCCCATCTGGGCTGGAGACTGCTGAGGGGAAGCTGACGTAAAGAGCCTGGGAGCGCTCAGGCCTCCACGAGCTGGGCGGCGAGTCCCTCGCTCCCGACCGACCGGAGGGCCACCGTCACGAAGCGGTTCGGCTCCTCGGGGCGGGGAAGGGCGACGTGGAGGAAGTTCTCAGTGAGCGCCCGGCCCCGATCCGCCGCCGGGGCCAGGGTCAGGGCGGACAGGGGGCGGCCCACGAACCGGGCCGCGAAGGCAAGGCGCTTGTGTTCTCCGAGCGCCCGGACGCGGCGGGTCCTCTCCGCGGCCTCCCGCTGGGGGATGGAGGGCATGGCTGCCGCGGCGGTTCCGGGCCTGGGCGAATAGGTGAAGGCGTGGACGAAGGCGACGGGGGAGCGCTCCAGGAGGGCCAGGGTCGCCTCGAAATCGGTCGGGCTCTCCGTGGGAAACCCCACCAGCACGTCGGCGCCGATGCCCACGCCCGGCACCTCCTCCGCGAGCGCCCGGAGCTGCTCCTCGTAGAAGGCCGCGCGGTAGTTGCGGCGCATGGCCCTCAGGACGGTATCGGAACCGCTCTGGAGGGGGACCTGGAGGTGCTTGGCGAGGGCCGCCTCCCGGCGCATGAGCGACCGGATTCCCGGCGTAACCGCCCGGGGTTCGACGGAGTTGAGGCGGATGCGGTACCGCCCCGGCACCGCGAGGAGCCGCTCCAGCAGTCCCTCCAGGCCTCCCCGGAAACCGTTATCCTTGCCGTATTCCCCGGTGTTCACGCCGGTGAGAACCACCTCCCGATACCCCACATCCAGTAGGGCCCGAAAATCCTCCACCACCACTTCCACCGGGACGGAGCGGGAAGGGCCGCGCACCGAGGGGATGATGCAGTAGGTGCAGGGGAAGTTGCAGCCTTCCTGGACCTTGAGAAAGGCCCGCGTGCGATCGCCGAAGTGGGGGACGCAGGCGTGCCCTCTCCCCCCCTCAGAACCGGCGACCCGGTCCAGAAAGGCCGCGAGATCCTCATCGGTGGCCAAGACCTCGTCCACCTCCGGCATGGCCCTGTAGGGCGTCTGGTCCCGCCGCACGGAGCAGCCCATGACCGCGAGCAGGGCGTGGGGGTTGCGCCTTCGCAGGCACCGAAGAGCCTGCCTCGCCTCACGGTCCGCCTTGTGGGTCACGGTGCAGGTGTTCAGGAGGATGAGGTCGGCCTCTTCGGGACGCCGGGCCTCCTCGCAGTGGGGCCGCATGCGCCCAGCCGCCCTCGCCGAATCGGCCTGGTTCAGTTTACAGCCCAGCGTAAGGATGGCGACCTTCAGGGCTTGCCTCCTGCCCCTCCCTGGACGGCCGGGGCTGAGCCCCCCTGCGGAGCTTCGGGGGCCTTGGGTTGGGCGGCCGCGGCCGCCTCCCTGTCGATCTGGGCCCGGAGAGCGTCGATCTCGCTCTGGTGGGTTCCGAAGCGCTCGGCCATCACGAGCTCCGCCTGGGCCTCCTTGAACTTCTTCTGGCGCAGGTCCAGCTTGGCGAGAACCAGGTGGGCCTCGGGACCCTCGGAGGCCCTCAGGGAGGCCATGAGCAGGCGCCTGGCTTCGATCAGGCGCCCCGACTCCATCCGGATCTCGGCCAGCGTGAGAAGCCCCAGGTAGGCCTTCGGGTAGCTCTTCTTCTCCAGGCTCTCCAGGATGCCGGCGCTCTCCGTTGTGCGGCCGGTGTCCTTCAGAACCACCGCCAGGCAGCACTTGGCGTCGTCGTAATCGGGCTCTAGCTCCACCGCCTTGCGGAAATAGACCTCTTGAAGGAGGGGGTCCGGGGAGATTCGCCCCCGGATGTAGCTCTCGAAGGCCTGGGGGCTCACCTTGGGAGGCCCCGCCCAGGGCTTGTCCAGCACCGTGAAGACGTCGTGCCCCAGCTTGCCGGTGAGGTCCAGCAGGCCCTGGAGGTCCTCCTCCTCGTCCCAGCCGTTCAGGCGCCTGAGGTTGCCCCTGAGGTCGTAGGCGTCCAGGTGCACCGACAGGGTCGTGTCGGTGACCGAGTAGCGGCCGAAGAAGAGGACCCCGGCGCCGAGCTGGCGGGCCAAGGCCACGGCGGCGGGCAGATCGAAGGTGGGATCCTCCACCAGCCCCTCCTGCTCGAAGAGCCGTTTGAGGTTGTCGTACGGGATGTTGGCGACGCCGCCCCGCGTGAGGGACTCGTCCAGGGCCACCGCCAGCCCGGTCCCGATCCAGCTCGCCGAGACGGGCCCGCTGGTCTGGGCCGGAGGGAAGACGAGCACCCGCTGGGCAAGGAGCGGGGGGCATCCGAGGAGCACAAGGGCCGTCACGATGAGCCATCTCTTCACGCCATTGTTCGAGGGGTTCATGGTCGTCCTTTCGGTGAGCGGGCCGCGGCCCGCTTTCGGCGCTCCCGCCAGGTCTCCATCCACTGCCCTATGCGGGCCTCGAAGCCCGCCTCGCCGGGAACATAGTACCGCCTTCCGGCGAGCTGCGGGGGCAGGCACTGGAGGTCCGCGATCCCTTCGGGCTCATCGTGGGCGTAGCGGTAGCCCTGGCCGTATCCCGCCTCCTCCATGAGCCGGGTCGGTGCGTTCCTGAGGGCCATGGGAACGGGATAGCGGTGGCCCTTGCGGAGGTCGGCGGCCACCGCCTGCTGGGCCACGTAGACGCGGTTCGACTTGGGAGCCACGGCCACGTAGACCGTGGCCTGCGCCAGGGCCAGCGCGCCCTCCGGCATCCCCAGGAAGTCGATGGCCTCTTTCGCGTCCAGGGCCCTGCGCAGGGCCTGCGGATCGGCCGTACCCACGTCCTCGGAGGCGGCGCGGACGAGCCGCCGGGCGAGGTAGAGCGGCTCTTCCCCGCCCTCCAGCATCCGGAAAAGCCAGTAGAGGGCGGCGTCGGGATCCGAGTTGCGGATGGACTTGTGGTAGGCGCTGATGAGGTTGTAGTGCTCCTCCCCGCCCCAGTCGTAGAGCACCCGGCCGCTCGTGAGCCAGGCCCTGGCCTCCGCCGGCTCCATGGAGGAGTCCGCCGGATACTGGAGGGCCAGCGCCTCCAGCGCGTTCAGCGCGAACCGGGCATCGCCGGCGGCCATCCGGGCCAGCTCCTGAAGCACGCTCTCGGGAACGGCCCGGCCCTTCTCGGCCAGGATGGCGTCCTCCCCCTGGACGCGCCTGAGAACGGACAGGATGTGCTCCTCCGACAGGGGGGCCAGGGTGACCACCCGGCATCGGGAGAGCAGGGCCGGCGTGAGGTGGAAGGAGGGGTTCTCGGTGGTGGTGCCCAAAAGGATCACGGAACCCTCCTCGAGGTAGGGCAGGAAGGCGTCCTGCTGGGCCTTGTTGAAGCGGTGGATCTCGTCGATGAAGAGGATGGTCGGGGTGCCCTCGCCGCGCCAGCGGGTGCGCGCGCGCTCCATCACCTCCCGGACCTCCTTCAGGGTGGATAAAACGGCCGAGAGGCCCACGAAGGGCCTCCGGCTGTGACGTTCGATGATTCGCGCGAGGGTGGTCTTTCCCGCCCCCGGGGGGCCCCAGAGGATGGTGCTCGCGAGGCTGTCCGAGGCGAGGGCGCGACCCGTCGGCGTCTCGGGGCCGACGACCGCATCCAGCCCCACCAGGTCCTCCCAGCGCTTCGGGCGGGCCCTCTCCGCCAGCGGCGGAGCCTCACCCTCGGAGCGGAAGAGGGAGGTCATGGGCTGCCTCCGGCCGGGAGAGCTCTAAGCCTGGTCGCCGGGCTTTCCCTCGCTCGGTTCCGGGGCCGGCTCCGCGGCCTGCTCGGGTGCGGCCTCGGGCTTCGTGGCTTCCTCGGCCGCCGCGGCCTTGGGTTTTCTGGGGGCGCGGGCCTTCTTCTTTGCAGCGGCCTCTTCGGCGGGCGGTTCCGGCGCGGTCTTCGCGGCCTTCTCGCCCTTCCCCTTGCCCTTGCCCTTCTTGGCCTCTTCAAGCTTGGGCTCACGGTCCACGAGCTCGATGAGTGCGACCTGCGCCCCGTCGCCCTTGCGGAACCCTAGCTTCACGATGCGGGTGTAGCCCCCGGGGCGCTGCGCATAGAGTGGTCCGAGCGTGGAGAAGAGCTTCTTCAGAACCGCGGGGTCCTGGATGTGCCGGGCGGCCGTCCGCCGGGCGTGGAGCGTGTCCTTCTTGGCCAGGGTGATGAGGCGCTCGACGAAACGGCGGAGCTCCTTGGCCTTCTCGAGGGTGGTCTGGATCCGGTCATGCCGCACCAGGCTCGCGGCCTGGTTGCGGAGCATGGCGATCCGGTGTTCAGTGGTGCGGCCGAGCTTTCGATGGTCTATCTGATGGCGCATAGCGTCCTCACACGTTCATGCCAAGGGTCAGGTTCATCTCCTCAAGGGCGGCCGAGACCTCCTTGAGGGATTTCTCGCCAAAGCCCTTGACGCTTCGCAAATCCCCCTCGGTCTTCTTGACCAGGTCCCTGAGCGTCTGGAACTTCATAGCCCCGAGCCTCTTGGCCACGCCCTCCGAGACGTTTAACTCGGCGATGGGGCGGGAGAGCAGGCGCTCCAGTTCGTTCGGATCGGCGAGCTTGGTCCCCTGCGGGATGACCGCCGCGTCCGGCCCCGTGAGGGCGGCGAACAGCTCCATGTGCGCCGTCAACAGACGCGAAGCCCTGGCCACGGCGTCCTGGGGAGTGATGGCCCCGTTGGTCCACACCTCGAGCTTCAGGCGTTCGTAGTCGGTGGCCTCCCCGACGCGCGTTTCGGTCACCTCGTAGTTCACCTTCCGCACCGGAGAATGGATGGAGTCGATGGCGATGAAGTTGGGATCCGCGACGCCGTTCGCCTCCGCCGGAACGTAGCCGCGCCCCTTGTTGAGCAGGAGCTCCATGGTGAGAGAGCCCTCCTCGTTGAGCGTGGCGACGGGGGCGTCGGGGTTCAGGATCCGGATGGTGCCGTCGTGCTGGATGTCCTTGGCCGTCACCGTCGCGGGGCCCTTGACCGACAGGCGGAGGGTCTTGGGGTCGTCGGAGTGCTGGATGAACTGGATGGCCTTGAGGTTCAAGACGATGTCCGTCACGTCCTCGATCACGCCGGGGACGGAGGTGAACTCGTGCAGGATCCCCTCGATCCGCACCGCCGTGAGCGCCGCCCCTTCGATGGAGGAGAGGAGGATCCGCCGCAGCGTGTTGCCGAGCGTGATGCCCCACCCCCGCTCGAGGGGCTGTGCCACGAACTCGCCGTAGCGGTCCGTGAGGGTTTCTATGTTGCACTCGATGAGAGTGGGCATTTGAAAGTCTTGCATGGGCTTCCGCTCTCCTTAGGCCTTACTTCGAGTAGAGCTCGATGATGAGCTGCTCTTCGATGGGATAGGTGACGTCGGCCCGCTGGGGCTCCCGGACCACGCGACCCTTGAGGTTCTCCCGGTCCAGCTCCAGCCACTCGGGGACGCCCCGGCCGCTGGAGGATTCTACGGAGGCGAGCAGGAAGACGTTCTTGGCGAGGTTGGCGGCGAGGCCGATCTCGTCCCCGGGGCGCACCTGGTAGTTGGCCACGTTCACCCGCCTGCCGTTCACGCGGATGTGACCGTGGGAGACCCACTGCCGCGCCTGCTGGCGGGAGGAGGCAAAACCGAGGCGGTAGACCACGTTGTCCAGGCGCTTTTCGAGCAGACCGATCAGGTTCTCGCCAGTGACGCCGCGGAGCCGGTCGGCCTCCTTGAAGTAGTTGCGGAACTGTTGCTCGAGGACGCCGTAGATCCTCTTCATCTTCTGCTTCTCGCGGAGCTGGAGGCCGTAGCCCTTGAGCTTCCCGCGACGCCTCGCGTGCTGACCTGGGGGCGTGTTCCTCTTCTCGATGGCGCACTTCTCCTTGAAGCAGCGGTCGCCCTTGAGGAAGAGCTTGACGGCATCCCGGCGGCAAAGACGGCAAACGGCAGCATGGTACCGAGCCAAGGCAGTCCTCCTATCTCACACGCGCCGGCGCTTGGGCGGCCGGCAACCGTTGTGCGGAATGGGCGTCACGTCGCAGATGGAGCGGATCTTCAGGCCCGACGCCTGCAGAGCCCGAATGGCGGACTCGCGGCCGCCGCCGGGCCCCTTCACGCGCACATCCACCTCGCGCATGCCGTGCTCCATGACCTTCTCAGCCACGGTCCGGGCGGCCACCTGGGCGGCGAAGGGAGTGCCCTTCCGGGTGCCCTTGAAGCCGCTGCCCCCCGACGTGGCCCACACGACGGTGTTGCCTTCCATATCGGTAATGGTGATCTGAGTGTTGTTGAACGTGGCGTTGACGTGGATGATCCCCATGGGTACGTTCTTCTTTTCGCGCCGGGGGGTCCGCTTTCCACCGCTTCCCTTAGCCATGAATCTTCTCCTTGCAACCGCCTACTTCTTGGTGGCCTTCTTCTTTCCCGCGATGGCCCGCCTGGGGCCCTTGTGGGTCCTGGCGTTGGTGTGGGTCCGCTGGCCGTGCACGGGAAGGCCCGTACGGTGGCGGATGCCGCGGTAGGACCCGATGTCGATGAGCCTGCGGATGTCCATCTGGATCTTCTTGCGCAGATCGCCCTCGACGTTGCCTTCGTCGGTGATGACCTTGCGGATGCGGGAGACCTCATCCTCGGTCAGGTCCTTCACCCGGACGTCCCGGCTCACGTTGGCCTTGCCCAGAATCTCCTGGGCCCTGGACAGGCCGATCCCATAGATGTAAGTCAGCCCGATTTCGACCCGCTTGTTCAGGGGGAGATCGACTCCAGCAATACGCGCCACGGCCTGCCTCCTTAACCTTGCCTCTGCTTGTGCTTCGGGTTGTCGCAGATCACCCGGACCACGCCCTTGCGCTTGATGATCTTGCACTTGGGGCAGATTTTCTTGACCGAAGGTCTCACTTTCATGGTTCTCTCTCCGCTCAGCTCTTGAACCGGTAGACGATGCGTCCGCGGTTCAGGTCATAAGGAGACAGCTCGACCAGAATCTGATCGCCGGGCAGGATGCGGATGAAGTGCTTTCGCATCTTGCCCGAGATGTGGGCCAGCACCCTGTGGCCGCTCTCCAGCTCCACCCGGAACATGGCGTTGGGGAGGGCCTCCTTCACTGTCGCCTTCATCTGGATTACGTCGTCCTTGCTCATGCCCCCTCAATCCCCAGGATCCTGGGCCCGTTTTCGGTGACGGCCACGCTGTACTCGAAGTGAGCGGAGCGCTTTCCGTCCGCGGTCCGCACCGTCCACCCGTCCTCGTCCACCGTCACATCGTGACCACCCTCGTTGATCATGGGTTCGATGGCCAGCACCATGCCTACCTGCAGGCGCGGTCCCCGCCCGGGCTCCCCGAAGTTCGGTACCTGGGGTTCCTCGTGCAGGGCGCGCCCTATGCCGTGGCCCACGTAGTCGCGGACCACCGAAAAGCCTTGGCCCTCCGCGTATTCCTGAACGGCGTGGGACACGTCCGAAACGCGACTTCCCACGCGAACCTGTTCCACCCCCTTCTCGAGGGAGGTTCGGGTCACGGTCAGGAGGCGGACGCCTTCCGGATCCACGTCCCCCACCGGAAAGGTGCGGGCCGCATCCCCATAGTATCCATCCACAATGGCGCCGAAGTCCAGCGAGACCAGGTCCCCCGGCTGAATCACCCGGGGCCCAGGGATGCCGTGCACGACCTCGTCGTTTACGGAGATGCAGACCGAGGCCGGGAATCCCCCGTAACCCTTGAAGGCGGGCTTGCCGCCCATCTGCTTGGTCAGGGACTCGGCCAGCCGGTCCAGATCCCGGAGCACGACGCCGGGCGCGAGCTCCTCGCCCAGTCGGTCCAGGACCGCGTGGACGATCCGGTTGGCCCGGTCCATGATCTCGATCTCTTCAGGCGCCTTCAAATGAATCATCCAATCGCTCTCTCCAGGGCGGCGAGAACCTGGGAAGGTTCGCGGTCTCCCGGAACGGTCTTCAGGAGTCCCCGGCGGCGGTAGTGGTCGGACAGGGGTGCCGTCTTCTCGTGATACACGCGCAGCCGCTCGCGGATCACGTCTTCCCGGTCGTCGTCGCGCTGCACCAAGCCCGTGCCGCACTTGTCGCAAAGCCCCTCGCGCTTGGGGGGCGAAAAGACGAGGTTGTAGACGGTGCCGCAGCCGGGGCAGCTTCGCCGGCTCGACAGCCTCTTGACGATCACCTCGTCGGCCACTTCGAGTTCCAGGGCCAGCACGTCCTGCTTGCCCAGTTCCGCGAGGATCCCCTCCAGGATGGAAGCCTGGGAGAGGTTGCGCGGGTAGCCGTCCAGGATGAACCCCGGGCCGCAGTCGGCCTTGGCGAGCCGTTCCTTGATGATGCCGGTGAGCAGCTCGTCGGAGACCAGTCCGCCCGACTCCATCACGGCCTTCGCCTTCAGCCCGAGCGGCGTGCCCTCGCGAACGGCCTCGCGCAGCATGTCACCCGTGGAGATGTGCGGGACGCGCAACCGCGCCGCCAGCTCCTTGGCTTGGGTTCCCTTCCCCGCTCCAGGCGGTCCCAACAGCACCAGGTTCTTCTGGCTCATCAGCTTCTCCTCCCCCTCACCCTCGACCGGCGGGAGAATCCCTCGTAGTGCCTCATGATCAGCTGGGATTCCACCTGCTGGATGGTGTCCATGGCGACCCCCACCACGATGAGCAGCGAGGTGCCGCCAAAGTAGAAGTTCAGGTTGAAGCCTCTCAGGATCCAGTCGAAGTGCATGGCCCTGAGCCCGTTCTCAAGGGACGGGCCGATCCCCCACAGGTGCTGCAGCGGGAAGCCGGTGATCAGGATCACGGGCAGGAGGCTGATCAGCACGAGATAGATGGAAGCGGCGAAGAGGAGCCGGTTGAGGGAGCGGTAGAGGAAGTCGCTCGTGCTCTTGCCGGGGCGGATGCCGGGGATGAACCCTCCGAACTTCTTCAGGTTATCGGCCAGGTCCTCGGGATTGAACACGATGCTCACGTAGAAATAGTTGAAGAGGGCGATCAGCACGGCGTAGAAGAACAGGTAGGTCAGGGTGCCGTAGCTCACGTAGGAGTCCAGGGTCTGAATCCAGGCGAACTTGGCCAGCACGGGCAGCTTGAGGACGGTCTGCGGCACGGCCAGCAGGGACACCGCGAAGATGATGGGCATGACGCCGCCCGGGTTGAGCTTCAGCGGGAAATAGACCGCCTGTCCGCCGACCATCTTCCGGCCCACCACGCGCTTGGCGTACTGGATCGGGATTTTCCGCTGGGCCCGCTCGAAGTAGACGATGAAGGCCACGACCACCACCATGAAGGCCATCAGCAGGAGGACCACGAAGAAGGAGAGGCTTCCCTGCTCCACCTGCTGGAAGGTCCTCACGACGGCCGGGACCAGCCCCACGACGATGCCGGCGTAGATCATGAGGGAGATGCCGTTGCCGATGCCGCGCGCCGTGATCTGCTCGCCCAGCCACATGATGAAGGTGGAGCCAGCGGTCAGCACGATGACCGTGAGGATGTGGTAGCCGAGAGTCGGGTTCTCCACCACACGCTTGCCGGTGGGGCTCACGAGCTGCTTCAGCCAAAAGCTGATGCCCAGGGCCTGCACCACGCAGATGAAGATGGTGAGGTAGCGGGAGTACTGGGTGATCTTCTTGCGCCCCTCGGCGCCGCCCTCTTTCTGCAGTTTCTCGATGTAGGGCCACACCACGCCGAGTAGCTGAAAGATGATCTGCGCCGTGATGTAGGGCATGATGCCCAGCGCGAAGATGGTGCACCGGGCCAGCGCTCCGCCGGAGAAGAGGTTGAAGAAGCCCAGGACACCGGCCCCCGCGTACTGCTTGAAAAACTCCTGCAAGGCGACGGCGTCGATGCCCGGCGTGGGGATCTGCGCACCCACCCGGTAGACGGCCAGCAACGCGAAGGTGAACAGGATGCGCTTCCTCAGGTCGGGGATCCGGAAGAGGTTCTGGAAGGCTTCAATCACGGCTTCCTCACCTCCGCCCGGCCGCCCGCTGCCTCAATGGCCTTGCGGGCGCTGTCCGAGAAGGCATCCGCCACGACCGTGATGGCGCGGTCCAACGATCCGCCGCCCAGAATCTTCACGGCGGAGCTCTCCTTGCGGATGAGGCCCGCGTGCTTCAGAACCTTGGCGTTGACCTCGCTGCCCGCCTCGAACCCGGCCAGCCGTGTCAGATTGACCACCTCGTACCGATGAGCAAAGAGGTTGGTGAACCCCCGCTTGGGGATTCGCCTCTGGAGGGGCATCTGGCCGCCCTCGAAGCCGGGGTTCTGGTGGAACCCGGAGCGGGACTTCTGGCCCTTCTCGCCCTTGCCGGCCGTCTTGCCCTTGCCGGAGCCAGGGCCGCGGCCGATCCGCTTGGGGCTCTTCTTTGCGCCTTTCGCCGGTCGCAACTCGGAGAGAAACATGGGGGGCCTCCTTACGCTTCTTCGCTGACCCTGAGCAGGTGCTTGACCGCGAAGATCATGCCTCGAATCTCCGGCCGGTCGGGGTACCTGTGGGTGCGGTTGAGTTTTCTGAGCCCCATGCTCCAGGTGACGCGGCGGAGCTTCTCGGTGCCCGGGCGGCGGATCAGGGTCACCACCAACTGCTTTTCCTTGGTCGCCTTTTTCTTTCTCTCAGCCATGGCCTACCCCACGATCTCTTCAAGAGCTTTGCCGCGCTTGCGGGCGACGCTCTCGGGGCTCTGGAGCTTCAGAAGGCCCTCCACGGCCGCCTTCACCACGTTCTGCGGGTTGTTCGTGCCCACGCACTTGGTCAGGATGTCCTGGATGCCCGCGGCCTCCATGACGGCCCGGATGGCCCCGCCCGCGATGACGCCCGTCCCCTTCGACGCGGGGCGGAGGATCACGTGGCCGGCGCCGAAGCGGCCCTCCACGTAGTGTGGGATGGTATTGCCCTGGAGGGGGACCCTCACCATGCATCGCTTCGCCTGTTCAATCCCCTTCGAGATCGCCAAAGGCACCTCGCGGGCCTTGCCCAGGCCGAATCCCACCTTGCCGTTGCCGTCCCCCACGACCACGAGGGCCGAGAACGAGAAGTTCTTTCCGCCCTTGACGACCTTGGTGACGCGGCGGATGGAAACCACCTGTTCGCGCAGCTCCACTTCGCTGGAGTTTCTCTCTTCCATGCCCGCGCTCCTAGAACTGGAGGCCGCCCTTGCGGGCGCCCTCGGCGACGGCCTTGACCCGTCCGTGGTAAACGTAGCCGCTGCGGTCGAACACGACGGCCTCGATTCCCTTGGCCTTCAGGCGCTCCGAGACGAGCTGCCCGAGCTGCTCGGCCACCGAGAGGTGCTTCCCGGAGGTCTTTAGCTTGGCCTTCAGCTCGGGCTCTAGGGAGGAAGCGGCCGCCACCGTCGCCCCGGTGGTATCGTCCACGGCCTGCACGTAAATGTAGCGGGTGCTCTTGAAGACGCAGAGCCGGGGCTTCTGCGGCGTGCCCTCCATCCGTTTCCGGATGCGGAGCTTTCGCCACGCTCTCTTCTCACTGCGGTCCGCATGCGTCCATTTCGACATGGCTTCTTCCCCGTGCCTTTACTTCGCGGCCTTGCCGGCCTTGCGGATGATCTTTTCACCCGTGTACATGACGCCCTTGCCCTTGTACGGTTCGGGCTTCTTCATGGCTCGGATCTGCGCGGCCACCTGGCCTACCGACTGGCGGTCGGCTCCGGTCACCACCACGTGGGTGGATTTCTCCACCGCGATCTCGATCCCCTCGGGGATGGGAAACTCGATGGGATGCGAATAGCCCAGGTTGAAGACCGCCTTGCGGCCCTCCACGTTGGCCTTGTAGCCCACCCCCACGATGTCCAGCTCCTTCTTGTACCCCTGCGTGACCCCGTGAACGGCGTTGGCCAGAAGGGCGCGGGTCAGGCCATGGAAGGCCCGGCAGGACTGCGTGTCGTCCGCGCGACTGATTCGCAGCTCCTTGCCCTCCAGGGCGCAGGAGATGCCCGGGAGAACCGGCGTGCGGAGGAGCCCCTTGGGGCCCTTCACCTCCACGTGGTCCTCGCCGATGACCACCTGAACTTTGTCAGGGACGGGGATGGGCATTTTTCCGACGCGCGACATACTCCCCTCCTACCAGACCCTGCACAGGAGCTCGCCGCCCACGCCTTCGCGGCGGGCGGCCTTGTCCGTCAGGACGCCATGGGAGGTGCTCAGGATGGAGATCCCCAGCCCTCCCAGGACCGGTTTCACGTCATCCCGCCGCATGTAAAGGCGGCGGCCCGGGCGGGAGGCCCGCTCGATGCCGGCGATCACGGGGCGCCCCTCGTTGGTGTACTTGAGGTCCACCCGCAGGATCCCCTGCTTCGCGTCTTCGGTCACCTTGAAGTTCAGTACGTAGCCCTCTTCCTTGAGGAGCTTGGCCACCTCCACCTTGAGGTTGGAGGAGGGCATCTCCACGTAGGCCTTGCGGCTGGAGAGTCCGTTGCGGATGCGGGTCAGGAAGTCGGCGATGGGATCGGTCATCGTCATCGCGTCACCTCACCACGACGCCTTGGTCACGCCCGGAAGCTGGCCCGCCAGCGCGAGCTCGCGCAGGCAACAGCGACAGAGGGCAAACTTGCGGTAGTACCCGCGGGGCCTCCCGCAGCGCCTGCAGCGGTTGCGGTAACGAACGGCGAACTTGGGCTTCTTTTCCATTTTGGCGAACATGCGAATGCTGGCCATCCTTGGTCTCCTACTTGCGGAATGGCATCCCGAAATGCCGAAGGAGGGCCTTCGCTTCGGGGTCCGTTTTGGCCGTGGTGCCGATCGTGATGTTCATGCCCATGGCCTTCGTGATCTTGTTATATTCCACCTCGGGAAAGATCAGCTGATCCTTCACTCCGAGGGTGTAGTTGCCGTGCCCGTCGAAGGAGCGGTCCGACAGCCCCCTGAAGTCGCGCATCCGGGGGATGGCCAGGGAGATGAGCCGATCCAGGAACTCGTACATGCGGTCGCCGCGGAGGGTGACCATGGCGCCGATGGGCTGACCCTGGCGAAGCTTGAAGTTCGAGATCGACTTGCGGGCCCGCCGGACGGCCGCCCTCTGACCGGAGAGGGTGGTGAGCGTCTCCACCGCCTCGTCCAGAAGCTTGATCTCGCTCTTGGCCTCGCCCATGCCCATGTTGATGGTGACCTTCGTCAGTTTGGGAACGGCCATGACGTTACGATATTGGAACTCCTGCTGCATGCGCGGCAGGACCTCCTTTCCGTAGAACTCTCTGAGGCGCGGCTGCTTCTTCATGACTGTCCCCTTAGTCCTGCGCGGCGTCGCACTTCTTGCAGACGCGCATCTTCCTGCCCTCGCGGGTCTGGAAGGAGAAGCGGGTGGGCTCCTGGCACTCCTTGCAGATGCCCATGAGCTTGGAGAGCGGAAGCGACGCCTCCTTCTCCAGGATGCCTCCCTTGATATTCTTTTGCGGATTGGCCTTGGTGTGCCGCTTCACGAAATTGACGTTCTCCACCACGGCGATGGCCTTGCCCGGGTCCACGCTCAGCACGCGCCCGCGCTTGCCCTTCTCCCTGCCGGAGAGAATCAAGACTTGGTCGTTCTTCTTAATCCGGTTGCCCACGGCGTGCCCCTCTCAGATCACCTCGGGGGCCAGGGAAACGATCTTCATGAACCGCTTCTCCCTGAGCTCCCGTGCGACAGGTCCAAAGACGCGGGTACCGATGGGCTCGCCCTTGTCGTCCACCAGCACGGCCGCGTTGTTGTCGAAACGGATGTAGGAGCCGTCCCGGCGCCGCGTCTCCTTGACGGTGCGCACGACCACGGCCTTCACCACCTTCCCCTTCTTGATGTTGCCCTGGGGCGCCGCCTCCTTGACGGAGCACGTGATGATGTCGCCGAGGCCGGCGTAGCGCCCGGTCGTGGAGCCCCCCTTCATGTGGATGCAGAAGAGCTTCTTGGCCCCGGAATTGTCCGCTACCTGCAGGATGGTCCCCATCTGGATCATGGCTGTCTCCTAAGGCCGATCAGCGGGCTTTCTCCAGGACTTCCTTAACGGCCCAGTGCTTGTCCCGGCTCAGGGGGCGGGTCTCGACGATGAGGACCGTGTCCCCCACCCCGCACTGGTTCTTCTCGTCGTGCGCCTTGAAGCGGTTGGTCCGCTTGACCACCTTCTTGTAGGCTGGATGGAAGATGCGGCGCTCCACCTGCACGACCACCGTCTTGTCCATCTTGTCCGACACCACCAACCCCACCTTGGTGGCGTGGTGGCGGGTCTCCTTCGTGGCATTCGCGTCCATGCTCAACTCCCCTGGGCCGCCCGCTGCTTCTCGGCCAAGACTGTCTTCACCCGTGCCAGGCCGTGCCGGTAAGCGCGGATCAGCTGCGGATTCTCGATCTGGCCGGACGCCAGCTGGAAGCGGAGCTTCATGAGGTGCTCCGTGATCTCCTGCTCTTCGCGCCTGAGTTCATCCACGCCCAGGTCGCGGATCTTGGCCGGTCTCTTGAGATCCTGTGGCTTCATCATAGCGAGAACTCCTGGTCCTTCCGGGCCACGAACCGGGTCTTGATGGGAAGCTTGTGGGCCGCGAGACGGAAGGCCTCCTGGGCGATGTCCAGGGTCACCCCCTCGAGCTCGAAGAGGACGCGGCCCGGCTTGACCACCGCCACCCACCCCTCCGGATTGCCCTTTCCCTTGCCCATACGGGTTTCAAGGGGCTTCTTGGTGAAGGGCTTGTCCGGGAAGATGCGGATCCAGAGCTTGCCGCCCCTCTTGATGGAGCGGTTGATGGCGACGCGGCTCGCCTCGATCTGCCGGTTCGTGATCCACGCGCATTCCAAGGCCATCAGGCCGTAATCGCCGAAGTCCACGTGACTCCCGCGGGTGGCCACTCCGGCGCGGCGCCCCTTCATCTGTTTCCTGTACTTGACCTTCTTTGGCATCAACATGGTGCTGCTCCCGGCGGCTTACTTGCCGACCTTCTGGCCCTTGTAGATCCACACCTTGACGCCGATGACCCCGTAGGTGGTCCTGGCCTCGGCGAAGCCGTAGTCGATGTCGCTGCGCAGCGTCTGCAACGGCAGGCGCCCTTCAAGATACCACTCGGACCGCGCGATTTCGGCCCCATTCAGGCGACCGGCCACGCGGATCTTGATGCCGAGCGCCCCAAACTTGCCGGCCATCTCGATGGCCCGCTTCATGGCCCGGCGGAAGGCCACGCGCTTGTTCAGCTGGAGGGCGATGGATTCGGCCACCAGCTGGGATTCGATCTCGGGCCGGTGGATCTCCTCGATCTTGATGTAGACCTCGCGGCCGAGGCGTCGCTGGACCTCTTCTTTGAGACGGTCCACCTCCGCGCCCTTCTTACCGATGATGATGCCGGGGCGGCTGGTGAACACCGTGATGGTGAGCTTCTTGCCGGCCCGCTCCAGATCGACGCGGGATACCCCGGCGTGCCGCAGGCGCCCCAGGAGCTCCTTCCGAAGCTTGAGATCCTCGTGGAGCAGGGACTTGTAATCCTTCTTCGCGAACCAGCGGGACTCCCAGTCCTTGTTGAATCCTACCCGGAAGCCTACGGGGTTAACTTTCTGACCCAAAGCTCACCTCCAAAGTCCAGTGCCGAGTGCCGAGTACTGAGGCGCGGTATCACTCCCGCTCTCCCTCGCAGCCTGCCTGGCTCAGTCCTCAGTGCTCACTCCTCAGTCCTGACCGCTACCTCTTCTCGTCCAAACCGATGGTGATGTGACTCTGACGCTTCACGAAGCGGTAGGCCCGGCCCATGGGGGCGGGCAGGGTCCGCTTCCGAAACTTCAGCGAGGCGCCGTCCACGAAGATCGTCGACACCACCAGATTGTCCACGTCCACCTGCCGGTTCGGCAGGCTCTCGGCATTGGCCACGGCCGCCTTGAGAAGCTTCTGCAGGTGCCGGGCGGCGCGCTTCTTGGTGAAGCGCAGGATGGCCAACGCATCCCCGACAGAACGGCCCCGGATCATGTCCGCCACGAGGCGGGCCTTCTGGGGCGAGCTGTCCACGTATTTGGCGACGGCTTTCACGATCATGGCGGCCACCTTACTTGACCTCTCCCTTTTTCCTGTCTCCCGAGTGCCCCCGGAAGGTGCGCGTGGGGGCGAACTCGCCGAGCCGGTTACCGATCATGTTTTCCGTGACGTAGACCGGCACGAACTTCTTCCCGTTGTGGACCGCGATGGTGTGGTTCAGCATGGCCGGCACGATCATCGAACGGCGGCTCCAGGTCTTGATGACGCTCTTCTTGCCCGAGGCGTTCAGGGCGTCCACCTTGCGCATCAGGTGGTCGTCCACGAAGGGGCCTTTCTTCAGGGACCGCGACATTCTAGGCTCTCCTCTTGACGATAAACCGGGCCGTCCGCTTGTTCCGGCGGGTCTTGTAGCCCTTGGTGGGGACGCCCCAGGGGGTCACCGGATGGCGCCCGCCCTTGGACTTGCCCTCACCGCCGCCGTGGGGGTGGTCCACCGGGTTCATGGCCGTGCCGCGGACCTTCGGCCTGCGGCCGAGCCAGCGATTGCGTCCGGCCTTCCCCAGGCTGAGGTTCTGGTGCTCCAGGTTGCCGACCTGTCCCACGGTGGCGTAGCAGTTGATGCTGACGTAGCGCATCTCGCCCGAGGGCATGCGGAGTGTTGCCAGTCGGCCCTCCTTGGCCATCAGCTGGGCCGAGGCTCCCGCCGCCCGCGCCATCTGGCCGCCGCCCCCCTCGTGGAGCTCGATGTTGTGGATCATGGTGCCGACGGGGATCTTGCGGAGGGGAAGCGCGTTGCCCACCACCACTTCGGCCTCCTCGCCCGCCATGATCGCCTGGCCCACCTGCAGCCCCTCGGGGCAGAGGATGTAGCGCTTCTCGCCGTCGGCGTAATTCAGCAGCGCGATGCGGCAGGTCCGGTTGGGGTCGTACTCGACGGCGGCCACCTTGGCCGGGATCCCGCGCTTGCCGCGCTTGAAGTCGATGATGCGGTACCGGCGCTTGTGGCCGCCGCCACGCCGGCGCACGGTGACGTGGCCGTGGGCGTTGCGGCAGCTCGTCCGGGTCTTCTTCTCCAAAAGCCGCTTTTCGGGCTCGGTCTTGGTCACCTCTTCGAAGGTTGAAGTGGTGATGTAGCGGCGGCTGGGAGTTACCGGTTTATAGGTCTTGATGCCCATGGATGTCCCCTTACACTCCCTCGAAGTACTCGATGGGTTTGGCGCCCTTGGCGAGCTTCACGTAGGCCTTCTTCCAATCGGCGCGCTTGCCTTCGGACCGGCCGACCCTCTTGTTCTTCCCAAGGACGTTCACGACCCGCACGGTCTCCACCTTGGTGCCGAAGATCTTCTCCACGGCGTAGGCGATCTCGATCTTGTTGGCCTTCGGATCGACCTGGAAAGCGACCGTGTGCGCGCGCTCCTTGGCGATGAGGTTCTTCTCCGTCAGGAGCGGGCGAATGATGATACTGTGGGGGCTCCTCATGGCTTGAGAACCTCCGAGAGGCGCGCGAGCGCCGGCTCTGTTAAGACGACCATCTCGTAGCGAGCGAGGTCGTAGATGTTCACCTCGTCCACGCCCGTCACCTTAACGCCCGGAACGTTCCTGCTGGCCAGCCGGAGGGGCTCGGAGACGGCCGAGTCCACGAACAGCACCGTCTTGTGGGCGTCCAGGATGGGAGCGTAGCGGGAGAGGAACTCCTTCGTGCGGTGGCTCTCCACGGCGAAGCCCTCCATCACCGCCAGCATGCCCCGGCGGATCCGCTCCGACAGGAGGCTTCGCATGGCGCCGCGGCGGATCTTCTTGGGGATCGAGTAAGAGTAGTCGCGCGGCTTGGGGCCGAAGACGATGCCGCCGTGGTACCAGAGCGGGGAGCGGATCTCGCCCATGCGGGCCCGCCCCGTGTGCTTCTGCTTCCACAGCTTCTTGCCCGAGCCCGAGACCTCGTCGCGCCGCTTGGTGGAATGGGTCCCCAGACGCTGGTTGGCAAGGAAGTTCCGCACCGCCTCGTAGATGAGGTCGCGGCGGTAGGGGGTCGCGAAGACCTCTTCGGGCAGGTTGAGCTCCCTGCTGACTTCATTGGATGCGTTGATCACTGGAATGTTAGCCATCGCTCAACCCCTCACCGTATGCCGTGGATCGTCAGGAGTCCGCCCCTGGGACCGGGCACGGCGCCGCGGATCAGCAGCAGGCCCCGCTCCGCGTCCACCAGGACGAGCCTCAGGTTCTTGACGGTTACCCGGCCGTTGCCCATCTGCCCACCCATCTTGGTGCCCTTGAAGACCCTGGAGGGGTCCGAAGAGGCGCCGATGGAGCCCGGAGCGCGATGGAACATGGAGCCGTGCGTGGCCCGGCCGCCGCGGAAGTGGTGGCGCCTGACGACGCCCTGGAAGCCCTTGCCCTTGCTGGTCCCGATCACCTCCACCACCTGGATGTCCTTGAAGAGATCCACGGTGATGGTGTTGCCCGGAACCAGGTCTGGGAATTCGCCCCGCAGCTCGCGAACGGCGCGGACGGAGCCGGCTCCGGCCTTCTTCAGGTGTCCCGCCTGGGGCTTGGTGATGGCCCGCCGGCCCACCTTCTCCACGAGCCCCACCTGCACCGCGTGGTAACCGTCGGTCGTGGGGGACTTCTTCTGGAGCACGACGCAGGGGCCGGCAGCCACGACGGTCACGGGCACTACCGCCCTGGTCTCGTCGAAGATCTGCGTCATGCCAACCTTGCGTCCCAAGATTCCGATCTTCATGATCTCTCCTCAAGCAGAGGTCGCCCGAGGGCGACGTGCCCGCCCCGTCCATGGTGCGGCGGGGATCCGGGGGCCAGTGTCACTTCGTGAAGGCCTTGATCTCCACATCCACCCCGGGCGGCAGGTTCAGCTTCATGAGCGCGTCCACGGTCTGCGGCGTGGGGTCGTAGATGTCCAGCAGCCGCTTGTGGGTGCGCATCTCGAACTGTTCCCTGGACTTCTTGTCCACGTGGGGAGATCGGTTGACGGTCCAGATGGTTCGGTCCGTGGGCAGGGGGATCGGCCCCTTCACCCTCGCACCGGTCCTCTTGGCCGTCTCCACGATCTCCTTGGTGGAGCGGTCCAGGATCCAGTAGTCGTAAGCCAAAAGGCGTATCCGGATCTTTTCGTTCAGCATGAGCTCCTACTCCACGATCTCCGTGATGGTGCCGGCACCTACGGTGCGGCCGCCCTCGCGGATGGCGAACCGGAGACCCTTTTCCATGGCGATGGGTGAAATGAGCTTCACCGCGATACTCACGTTGTCGCCGGGCATGACCATTTCGCGGTCGGCCGGCAGCGTGACGTCACCCGTCACGTCGGTGGTTCGGAAATAGAACTGCGGACGGTAACCCTTGAAGAACGGCGTGTGTCGGCCGCCCTCCTCCTTGGTCAGAATGTAGACTTCGGCGTTGAAGGTCGTGTGGGGCGTGATGGAGCCGGGCTTGGCCACCACCTGTCCGCGCTCCACCTCTTCCTTCTTGGTGCCGCGGAGCAGCAGCCCGATGTTGTCGCCGGCCTGTCCCTGGTCCAGCAGCTTGCGGAACATCTCGACGCCGGTGATGACGGTCTTGAAGGTGGGCCTGAGGCCGATGATCTCCATCTCCTCGCCGACCTTTACCACGCCGCGCTCCACGCGACCGGTCACGACGGTGCCGCGGCCGGAGATGGAGAAGATGTCCTCGATGGGCATGAGGAAGGGCTTGTCGATGTCGCGCACCGGCTCGGGGATGTAGCTGTCGCAGGCGTCGAGCAGCTCCTGGATGCACTTGGCATCGGGGGAGTCGGGGCTCTCGGCCGTGCCCGCCTTGAGGGCGGAGCCGCGGATGATGGGCGTCGCGTCGCCGGGGAACTGGTACTGACTGAGGAGGTCGCGCACCTCCAGTTCGACCAGGTCCAGCAGCTCGGGGTCGTCCACCTTGTCGCACTTGTTGAGAAAGACCACGATGTAGGGCACGCCCACCTGACGGGCGAGGAGGATGTGCTCGCGGGTCTGCGGCATGGGACCGTCCTCGGCGGAGACCACGAGGATGGCGCCGTCCATCTGGGCCGCGCCGGTGATCATGTTCTTCACGTAGTCGGCGTGGCCGGGGCAGTCCACGTGCGCGTAGTGGCGCTTGTTGGACTCGTACTCCACGTGCGAGGTGGCGATAGTGAGGATCTTGGTGGGGTCGCGGCGCCCCTGGGACTCGGAGGCCTTGGCCACTTCGTCGTAGCTGATGTACTTCGCCAGCCCTTTGGCCGCCTGGACCTTGGTGATGGCCGCGGTCAGCGTGGTCTTGCCGTGGTCGACGTGCCCGATGGTCCCGACGTTTACGTGCGGCTTGGTACGGTTGAATTTCTCCTTCGACATCCTCAGCCTCCTTGACTAACGGCCCTGCACGCGGGCGACGATCTCGTCCGAGATCTGCTTCGGCGTGGTTTCGTAGTGCTCGAACTGCATCACGTAATTGCCGCGGCCCTGCGTGAGGGAACGCAGCGAGGTCGCATAACCGAACATTTCAGAGAGCGGAACGTAGGCGGTGATGACCTGGAGGTTGGCGCGCGACTCCATCCCGTGGATCTTCCCGCGCCGGGAATTGAGATCACCGATCACGTCACCCATGTAATTTTCCGGGACCGTCACCTCCACCTTCATGACCGGCTCCATCAGCGCCGGCGAGGCCAAGCGCGCGGCCTCCTTGAAGGCCATGGATCCGGCGATCTTGAATGCCATCTCGGAGGAGTCTACCTCGTGGTAGGAGCCGTCGTAGAGGGAGACCTTCACGTCCTTCACGGGGAACCCGGCCAAAACGCCGGTCTCCATCGCCTCCGCGATGCCCTTCTCTACCGCCGGGATGTACTCCCTGGGGATGGTGCCGCCGGTGATGGCGTTCTCGAATACGAAGCCGTCCCCCTCGCCGAGCGGAGCGACGGTGATCTTCACGTGACCGTATTGGCCGTGACCGCCGGTCTGCTTGATGTACTTGCCCTCGGCCTTGGCCTCCTTGGTCAGCGTCTCGCGGTAGGCCACCTGCGGCTTGCCCACCGAGGCCTGGACCCCGAACTCCCGCGTGAGGCGGTCCACGATGATCTCAAGGTGCAACTCGCCCATGCCCGAGATGAGGGTCTGGCCGGTGTCAAAATCCACCCTCACCTTGAAGGTGGGGTCTTCCTTGGCGAGCTTGACCAGGGCGGCGGAGAGCTTCTCCTGGTCCGCCTTGGTCTTGGGCTCGATGGCCACGGAGATGACGGGGGCGGGAAAATCCATGGACTCCAGGATGATGGGGTGGTCCTTGGTGGCCAGCGTCTCGCCCGTCACCGCATCCTTGAGGCCCACGATGGCGGCGATGTCCCCAGCGCGTACCTCGTCGATTTCCTCCCGCTTGTTGGCATGCATCTTCAGGAGCCGGCCCACGCGCTCCTGGCGCCTCTTCGTCACGTTCCAGACGTAGGAGCCGGCCTGCAGGGTGCCGGAATAGACCCGCGTGAAGGCCAGCTGCCCCACAAAGGGATCGGTCATGATCTTGAAGACGAGGGCGCAGAAGGGCTGTTCGTCGAGCTGCTTCCGCTCCTCCACTTCGTCCGTGTCGGGGTTGATGCCCTTCACCGGGGGGACCTCGACGGGCGAGGGAAGATAGTCCACCACGGCGTCGAGGAGCGGCTGGATGCCCTTGTTCTTGAAGGCGGAGCCGCACAGCACCGGCGTGAAGTGCATGGCGATGGTGCCCTTGCGGATGGCGGCCTTGATGGCGTCCACGTCATCCAGCTCTTCCCCGTCCAGGTAGCGCTGCATGAGAACGTCGTCTTCCTCGCACGCCATCTCCAGGAGCTTCTCGCGAAAGGCCTTGGCCTTCTCCGCGTACTCGGCGGGGATCTCGGTGACCTCGTACTTCGCGCCGAGCGTGTCGTCCTCCCAGCGGATCGCCTTCATCTGGAGGAGGTCGATGACACCCACCAAGGAATCTTCCGAGCCCCACGGAAGGAAGAGCGCCACGGGACGAGCGTGCAGGCGATCGTCCATCATCTTCAGGGCGCGTTCGAAGTCGGCGCCTTGCCGGTCCATTTTGTTCACGAAGGCGATGCGCGGCACCTTGTACTTGTCGGCCTGGCGCCACACCGTTTCGGACTGAGGCTCCACCCCCGCCACGCCGCAGAAGACTCCCACGGCGCCGTCGAGCACCCGAAGGGAACGCTCCACCTCGGCCGTGAAATCCACGTGTCCGGGCGTATCGATGATGTTGATGCGGTGATCCCGCCAGAAGCAAGTGGTGGCCGCGGAGGTGATGGTGATCCCGCGCTCCTGCTCCTGCACCATCCAGTCCATGGTGGCCGTGCCCTCATGGACCTCGCCCATTTTGTAGTTCACGCCCGTGTAGTAGAGCACCCGCTCGGTCGTGGTGGTCTTGCCGGCATCAATATGGGCCATGATGCCGATGTTTCTTTGTCGTTCGTACGGGATGGAACGGGCCACGCCTTCTCCTTACCACCGGTAATGGGCAAACGCCTTGTTGGCCTCGGCCATCTTGTGCGTATCTTCGCGCTTCTTGATGGAAGAGCCGCGGTTGTTGGCCGCGTCAAGGACCTCGGCGGCCAGCGCCTCCATCATGGTCTTTTCGCTCCGGCCTCGGCTGTACTCGATGATCCAGCGAAAGGCTAGGGAGAGCCTGCGCTCGGGGCGCACCTCGATGGGCACCTGGTAGGTGGCGCCGCCCACGCGCCTGGACTTGACCTCAAGGACGGGCTTCACGTTTTCGAGGGCCTTTTGGAAAACCTTGAGGGGGTCCTCGCCGGTCTTCTCCTTGATGATGTCCATGGCCCCATAAAAAATGGACTCCGCTACGGATTTCTTGCCCTCCAGCATGATCTTGTTGATGAACTTGCTGACGAGGACCGACCCGTACACAGAGTCCGGCGGAATTTCTCTTTTCCTGACAACGGCTTTCCTAGGCATTCCTGATCGCTCCTTACCCTCTTTTCAAAGAGCAACGGCCCCACTGGGGGCCCGGGTGGCGAGGGAACTGTTATGACTTTGGCCGCTTCGCTCCGTACTTTGAGCGGGCCTGGCGCCTGGCCTCCACGCCCGTCGTATCCAGCTTGCCGCGGATGATGTGATACCGCACGCCCGGCAGATCCTTCACGCGACCGCCGCGGATGAGGACCACCGAGTGCTCCTGGAGGTTGTGCCCGACGCCGGGGATGTAGGTGGTCACCTCCATCCCGCTGGTGAGGCGCACGCGCGCCACCTTCCGGAGGGCGGAGTTGGGTTTCTTGGGCGTCGTGGTGTACACGCGAGTGCACACGCCGCGCTTTTGAGGATTCGCCTGAAGGGCAGGGCTCTTGGTCTTGTACTGAACCGCCTTGCGCCCCCTGCGCACGAGTTGATTGATGGTCGGCACAACGTCCTCCTTAGTGCGTTTGCCTTGCACGAGGGCCTTCCCCGAGGGGGAAAAGCCGGGATAGCATACCGGACTTCCCCAATGCTGTCAACCCCCTAAGGAAACGCACTTTGGGGAGACCACCTCAACATTTTGCGGTTTGGAGGGCACACCCGTTGCGCTGGTGGAGGCGCGGGTTCTACCCTTAGCCCAGGACTGGAGGAGCACCGTGCCGCTTCCCACGCCCGAGGAGTGCATGAGACTGGCGCTTGGCCTCGCCGAACAAGCCGCCCTCGAGGGGGAGGTGCCCGTGGGGGCGGCCCTCCTGGCCCCTGACGGGGCCATCTTCAGCGGCCGAAACCGTTGCGAGTCGATCGGCCCCCTGGACCATGCCGAGTTCGAAGCTATCCAATCGGGACTAGCTGCCCTGGGCCGCCGTGGCCTGGGGGCGTGCACCCTTTACGTGACCCTCGAGCCCTGCGTCATGTGCCTTGGCGCCAT
>JBMFSH010000013.1:0-73660 GCA_049967655.1 Acidobacteriota bacterium
GCGTCGGTGAGCTCGACGCCCCGCTTCGTCAGGTAGGTTCCCACGGCGCGGTCCAGCGAGGCCCCGGCCTCCTGGCTGTCGATCTGGGCCTTGAGCAGGCTCGACTGGGCACTGACGAGCTGGTCCTGGTAGGAGAGCACCTCGAAGGAGGTGGAGAGGCCGTTCTCGAACTTCTTTTTCTCCGCGCTGAGCTGTTCCTCCTGGAGCTTGACGGTGAGCTGGGCCGCCGCCACGCGCTTCTGGGCCGCCAGCAGGTTGCGGAGCGCCGAGCGCACCTCGTTGGCCACGGTGAGCTTCTCTTTCTGGAGGGTGATCTCATCGGCGTTCTGCGCCAGGCGGTAGGTCTGGTACTGGTAGTGGGCCGCCCGGTTGCCGATGGGATAACTGAAGGTGAGGCCCACCAAATAGGACTTGTAGTCCCGCCCCGTCACCTGGCTCCAGGCGTCGCTGAAGGTCTGGTCGACGACCTGGCCCGTGAGGGGGTTCCGGTAATAGCCAGCGGTCCCGTTGTAGATGAGGGAGCCCGTGAGGTTGAGCTGGGGCAAGGTCTGGTTCTTGGCCCAGTGGGTGCCGAGCTTGTCCTTGTCCACCTTGGCTTCGAGCTGGCGTAGCTCGGGGCGGTCCGAGAGGGCCTGCGCGATCAGCTTGCCCTCGGGTGTCTCGTTGGTGGAGACCGCGGGCTCGTCGGTGGGGAGGAAGGTGCGCGACCACTCGGGGCTGTCCTGGGTATACCCCAAGGCCAGCTTCAGAATGTCCTCGCTGTCCCCTACCGATTGCTGGGCCACGATGATGTCCTGTTCTTTGCTCGCCACCTGGGCGTCGGCGGAGACCTGTTCGATGGGGGCCAGCACCCCCACCTGGATCTTCTTCCGGGTCTCCTCCTGAAACTGCTTGGCCAGATCCATGGCGTGCTCGGCCACCTTGAGGCTTTTGATGGCGTAGACCAGGTTCCAGTAGTCCGTCTCGACCTGGAGCAGCGCGTCCCGGATGGACTGGGCGTACTGATACCCGGCCGATTGCCTCGTCAACTTGGCCTGCAGGACCGAAAGACTGGCCACCCTCCTGCCGAAGCCCTGCAGCAAGGGCACCGTGGTGGAGAGGGTGGCGCTGCTCTGGTAGGCGGGGTTCAGCGTGAAGAAGGCCGAATTGGTCTTCGTTTTGACGTTGTCCCAGGTGAGGGAAAACTGCTCACCCCAGGGGGTGAGCTGGTTCAGGCCCAGGGTGTAGGCGTCCTGCCGGTTCATGTAGACTCCCAGGCCGCCCTGGAGAATGCTGGAGGCGGGCTGGCGCGAGACCTGGGAGTTCCAGGCGAGCGAGAGCTGCGGATCGAAGATCCCGTAGGAGCCCTTCAGGCTCGCGTCGGCCTGCTCCTTCGTGATCTTCTGCACCTGAACGTCGTAGTTCTTCTCGAGGGCGGTCTTCAGCGCCTCCTGAAGAGAGAGCTCCACGGTGCCTCCGGAAGGCTCCCCGGCTTGGAAGGGCGCGCCCCCCCAAACCAGACCGAAAACACACGCCGCGATCGCCCATCCGAAGGTCTTCAGCTTCATCCCGCCCTCCTGATCTAGAGGCGCCGCTCAATTCGCGATAAAGCACTTACCATGCTTCCGGGGTCCCGATGCATTTGCCGGAACCCCTCCCATGCTGCCTACGCATTATGCGTCCAAAAGTTTAGCTTCTTGGCGAAGGTTCGGCCGCCCCGCTTTCGCCTGTGCCCATATCGTTCAGGAAGCCGCCGGTTCGGCACCTGCGCCTGAAAAGCAAGGCGTCGCTTGGGAGGGCTCTCCTTGGCCCAGACCGGTCAAGGCGGACTGCTGCCGCGGAGAGAGCCTAGCGCAGGAAGAGGCTGTAGGTGAGGACGGCGAATACGAAGCCCGTGAAGAGGGTGTACTTGCAGTTCCGCTCCACCACCGCGAAGTAGACCATGGAGGAGAGAACCCGCACGTAGGGGGTGATCAGGAGCACCAGGATCCCCAGGCTGATCAGGAGGCGCGGCCGGGCCGCCCCGGAAAGGGCCGCGTGCACGTCGTGGACTAGGAACTCGTACAAGTTCATGCCGCTGAGCGTGAAGTCGAAGCCCAGGTGCCCCGTGGCCAGGAAGCGCCAGGCGAGACCCGCCGCAAGGAGCAGACCGGAAAATAGGACGCCGGCCTGGAGGACGTAGCCCACCATCATCTCCATGCGAGCCTGGAGCAGCTGGTCCCGGGCCCCCTCTTTCTGTTCCAGAAAACAGGCTTTCAGGTTCATGGCTACCCCCGAATCCCGCGGATGAGCATTTCCACGCCCAGAATCAGCAGCACGACCAGAAAGAATCGGCGAACCGCCATATTGGTGAGCCGAACCAGAACCTTCGTCCCGATGAAGGCTCCAGCACCCACTCCCAGGATCACGGGCGCCGCTAGACCCGGGTCGATGTAGCCGGCCGCCAGGTAGACGCTCGTTCCGGCCAGCGCCGTCACGCCGATGATGAGGTTGCTGGTGGTGGTGGAGACCTTGGGAGGAAGGCCCATGACGAGATCGTGGATCAGCACCTTGAGGGCCCCGGCGCCGATGCCCAGAAGGCCGGCGATGAGTCCGGCCCCGAACATGAGCGGGCCGCCGAAGTAGGCACGGCCGCCCTCGTAGACGATCTGCTGCTGCTGGGCCTGGTCGTAGTAGCTCCCGCGCAACTCTAGCCAGCGCGAGAAGCGGTCCACTTTGGCGAGCGGTTTCCACTCCTCCTTGCTCTGGAAGAACAGTGCCACCCAGGTTCCCAAAAGGACGAGGGCAAACATCAGGAAGAGGGGTCGGCGGGAGGAGAGGATGGTAATGGCCGCTCCCGTCAGGGCGCCCAGGATCGTGAACATCTCCAGAAACATGCCGACCTTCAGGTTGGTGATGTGGTCGCGTACGTAGGCCGACGCCGACCCGCTGGAGGTGGCGATGACGGAGACGATGGAGATGGCGATGGCGTGTTTGATGTCCATGCCCACGAGGGTCAGGGCGGGAATGAGCACCACCCCGCCTCCCATACCGGACATGGCTCCAATGAATCCGGCGACGAGGGAAATCAGAAGCAGCACCCAGAAGGAGACCATGAGTCCACTACACCTCCTCTAAGACCGAAGCCCCCCTTCGCTCTCAGCGCCGAGGCCCGGCCTCCGGCGGCGTCCACTCGGTCGTTTCGGAACCCCTTGCCCTGCCCCGTTGTTGCCGGTGGCGGAAGGGGATGAGAGACAGAATTATGCCATAAAGCGCAGAAAAATGCACCTCTCTGGTGAAAAGGCCGTCGATTGGGCCTTTGGGCCATCGCGAAGGTCGGTCACGGCTTGCGCATGATGGAATCGAGGATCATGAGAAAAGCGGCCTGCTGGGCCGGCTCCTCCTTGTTGATCACGGCCAGGCAGCGCCCATGCGGGAACAGGCGGTGAAGATCGTCGGCGTCGCGCCCGCTCGCGATGACCACGCGCCGACGGTCGAGCCCGAGGGCCGCCGCGTGTTCGAGGAGCTTGCGGCCGTCCATCAGGGGCATCTCCAGGTCCAACATGAGGAGGTGGATATCGGGGCGCAGAGCCCGCAGGGCGCTCAAGGGGTCGGTGTAGGTCTCGATTGCCGCGCGTCCGGGGTAGCGCGATTCGAGGAACCCCCTCCAGTGGGAGCAGAAGCCTGGGTGGTCATCGACGATGACGATACGCTTCATCCTTGCCTCCGACGGCCACTCTACCCGCTCGCCCCTCCCTTGACAAGCCGCGCTCTTCTCCAAATTGCGCGATGGAAACGCGGGTGGCTTCGGCCAGGTCCTGGACACACGGGGGAAAGGCGTTTCCTTCTGGACGGGGAGGGCCATTCCCTCCCCGCCCCACGGGCAAAGCCCGATGGGGCCCCACCTCTCCCTTGGTGCCCTCTTCGCCTTCGGCTCGATGGCCCCCAATCCCTCAGTGGGTGTGGCACCCTTTCCCACTGTGCGTCATCTGTCGCGCCTTCCACGGCTATTCCCCTCCTCCATCGCGGGATTGGGGTACTCCCTCGGGCTTGATCTTGCAGGACTTTTCGGCTACACTCACAACCCGACCCGTCGTGAGGCCAGCCCCTCCGGCGGAATCTCCCGACGCGCTAGAGATGCTTCACCGATCGGGCCCGCAGGGGACGGAGTGCCGGCCGGAAGCGCCGGGCCCGTGGCGGGACGAAGGGCTGGGGCCTTTGAGGAGAAAAGCCTGTGCGCCGAGAAGATCTGAGAAACATCGCCATCATCGCCCACGTGGACCACGGGAAGACCACATTGGTGGATGCCATGCTCTGGCAGTCCGGCATTTTCCGCGCCAACCAGGAGGTGGCCGAGCGCGTGATGGACTCCAACGATCTCGAGAGGGAGAAGGGGATCACCATCCTCGCCAAGAACACCTCCGTGGCCTTTCAAGGGGTCAAGATCAACATCGTGGATACCCCCGGCCACGCCGATTTTGGCGGCGAGGTGGAGCGGGCCCTGACCATGGTGGACGGCGTGCTGCTCCTGGTGGATGCCGCTGAGGGGCCACTGCCCCAGAGCCGCTTCGTACTCAAAAAGTCCCTGGAGCGGGGGCTGCCCTGCGTCGTGGTGATCAACAAGATCGATCGACAGGACGCCCGGCCGCAGGAGGTTCTGAACGACATCTTCGACCTCTTCATCGATCTGGAGGCCACGGAGGAGCAGATCGATTTCCCGGTCCTGTACACCAACGCCAGGCGTGGCACGGCCACGCGCCGTCTGGAGGAGCCCGGTACGAGTTTGCTCCCGCTGTTCGAGACCATCCTCTCCGCCGTGCCCCCGCCCGAGTTCGACGAGGCGGAGCCGCTGCAGGCCTGGGTCACCAACGTGGACTACAGCGACTACGTGGGCCGCATGGCCCTCTGCCGGGTCATCAACGGCCGCCTGCGCTCCGCCCAGGAGTGCCTGCTCATGCAGGAGGGCGGACAGGTGAAGGGCAAGGTAACGGCGCTCTACACGTTTCAGGGGCTCGACAGGGTGGAGGCCCAGGAGGTTGGCGCGGGCGACCTCTGCGCTGTAGCGGGTTTCGCCGAAGTGGGCATCGGCGACACGCTGGCCGATCCGGTGGCCCCCAAGGCCCTTCCCCGCATCCGGGTGGATGAGCCCACGCTCTCCATGATCTTCTCGGCCAACACCTCGCCCTTCGCTGGAAAGGAGGGACGCTTCGTGACGGCCCGGCAGATCCGAAACCGGCTGGAGCGGGAGGCCAAGCGGAACGTGAGCCTGCGCATCCTCTTCCCCGAGACGGGCGACCAGGTGGAGGTCATGGGCAGGGGGGAGCTGCAGCTCGCCATCCTCATCGAAACCATGCGCCGAGAGGGGTTCGAGCTCGCCGTCAGCCGTCCCAGGATCATCACCAGGCTGGCTGAGGGCGGGGGCGTCCTGGAGCCCATGGAACTCGTTCAGGTGGACTGCCCGGAGGAGTTCATGGGGGCCGTGACCCAGCTTCTGGGAACGCGGCGGGGACGCATGCTCAAGCTCACCAACCACGGCTCGGGGCGGATCCGGATGGAGTGGCGCGTGCCGAGCCGGGGTCTCATCGGATTCAGGACCCGCTTCCTCACGGACACTCGCGGCACGGGGATTATCAACCACCTCTTCGACGGTTACGAGGCCTGGCAGGGTTCCATCCCCGGGCGGGTGACGGGCGCCCTGGTGGCGGACCGGCCGGGCCGGGCGACGGGGCACGCCATCGAGCACCTTCAGGCCCGGGGCGAGTTCTTCATCTCGCCCGGCACCTCCGTCTACGAGGGGATGGTGGTCGGGGAGCACGCCCGCGAGAACGACCTTGACGTGAACATCGTCAAGGAGAAGCACCTCACCAACATGCGCGCCTCCACGGCGGACGACGCCATCAAGCTGGTTCCGCCCCGCGTTCTCGGCCTGGAGCTGTGCCTGGAGTTCCTCGGCGAGGACGAGCTCCTCGAAGTCACCCCCGACTCGCTCCGCATCCGCAAGAAGGTCCTGAAGGCCCAGGACCGGTACCGGGACAGACCGCACTAGCGAATCGAAGGGAAGACCGCCTCTCTCGAAGGCAACGCCCTTTTCATCGCGGAACTTGGTGGGTGGAGCGGAAGACGCGAAGGGGTGCCGCTGCGGCGCCCCACCCTCCGCCACGCATCCCTCGCCGCGGCCCCGGAAACGGCGGCGGCCGCCCGATCGGGCGGCCGCTGAAGGGAGGGAATCCCACGCGGGGAGAAAGGGGTGTTCTCCCCCGGGCGCTGCTGGGAAGGGGGGAAACGGTTCCGCGGGGGGGGCGGTCTGCTTTTCCCCCATCCTGCGGGTCTTTCCCGGGAGTCGAAGTGCCTAGTCCCGATTTTTCCTCAAGAAGGGCGGAGTCTGGTAGATCTCGTAATCCTTGCCGCCCGAGGCTCCTTCGCCCTGTCCGAAGAGCTGCGTGCCCTTGCCTTTGCCGCCCCTCAGGTAGCCGGTCGGCCCCGGTCCGCCGGCGGGCAGCGCGGAATCCACGCCCGGCACCGATCCGAAGGCGGCGTCCGAAGCCCCTGCAGCGGCCACCGCCGGCGCGGGGACGGCTAAGGGAGTGCGCTGCTTCATGGGTTTCACCTCGGCCGAGTCGAAGGCAGCGGCCACCACCGTGATGCGGAGCTCCTCGCCCAGCTTTTCGTCCAGGCTGGTTCCGAAGAGCACGTTGACGTCCGCGTGAGCCTTGCTCCGCACGTACTCGCAGGCCTCCTTGACCTCGCGAAGGCCCAGGCGCCGGTCACCCGTGAAGTTGATCAGGATGGACTTGGCGCCGAGGATGGAGGCATCTTCGAGCAACGGATTCTGAGCGGCCTTCTCGGCGGCCACGAGGGCCCTGTCCTTGCCGATGGCGGAGCCCATCCCCATGACGGCGCGGCCGCCAGCGGAGAGGACCGTGCGGGCGTCCTCGAAGTCCAGGTTGATGATGCCCGGACGGGTGATAAGGTCCGAGATGCCCTGGACACCCTGGCGTAGCACGTCGTCCGCCGTCGTGAAGGCCTCCTCCATGGTCACCTCCTCGGGGAGGTTGGGCAGGAGGTTGTCGTTGGGAATGACGATGAGCGTGGCCGCCGCCTCCATGAGCTGGTCGAGGCCCAGCCGGGCGTTGGTCTCGCGGCGCTTGCCTTCCCAGGAGAAGGGCCGCGTCACGACGGCCACCGTGAGGGAGCCGGCCTCGGAGGCCAGGCGCGCCACCACGGGAGCCGCGCCCGTTCCCGTCCCGCCCCCCATGCCGGCGGCGATGAAGACGAGGTCCGCTCCCTGGAGGTGCTCGACGAGAAGGGCCGTGTCCTCGATGGCGGCCTGCTCGCCGCGCTCGGGGTTCCCGCCCGTCCCCAGGCCCCGCGTGAGCTTCTGACCGATGGCGATCTTCCTGGGGGCCAAGCTTTTCTCCAGGTCCTGGTTGTCCGTGTTCACGGCGATGAACTCCACCCCCGTGAGCCCCGCGGTGATCATGCGGTTGACGGCGTTTCCCCCGGCGCCGCCCACCCCAATCACCTTGACGCGCACCCGCCTCGCGCCATCCGCCGATTCTTCATCCTCACTCATGATGAAGCGCAGACCGTTGTTCTGATCCATCGCAAACCCCCTTTCCGAGTGGGTCGACCTCCGTTTCGCCGCCGTCCGATTCAGACTATGTCCTTGATCTGGGACAAGAGTTTTCTGAACATTCCGCCTTTCTTCCGGGGACCGCCGCCGCGCGCCTCCAGCTTCGCCCCGTAGAGCGCCAGCCCCACCGAGGTGGCGAACATGGGTGAGGCCACGATGTTGGTCAGGCCCACCACCTCCATGGGTTCGCCCACCCGGACCTGGTGGTCGAAGATGCCCTCCGCCACCTCAGGGAGGCCAGTCAGGCCGGCTCCTCCGCCGGTGAGCACGAGTCCCGCGTTGATCGTCTTGTCGAGTCCGGCGCCTCGGATCTCCTCGAAGAGGAGCTGGAACAGCTCCTCGGCCCTCGGCTGGAGGATCTCGGCCAGCCTGGAGCGGGGTACCATGCTCGATTTCTTCCCCGCCAACGCCTGCACCTCCACCATGTCGTCCTCCTGGATGAGGCTGGTGAGGGCGCAGCCGTACTTCTTCTTGAGAATCTCCGCGTCCATGATCCCCGTCTTCAACCCCACCGCCAGGTCGTTGGTGAAGTGTTCGCCACCGATGGGGATGACGTGGGTGTGCCAGATGGCCCCCTTTTCGAAGACCGAGATGCCCGTGGTGCCGTGGCCGATGTTCACCAGGGCCACGCCGATCTCCCTTTCGTCGGCCGTCAGCACGTCGTAGGAGTCGGCCATGAGCCCCAGAACGAGCTCGGCCACCTCGATGCCGCACCGGTTCACCACCGTCGTGAGGTTCTGCAGGCTTGTGATGGAGCCCGTGATGATGTGGACGTTGGCTTCGAGGCGGCTACCGGGCATGCCGAGGGGCTGGCTGATGCCGTCCTGGTCGTCGACCAGGTACTCCTGGGGAAAGGTGTGGAAGATCTGTTGGTCCGCGGGGAAGCTGATGGTGCGAGAGCCCTCGAGCACCCGCTGGACGTCTTCCCTGTTGATGACGCGGTCCCGGTTGGTGACCGCGACCACGCCGCGGCTGTTGAATCCGCGGACGTGGCAGCCTCCCACGCCGACGTAGGCCCGCTCGACGGAGTAGCCGGCCATCAGCTCGGCCTCTTCCACGGACGCTTTCACGCAGGCCACCACCTCGTCGAGGCTGGCCACGATGCCGCGCCGCATGCCTCGGGCGTCGGCCTTCCCAATGCCCGTCACCTCCAGTGCGCCGTCCTGCCGGGCCTTGCCGATGACCGTGGCCACCTTGGAGGTACCGATGTCAATACCCACCACGTGACCCGCTTCCTTAGCCATGCTGCGCTCCTCCCTTGTCGTCGCCGGCGGTGGCCGGAGGCGAGCCATCCGAAGTTTCGGGCGGACCTAGGACCACCTTGTCCGCCCAGCGGACGTCCAGGGTCCGCCGATCCGGTTCGTAGGCCGCGACCCAATTCTTGGAGGCCAAGAACCTCTGCCATTGATTCGGGAAATCGTTGCCGGAGACGATGAGTTTCCAGTGGTCCGAGGTGGTGAGGAGGTACCCTCCTCCGGCGCCCGCAGAGGCGATGGCCGTCACCTGGCCCGCGAGGCCCAACCGGAGCATCTGCGCGATGAGGTCCTGGACTTGCAGGTCACCGGGGTCCAGGTCGGAGAGCGTGAAGACGCCGGCCACGCCGGGAACGGCCGGCCATGAGGCCCCCTCGCCGTTGATTTCGAAGACTCCCTGCTTGGCGTTCACCGCGCAGAGCACGTCGCTCTCCTGCGCCTCCACGATGAGGGTGTCGGGAAGGTGCTTCCGGCACAGGAAGCCCTTCAACCAGGGGAAGGCGCTCAGCCGTTCGGAGACGTCGGAGGGCTTGAGCTCGAGCAGGTTTTGGCCGCGCAGGTCCCTCAGGGCGTCCAGGAGAGGGGCCGTTTGGTGGTGCCGCAAGCCGACCACCTCGATGTGCTGGACCGAGAAGGCCCGGTCCGAATGGAGGAGGCTCCAGCAGGTATCGAGGAGCGCCGAGGTGAGGACGATGGCGGCGGTGACCAGCACCAGCCGGGCCATCCGTCTGAGCCAGCGCTTCCGCGCCTTGCTCCGAAGGGGCGACGGAGGAGGAGCCCAGTCCCTGGCCACGGCCCGGGAGGGGTGAGCTGGGAACCCTCGATTCATGGCCTTCCCTCCATGCCCGCCACGATCTGTTCGCCGATGTTGGTGATGGTCCCAGCGCCCAGGGTGAGCACCAGGTCCCCGGGCCTGATGAGCGGGAGGACGAACTCGGGTAGCTCCTCGACCGCCGGACAGAAGTGGACCTGGGTCCGGCCCAGCTCCTTCATGCGGTCCGCCAAGGCCGCCCCCGTCACACCGGCGATGGGGGGCTCGCTGGCGGCGTAGACCTCGGTCACCACCACCAGGTCGGCCTCCGACAGCACCGATGCGAAGTCCGCGATAAGGGCCGCCAGCCTGGAATAGCGGTGGGGCTGGAAGAGGACCACGAGGCGGCCCTCTCCGGCGGTCCGCCGGGCCGCCTCGAAGGTGGCCCTGATCTCCGTGGGATGGTGGCCGTAATCGTCGTAGACCCTCACTCCCCCGGCCTCTCCGCGGAACTGGAACCGGCGGTCCGCGCCCGGGAAGGTGGCGAGGTGCTCCCTTTGGGTCTCCAGCGGCACCTCGAGTTCGTCGCAGACCGCCAGGGCGGCGAGGGCGTCGAGAACCACGTGCCGGCCGGCTTGGGGCAGCGAGAAGAGGCCTCGATCGCTCCCTCGAACGCTCAGCCTAAAGCGCTCCCCGGGTCCCTCGGAGGGCGCGCTCTCGGCGAGGAAGTCAGCCGGGGGTCGCAACCCGTAGGTCACCGCGCGTCGTTTGAGGCGCGGCAGGAGCCCCCTGGCGTTGGCGTCGTCGCTGCAAAGGATGCAGGCCCCGTAGAAGGGCACCTTGTTGGCGAACTGGAGGAAGGCCTCCACCACGTCGGAGAGCGCGGGGTAGCAGTCCACGTGCTCCCAGTCGATGTTGGTGACCACCGCGAGGGACGGGGAGAGGAGCAGGAAGGAGCGGTCCGATTCGTCCGCCTCAGCCACGAGCAGGTCGCTGTGGCCCAGACGGGCGGAGGCGTCCAGGGTGGAAAGGCGACCGCCGATCACCACCGTCGGGTCCATGCCGGCCCCGTGCAGGAGGTGAGAGATCATGGCCGTGACCGTGGTCTTGCCGTGCGAGCCGGCGACGGCCACGGAGGTCTTCATGCGCATGAGCTCGGCCAGCATCTCGGCCCTCGGGATGACCGGGATGCCCAGCCGGCGGGCCTCCTCGATCTCCGGGTTCAGGGGTGAGACGGCAGAGGAGTAGACCAGAACTTGGCCGTCGCCGAGGTTTTCGGCGCGGTGGCCCACGGCGATGCGGGCTCCCCGGGCGGCGAGCCGGCGGGTGACGGGGGACTCCTTGAGGTCTGAGCCGCTCACGGTGAAGCCCATGTTGAGGAGCACCTCGGCGATGCCGCTCATGCCGATTCCGCCCACTCCCACAAAGTGGACCCGCTGGATTCCGAGGAGCTTCACGTCTCCCTCCCGAGACGGAGCAGGAGCTCCGCGATGTCGCCCGCCGCGTTCGGCCTCGCCAGGGTCACCAGCGCTTGCACCATCCTCCTGCGGACGTCCGGATCGGCCAGGGTGATAAGGGAGGTCATGAGGGAGGCGGAATCCAGATCCTGCTGGAGGACGCACAAAGCCCCGCCCATCCTTTCGAGCCCCTGGGCGTTCATGGCCTGGTGGTCTCCGGCCGCTTGCGGGAAGGGGATCAGCAAGGCGGGGCGGCCCACCATGGCCAGTTCGGCGAGGGTGGTGGCGCCGGCCCTGCACGCCACGGCGTGGCACCAGGCGTACTCCTTCTCCATCTCGAAGAGGAAGGGCTCCACCCGGGCGGAAAGGCCGGAACGCTCGTACGCGCCGCGCACCTCCGCCAGCTCCTCAGCGCCGGTCTGGTGGACGATCTCGATGCCGCCGGGAAAGGATTTGAGCTCCGGCAGGAGCTGGACCATGGCGGCGTTGATGGCGTGCGCTCCGCGGCTCCCTCCGAAGACGAGCAGACGGAAGGGCCGCGCGGGCGGTCTCTCGGCTCCCACTTCGGCCAACTGCGCCCGGACCGGATTACCCAGGAACAGGCCCTTGCCCCCGAAGGAGGCGAGCGTCTGCGGGAAGGCGGTCACGACGCGCGCCGCCAGGTGGCCCAGGAGGCGGTTGGCCATGCCCGGACTCACGTTTTGTTCGAGCAGCACCAGCGGAACGCCCGTCAGCCCCGCGGCTAGAGACGTGGGAAGTGAGGCGTAGCCCCCGACGCCCAGCACCACGTCGGGGCGGAAGCGCAGGAGGGTCCAGAGGCTGGAGGCCAGGGCGAAGGGGAGGACCAGCAGGGCGCGAAGCCGCCGGAGGAGGTTAACGCCGGCGAAGCCGTAGACCGCCAGTCCCTTGAAGGAGAAGCCATACCGCGGCGCAAGCGAGGCCTCGATCCCATAGCGGCCTCCCACGAAGAGGATCTTCGAGGCCGGGGCCTCCTTGAGCACCGCCTGGGCAGCCGCCAGGCCCGGGAAGAAGTGCCCTCCCGTCCCGCCTCCCGCCACGATCATCCTGAACTCTCCCTTCTCCCGCATCAAACGCCGTCCGCCCTTCCCACTCCCGGCCCCATGGGCCCGGTGCCCGACGAGCTACTCGTACTGGCTCACGTTCAGAAGAATCCCGACGCCCGCCATGGTCACCACCAGGTTCGAACCCCCGTAGCTCAGGAGCGGTAACGGGAGTCCCTTGGTGGGCAGGAGGGTTAGAGTCACCATCATGTGGATGATCGCCTGGAGCACCACCCAAGCCACGATACCCATGGCTAGGAAGGCTCCGAAGGTGTCGGGGGCCGAGCGCATGGCCCTGAGTCCCCGGTAGCCGAAGAAGAGGAAGCCAAGGAGCACCGCCACGCTGCCGAGAAAGCCCAGCTCCTCGCCGATCATGGAGTAGATGAAATCGGTGTGGGGCTCGGGTAGAAAGAGCAGCTTCTGGCTGCTGCCTCCCACCCACTTCCCAATCAGGCCTCCACTGCCCGCGGCGATGAGGGACTGCTGGGCCTGAAATCCCGCGTGCTGGGGATCGGAGCCAGGATTCATGAAGGTCATGAGCCTCTGCACGCGGTAGGGGCTCGAGAGGGCGAGGACCAGAAAGGCCAGGAGACCCACGGCGCCCATCGCGCCGAGCCATTTCCAGGGGAGTCCGGCGATGAGCAACACGGAGCCCAGGATGACGCCGAGCACCACCACGGTGCCCAGGTCGGGCTGGATGAGGATGAGAGCGGCGGCAAAGCCGAAGTAGAGGCCCAGGGGCAGCAGGACCTGGCCCCACTCCTTTCCCTCCCGGACGCGCTTCTCCAGCATGTAGGCGACGAACAGAACCATGACGAGCTTGGCGGTCTCTGAAGGTTGGATGGTGATGGAGCCGACCTTGATCCAGCGGTGGGAGCCGTTGATGGCCGGGCTCACCAGGGCGAGAAGGAGCATCAGGATCTCCAGGGCGAGGAGGGAGAGAATGACCTTGCGCTCCTTCCAGAAGGTGTAGGGCACCCGCAGCATGGCGAGCATGGCCACCAGGGCGATGGCCGCCCAGATGCACTCCCGGTAGAAGAAGTAGTTCGGGTTCCCCTTCCGCGTGAGGGCCAACACGGCCGAGCTTGAATAAATCATCACGAGGCCCATGGCGAGGAGCCCGAGGGTGATGACCAGCAGCGATCGGTCGAAGCGCAGGAGGCGGCTCATGGCGTCATGGCCTCCCGGACCCAGGCCGTGAACTGTTCCCCCCTGTCTTCGAAGTTGCGGAACTCGTCGAAGGAGGCGCAGGCCGGAGAGAGCACCACGCTATCTCCCGGCGAGGCCATGGCCAGGGCTGCGGTCGTGGCCTCGCGAAGGGTGGCGTAGCTCTCCACGGGCAACGCCCCCCTGAAGGCCTGAACCACCTTGTCGCGCGCGGCGCCGAAGGCGATTACGGCCCGGCAGCACCTCCGCGCCTCAGGAACCAGGCTCGCCCAGTCGGCCCCCTTGTCCTTCCCGCCGAGCAGGAGGATCACGCCCGAGCGGAAGGCCGTGAGGGCCTTGAGCACGGCGTCCGTGTTGGTGGCCTTGGAGTCGTTGAAGACCGCGGCTCCGTGCACCTCCCCGACCCGTTCGAGCCGGTGGGGCAGCCCCCTGAACCGGCTGAGGGGCTCGGCGAGCGCCCCCTCCGGAACGCCGGCGCAGCGCGCCGCGAGGCAGGCCGCCAGGGCGTTTTCCAGGTTGTGCACGCCGGGGAGCGGCAGATCCTTCAAGCGGAAGAGAAGCTCTTGGCCCCCGCTTCGGCGCCAGAGGGCCTGGCCCTCCCGGACGAAGGCGCCCTCGGGCAGTTCGCCGACGGTGGCGAAGGGCACGTGTATGGAGGAGGTAGCGGCGCCGAAGGCGGCCACGGCCGGATCCGTGGTGGAATAGACCGCAAAGTCCGATGGGCCCTGGTTCTGGAAGATCCGGCCCTTGGCGGCCTGGTAGTCCTCGAATCGGGCGTACCGGTCCTGGTGGTCCGGCGTGATGTTGAGGAGGATGGCCACGTCCGCCTTGAAGCGCTCCAGGCTTTCGAGCTGGAAGGAGGAGACCTCGAGCACGAACCAGGTCTTCTCGGTGGAGCCATCCACCATCTCGCAGAAGGCCCGCCCGAGGTTCCCGCCCGTTCGCACGTCGGAGAAATGGGCACCCAGCAGCTTGCCGAGGAGCGTGGTGGTGGTGCTCTTCCCATTGGACCCTGTGACGGCGGCGATGCGGCCCTTGGCGTGGCGGAAGCCCCACTCGATTTCGCCGATGACGGGGATGCCCCTCTCCAGCGCGGAACGCACCAGCGCCGAGCGGCGGGGAACGCCCGGCGAGAGGATCAGGCACTCCATCCCCTCCAGGAGCCCGGGTGACTCGCTGCCTCCGTAGAAGACCAGCCCCATCTCCAGAAGCTTCGAGAGGTCGAGGGCGAGGTCCGCGGTGGTCCGCTGGTCGCACGCGGAGACCTGGTGCCCTTGGCGCAGAGCCAGGTGCGCCGCCCAATAGCCCGAAGTCCCCATGCCCGCCACGAGAATTCGCATCGCCCTCACCGTATCTTCAGCGTGGCCAACCCCATCAGTGCGAACAGGATGGCCACGATCCAGAACCGAACGACGACCTGGGTCTCCGCCCACCCGCCCAGCTCGAAGTGGTGATGCAGGGGCGCGCAGCGAAAAATCCTCTTCTTGCGCGATTTGTAGGAGGCTACCTGGAGGATCACGGAGATGGCCTCCAAGACGAAGAGCCCTCCGACCACCACGAGGAGGAGCTCCTCCTTGATGATGAGGGCCAGGGTGCCGATGGCCGCCCCGATGGCCAGGGAGCCCACGTCGCCCATGAAGACCTGAGCGGGATGGGCGTTGAACCAGAGAAAGCCCAGGCTCGCACCCACCAGCGAGGCGGCGAAGACCGTCAGCTCGCCCGTGTCCTTCACGTAAGGGATGCCGAGGTACCCGGCGATGACCGTGTTGCCCGCCGCGTAGGTGAGGATGGCGTAGGTGGAAGCGGCGATCAGCGTGGAGCCGATGGCCAGCCCGTCCAGGCCGTCGGTGAGGTTGACGGCGTTGGAGGCCCCCACGATCACGACCACGGCGAAGGGGATGAACCACAGGCCCAGCTGGGGATGAAGTTCCTTGAAGAAGGGCACCGTCAAAGAGGTGTCGTATAGGCCCGTGGCCTGATACCGGTACAGGAAGAGGGCCACGGCCGCCGCGGCGGCGATCTGCAGCATGAACTTCTGCTTGGCGGAGAGGCCCAGGTTTTGGCGCCGCTTCATCTTGAGGAAGTCGTCGGCGAAGCCGATGCCGCCGAAGGCCAGAGTGGAGAAGAGGAGAGGCCAGAAGAGGGGCGTGTCCAGCCGGATGCAGAGGAGGCTCGAGCACGTGAGGGCGGTGAGGATCAGGAGTCCGCCCATGGTGGGGGTACCGGCCTTTACCTGGTGGCCCTTGGGTCCCTCCTCCCGGATATACTGCCGCAGGTTCAGCCGCTGGAGGGCGCGGATGAGCATGGGGCCGAAGAGCAGAGAGATCCCGAGAGCGATGAGAATGGCGAGCGCTCCGCGGAAGGTGATGTAGCGGAAGAGGCGTAGGGCGCCGAGGTGGTCGCGCAGCGAATAAAGAAGCGCGTAAAGCATCAGGCCTCCCCCCTTCGGCCTGAGAGCCAGGCAACCAACCCGTCCAGTCCGATGCCCCTCGATCCCTTCACCAGGACCCCGTCTCCCGCCCGGATCTGCCCGTCCAGCCACTCGGCCCCATCCTGCCAGCTCTCCACGTGAAGGCAGGGGCGCCCGCTCGCCGCAAAGGCCTCGGCCATGGCCTCGGCCTCCTTCCCCCCAACGGCTAGCAGGCAGGCCACCCCCAGATCGGCGGCCCGTGCGCCGACGAGGCGGTGGTGCTCGATGGATTGCACTCCTAGTTCGAGCATGGACCCCAATGCCCCGACGACCCGACGCCCCCAGCCCGCGGAGGTCTGGAGTGCCAGCACCACCGCCGCCGGGTTGGCGTTGTAGGAGTCGTCGAAGAGGAGCACCTGGTCGCGCAGCTGGCGGGCCTGGCCGCGGTGGGGGGCAGCCTTCAGCGAGGCGGCCGCGGCCGCGCATTCCTCGAGGGAAAGCCCGTAGTGGCGCCCCGCCCTGCAGGCGCCCGCGAAGTTGATGAGGTTGTGGAGGCCGGGCACGGGAAGGAATCCTTCCGCGCTGCCTCGGGAGTCGTGGAGGCGGAAGGGCGTCCCCTCCGGGCCCGCGCTTCCGGCCGCCTCGATCCAGAGTTCGGCACCGGGCTGTGTGCCGTAGGTGAGGCGGCCCAATTCCTCCGGAATGGCCATCTGCGCGAGCAGCGGGTCCGAGGCGTTGACGATGGCGAACCCCCGGGGGTCGGTCCTGCGGAGGACCTTGGCCTTCTCGTCGCGGATCGCCTCGAGGGAGGGGAAGAACTCCGTGTGTACGGGCTGGATGTTCGTGAAGAGAACGCCCGTGGGAGCGCCCAACGGAGCCAGCGCATCCATCTCCGATGGGTGGCTGATGCCCATCTCGAGCACCCAAAACCGGGCCTGCATGTCCGCCGCCATGAGCGTTTCGGGGAGGCCCAGCAGGTTGTTCCGATTGCCAGCCGTGGCCGACACCACGCCGAGCCGGCCCAGCACGGCGGCCGAGAAATCCTTCGTCGTGGTCTTCCCGCAGGAGCCGACGATGCCGAGCACCTCGCCACGGAACTCGGAGCGGATCTTGATCGCGAGCGCCTCCAAGGCCCTCTCTACGGAGCGCACGATGAGCAGGCCCGCGTCCTCGGGCAGTTCCACCTCCCGCTCGGCAAGGACGGCGGCCGCACCCGACCGGATCGCCGCGGCGGCGAAGTCGTGGCCGTCCACGCGCTGGCCCCTCAAGGCGGCGAAGAGGGAAGCGGGGGAGGCGCGCCGGGAGTCCAGACACAGGCCGCGAACGGGGTCCTGCCCGGGCCGAACTACCCGCCCTCCGGTGATGCCGGCGATCTCCTCGAGGGTGAAGCTCCTCACCGCCATCCCATCTCCTGCAAGAGTTCATACAGGACCGTGGGGTCGTGAAAGGGGAGCCTGCGCTCCCCGATGATCTGCTCCCGCTCGTGGCCCTTTCCCGCCACCACCACGACGTCACCGGGGCCGGCTTCCGCGAGCGCTTCGCGCATGGCTTGGCGGCGATCCAGCACGGTGCGGACCGACTTGCCCGGCCGGAGCTCGGGCCGAATGCCGGTTTCCACGTCCCTGGCGATGGCGGCCGGCTCCTCGGTTCTGGGATTGTCGGAGGTGAGAAAGAGGACGTCGCTGAGTCTCGCCGCCACCGCTCCCATGAGAGGCCTCTTGCTCCGGTCGCGGTCTCCGCCGCACCCGAAGACCGTGATGATGCGCCTGGGTTGAAGCTCCCGCAGGGTCTGGAGGAGGTTCTTCAGGGCGTCGTCCGTGTGGGCGTAATCCACAAGCAAATGAAAGGGTTGGCCCGCGTCCACCCGCTCGGTGCGGCCCGGCACTCCACGAAGGGAGGCCACTCCCTCGGAGACTTGCTCCGGCGTGGCGCCGGCGCTCAGCGCGGATGCCGCGGCCACCAGCAAATTTTGAAGGTTGTAGCCGCCGGTCAGCGCGGATCGGACCTCCACGCGTCCGAAGGGCGTCGCCAGGGAGGCGCGAATCCCGTTCAGGTCCATCTCAAAGGATTCCGGAAAGACCTGTGCCTGCCGGTCCAGACCGACGGAGAGAGGATGCTTGTCCCTGATCTCCTCCGCAAGCCTCTGGCCGTAGGAGTCGGCCAGGTTTACGACCGCCGCTCCGTCCTTGGTGAGCAGGTCGAAGAGCGCTCGCTTGGCCTGGTAGTAGGCCTCCATGGTGTGGTGGAAGTCGAGGTGGTCCCGGGTGAGGTTGGTGAAGGCGGCCACCCGGAAGGGGACGTCCTTCACGCGCGCCAGGACCAAGGAGTGGGAGGAGACCTCCATGGCGCCGTAGGGAATGCCCCGCTCCTGGAGAAGCCGGATCCAGCGGTGGATCTCGTGAGCCTCCGGGGTCGTGCGCGCGGCGGGCCGAAGCCCCTCGCCGTCGTCGTATTCGATGGTACCTAGCATCCCGGCCCCTCCGGCCTCCCGGAAGATGCTCCTGAGCAGGTAGGCCGTGGTGGTCTTGCCGTTGGTGCCCGTGACCCCCACCAGGCGGACCACGCAGTCGGCCGTGCCGTAGAGTGCCGCCGCGGCCGCAGAAAAGGCCTCGCGGTCCCGGGGGCACACCACCCAGGTCAGATCGGGCGGGATCGGTTCCAGGGGATCTCCGTGGGCCAGGACCACCCGAGCGCCTCGCTCGTAGGCCTCTCGGGCGAAAGTGCGCCCGTCCCGCTGGAAGCCCTTCAGGGCCACGAAGAGGGTGCCGGGTGCTACTTCGCGAGAGTCGCAGGTGAGGTCGCTCAGCAGGGCGTCCACCGGGCCGGCCACGCTGGAATGGGGGACCGCGGCCAGGAGGTCGGCGAGGCGCATGGAGGGGGGCCTCATGGGGCACCCTCCATCTGGGCCAACTCCACGCTGGGTCGGGGCGCCGGGTAGCTGAGGCGCCTGAGCGTGTAGGCCATGATCTGCGAGAAGGCCGGAGCGGAGACGGAACCCCCGTATATCTTCCCCACGGGTTCATCCACCATCACGAGCACCACCGCCTTGGGGTTTTCCGCGGGGGCGAACCCAACGAAGTAGGCGATGAAGAGCTTTCTGCCATCAGGGCTGCGGATGCCGAGCTTCTGCGCGGTCCCCGTCTTGCCCGCCACCGTCACCCCGGGGATGGCGGCCGCCTTGCCCGTGCCCGCGGTCACCACGTCGGTGAGCATGCCGGTCAAAACCCGGGCCGTTTCGGGCTTCAGGATGCGCTGGAAGGGGGCCTGAGGCGCATCGGCCAGGATGCGCGGGACCACCTTGTAGCCGCCAGAAGCCACGTCGGCGTAGGCCAGGGCGAGCTGGAGCGGCGTAACGCGGAGCTCCTGCCCGAAGGAGAGAGAGGGGAGCGACAGGAGCGACCACTGGCTGGGAGGGCGAAGGAGCCCCGGCACCTCCCCGTCCAGGCCCAGGGGCGTCACGGACCCGAAGCCGAAGAGGCGCATGTAGTGGTACATGGTCTCTGCCCCCACGGCCATCCCGATCTTCGCCGCGCCGACGTTGGAGGAATGGGCCAGAACCTCCTCCAGCGAGTAGACCGGCTTGACGGGATGTTCGTCGTCGTGGATGGTCTTTGGCCCCACGGTGAGGGTTCCGTTGCCGACGACCACCGTGTCGTCGGGGCGGAAGCGGCCGGAATCGAGGGCGGCCGACAGGGTGACGATCTTGAAGGTGCTCCCCGGCTCGTAGGAGTCGGTCACGGCCCGATTCCGCCAGTCCGCCGGCGGGGACTCCCCGGGGGCGTTGGGGTCGAAGGTGGGCGCCACGGCCATGGCCAGAATGTCCCCCGTGTGAGGGTCCAGCACGATGACCACGCCGTCCTTGGCCTGGAGCTGGCTCACGGTCTGCTGGAGGACCTCCTGGGCTTCGTACTGGATCGGCATGTCGATGGTGATCCGGACCGTGCGGGGAGGAGGATCCACGTCGGACACCGCGTTCACGGGGATCAGCGTGTTGGCCACGGCGTCGCGCATGAACTGGAAGCGGCGCGTCCCTCCCTGCAGAACCTTGTTCCACTCGTGCTCAAGGCCCGAGAGGCCACCGTCGGTCCCCATGCACCCGATGAGGTTGCTGGCGAGATCCTGGTTGGGGTAGTACCGCCCCCACTCGTTCATGAGCGCGCAGCCCTTGTGGCTGGCGCAGAGGGCGCGGGCCTCGTCCATCTGGTCGAAGGGCAGCTTGCGCGCGATCCAGGTGAAGGTGTGCCGCCGGTCCATCTCCTTCAGAATTTGTTGCGGATCGCGTCCGCTCAAGGCCGCGGCAGACCTGGCCAGGCCGGCGGGGTCAGCGATCTTCTGGGGGTCAAAGGAGTAGAGGGACGGGCAGCGCACGCTGGCTGCCAACAGGGTGCCGTTCCTGTCCACGATGGAGGCGCGCGGAAGGTCGATCTCGATCACTTCGCGGGCCTGATTTTGGGCCACCGTCGCGTAGTAGCCTCCCCTGACCAGCTGGAGGTACGCGAGACGAACCGTGATGGTGGCAGCCAGAAATCCGACCATGATGGAAAACCACCGGATCCTGGCCGAGAGGCTGTCCCGGCTCATCGCGCGCGGCCTCCTCGTGCGTTTCGACTCGCGGAGAGAGCGTTGAGTCCCCCGGCGTCTGGAGCCTCGGGCGACCTGCCCGTCGCGCCCGCCTGCGGAGGGGCGGGCGGGGGCTGATCCACGGAGCATTCCTGAGGGGACTCGCTGACCATTCCGAGCTTCTCCCGGGCCACGGAGTTGATGACGTCGGGGGAGAGCAGGGCCGCCCTCTGGAGGGTCAGGATCTCGTGCTCGTGCAGCAGCTTCTTGCGGGTCTCCACGAGCCTGGACATTTCGTACTCCTTGGCCACCATGCGGGCCGAAAGGCCCACGTATACGATGAAGGGAGCGGCAGCCAAAAAGATTAAAGCGGCGATTCGGAGGAACTCTGCCAGGGAGTGCCTGTCGGGTTGCCGGATCGGCTGGTTGCGGATGATGGCCGCCGTCATAGGCGCTCCCCCGCGCGCAGCCGGCCGCTCCGGGAGGCCGGGTTCCTGGCCACCTCCCCTTCCGAAGGACGAAGGGCGCGGCGGTGGACCAGCCTCAGGGTGGGCTTCCGACCGCACGCGCATACGGGGAGCCGGGGCGGGCAGATGCACCCTTTGGCCAGGCTCCGGAAGGTCTCCTTGACGATGCGGTCCTCCAGGGAGTGGTAGGCCAGGATCACGATGCGGCCGCCGGAGCAGAGTAGGCCGGCGCAACGCTCGATGGCGGTGCCGAGCCCTTCCAGCTCTCTGTTGACCTGGATCCTGAGGGCCTGGAACGTGCGCGTGGCGGGATGGATCTTCCCCCTCAAGTGGGGCGGGATGGCCGCGCCGACGATTTCCGCAAGCCTCGCGGCGTCGGTGATGGGGGCCTCCAACCGTGCGGCCGATATGGCTCTGGCGATCTTTCGGGCGTGGGGCTCCTCTCCGTATGTCCTCAGCACGCGCATGAGTTCGCCCTCCTCCGCCCCCGCCAGAAACTCTTCGGCGGACGGACCGGAGGAGGGGTCCATCCGCATGTCGAGCGCCCCACCGTCGTGAAAGCTAAAACCCCGATGAGACCGGAGTTGTAGCCCGCTCATGCCCAGATCAGCCAGAATGCCGCGCGGAGCCTCCGGAAGCTCGCGGCTCCACGCGTCCACATCCTTAAAATCGGCGTGGACGAACCGCATCCGCGGCCCGAAGCGGGCCAGCTGTTCCCGGGCCAGAGCCAGCGCCTGGGGATCGCGGTCCACGCCCAGCACGTTTGCGGAAGGGTTGGCTTCCAGGACCGCCCGGCTGTGGCCGCCCAGTCCCAGGGTGCAGTCAACGTACCACCCTCCCTCCTCAACCCGGAGGGACTCCACCACCTCCCGGACCATCACCGGGACGTGGAGGGGTTCCGTTTCCATGCCTCGCCTCGCGAAGGATGCCGGAAACGAAGCGGATCGTTTCGTCCCCGAGCGGCTCCTTCTCCTGGATCTGCATCAGAAGGTCTTCATTCCAAACTTCGAGGAAGCTGGTCGGATGACCCAGGACCACCACGTCCCCGTTCATGCGCGTATGTTTTCTAAGCCTGGAGTGGATGAGAACGCGGCCCTGGGGATCGATCTCCTGCTCGTCGCCGTAAAGATCCACGGTGCGAAGAAACTGCTGGACGCGGGGATCATCGCCCCAGTGATTTCGGCGGAGGGCGTCTTCGATGAGGATCCACTCGGCCAGGGGGTAGAGCCGCATGGACGGGGGACCGTAGGAGGTCAGGAAGACCTTGGGTCCGAATCCCTTGAGCAGGATTTCGCGAAACTTACTGGGGACCTTGAAGCGCCCCTTCTCGTCGATCCTGGCGTCCGCGCTGCCCCGGAACATGGCCACCCCTTGTAGAATGGACCGGCTGGCTGCTTCGGACTGCCAGTCCACTTTAGTCCACTTTGGTCCACATCGCTATCATAGGAGCCGGTTAGCCCCTTGTCAAGGGGCGGGGGGAGATGGGGACAAGGGACAAGGGACAGGGGACAAGTTTCCTACCGGTCCCAGTTTCCTAATTCTCTGTGCCTTGGTGTCTCTGTGGTTCGCTTTTTCAATTCGCCATTCCCCCTCCCCCTTGCCTCCCACTGGGCGGCGGGCTACCCTACTGCACCGGAGGAGCCATGCGGGAGCTGCAGCGCAAGCCGGACTGGTTCAAGATCCATCGCCTGGCGGTGGGTTCCAGGGCCAGCGAGGTTCTCCAGACCATCGCGCGTAACGACCTTCATACGGTCTGTACGTCGGCCGCCTGCCCCAACAAGGGTGCCTGCTTCTCCGAGGGAACGGCCACCTTCATGATCCTCGGAGATGTGTGCACCCGCGCCTGCCGCTTTTGCAACATCGACACCGGAAGGCCGCGGGAGGATTTTCTCGGGGAGCCCGAGCGGGTGGCCGCCGCCGCCGCCGCGATGGGGCTGCGGTTCGTGGTGGTGACTTCGGTCTGCCGGGACGACCTCGCGGACGAGGGAGCCGGAGCCTTCGCACGGACGCTCCTTGCCCTCAAGGAGCGCATCGCGGGGGTGCGTGTGGAGCTCCTCATTCCGGACTTTTCCGGCCGAATCGATTTGCTCCGCACGGTGCTCGAAGCGGGGCCCGACGTTCTGAACCACAACCTGGAGACCGTCGAGCGCCTGACGCCGAGGATCCGATCGAAGGCGCAGTACCACCGCTCCCTCGACATCCTGCGGTCGGCCGGAGAGCTGGCCCCGAAGATCCCGCGCAAGAGCGGCCTCATGGTGGGGCTCGGTGAGACCCGCGACGAGCTCCGCGCCTCCTTTGCCGACCTCGCCTCCGTAGGCGTGGAACGGCTGACCATCGGCCAGTACCTGCAACCCACCCGGCGGCACCACCCGGTCGTGCGCTACTATCCGCCCGAGGAGTTTGAAGAGATGAGGACGGAGGCGAAGGCCGCCGGCATCCGGGCGGTTCTCTCCGGCCCGCTGGTGCGCAGTTCCTACCACGCCGGTACCTTCGTAGAACAGGGTTGACGGTCGAGATCTGCGCGGGAAATCCCTGCTACAATGAGCCTTCGATTGGGGAGGAGGAGAATGGGGCCCCTTCCTGTGGAGCAGGCCGTGTCCAGCCAGCCGCTGGAGTCCTGGGACATCTGGCGTTTCAGTGCCTGGGGGCCGTGGTTGTCGGTGCGGCTATTCCACACCGTGATCTTCCTACTGGGCGCCTACCTCCTGGACCGGGCCTTGCGCCTGTTGCTCAAGCGGGTGAAGGCCTCCGTGCGGGAGGATGATCCCGTCGTCCGGGGAGAGCTTGAGCGCCGGGCGGAGACCGTCACCGCCATCCTTGGGCGCGTCGGCCGGTTGGTGCTCTACTTTACGGCCAGTCTCATGATCCTGAACGACTTCCGCGTGGAGATCGGCCCCATGCTGGCGGGGCTCGGCATCGTGGGCCTGGCAGTGGGTTTCGGAGCCCAGTATCTCGTCCGGGACGTGATCTCAGGCTTCTTCATTGTGTTGGAGGATCAGTTTCGGGTGGGTGACGTGGTGAAGGTCGGTAACTTTGCCGGCACGGTCGAACACATTTTTCTGCGGACCACTCAGATCAGGGCGGCCAACGGCGATTTGCACATCGTCCCGAACGGTCAGATCACTTTGGTGACCAACATGACGCGTCAGTGGTCCCGGGCGGTGCTGGACGTGGGGGTCGGGTACGGTTCGAACATCGACCAGGTTTTCGAGGCGCTGCGGGAGACCGGCCGCCAGGTGCAATCGGAGCCGGACCTTGAACCCCATATCAAGGAGCCCTTCGACATCGTGGGAGTGACGTCACTGGGCGAGTCGGCCATCACCATCCGCATGTGGGCGAAGGTCGACCCCCTTCAGCAGTGGGCCATCGAAAACGCCCTGAGGAAGCGGGCCAAGGAGGTCTTCGACGCCCGCGGCATCGAGATCCCCTTCCCCCAGCGCACCCTCAGTTTGGACAAGGCCACCGCCGAACTTCTCCGCACTCGCCTGAAGGGGGGTGCATGAGCCTCGACCCCCTGCACTCCAGCCTCTTCCTCGCCGCGCTCGTGGTGGCAGTCATCCACTCCTTTCTGTCCCGTGGTTCGAACACAACGGGAGAATCGTGCTCGGGGTCCTCCTGATGGGGCTGGGTGGATTCGGCTACTTCTTTCACTGAAGGCGGGAGGGCGAAAACGACAAAGCCCGGCGGTGACGCCGGGCTTTGCACCTTGGTGGCGGGGGAAGGATTTGAACCTTCGACCTCTGGGTTATGAGCCCAGCGAGCTACCGGACTGCTCCACCCCGCGGCAAGAGAACCACTATAGGGGATAGGCCGGTGGCTGTCAAGCCGGCCGTCGCACCTGGTACTGGGGGGAACCGGATTATGAAGGCGATACGCCTCCCAGGGACTGGGGCAGAAGGCTCGGGAGAGTCGGCGGAAGCGTGAGGATGATTGCGGCGGACGAAAGTCGGGATACATTATTAGTTCATGGCCGGGCGTCGGCAGACCGGGTGGTCCCACGCGCCGAGGCCGCTTAGAAAGGGGTCCTTGAATGAAGAGAATACCGGTTCTCCTGCTCCCGGTGGCAGCCCTCATGCTGCTGACCGTCGGCTTGTTCGCCAACGGAGAGCACGCCAAGGTCGGTCCCGAGAGGTGCAAGATGTGCCACTCGATCCAGTACAACTCCTGGGTCAAGTCGAAGCACGCGACCGTGGCCAAGCTCGACTGCGAAGGCTGCCATGGTAATGGCGGCGATTATTGGCACCCGAACATCATGAAGGATCTGCCGAAGGCCAAGGCGGCCGGGCTCATCCTGCCGACGAAGACCTTCTGCGAGAAGTGCCACGGCAAGAACGGTGTGCCGGCCATGACCGACGCGCTCTTCGCCAAGGTGCACGCACACAAGGCCAAATAGGCCCTTTCCATTAGTTTGAAAAAGCAAGAGGGCCTGGCCGGTGCAAACAAACCGGCCAGGCCCTCCCTTCTGTGACTGCTGGGAGAGTGCTTCAGCCCTGCAGGCGTTTTCCGCAACCACTGCAGAACTTGGCTCCCGCCAAGTTCTCGGTGCCGCAGGAGGGACACTTTACGGCGGAGGGCGCCAAGGGCTTGCCGCAGCCGTTGCAGAAGCGAGCTCCCTGCGGATTCATGGCGTGGCAGCTCGGGCAGACGACCCCCACCGGCGCCATGGGTTTGCCGCAGCTATCGCAGAACTTGGCCCCGGCCGCGTTGGGCTTCCCGCAGGCCCCGCAGATGACGGCCGTGTTCCCCGAGGCGCCAGCCGAAGTTCCCGCCCCGGCCCCAGCGGCTGCCGCGCCCGCCTGCTGCATGGCCTGGCCGATCATCCCGGGAATCATCATGCCCATACCGGCGCCCACGCCCAGGCCCATGCCCGCGGATGCCCCGTTGCCAGCGGGGTTGGCCGCGGCCTCCTCCATGGCCTTGGCCGCCTTGAACTGCATGTAGGCGCCCATGTTCCCGACAGCCGCCATACCGCTGCGCTCATCGATGACCTTCTGCACCTCCTCAGGAGGGGTGATGGCGCCGATGAAAAAGTCCACCAGCTCCAGGCCGTACTTCTTGAAGTCCTCGTGGACCCTAGCCTTCAGGGCCTCGGAGAGTTCGTCGTAGTACTTGGGCAGGTCGAGGACGGTCTTAAGCGTCTCGCCCAGCACGTCGTTCAGGCGGGCCACGATCATATCCTTGGTGTAGGACTCTACGCCGTCGCTGTTCTGGACCCCCTGGCTCCCCACGAAGGTGTTGAGGAAGAGCACGGGGTCAATGACCTTGGTGGCGAACTTGCCGAAGGCGCGGAGGCGCACCATCTGGAATTCCGTGTCCCGGAAGAGGACCGGCTCCTTGGTGCCCCATTTCATGTCCGTGAAGACCTTACGGGCCACGTAGTAGACATCGGCGCGGAAGGGCGAGGTACCTCCGAAGGGGATGTTGATGAGCTTGGACAGGAGCGGGATGTTGGCCGTGGTCAGGGTGTGACGCCCCGCCAGGAAGACGTCCAGCGCCCGCCCATCGCGGAAGAAGACTCCCCACTGGCTCTCCTGCACGACGAGCTGGGCGCCCATCTTGATCTCGCCGCCCATCTCGAAGCGGTGGACCATCTCGCGCCCGGTATCATCCAGCCACTCAATCACCTCAATGGTCTGCGCCATGAAACGCTCCTACGTCAAGAAAATCCAGAACTCACATCCGGGGAAGCGGGCGGAGTGCACCGGACATGGTCCGTGTTCCGCGACGAACGCCCCAACCCTCACGCCGGCTTGTCCCAAAGGGCCTTGCGTTCGGCCAGAAGATCGTCTAACCCTTGCAGGGCGGCCGTCATGGCTCCCACCGCGTTCGCCGGGTCGCCCGCCGCCTTTTCGAGCGTCTCGACGGCGTCTACGATCTTCATGTCGTGGGCGTACAAGGCGTCGAGCTGGCTCTCCTGGATCTTCATCTGATCGAAGAGCCCGGAATAGCCGTAGGTGGCGAAGCGGAGAGAGTCGGCCACGCCGTGGAGCCTCCGGTCCAAAAGCCCGATGGCGTTGAGCCCCTGAAGATCGCCGCGGTTGGTGGTCTCCAGCTTGATGGTCTGCAGCCGCTCTCCCACCCGATCCAGGCGGGCGGCGAGGTACTCCCGCAGGCGCTTGTCGCTGGTCCTCCGGTCGTCCCTGGCGCGGTAACCCGAGAGTCCTGGGATGGCATCACCCAGCCGCTCCAGAAAGTTCTTCTCGCCTCTCTCCATCGATGCCTCCCTGCTGGCCACCGGCCGGTCTTCGGCGTGGGCCGGCGCACTGAGCCTTCCGGTGGCCTAATGTCGGTCACCGGCCTTTTTCAAGAGGTGTATGGCCCGGTTGGCGGTCCTGAGCATTTTGATGAGGTCCTTCTCCGTGGTGTACTTGGTCACCTGCAGATTGATGACGATCTGGTACCCCGTGTGGCGGATCCGGACCGGCTCGTCGCCGGGCGCCTGCTGGCGGAGGACGCTATCGAGATGCTCATCGCTGACGTAGGCCTCATCGGTCTCCGCCCCGGCGGTCTCTCGCGCGGTGTCCGGCCTCTGGGGCGCCTGGCTCTCCAGCGTGAGGTTGAGCCCGGCCTCTTCGGCGAGGGTCTGGAAGATGGGGAAGGCCGAATTGTTCACCCGTTCGCTCAGCTGGTATACCTCCCGGAAACTCTCCTTGAGGACGTCGGTGTCGGAGACGGGAAGACGGACCTTCTGAAAAAATTCACCGTAGGCCTTCCGGAGCAGGGCTTCCTGGGCTGGCCGGTCCGGGTTGTCCGGGCTGTAGGCCTGGTGAACTCCCGTCAGCCGGTCCTGCTCGTCCAGGATGCCCAAAAAGCGTAGGGCCGCCATGGCCGGGTAGGTCCAGTGGGAGGAGAGCCCGCGCTTGTGAAGCTCCTCCCGAGTCAGGAGGTCGCCCGGGAGGCGCGCCTGGATGTGATCGAGAACCGCCCTAAGGCCCTTGCGGGGAACGTAGGGGGGGGTAGTGACTCCCTTTTTCGTCATGGCCGCCTTTCAAACACAAGAACATAGCGAGGCTACCAGCGCAGCGGGCGCCTCGTCAAGAGCCGGCACCGCAGCACTTCTTGAATTTCTTGCCGGATCCGCACGGACAGGGGTCGTTGCGTCCCACCTTCTTGTCCTTCCGGACCACGGTCTTCCCCGGCTTTTTCTCCTCCTTCTCGGGGGCCGAGTAGGAGTAGCTCTGCTCCCGCCGGACAACTTTCTTTTCCTCCTGCTGGATGGCGGGTTCCAGGAGGAACAGGTACCGCACGATCTCGTCCTCCACCCGGTCCATCATGGCGGAAAAGATCTCGAAGCCCTCCCGCTTGTACTCCACGAGGGGGTCGCGCTGGCCGTAGGCCCGAAGACCGATGCCCTCCTTGAGGTGGTCCATGGAGAGCAGGTGGTCCTTCCACTGGTTGTCGATGACCTGGAGCATGACGATGCGCTCGTATTCGCGCATGAGCTCTGGGGCCAGTCGCTGCTCCTTGGCCTCGTACTTGGCGGAAACGGCCTTCCAGATGGCGTCGCGGAGCTCCTGCTGCGGCGTTTCCTCGAGGCTCAACGAGAGATCGTCCAGATTCAGCCCGAAGTAGTGCAGGATCTGGGTCTGAAGCCCCGGGACGTCGGGCTCCGCTTCGGTCGGAAAATACTGCTCCAGGAGCCAGTCCAGGATGGACTCCGCGGTCTCGAAGAGGTAATCGCGAAGGCCTTCCTTGGCCAGGATCTTTTTCCGAAGCGAGTAGACCGCCTCGCGCTGCTTGTTCATCACGTCGTCGTATTCGAGAAGGTGCTTGCGGATTTCGAAGTTCCGGGCCTCGACCGAGGTTTGGGCGCGCTCGATGGACTTGGAGACCCACCGGTGTTCGATGGGCACCCCCTCCTCCATCCCCAGCCGCCCCATCATGTTCTTGAGCCGGTCGCCGCCGAAGAGGCGCATGAGGTCGTCTTCCAACGATACGTAGAAGCGCGAGGTGCCGGGATCGCCCTGGCGGCCCGCGCGCCCGCGGAGCTGGTTGTCGATGCGCCTCGATTCGTGGCGCTCCGTACCCAGGATGTGTAGCCCGTTGAGTGACACCACCTCCTGGTGCTCCCGTTCGAACACCTCCCGGAAGGCGGTGAGCTGCTTGGCGTACTCTTCGGGCTGCGTTTCGGGGTCGGCCTTGGCCCTCGCCTGGCCCTCGGGGTTCCCGCCGAGAAGAATGTCGGTGCCGCGGCCGGCCATGTTGGTGGCGATGGTGACGGCACCCTTCCGCCCCGCCTGAGCGACGATCTCCGCCTCCTTCTCGTGAAACTTGGCGTTGAGCACCACGTGAGGAATGCCCTTCTTCTTGAGGAGCGCGCTCATGCGCTCGCTCTTTTCGATGGAGACCGTGCCCACGAGGACGGGCTGCCCCTTCTCGTGGCACTCGGCGATCTCTTCCGCCGCCGCCTCGAACTTTTCTCGTTCGGTTTTGTAAACGAGATCGGGACGGTCCTCACGCACCATCGGCCTGTTGGTCGGGATGACCACCACGTCGAGCTTGTAGATCTTGTCGAACTCGGCGGCCTCGGTATCGGCCGTCCCCGTCATGCCCGCCAGCTTCTCGTACAGGCGGAAGTAGTTCTGGAAGGTGATGGTGGCCAGTGTCTGGTTCTCCTGCTGGATCTTGACGCCCTCCTTGGCCTCGATGGCCTGGTGCAGGCCGTCGCTCCACCGGCGCCCCGGCATGATGCGCCCGGTGAACTCGTCCACGATGAGGACCTCGCCCTCCTTGACCATGTACTCCACGTCGCGGTGGTAGAGCTTGTGGGCGACCAGGGCCTGGTTGACGCAGTGCAGGATCTCCATGTTCACGGGATCGTAGAGGTTGGCCACGTTCAGCATCTTCTCACAGCGGGCGACGCCCTCCTCGGTCAGCACCGCGGTGCGCTGCTTCTCGTCCACGGTGTAGTCCTTTTCCTTTTGAAGGCTGGGGATGATGCTGTTGGCGGCGTAGTACTTGTCCACGCGTTCGTCGGACGGGCCGGAGATGATGAGGGGCGTGCGCGCCTCGTCGATGAGGATGGAGTCCACCTCGTCCACTAGGGCGAAGTGGTGGCCCCTCTGGACCATGTCCTCCAGCCTGTACTTCATGTTGTCGCGCAGGTAGTCGAACCCGAACTCGTTGTTCTGGCCGTAGGTGATGTCGCTCCCGTAGGCCATCTGCCGCTCGGCGTTGTCCATCTCCTGCTGAATGCAGCCCACCGACAGGCCCAGGAACCGGTAGACCTGTCCCATCCAGTCCGCGTCACGCCGCGCCAGGTAGTCGTTTACGGTCACCACGTGGACGCCGCGCCCCGTGAGCGCGTTGAGGTAGACCGGCAGGACCGCGACGAGGGTCTTTCCTTCGCCGGTTTTCATCTCGGCGATCTTGCCCTGGTGAAGGACGATGCCGCCGATGATCTGGACATCGAAGGGGCGCATCCCGAGCGCTCTGGCCGACGCCTCCCGGGCCACGGCGAAGGCCTCAGGGAGAAGGTCGTCGAGGGACTCCTGCTGCGAGTGCCCCTCGCCCAACATGCGATCGAGGCGGGTCTTGAAGTCCGCCGTCTTGCCCCGGAGCTCGTCATCGGAAAGAACGCGGAGTTTGGGCTCCCATTCATTCACCAGAAAAACCAGGGGCTGGATCGCGCGGATATCGCGATCGTGCTTGGTTCCGAAGACCTTCGCTAGAACCGCGTCAATGACCATGAAAAGGTTCTCCCAGAGAGGCGGCTGGCGGGGCGGGGGGAGGTGACATTACCGGGCCTGCGTTTGATGGCAGGGCTTGCTAATAAAGCAGGAAGGGCTTGGGGTTGATGGGCCGGTCGTTCCTGCGGATCTCGTAGTGGAGGTGGGGGCCGGTGCTGTGGCCCGTGGAGCCCACCAGCCCGATCTTCTGCCAGCGCTTTACCGTTTGGCCGGGCTTCACGAGGATCTTTGAAAGATGTCCATAAACCGACACCAACCCGTTCCCGTGGCTGATTTCGATGCAGTTCCCGTAACCGTTTTGCCAGCCCGCCGAGATCACGAGACCCTCGGCCGGCGCCTCGACGGGACTGCCGTAAGGAGCGGCTATGTCGATGCCCGGGTGCAGTTCCGGCTCCCCGTCGAGTGGGTCCTGGCGCTCGCCGAACCCGGAGGAGATGAATCCCTTGACGGGCCAGATGGACGGTGTATGAGCCATTTGGTTTAGATGGGGCCTCAGCACTCGGCCCACGTCCTGGGTCTCGTGGTAGACGAGGTTGGCCTGGCTGTTCAAGTCGCGGATGCCGCTCTCGATGGCCTCGATGCGGGGATCAGCCAGTGGCGCCCTAGGGGAGGGCTGGGGCGCTGATGTATCGGATTCGGGTCCGCCCATGCCCGGCGTGGGCTTGATCTTGAGGTTCTGCTCGCGAGCCAGCGCCTCCATGCTCGCCAGCTGCTGTTCGCTCTTGCTGAGCCGGTTGCGGGCTTCATCCAGGCGTTTACCGAGCTCCACGAACTGCTTCTTGAGCTGCTTTTCCTGATGCCTGAGCTCGATGTTGCGGGCCACCAAGTGACCGTGCGAGGCGGCCAGAACGAAGAAGGCTAAGGTCCCGAGGGTCAGGCCGCCCACAATGGTTCCGGCCAGGAGGAGCCCCCGCCGGATCTGCAACCACTCAACGACGCGGTTGTGGTACTGCTTGCCGTCCTCCCGCAAAACTACCACATGAAAGCGCCGCTTCCTCTTCATCATTCCGTGATCCTTTTGCCAGGTCCCCCCGGGGATCGGGAAGCTCTATACACCGGGTAACCCTATCATCATCTTTTCAGGCCTGTCAAGTTCGCGAAGAGCCATTGACGGCAAGGGATTGGGAGCCTACAGTTGGGATGGAGGGGACCGGGCAGCCGCTGCGACGAACGGCGCAGAGGAAAGTCCGGACTCCACAGGGCCGCAAGCCTGCTAACGGCAGGGAGGGGTAACCCTACGGAAAGTGCCACAGAAAACAAACCGCCCGACCGGCTTCGGCCCAGAGGGTAAGGGTGAAACGGCGGGGTAAGAGCCCACCGCTCTTCCGGTAACGGAAGAGGCACGGTAAACCCCTTGCGGAGCAAGGCCAAATAGGGAGGTGTTCGAGGCTGGCCCGGCCGAGACCTCCGGGTAGGCTGCTGGAGGCCGCCGGCGACGGCGGTCCCAGAGGAATGGCTGCCACCCTCGGGCGACCGGGGGGACAGAATCCGGCTTACAGGTCCCCTCCAGGAAGATGGAAACAGGGAGACGGGGAGACAGGGAAAGGGGGAGAAGCGCGGCTGGATCCACGCGGTTGGCCGACGCGGACCCCGGCGGTTCCCGGTTTCTCGGTCTCCCTGATTTCCTTTTCCCCGCCGTGGGTGGCCCAGTGCACCGCTCCTGGTTCGCGACCGTGCTATCCTCGACCCATGAAGAAGGAACCGGGTGAAGGGCTCTCTCAGCTCGTCCGCGTGGTGGCCCCAGCGGGACCCGTGAACGAGGCGGATCTGGAAGCGGGCATGGGAGTGCTGCGCGGCATGGGACTCCGCGTCGAGGAATCGCCGCACGTCCGCCTTCGCGTGGGTTACCTGGCCGGATCCGACAAGCTTCGCGCGGGGGACCTCCAGGCGGCGCTGGACGACCCCGCCGTGGAGGTGGTCTGGTTCGCCCGGGGCGGCTACGGGACGAGCCGGATTCTCGATGGCCTGAATCCCGGCGGCCTGCGGCGACATCCCAAGACCATCGCGGGATTCTCCGATGCCACCGTCCTGCACGCCTGGGCCCAGCGCGTGCCAGGCGTTCGCCTGCTCTATGCGCCCGGGGTGCAGGAGCTGGGCCGGCCGGGCGTGTGCGACATGGGCTCCCTCGCCGCGGCGCTCGCAGGGAGTCCCGTGGACGTACCGGCCCAAGGTCCGCCCGCGCCAGCCGGAGCCTACCCGGTGGTGGGCGGCTGCCTGAGCCTGCTGTCGGTCCTGGTGGGCACCCCCTGGGAGCCGGCTCTCGCGGAGCGCTGGCTGTTCCTTGAGGATGTGGGCGAGAGCATGTACCGCCTGGACCGCATGATGACGCATCTGGCGCAGGCCGGCTGGTTCGATCGGGTAGCCGGAATCCTGCTGGGGGGCTTCACGGGCATGGCCGAGGGCGAGCACCCCGGGCTGGTCACCGAGAGGGCGCGGGAGCTCCTCGGCCCCTCCAAGCCGTTGCTCGACGCGCTTCCCGTGGGCCATCTCAAGGGGAAGTTCACCCTGCCCCTCGAACGCCCCGCACGGTGGGATGGGACCGCTCTTCGGGTGAGTTAGTGCCCATCCGGAGAAGCCGTTTCCGCGTGGAGAGTGGAGTGTGGAAGATGCGGGGAGGAAAGTCCACGCAGAGTCCTTTGGTTCAATGGGTGCAGGTGCCGAAGGTGAAGGAGTAGATGCGGGCGCCGGCGGGGGGTTCCAGCTCCAGCAGGTGGCGGCCGAAGACGTTCCCTCCCACGAGGCGATAAAGGCGGGTGCGGCCCAGCCGCACGAAGGTCACGCCCTTCTGTTCCCGCACGTCCTCACCGCGAAGGGCTGGCGGCACGGGTTTCCCGTCGAGGAGTACCTCCATCCGGGCCTCCGTACGGTCCTTGCCGGCGTCGGCCACCACGTAGCATCCCGCCGCGTGATACTGCAGGAGGAGCTTGGAGGAGGGCCCGCCAGCCTGGCAATACTGTCCCCGCGGCTCCCACAGCCCGTCGAGGGCTGGAAGCCCATCCTCGATTCGGTCGGGGGGCGGAGCGGAAAAGGGGCGGTCGGAGGTGGAGAACCCCGTGGGCGATAGCACCGAGGAGGGAGCACCGCCCGCCCCCCCCGGCGACTCTTGGGGCACGGGGTGCGCCTGCGCGACGGGGCCGCTGAGGATCCTGGCGTACCCCCCCCGGTTGGAGAGGTGGCCGCGATTCGAGCCCACGTAAATCTCCGGCGTGGTGAGATAGCAGACGGCTCCGGGCCGGTCGGTCGCGCGGACCGGGGCCATGATGGGCAGATCGGGGCAGGTGCCGCCCTCCCGCAGGAGCTCTTGGATCTCCTTTTCGGTCCGCCCGTAGCCCCCCTCCCCCACGTGATCGAAGCGGATGACGCCCTTCCGGTCGATGAGGTAGTCGCGGGGCCAATAGAGGTTGCCGTAAGCGTTCCAGGTCTTGTACCTGTCGTCGAGCAGGACGGGGTAGGTGATCCCGAAGCGCTTCACTGCGGCTTCCACGTTGGAGGGGATGGAGGAGGCCCGGAACTCCGGGGTGTGAACTCCTACAATGACCAGCCCGTAAGGAGCGTAGCGTTTGTACCACTCCTTCAGGTAGGGGAGGGTGCGGATGCAGTTGATGCAGGTGTACTCCCAGAAGTCCACCAGGACAACTTTCCCGCGAAGCCCGCGAAGGGTCAGCGGGGGGCTGTTGAGCCACTGGGCCTTGGGGAACTCGGGTGCAGACTTGCCCACCTCCGCGGGCCGTCCGCTCCAGAAAAGCAGGCCCACCAGCAATGCGGCGGCAACGAGGACGAAGACCCTGAACCCCTTCACGGCGGCCTCCTGCCCAGACCGGGCGGTAGGAGTTCCAACACTCGGGAGGGGAATTTGTTCCAGCCGCGAGCCACGGGTTAGACCCCAATCCCGCGATGGAGGAGGGGAATAGCCGTGGAAGGCGCGACAGATCACGTACAGTGGGAAAGGGTGTCACACCCACTGAGGGATTGGGGGGCCATCGAGCCGAAGGCGAAGAGGGCGCCAGGGGAGAGGTGGGGCCCCATCGGGCTTTGCCCGTGGGGCGGGAAGGGAATGGCCCTCCCCGTCCAGGAGACAACGTCTTTCCCCCGTATACCCGAGCGGTAGCCGAAGGCACCCGCGTTTCCATCGCGGAATTTGGGCTAGACCCCGGGCAGGAGGTCGGTGAGCCACTGGGAGGCGCGGGCGACGGCTCCTTTGTGTTGCTCCGCCGCTTGGAGAGCTTTCTGGCCGCAGGCCTGGGCCAGGGGCGGGTCGGAGAGCAGCGCCGAAACCCTCCAGGCCAGCTCCCTGACGTCCGCCGTCCGGAAGGCGCCGCCGGAGGCCAGCAGCCGCTCCGCCTCCTCCCGGAAGTTCTCCGTATGGGGCCCGAAGAGCACCGGGCGGCCCACGAAGGCGGGTTCCAGCACGTTCTGGCCACCCAGGGGCACCAGGCTACCGCCCACGAAGGCGAGGATCCCCACGGCATAGGCCGGCCAGAGCTCTCCGACCGTATCCAGGACCAGGACGTCCCATCCCGGAGCGGGTGCGGTCGTGCGGCGCGCCGCGTCCAGCCCGAAGGCGGCGGAGGCTTCGAGACACTCGGCCACCCGATCCAAGTGCCGGGGGGCGAGGATGAGCCGGGCCTGAGGGCAGGTCTCACGCACGGCGGCGTGGGCCTCCAGGACGAGCCGTTCCTCGCCTTCGCGCACCGATCCGGCCACCCAGCAAGGCCCAGGCCCGGCGAGGGCGGCCAGCTCGGTCCGGACCTGCTCGAAGGCGGGCGGCAGGGTCAGGTCGTACTTCAGGTTTCCGTACACCCTGACGCGGTCTGGATGGGCGCCCAGCGTGCGGAACCGCGCCGCGTGCTCCTCGCTCTGGGCCGCCACGTGGACGTCCCTCAGCGCGCCGCTGTAGAGGGCCCTCAAGCGCACGGTCCGGCGCAGCGCTCGGTCCGAAAGGCGGCCGTTGACGATGAAGACGGGGATGCCGGAGCGTATGGCCTCCCGGAACAGTTCGGGCCATATCTCGGTCTCCACGAGGACGAGAGCGCGGGGTCTGAGGCGGCGGAGGGCCCTGTGCACGCAGGAGTGGAGATCGAGGGGAAAGGCCTGCGGGTCCATCTCCGGCGGGCCTTCGCGACGAGCCAGCGCGATCCCGGCTGCGGTGGTGGCCGTGAGGGCCGAGGGCAGGCCTCGCTCCTTCAGCGCCTGGGCAAAGCGAAGCGCGATTCGGACCTCCCCGACCGAGACGGCTTGAATCCACACGGGGCCGTCCTCTCGATGTCGAAGGAAGCCTAGCCGCTCGGGCAGGCGTAGAGCCCCCCGCTGGCGCAGGGCGAGGTAGGCGAGCCACAGGGGCGCCGCGAGCAGGGAGAGTAGTCTATACAGCCAGCGCAACCGATTTCCCTTTCGGGTCGAAGGATGCGGCCATCTCCTCGCCCAGCGCGTTGAGCGCCCAGACCACGAGGAAGATGGCCGCCCCGGGGATGAGCGCGAGGTGGGGCGCCTCCAGCAGATAGTCGCAGCCCGTGGAGAGCATCTCGCCCCACGAAGGCATGGGCGGCTGGATGCCCAGGCCGAGGAAGGAGAGGCCGGCCTCCGCCAGCAGGACGCTGGCGGCCCCCGCGGCGGCCTGGACCGCGAGGAGACCAGCGCAGTTGGGCAGGAGGTGGCGGAAGAGCACGCGGGGGAGCCCCGCTCCCGAAGCCAGGCTTGCCTGGGTGTACTCCCTCTGCCGCAGGGAGAGCGCCATGGAGCGGGCCAGGCGGGCGTAGCCGACCCAGGCCGTGCAGGAGAGGGCCAGGATGAGCGGCACCACTCCGCGTCCCACGTAAGCCAGGATGGTAATCGCCAGCAGGATGCCCGGCAGGGCCAGGAGCACGTCGGTGAGAAAGACGGTCCCCCTCTCGCACCAGCCTCCCAGATAGCCCGAGGCCAGGCCCACGAGGGAACCCAGGCAGAGCGCCAGGAAGAGGCTCGCACTCACCACGCCCAGAGAAACGCGCCCGCCGTAGCAGAGGCGGGCCAGGACATCCCTCCCCAGGTCGTCGGTGCCCAGTGGGTGTTGCAGGGAAGGGCCCTGAAGACGGGCGGAAAGATTGAGGCTGGCGTAGGAGCGCGAGATGAACAGGGGCGCGGCGAGGGAGCTCAGGAGCCAGAGCCCCAGGATGAAGAGCACGAGCATCCTCCTAGGCATAACGCACCCTCGGATCGATCCGGGCGTAGAGGAGATCCGTCCCGAGGTTGACGGTCAGCACCGTCGCGGCGAACAGGAGCACCGCTCCCTGGACCACCGGGTAATCCCGCCCCGTGATGGCGGTCAGGACCAGCGTTCCGAGGCCGGGCCACCGGAAAATTTTCTCCGTGATGATGGCCCCGGTCAAGACGGCGCCGAACTGGAGGCCCGCCACCGTGACCACGGGGAGAAGGGCGTTGCGCAAGGCGTGGCGGCGGAAGGCGGTCCCTTCCCCAAGGCCCCTCGCAAGGGCCGCCCGAATGTACTCCCGATGGGATTCCTCGCCCACGGAGGTCCGCACGATCCTGACCAGGAGGGCGGCGAGAGGGAGGCCCAGGGCCAGCGAGGGCAGCACGATGCTGCCGGGATCGTCCGCGCCCGAGACCGGCAGCCAGGGGTATTTGACGGCGAAGGCGAGGATGAGCAGGGGGCCCAGCAAGAAGGAGGGCAGCGAGAAACCGACGCTCGACAAGAGCCGGGCCACGGCGTCCCACCCGCCGCCCGGTCTGCGGGCCGCCGCCGTCCCCAGGGGCACGGCGATGAGACAGGCCAAGAGCATGGCGCAGCACCCCAGCTCGAGGGTTCTGGGAAATGCGCCGGCGAGTTCGGCCGAGACGGGGCGTCCGGTACGCAGGGAGCGGCCGAGACGGCCGGTGGCCAGCCCCGCGAGGTAATGGCCGTACTGGACGGCCAGGGGCCGGTCCAGTCCGAGGGCGTGGCGCATCTCGACCCTGCGCGTCGGCGCGGCGTTCTCTCCCAGCATGATCTCCACCGGATCTCCGGGCATGGCGCGATTCAGGAAGAAGACGAGGGTCAGGAGGCCCCAGAGCGTCGGAAAGAAGAGGAGGATGCGCGCCAGAGCGTAACGGCTCACGCGGAGGCCCTCCCGCCTCTGCCCGAGAAACGGCCGGGGCCTCCGCCTCTCAGCATGCCTCCGGCTCGCGAGGCGGCGCCAGGAGGCTCGCCGGATTGATGTAGATGAGGAGGTTGTTGTCCTGTTCGTCCAGGACGGTGAGGTAGAACCCCCTGGCCACGTCGGCTCGGGGCCGAAGCTCCCCGAAGATGGTCTCGCCGTCGTGAAACGGCACACCCACGAGATTCCTGCCGGTGCCGGTCTCCCACTTGCGGGGAGAGGAGGGCCGGTCGTAGGCCGGGTTGCCCGTGAAGCTCCTCACAAAGAAGACCGCCTTCAGGCGTTCCAGCGGGACCATCCCGGGCCTCCCCTGCAGATCCACCGTGGGGACCGGATCGCACCCCTCCTCGAAGAGGGGGGCGTAGGCCCGCTCAATCCGGCCATCCAGGTAGTGGAGAATGATCTTCTTGAGCTCCAAGGCTCCCTCCTGCGGGCACTATACGGTGAGTCGCCGAGAGGTACAACCGGGATGATAGATGATAGGTGATGGATGATAGACGAGGGACGGTAGACGGCGGCCGCCTGTCGGATCCATCCCCCATCTTTCGCTTCGCTCCGGAGGGCGGACTGTTCCAGGAAATATGGGGACGGCTTCGGTCGGCCGTGGAGAGAAGCCTGCCCGGAATCGCGCTATCCTAACCGCATGACCGAGGAGCGTCCAGCGGGGGCGCCGTGCTTCCGCCACCCAACCAGGACGGCCCGCCGCAGATGCTACGAGTGCAGGAGACCCATCTGCCCGAGCTGCCAGATCCGGACCGCCGGCCACATCTTCTGTTCGCGCCGGTGCGCCCGGCTGACCGGTAGGAAGGAGCGGCTGGACCGTCTGAAGGCGTGGAACCGGACGGCGCTGGGCGGAGTCTGGTTCCGGATCGTCCTGTTCGGCTGCCTGCTGGCGGGCGGCGGTCTGGCGGTGTGGCTCTCCATGAACGCGGACCGCTTCATGCCCGCGCCGGAGGTGGTGCTTCCCAAATTCGGGACGGCGCACGAGCGTGAGTTCGACCAAGAGCAAGTGGACTGGGAGTCGCCCGGGTCCATCGTCATCGACGAGCCGGCCAACGGCGCCCTGGTGACGACGAATACCATCGAGGTCCGGGGGCACGCGCCACCCGAATCTATGGTGGGCCTCTACATGAACGGCCAGCGGGTGAGCGTTCAGCTCTGCAAGCGGGGTCAGTGGAGCTTCCAGGGGGTGCCGCTCACTCAGGCCCGAAACATCCTCCAAGCCAGGTATTTCGACAACCGGGGCAACTCCTCTTACGGCCCCGCCGTGCAGGTCGATCTGCGGGCGGCGCCCGCCAGGCTGGAGGCGCCCGCCGAGGCCGTCAACGAAGCGCTGGGCGGCAGCTACAACCTGATCCGGGCCCCCGAGGGCAACCACGAGGTGCTCCTGACCTTCGACGGCGGCTCCAACGACAGCGCCACCGAGGCCATCCTGGACGATCTCCAGAAGGAGCACGTCCGCGCCACCTTCTTCCTCACCGGCATGTACATGCGGCACTATCCCGATCTGGTCCGGCGGATCGCGGACGCGGGGTACGTGGTGGGCAACCACACCTTCAGCCATCCCCACCTGACGACCTACTCCTTCGATCACCGGCAGGCCACGCTCCCGGGAGTGACGGAGGCCTTCTTGCGCGACCAGCTCCTGAAGGCCGCAGATCTCTACAAGATCATCACGGGGAAGACCATGGCACCTTACTGGCGGGCTCCCTTCGGCGAATTCAACTCGGAGATCTTGGGCTGGGCCCACGACGCTGGATTCAGCGCGGTCTACTGGACCCCGCACCTGGATACCCTGGACTGGGTCGCCTCGCCGGCCGACCCGCTCTTTCACACCCCGCAGCAGATCCTCGCCGGGCTTCTCAAGAGGGCCGCAACGGCCCCCGGCGGGGTGGACGGAGGCATCGTGCTCATGCACCTGGGCACCGAGCGAAAGGGCGACATGCGGGCGGACGTGATCCTGCCCACCCTGATCGAGTCCCTCAAGAGGCAGAACTACCGCTTCGTCACGGTGGATCAGGTCTCCTGGGGCGGTTCCGAGGGTTCGAAGCCCAGCCCGCAGTGAAGGCCCGTTATTTCAGCGCTTGCCGCTTCGGCGCTTCTTGGGCTTCTTGAGGGGCTGGCCGGGCGCGGCCTGCACGTCGGCCTCGCCCTCCTCTTCTCCGTCCTCCAGGAGCCGGCCCATCCGCCCCAGCACGATGGGGTAGGCGCCGTCCACCTTTTTGCCGATGTGGATGATCTTGCGCCGCTGGGCCTCGGCGAGAAAGGCTTTGAACTGGCTGAAGCCGAAGCTCTTTTCGTCGAAGGTGGGGCTGAGCTGGAGCATCTTCTGCTTGAGGTTGGAGGAGTCCACCGAACGATCCTCGTCCTCGAGCAGGGCGATGGCGCGCTTGAGGATGGCGAAGGCCTTGGGAAGGTCCTTCGGGTCGGTTTCCTTGGTCTCGCCCACCATGCCCTCCGTGGCCTGAAGAGGATCCACGATGTTCTCGTAGGCGAGGTACTCGTTGCAGTTCTTCATGACCACCGAGGAGGTGGTCTGCCGCATCCCGATGATGACCACCTTCTTGTTGTAGGCCTGGAGGCGGGAGATGAGGGGCAGGAAGTCGCTGTCCCCGCTGACCACGGCGAAGACGTCGATGTGGTGGTTCGTCAGGCAGGCCTCCAGCGCATCCACGGCGAGCTGGATGTCGGCGCCGTTCTTGTCGCCTCCGGCGAAGATGGTGGGCCGCTCCACCAGGTCCACGCCGTTTTCGGCCAGGGTTTTGCGGAACTGGGGGAACTTGGCCCAGTCTCCGTAAGCCTTCTTCAGGATGATGATGCCCCGCTCCCTGAGCGCGTTCAGGACGCGCGTGATGTCCAGCTGCCCGTTGTCGAAGTCGATGAACAGGGCGATGCGGGGGGTCTGGTCCGTGGGGGTAATTTGCACGTTCACCCTCCTTCTTCCCTAAGCATACATTCCGATCATCAGAAAATTCAAGGGTTACAGCCCCAAATTCCGCGATGGAGCCCTAACGCCTTCGTAAGAGCGCTGCCTCGCCGCGACCCCGGGGGTGAGTCCGGGAGTGGGGGCAGATTGCCCACAACCGCCCGTCGCGCCTGGAGATCCCGGATGGCGATCTTGCCAGGTACCGTGCCCCACCACAAAGGGCTGGAGTGAAGCTGCCCTGGACTTGAATGCTACTCGGCCTTCCGCTTTCCCAGGTTGCAGGTGTTGATGCCCAAAAGGCTGTAGGGCGGGCACCAGCCCAACAGGGCCGTCAGCAGAGGGATGAGGCCGATGAGCCCCCAGAGGCTCTTGGGTCCCCAGAAGATCAGGCTGATCAAGAAGAGTCCCACGATTCCCCGTACCACTCGCTCAACAGGGTGAATGTTGACGTTGACCATTGCGTTCGCCTCCTAGTTTTTACAATCGTGATTCCCCCTACTTTATGCCACCAATCGACTTGCGGCGCCAGCGAAGCGGGGGTACCCTCGCCTTGCAGCCGAGCACGCGGGAGCCGCCGTGAAGCAGCCCGTCTACCGAAACCCCCGCTACCAGGAAGCCCTCGAGGAGCAGGTGAGGCTCGGGAGGGAGCGGCGGGAATCCCCTCTGCCCTCGCCCCTCCGCTGGATCGGCGGGGCGGATGTCTCCTTTCACCTCTACGGCACCACCTTCTGGGGCGGGGTGGTGGTTTGCGACGCTCGCGAAGGGTTTCGGGTTGTGGAGCGGGCCATCGTGAGGATGGAGGTGGATTTCCCCTACATCCCCGGGTTGCTGGGCTTCCGGGAGGTTCCGGTCCTGGCGCGCGCCTTCCAGGCCCTCACCCTCAAACCCGAGGCGATCCTGGTGGATGCGCACGGAACCGCGCACCCCAGGATGTTCGGCTCGGCGGCCCACCTGGGCGTCGTGCTCGGGGTGCCCACGGTGGGCAGCGCCAAGAACCTGCTCTGCGGGAGCTACGACGAACCGCCGCCGCAAAGGGGAGGGTGGTCGCCGATCCTGCTGGACGGCACGGTCGTCGGCGCGGCCCTGAGGACCCGCCAGCGGGTGCGCCCGGTCTACGTCTCGCCCGGCCACCTCTCGGATCTGCCCACCGCCGTCGCGCTCGTGCTCGCCTGCTCCCCCCGCTACCGCCTCCCCGAGCCCATCCGAAAGGCCCACGAGGCGGTGAACGAGGCCCGCCGGTCCGGTCCGCCCGCTCCCTGACTCCCCGTTGCCGGAATCGGATCGGAGCCGCCTCGCCGGGAGGGGTCCCGCGGGGGCAGACGGGGGTCAGGCTCCCTTCAACCTGCGGATGGCCTCGGCGATGCGCGCCTCGGAGGAGCCGAAGCTCAGCCGGAGGAAGGTGCCGCGCCGGTCCGGCGGGCGCCCGTCCTCCCGCGGCATGCCCCTCAGCAAGAAGGCGGAGCCCGCGACGCCGGCCACGCCCCGGTCCCTCGCGAAGGCCGAGGCCCAGGTGCGGTCATCCTCGATGCCCAGAGCGCTCACGTCCACCAGGAGGAAGTAGCTGCCGTCGGGATCGCTGGGAATGAAACCGGTTTCGGCTAGGCCGGCGCGCAGCAGGTCGCACCGGCGCCGATAGGAGGCGGCCATGTCGGTGTAGTAGCTTCCGGGAAGCTTCAGCGCCTCCACCAAAGCCGCCTGAAAGGGGGCCGGCGCGCAGATGGTGAAGAAGTCGTGGGCCCGGCGGATGCCCTCCATGAGCGGCCTGGGCGCGCAGGCGAAACCGACCCGCCAGCCCGTCACGGCGTAGGTCTTGGAGAAGGAGCCGATGGTCACGGTCCTTCCCCTCAGGTCGCCCACCGTGGCGGGCGGCACGTGGTGCAGGCCGGGCCGGGTGATGAAGGCGTAGGTCTCATCGGTCACGAGGAGGCAGTCGTGGCGGCGGAGCAGCTCGGCCAGGGTTTCCAGCTCCTCGATGCGCCAGACCTTGCCCGTGGGATTGGCGGGGGTGTTGAGCACCAGCACCTTGGCCCCGGTGAGCGCTTCGTCCAGAGCGGCCGGGTCCCAGCGGCCCGTGAAGGGGTCCAGTTCGAGGAGCCTGACCTCGGCCCGCGCCAGCCGGGAGGCGGGGAGATAGTTCTCGTAGATGGGCTCGGGAACGACGATGGCCTCTCCGGGGGCCAGAAGGGAGAGGAGCGTCGCCATGATCGCCTCGGAGGCGCCGCAGGTGATGACGCACTCCTCCTCGGCATCGTAGGCGAGCCCCCAGAATTCTCGGAGGTGGCGGGCCAGGGCCGAACGGAGGGCGGGGTCGCCCCACGTCCGGGTGTAGCCGTTCCTGCCCTCCCGGAGCGCTCGCCGCGCCGCGTCCAGAACGGGTTCGGGGGTGGGGTAGTCGGGGAACCCCTGGGCCAGATTGACCGCGCCGCACTCCTCGGCCACGCGCGTCATCTCCCGGATCAGGGATTCGTCCATGTGCGCCACGGCGGGATTCAGGGCTCTCTCCATGCCGAGCAGTCTGGCCGGTCGCCTTCTCTCGTGTCAAGGAGAATAGGGTCTAGAACGGGAGAAAGGCCCGGCTCTCCCTTGCTGCAAGACCACCGCCCGGCCGATGATCCACGGCTTTTGCACAGGCCGAAGGTGGATGAGGGGCCGCGCCGGGAGATGACTGATGGCGTCGTGCTTCCGAGGCCAGTGGCCGCAACGAATTGATAAACAAAGGTGAATTTTAGGGCCGGATGGGCGGGCACCGATCGGCGGAGGGGGCTGAAGGAGGCGAGCCGGCCCCCACTTTCCACAGGGAATTCCACAGGCCTGTTCGGGTGGTTGAGAAAGGGAGACCTCCCGAGAAGTCCTTCTGGATGAGTTCCTTGTCGAACGAGGCGGCGCCGTTGCGTGCTCGCTATTCACAGAAAACCTGATGCACCGCATGAGCTCTTTGTGGATTTGCCACAACAGTCACGGGCAGATTGAGCGGAAGCTCCAATCCCACGGGGAGTCAGCGGGCGGCCAGCCAGTGCAGGACCTGGGGTTCGAGGCCCCTGGGCGAGGGCTCGCCGAGATCGAGGTCGGGCGGAAAGCCGACGTGGCCTCCGCTGTCTTTCCATCGCACCGACAGGGCGGGCGATGCCTGGTTCACCCAGGGCTCCACCGACGCCAGCGGGACCATCGGGTCGTTTCTCGACGCCACGAGAAGGGCGGGCACCTCCAGCCTGGGCAGCAGGGGCCAGACGCTGGCCCTGGCGTAGTAATCGTCCGCTCCAGCGAAGTGGTGCCGCGGGGCGACGGCGAGCTCGTCAAACTCCCGCAGCCGGGAAACGGCCTGAATGGCCTCGGGGGGATTGGGAAGCGGCCGCCTGGCGGCCACGGCGTGGTAGGTGTTCTTCAGGGCGGAGAGCAGGTAGGTCCGATAGAGCCACGAGGCGGGGGCGTCGAGGTTGGCCTGGCAGACCTTCAGGTTGAGCGGCGAGGAGACGGCCGCCACGGCGGCGACGCCGTCACCGGGGTGTTCGGCGGCATAGCGCAGGGCCACGTGGCCCCCGAGCGAATACCCCAGGACGAGGGCCCGGCGGTACCTGCGGATCTCCGGGCTCCGAATGGCCGCCCGCAGATCGTCGGTGAGGCCGGCGTGGTAGAGGTCCTCCCCGCTCCGGTCCGCGCCGCGAAGGTTCATCCTCAGGCAGGAAAGCCCCGCCGCCTCGGCGGCCCTGGCGGCCCGAAGCGCGTAGTTGCTCTCGCAGGAGCCGCCCAGCCCGTGAATGACGATGAGCACCGAGTCGGCTTGGGGCCTTTCCCGCAGGAGGCCCGTGATCTCGACGGAGCCGAAGTCGGGATCGGGAACCCGGGTCTTCCAGGGCCTGGCCGGAGGGGCCGGCGAGGGACGAAGGGCGTGATGAAGGCGCGGTGCGATGGTCCAGTAGTGGCCGTTGAGCGACACGATTGCTCCTCCTCACACCTTATGGTAGCGCGTGGCGGCCGGTTGCACTATCGGCTCCCCTCCGCCCAAATTCCGCGATGCAAACGCGGGTGCCTCCGGCCACCGCACGGGTTCACCGGGGAAAGGCGTTGTCTCCTGGAGGGGGAGGGCCACCATTCCCTCCCCGTCCCCCGGGCAAAGCCCAATGGGGCCCCACCTCTCCCTTGGCACCCTCTTCGCCTTCGGCTCGACGGCCCCCCAATCCCTCAGTGGGTGTGACACCCTTTCCCACTGGGCGTGTCCTGTCGCGCCTTCCACGGCTATTCCCCTCCTCCATCGCGGGATTGGGGCTCCGGGCCCTCGAGCTCGCCCAGGGCGCGCTTCAGATTCGCCCCGGCGATGCGGTACTGAAAATCGGCGTCCACCTGCTGGGACTGGGCCCGCGCCAGGTTGGTCTCGGCGTCCAGGAGATCGGTGATGGTGCCGGCTCCCACCTTGTACCGCTCCTCGGCCATCCGCAGGCTCTCCCGTGCGTCCGCGGTGAGCGCCCTCACGGCGAGGACCGCGTTGTAGGCTTCACGGAGTCCGGCCAGTGCGTTCCAGACCTCCTGGCGGACGGCCAGGGCGACCTGGTCGCGCCGGTCCTCGGAGCGGCCCAGCTCGGCCCTGGCCTGGGCCAGGGCGTGGCCCCGGGCAAAACCTGTGAAGACGGGAAGCCGGAGCACGATCCCGGCGGACCAGTTCTTGTCCTGCGGAAAATAGGTGCTGTCGAGGCGTCCGTAGGAGGCGTCGAGCTCGACGGTAGGCCCATAGGCGCTACGGGCGGCCCTCACCCTGGCCTTTCCCGCCTCCACCCGCAGCTCCGCGGCCTTGACCTCGGGGCGCCTGGCCTGGGCCTCATGGAGGGCCTGGCCGGCGTCCAGGAGCGCGGGAGGATGCACCTCCTCCCCCGCGCCCTGGATGGTCAGGGGTGTATCGGGAGAGAGACCCATGGAGGCGGCGAGGGCTCCGCGGGCCACCTCCACGCCGCTGGCGGCGTGCACCTCCGCGAGGCGGGCGTTGGCCACTTCCACCCGGGCCCTGAGGACGTCCGCCAGAGGGACGGCGCCCACCGCCTTCCTATCCTCCGCCAGCCGGAGGTGGTCCTCGCTCCGATCCAGGCTCTGCTTTGCCACGGAGAGGTTGGCCTGTGCCGCCAGCAGGCCGTAGTACGACGACGTGACGTTGAGCACAAGGTCTTGGGCGTCCTGAGCGCTGGCCGCTGAAGCGGCCTCGCGCGCGGCCTTGGCGCCGGAGACCGCTGCCTTTCTCAGCCCGCTGTCGAACAGGGTGTAGCTGCCCTGGAGGTCCAGGCTGTATTGGTTCGTGGGGCCGATGACCGGGGAGATGGGGCCGAACCGGAGGCTCTGGATCGAGTTGGGCAGAAAGGCGTGGCTCTCCCAGCGGCTGTAACCGGCCTGGAGGCCGAGTTGGGGGTAGTAGGCGGACCGCGTCCCGCCCTCCGACTCTAGGGCGGCCGTCACGCCGGCCCGAGAGGCTTTGAGGGACGGATTGTTGGCGAGGGCCGTGCGGATGCACGAGTCCAGAGAGAGGGCGGGCGGCGTGTTCGGCGCGGCCCCGGCGGAAGGAGGAGCGGCCAAGACGGCGGCGGCCAGAACCATCAGCGCTGCGCTCAGCGGGGGGAGGGCGAAGGGCTTGAGCATGGAAGGCTCTCCTTAAGCCAGGGTCTTTCGGAACCGGCTTGAAGCCAAAAGGAGCAGGCCCGTTCCGAGGACCGCCAAGGCGGCCATCTGGGGCCAGAGCACGGAAATCCCGACCCCTTTGAGGAACACGCCCCGGATGATCACCAGGAAATAGCGGAGGGGATTCAGGTAGGTGAACCACTGCACGACCACCGGCATGTTGGCGATGGGGTAGATGAAGCCCGACAGCAGGATGGCCGGCTGCATGAAGAAGAAGGCCGTCATCATGGCCTGCTGCTGCGTGCGGCTCACGGTCGAGATGAACAGGCCCACCCCGAGGGTGCTTATGAGGTAGAGGCCGGTGGAGAGGAAGAGCAGGAGAGGATCGCCCTCGATGGGCACGTGGAACCACAAGACCGCCACGAGGCTGATGAGGATCACGTCGAGAAAGCCGATGAGGGCGAAGGGGATGGTCTTACCGAGGATGAATTCGAGCCGGCCCATGGGCGTCACCATGATCTGCTCGATGGTCCCGATCTCCTTCTCGCGCACGATGGCCATGCTGGAGAGGAGGATGGAGACGACCATCACGAGCAGCGCGATGACTCCCGGCACGAAGTAGTCCCGGCTTTCCAGGTTGGGGTTGAACCAGGCGCGCTCCGCCAGGACCACGGGCGGCGGTGGCGGCGGCTGGCCCGTTCTGAGGAGAAGCTCCTTGGTCAGCACCCGCTCGTTGTAGTCAGCGGTGATCTGAGCCGCGTACTTGAGGACGAGGCTCGCCGTGTTGGAGTCGGTGCCGTCGAGGAGGATCTGGAGCGGCGCCCGGTGACCGGCGGCGATGGCGTCGCCGAAGCCCCGATTCAAGCGGAGAACGGTCTTGGCCGTGCCGCGGTCCAGCACATCCCTGACCTGGGCTTCGCTGTGAAGCCGGGCCACCACCTGGAAGTAGCCCGATCCCACGAAGCGGTCGATCAGATCCCGGCTCTGAGGCGTGTTGTCGAGGTCGTAGACCGCCGTGCGGATGTTGCGCACGTCCGTGGTGACGGCGTACCCGAAGATGAGGACCTGCACGATGGGCACGACGACGATCACGGCACGCATCCGAGGGTCCCTGAGGATCTGGATGAACTCCTTCCTGAGTATGTGCCTCAACCGTTCCCACATGGCCGCCTCACGCGAGTTTTTTCTGGAAGAGGACCAGGCAGAGGCCCAGCATCAAGGCCGCGAAGGCGAGCAGGAAGACGCCCTCGCTCCAGAGCATGGAGGGCCCCACGCCCTTGAGATAGAGACTTCGGAGCAGGAAAATGCAGTAGCGGGCCGGTACCAGGTAGGTCACGAGCTGGAGAGCCTTGGGCATGTTGGAGATGTCGAACATGAAGCCCGAGAGCAGGTAGGCGGGCAGGAAGGTGGCCGTCACGGCGACCTGGTTCGCGAGGAGCTGGTTCTTGGCCAGGATGCTGATGAGCATCCCCAGCGAGAGCGCTCCGAGCAGGTAGATGGCCGCCATGACGAAGACCAGGAAAACGCTGCCTCGCAGGGGGACGCCGAAGAGGAAGCGCCCGGCCCAGACCGACAGGACCATGTCGAGCATCCCGACGACGAAGTAGGGGACGAGCTTGCCGATCACCAGCTCCGATCCCCTGAGGGGCGTGGAGATGAGCTGCTCCATGGTCCCCGTTTCCCACTCCCTGGACACCGTGAGCGAGGTGAGGAGGGCGGCGATGAGCATCATGATCACGGCGATCAGGCCGGGCACGATGAAGTTTTTGGACTCCATCTCGGTGTTGAACCAGACCCTCGCGCGGACCTCCAGCGGAGGCTCGATGGTGCGGCCAAAAGCCCGGCTCGCGAAGGCCAGCCGGAGTTGCTGCGAGTAGCCCTGGACCACCGTCTCCGCGTAGCCCATGGCGATGGCCGCCGTGTTGGCGTCGCTGCCGTCGGCGATGAGCTGGACCTCCACCGAGCGCCCCGAATCCAGCCATCGCGCGTAGTCGGCGGGGATGACGAGGGCGAGCGTCGTGGTGGTGCGTCGGAGAAGAGCCCGGTCGATGGCGCCGTAACCGTTCACGCCCCCCTCCACGTCGAAGTAGCGTGATCCCGCGAAGCGGCTCACGAGCTCCCGGCTCTGGGGCGTGTTGCTCTGGTCCCACACGAGGAGTGGCACGTGGTCCACGTCCAAGGTCAGCGCGTAGCCGAACAGTAGGAGGAGGAGCAGCGGCAAGGCGATGGAGATGCCCAGGGCGCGGGGATCTCTGAGAACGTGCAGCGTCTCCTTCCGGGCCACGGCCGCGGTTCGGCGGAGGTTCATTGCGCAAACTCCTGCTGGTTTCCCTCCTCGCGGTCGTGCTGCTCGATGAGGGAGACGAAGACGTCCTCCAGGCTGGGGGCGATGCGCTCGATTCGCGTGACCGAATAGCCCGCCGATTCGAGGGAGGCCGCCAGCGGCCCGCCAACGGCCCCGGCGTCCACGGCGATGACGTGAAGGTCCTTCCCGAAGAGGGCGGCCTCCTTCACCCCGGCCACCCCCTCTGCCACCTCCATGGCCTCCTGCGGCGCGCTGCAGCTCACCTGAAGGACCTGCTCTCGCATGAATCGGTCCTTGAGCTCTCCCGGCGTGCCGACGGCGATGAGCTGGCCGCGGTAGATCAGCCCCAGGCGGTCGCAGTACTCCGCCTCCTCCATGTAGTGGGTGGTCACGAAGGTGGTCACCCCCGCCCCCGCCAGCTCGTAAATGAGGTCCCAGAAGCTCCGGCGGCTGACGGGGTCCACGCCCGAGGTGGGCTCGTCCAGGAAGAGCACCGGCGGTTCATGGAGAAGGGCGCAGCCGAGGGAGAGCCGCTGCTTCCAGCCGCCGGGAAGGAGACCCGTCCGCAGCCGGCGGTGTGGATCGAGGCCGGCCATCTCCAGCACCCAGGCCTTGCGCGCGGCCTTCTTCTCGCGGGGAATGCGGTAAATGCCGCCGTAAAAATCGATGTTCTCCTCCACCGTCAGATCCTCGTAGAGCGAGAACTTCTGGCTCATGTAGCCGATGTTCTGCTTGATCGCCTCCGGCTGCGTCTTGATGTCGAAGCCCGCCACCGTCCCCGTGCCGGAGGTGGGCTGGAGCAGCCCGCAGAGCATGCGGATGGTGGTGGACTTCCCGGCGCCGTTGGGACCCAGGAAGCCGAAGATCTCTCCCTTCGCCACCTCCAGGCTGACGCGGTCCACCGCCACGAAATCGCCGAATCTTCGGCTCAGTTCCTTGAGCGTGACGGCTGGCGGGAGCTTCCCGGGCAGGTCGCCGTTCATGCCCCGCCCCCTCCCACGGCGGCTATGAAGACGTCCTCCAGGGACGGCTCGGCCACCCGGATTTCGAAGGGGGAGGCGCCGGCCGCGCGAAGGGCGGCCTCTGCGGCGGAGCGGCCTCTCTCGGCGTCCTGGACCAGCAGGTGCACCTTGTCTCCAAAGACGGCCACCGAGCCGATGGCGGCCTCTTGGAGAACCTTGGAGGACCGCCTGCACTCGCCGCAGCGGATCTCGAGCAGGCTTCCCTTGAGGAGACCCTTGACGCCGTCGGGCGTGTCGTACGCCAGAAGGCTTCCGTGGTGCATGAGGCCGATGCGATTGCACCGCTCCGCCTCGTCCAGGTAGGCCGTGGAGACGAAGATCGTGACGCGCTCCTTGAGCAGTTGGTAGAGGATACGCCAGAAGTCCCGGCGGGAGACGGGGTCCACGCCGTTGGTGGGCTCGTCCAAGAAGAGGACCCTCGGGGTGTGCACCAGGGCGCAGGCCAGTCCGAGCTTCTGCTTCATGCCGCCGGAGAGGTTGCCAGCCCTCCGGCGCTTGAAGGGGGTCAGGTTACTGAAGGCGAGCAGGCGCTCCACCTGCTCCCCGCGCCCCTTCCGCGGGACGCCGTAGAGCTCCGCGTAGAAGTGGATGTTCTCCATCACCGTGAGGTCGGGGTAGAGACCGAAGCGCTGGCTCATGTAGCCGATGCGCTCCTTGACGGCCTCGGGCTCCTTGCGGACATCCAGACCGGTGACGAACACTTCGCCCTCGGTCGGATCCAGAATGCCCGTCAGCATCCGCATGGTGGTCGTCTTGCCAGCCCCGTCCGGTCCCACGAGCCCGAAGATCTCGCCCTCGGCGACGGAGAGGGTGAGACCGTTGACGGCCGCGAGCTTGCCGAAGGTGCGGGTGAGGCCGACGGTCCGGATGGCGGGCGCCGATTCGTTCTGGTTCATGGGTGGCTTGGGCCCTCCGCGCGGGGCTTCACGACGAGCGCCCCACCTCGATCTCCCCATCCGCCGGCATGCCGGGCTTGAGTTCCTGGTTGGGATTGGCGATGTCGATCTTGATTCGGTAGACGAGCTTGACGCGCTCCCGCTGGGTCTGGACCATCTTCGGCGTGAATTCGGCCTCCGGCGAGATGAAGACGATGCGCCCCTCGTAGACTTTGCCCGGGTAGCCGTCGGTGGTGACCTTCACCTCCTGCCCGAGCTTGACGCGCCCCAGGTCGGCCTCGTCGACGTAGGCCCGGAGGTAGACCTTCCGGATGTCGCCCACCGTCACCACGGGGGCTCCCGCGGCGAGGACCTCGCCGGGCTCGGCGTTTTTGGAGAGGACCACACCCGTGAGCGGAGAGACGGCCGTCGCGTAGCCGAGCTGGGTCTTCGCCAGATCGAGGGCCTGGTTCGCGGCGTCGAGTTTGGCCCGGGCCTGGTCGATCTGCTCCCGCCGGTAGCCGCTCTTCATGAGAGCGTACTGTTCGGCCGCGGCGCGCCGCTGCGCCTGGGCGGACAGAAGGGCGGCGTGGGAAGCGTCGTACTCGCGCGCCGAGATGACCTCCCGCTTGAAGAGGTCCCGCTGGCGGAGGTCGTCGGCTTTGAGCCGGTTCTCCTCGGCCTCGGCGGCGTCGAGGCGCGCCTTGGCCTGAGCCACGTCCTCCTTGCGGTAGCCGTCCTGCAGCTCCTTGAGGGCCGCCGCCGCGGCATCCGCGTCGGCCTGCCTCAGGGCCACCTGCTGGTTGAGGTCGGTGGAATCGAGCCGCGCTACCACCTGGCCCGCCTTCACCGCGTCGCCCTCGTCCACGAGGCGAACGGCCATGCGGCCGGGGATCCGGAAGGAGATCTGCGTCTCGTCGGTTTCGATGTTGCCGGAGACCCTGATGGCTCCTCCCGCGTCGCCTCGCCCGCAGGAGATCAGTGCCATCAACGCCGCAAGAACGGCTCCGGTGGCCGTGAGAGTGGTTCGTCGGTTCATCGCGAATTCTCCTTGTGCCGGCGGGGATGGGCCGCGGGACGGACAGGATGCTCCTTCGATGGGGGCGCGCCTGGGCGCGCCGCACCTTTCTCGCAAGGCGGCTGAACCTTGAGGCCGTTGAGCACCAGGTCCACGACGATCCCGGCGGGCGAGGCCGGTAGAGCGGGAACCCCCTTGACGCCCGCCTTCGCCGCCCTCTCCCGAAGCCGGCCGGCCATGTGGTGCATCACGGTGCCCACCACGAGCAGGATGTGGAGCGTGACGGGACTGACCTCCCTGAGTCGGCCCTCCCGGACACCCTCGGAGAGGATCTCCCCCTCCATCTTGAACAGCGCAGCCAGCCTTTCGAAGACCCGCCTGGAGAGATTTCCGCCGCCGGCCGTCAACTCGCGGGCCAGGATCTGGGGATAGTGGGGATTCTCGCGGACGAGCGCATCGAAGGCCCCTGCCAGGGCGGTGAGCTTCTCCTCCGCGCCGCCGCTCTCGGGCACGCGGCGCCCCAGCTCGGCGAGGAGCAGGTCCATCCAGCCGAGAAGCACGGCCTCGTAGAGCGCCGACTTGTTACCCGCGTGGTAGTAGAGCATGGCCTTGTTGACGCCGGCGCGCCGGGCGATTTCGTCTACCCGGGCGCCGGCGAAGCCCGACTCGGCGAATTCCCGGGCGGCGGCTTTAAGGATGCTCGTCCTGGCGTCTTTCTTGGGGAAGTGTTCGGCACCAGCCATGATCGCCGCTCCAGAAGGGCACGCTAGTTCAACTGACCAGTTGAACTAACTGTTTGGTTAATATAGTCCACCCGAACGTAGGTGTCAAGCGGGGAACGAACCCCCATTCGGCTGCGGGGGCTCAACCCGCTTGCGGGACGCGCATCGCCGCGACGGGCGTGCCCCCGGAGCCACGGCCGGCGTCCCGAAGGCGCCCCCGTCGTGTTTGGCGGCGCGGGCTGGGCGGGCTCCTGCCGGCCGCGCCGCGAGGAGGTTACCGCGCTCACCGGAGGGGGAGCCCGACCTCTCCCCGCCGCCGTGCCGCTCGCGCTATACTGCCGTCCCCCGCTCAGGAGGAGCGCACCGGGAGGCGACTGTGGGCCGAAGGGCATATCTGATGGGGCAAAAGGCCGCCGGACGAAGGCTGGCCGCGGTGTGGCCGGCGCGCTATCCGGTGGAGCTGCTCTGGGCCCACGGGATCTGCGCCGGCGAGGTGTGGGATCCGCCGGGCGAAGTGGGGCTGACCTCCGCCCACCTCCAGAGTTTCGTCTGCCCCGTGGTCAAAAGGGGGCTGGGTTTCCATCTCTCCGGGGCTCTCGTCCCCGTGGACCTCTTCCTATTCCCCCACACCTGCGACAGTCTCCAGAACCTCTCATCGCTGGTGAAGGATCTGCTCCGCGAAGAAAAGCCGTGCCTTGCGTGGTATCCGCCGCGAGACTCGGGCCCGCAGGCGCTGGCCTACGCCGAAAGCCAGCTGGAAAGCCTTTCCCGGGCGCTCGACCGGGCGACGGGGCCCATGCGGGATGGGGCGCTGGAGGAGGCCGTGGCGTGGGGAATGCGACGAGATGGCCTCTTGCGGGACCTTTACCGCTTGCGGGCGGAAGGCAGGCTGCGCGCCACCGCCGCCGAGTTCTACGAGGCCGTCCGCTCCTGCGAGTATCTCTGGCCGGAGGAGGCGCTGGCCCGACTGGAGGACTTCCTGGGTGAGCGCCGCGCCGAGCAGCCCCTGAAGGAGGGGGTGCCCATCCTCCTCTCCGGCGTGCTGCCCGCCCCGGCTTCGCTCCTGCGGTGGCTGGACGGGCAAGGAATACGGATCGCCGAGGACGACCTGATCGCGTGCGGCCGCAGGGTCCTTCGAGAGCCCCTGGAATCGCCGACCGATCCGTGGGCGGCCCTGGCCCGGCGCCAGCTCGCCTGGCCCCCCTGCTCCACCGCCGGCTCGCCCCTTCCGGAGCGCATCGCCTTCCTGCGCCGCCTGGTGGAGCGCTCGGGCGCCCGAGGCGTGGTCTTTCTGACCATGAAGTTCTGCGAGCCCGAGGGCTTCGAGCGGCCAGCCCTCGTCGAAGCCTTGCGCGCGGAGGGGGTGCCCCTCCTCCAGGTGGAGAGCGAGCTGGAGCCCGAACCGCCCGCCTCGCTCGTGACGAGGATCCAAGCCTTCCTGGAGTCGATTCCATGAAACCCTGGTCGGATCTGCGCTTCGCCTTCATGAAAGGGGCGGGGCTGGACTGGATGACGCGCCTCTCGTCGGGACCCCGGCGTCCGCCGGTGCCCCGGGAGCCCTTCTTCGGGCCTCCGCTTGAGAGCCGGCACGAGCTGCGCCGCATCATGACCCGGCACTACGGGCTGGCCCGGTACGTCAAGGGGGTGCGGCCCGTGGCGTGGGTCACGAGCGGGGCGCCCGTGGAGCTGCTCAGGGCCTTCGGCTGCTACACCCTGTATCCGGAGAACCACTCGGCGGTCTGCGGCGCCCGCCGGATGGGCCCCGAGCTCTGCGAGGTGGCCGAGGATGCCGGATACTCCCTGGACCTCTGCTCCTACGCCAAGGTCGACCTCGGCCACGCCCTCTCGGGCAGAACCCCGGTGGGGAAGCTGCCGGCGCCCGACCTGCTCTTCTGCACCAACAACATCTGCCAGACCGTCCTCTACTGGTTCAAGGCCCTGGCTCACCACTACCGCATCCCGCTCCTCCTCGTGGACACGCCCTACGTCCACGGCGAGCCGGACGAGGCTGCCCTGCGGTACGTGGCTGATCAGCTCAAGGCCATCGTGCCCGAGCTGGAGCGCATCACCCGTACCGATTTCAGGGAGGAGCGCTTCCGGGAGGTTCTCCTCTCCTCCCGCAGAAGCGCCGCGCTGTGGGGCGAGGTGCTCTCCACGCTCCAGGCGAGGCCAACCCCCATGACCCTCTTCGACGCCTTCGTCCACCTCGCCCCGGTGGTGGCCCTTCGCGGCCTCCCCGTCTGCGAGCGCTACTACGAGGGGCTCCTCGGGGAGCTGAAGGAGCGGGTGGAGAGGGGCGTGGCGGCGGTGCCGGGAGAGCGCCACCGGCTCCTGTGGGACAACATCGCCGTGTGGTTTGCCCTCAATCCTCTCTCCCGGCTCTTCGCCGAGAACGGCTGCGCCCTGGTGGCGGGCACCTACACGCACGCCTGGGCCGAGCCCGCTGTGCGCATCGACGAGAAGGATCCATGGGGTTCGCTTGCCCGCGCCTACGGCCTCATCTTTCTCAACCGGGATCTCGAGAACAGGCTGAATCTGATGGAGCAGATCGCAAGGGATTTCTCCGTGGACGGGCTCGTGCTCCACTCCGCCCGTTCCTGCAAACCTTACTCCCTCGGGCAATACGGCATTCAGCGCGCCCTGGAGGAGCGGCTGGGCGTGCGGAGCGTGGTGCTGGAGGCGGACATGACGGACTTCAGGAGCTGGGCCGAGGCGGCGGCGCGCACCCGGCTGATGGCCTTCATCGAATCCCTGGAGGCGGCGTGATGGCCTCCCTCTACGGCGGTCTGGACGTGGGCTCCATGACGGCCAAGGCGGTGGTCCTGGACGCTGAGGGGCGGCTGCTGGGCTGGGGGATGGCCGAGACCACGCCCCAGCTCGCCGCCTGCGGGCGGGAGGCGCTCGATGGGGCCCTCTCCGCGGCGGGGGCGAGGAACGAAGATCTGGCGTTCGTGGTGGGCACCGGCTACGGGCGCGAGGCCCTCCCCTTCGTCCAGAAGCGGGTGACGGAGATTACCTGCCACGCCCGGGGGGCCTGCGCCCTCTTTCCGGGTGCCGCCCTGGTGGTGGACGTGGGGGGGCAGGACAGCAAGGCGATCCGGCTGGACGCCTCGGGCCGGGTGCTCGCCTTCGCCATGAACGACAAGTGCGCCGCGGGCACGGGCCGGTTCCTCAACGCCATGGCCGCGACGCTCCGCACGGGCATCGAGGGGCTCGGCCCCGCGGGGAGCAACAGCACGCGCGAGCTGGCCATGTCCTCCACCTGCACGGTCTTCGCCGAGAGCGAGGTCATCTCGCTCATCGCCCGTGGCGAGGCGGTGCCCGACATCGCCCACGCGGTCCACCGCGCCATGGCCAAGCGGCTCGCCGGGCTGGTCCGCCAGGCGGGCGTGGGGGAGCCGGCCGTCTTCACGGGAGGGGGGGCGCTCAACGTGGATCTGGTCCGGTGCCTGGAGGAGTTCCTCGGCGTCTCCTTCCGGATCCCCGATCGCCCCCAGCTCACCGGCGCTCTGGGGGCGGCCCACCTGGCCAGGGAGGCGACGCCGCTCCGCCCTCTCTGAAACCCTTGCCCGTGCGGCGGGCGTATACTCACGAGTGGCCGACGTGCACCCGGTGGGCCTGGGTGCGTGCCGGCCTGGGGCTCGGAATGCGGGAACACAGGCAGACTGTGAAAGGGAGGTAGCGCATGAAGTGCACCGTAACGTCTCTGATGGCCGCGGCCGTGGCGTCCCTCTTCTTGGCGGGGGCGACCGTCCAAGCTATGGACCGATCCAAGATACCCGACCAGGACAAATGGGACCTTTCGGACCTCTATCCGACGGACGACGCCTGGGAGTCGGCCAAGAAGGACCTCGAAAAGCGGCTCCCCGAGGTGGCCCGGTACAAGGGCAAGCTGGGCAGCTCCCCGAAGGAGCTGCTGGGCTGCATGAGCCTCCTCTTCGACCTGAAGAAGGAGTTCACTCGCCTGGCCACCTACGCCTCTCAGAAATCGGATCTCGACGTCCGGGACGCCCACGCCATGGAGATGAGACAGTCCCTGGACCCCCTCGGCGCGGAGTTCGGCGCCAAGACGGCCTGGGTGGATCCGGAGATCCTGGAGATCCCCAGCGCCAAGATCGAGGCCTTTTTGAAGGAGGAGCCCGGTCTTGCGATCTACAAGCCGGTCATCGTGGAGATCGTCCGCCTCAAGCCGCACACGCTCTCGCCGGCCGAGGAGAAGATCATGGCCGATGCCTCGCTGGTGTCGGGAACGCCGGATTCCATCTACAGCGTCTTTTCGGATGCCGACAACCCGAGGGCCACGGTCACCCTCAGCGACGGCGCGACGGTCAAGCTGGACGCTTCGGCCTACACCAAATACCGGGCCGTGGCCAACCGCTGGGACCGCGAGGCCGTCTTCCAGGCCTTCTTCGGCAACCTGGACCAGTTCAAGGGCACCTACGGCGCCCTGCTCAACGGCGAGGTGGACAAGGACCTCTTCTTCGCCAAGGCCCGCAACTACAAAGACTGCCTCAGCTCGGCCCTGGACGGGCCCAACATCCCCACGGTGGTCTACACCAACCTCCTCAAGAACGTCCACAAGAATCTGCCCACCCTCTGGCGCTACCTCAAGCTGCGCCAGCGGATCATGGGGCTGGACCAGCTCCGCTACTCGGACCTCTACGCGCCCATCGTCAAAGAGGTGGACGAGAAGTACACGGCGGACCAGGCCAAGGACCTCGTCCTGAAGGCTGTGGCGCCTTTAGGCCAGGACTACGTGGAGGTTCTGAAGAACGGGTACGCGCATCGCTGGGTTGACTTCTATCCCTCGCCGGGCAAGCACAGCGGCGCCTACAGCAACGGCGCGGCCTACGAGGTCCACCCCTTCATGCTTCTCAATTTCAACGGCAGCTACGAGGACGTCTCGACCCTGGCCCACGAGTCGGGCCACACCATGCACAGCTACTACTCCAACAAGACCCAGCCCTTCCCCACGAGCGACTACACCATCTTCGTGGCCGAGGTGGCGAGCACCTGCAACGAGAACCTTCTCATGGACTACATGCTCAAGCACACCGACAGCGACGCCATGAAGCTCTTCCTCCTGGGAAGCTACGTGGACAACATCCGCCAGACGCTCTTCCGGCAGGCGCAGTTCGCCGAGTTCGAGCTGAAGATCCACCAGATGGTGGAGAGCGGCCAGCCGCTCACGGGCGAGAACCTCAACAAAACCTACGCCGGCATCATCGACGAGTACTACGGCGTGCCGCAGGGGATCACCCACATCAACCCGGTCTGCTACTCCGAGTGGGCCTTCATCCCGCACTTCTACTACAACTTCTACGTCTACAGCTACGCCACCTCCATCACCGCCTCCACGGCCATCTCGCAGATGATCATAGAGGGCAAGCCGGACGCCGTGAAGGACTACCGGAGGTTCCTGACCCTCGGCAACTCGCTGCCGCCGGTGGAGGAGCTCAAGGTGGCCGGCGTCGACATGACCACCGATGCCCCCTTCGACATCACCATGAAGGCCATGAACAGGGCGATGGACCAGATGGAAGCCATTCTCAACAAGATGGACGCCCAGAAGAAGGCCGCACCGGCCGGCAAATAGCGCAAGCCAACCGGAGACGCGACGGGGGGCCGTGAGGCCCCCCGTTCGTTTCCGGGCTTCAGCCGGGCGCGGTTGCGGTCGGTCCTCAGGGCAAATCGAAGTAGCCGGCGAAGGAGAAGCTGTGATAGGTGTCGAGCCAGCCGTGGTCGAAGTGGCCGCGGTCGCTGGCCCTGCGTATCGTCAACATGCCGTCCTCCCGGCGGGCGGTTTGGCGGAGCCCGCCGCTGGAAAGGGTCAAAGATCCAGGGGCTCGATGGTGGCCACGGCCGAAGGGTCATTCCGCCACACGGCGGGGTCCGCGTCCACGTACAGTTCGACCTCGATGCCGTCGGGGTCGGTCACGTAGAGCGCCTGGCTCACCCGATGGTCGCTCGCGCCCAGGATGGGGACGCCGTGTCTTTCGAGGTGATCCCGCCAAGCGCGCAGCTCCTCCATGCCGTCGCCCACCTTGAAGGCCACGTGGTAAAGGCCCACGGAGCGGGGGTGGGGCGAAGGCGCCTCCGCCCCCACCTCCTGCAGGGCCAGGTCATGATGGTTCTCGCCCAGAGAGAAGAAGACCATCCGGCCTCCATAGCGCGCCACCTCCTTGAGGCCGAGTACCTCCCCGTAGAAGCGGACCGAGCGCTCCAATTCTCGGACCCTCAGGACCACGTGGCCGAGCCGCTTGACGCGCATGCTTCACCTCGCCCCTTTCTCGCTCCCCGTCACTTGGCGCACAGCCTGCTGGCGATCTCAGCCACGTGTTTGCCCTGGAATCGGGCGATGGCCAGCTCGTTCTCGCTGGGCTGGCGCTGGCCCTGGCCGCCCGTGATCGTGGAGGCCCCGTAGGGCGATCCGCCGGTGATCTCGTCGAGGGTCATTTGCCGGGCCTCGGAGTAGGGGACGCCCACCACCATCATGCCGTGGTGCAGAAGCGTGGTGTGGAAGCTCAGGATCGTGCTCTCCTGGCCGCCGTGCTGGGTGGCCGTGGCCGTGAAGACGCCGCCCACCTTGCCGATGAGGGCGCCCTTGGCCCAGAGGCCGCCGGTCTGGTCGAGGAAGTTGCGCATCTGGGCGCACATGCTTCCGAAGCGCGTGGGAGCGCCGAAGAGGATGGCGTCGGCCTCGGCGAGCTGATCAGGGGCGATGACCGGGACGTGGGCGAAGCTCTTGCGGGCCGCCGTCGCGCCGCTCTTCTCCAGGACCTCCGGGGGGACGAGCTCGGGGACCTGGAAGAGCTTCACTTCGGCTCCGGGAACCTGCCTCGCCCCTTCGGCCACGGCCTCGGCCATCTTGTAGATGTGTCCGTACATGCTGTAGAAAACGACGTAAGCTTTCATGAGACACCTCCTGGTTTTTGGTTCACTCCTTTAGGGGCTCGGTGCCGCCCGTGTGCTGCCTCACGCCCAGGCCGAGGGAACGGCAGAGGGCGCGCAGGTTCTCCTGTTCTCGCGGCGAGAGTACGGCCATCTCGTCCACGATGAGGGCCAGGTGCTCCCTGAAGACGCGCTCGATGAGGCGCCGGCCCTCGGAGGTGAGGCTCACCGTGACGTAGCGGCGGTCCGATCCGTCCCGGTCGCGGCGGACCAGGCCCTGCCTCTCCAAGTTGTCCACGACGAGGGTGATGTTGCCCCCGCTCCTGAGCAGCTTGCTCCCCAGATCGCGCTGGCAGAGCGGGCCCAAATGGAGCAGGGCCTCCAGAGCCCCGAACTGGGTCATGGTCAGACCCTTGCCCGCCAGATCGCGGGCCAGACGGGCGGAGAGCGACTCCCCGGCCCGCATGAGCGTGATGAAGGCGTTCAGCGCCCTCTTCTCCTCCTCGGTGCCTCGGTAGTGCGTCCCCATGACCACCTCGCCATAAGATCACATCAAACCGTTCGATGTGAAACTATATTCCCCGCCCGCACGCCACGCCGGTCCAGCCCGGCGAGCCGCGCGCCGGGGCACCGCACCACGCCGATGAGCCCCCGCCCAGCCGTGATAGAATCAGCCCGCAATCGCGGGAAATGGTCAGCCGATCGGCTGTATGGTGGGTCTGGCATGAGAAGAGATGAGGTTGCCAAGGGGCGGGGACGGGGAAAATCGCTTCCCGCTTTGGCGGCCGGCGCGGCGGTGCTCTGCCTGCTGCTCGGGGCGGCAGGAGCCCGCGCGCTGAAAGGGTGCCCCACCCACCCCGCCGGCCTGGCCGTGCCGCGAGGAGATCTCCCCGGCCTACCCAACTTCGCCCGGGTCTCCGACGGGCTCTACCGGGGCGCCCAGCCCACGCGGGAAGGGTTCGAGGGCCTGAAAGCCATGGGGGTCCGAACGGTCATCAACCTTCGGAACCACCACAGCGATGCCCCCCTTTTGGCGGACCTGGGCTTTCGGTACGTGGAGATTCCGTGCGACGCTTGGCGCATGGAGGACGCCCCGGTGGTCCTCTTCCTGAAGCTGGCCACCGACGAGGCCTGCCAGCCGGTCTTTGTGCACTGCCAGCACGGTTCCGACCGCACCGGGATCATGGTTGCGGCCTACCGCGTGGTGGTTCAGGATTGGGACCCCTCGCTGGCGGAAGCGGAGTTGCCGAACTTCGGCTTTCACCCGGTCTTTCTGAACCTCAGTCGCTACGTCGCGGGCCTGGATGGGGCCAGTTTGCGCGCACAGGTGCGGGAGATGCCCGATCCGATGATTCCCGCCGGGCCTCGGCTCGCCCAACCGGCCCCCGGAGGCTTACCATGAGGCACAGGAGCCGAGGTTCCACGACCTTCCCCGCCCTGATTTGGCTGCTGGCCCTGTTGGCGGTGGTGCTGTGCCTGCCCCTGCTCTTCCTGGGGGCGATCTTCGTCCTCTCGGCCTTCCACCCCGACGCGGTGGCGCAGGGCAAGAGCCTCCCCAGGGCGGCGATCGGTGGAATCCTCCTGCTGGGAGGCCTGCTGCTGGTTGCTCTGGCCGTGGTCCTCGCCCGCAATGCCATGCGGGACAACGGCCGGCCGGGGGATCTCTCCGGTGGCGTGGCCGGGGGGCAGGAGCCGCCGGGAGAGATCCATCTCAAGGCGCTCAACTGCCCGCACTGCGGCGGCCAGGTGGATGCCTCCACGGCGCGCCTGAATCCCGAGGGGACGCTCACCCTCACCTGCCCCTACTGCAAGGGCTCCTTCCTGATCCAGGAGGAGCCAAAGTGGTGATCGCGGCGAAGCCGCGATCACCATCCCGAGGGCTTCCTCAAAGGCAGTCCCCGGAGGGATCGGGTGGTTCTCGAGGAGATTGATGGGCGAAAGCGCGGCGAAGGCCGCCCGCTTCGGAGGGAGAAAGGATCATGAAGAGACTGTTCGTGGCCTTGGTGGCCGTGGCGGTGGGCCTCTCCGTCCTGGCCGATTACCGGTTCGAGGTGCCGCAGAACCGCAGCGTCGTCGAAGTGAATCGCGATGCCTCCATCACCATTCGGTACGCCATCACCTTCCGGAATCAGGGACAGCCGATCGACGTCATCGACGTGGGCCTCCCCGACGGCCAGTACGATCTGAAGGGGGTGAAGGCGGACCTGGACGGGGCGCCCCTGACGGATATCCGGCCCTCTTCCTACCTCCAGTACGGGGTGGAGGTCCACCTAGGCGAGAGGGCCATTGCCGCGGGCTCCGAGGGGACGCTGCACCTCTCGGCCGTGGCCAAGAACAGGGTGTTCCCCGACAGCAAGGACCCCTCCTACGCCAGCCTTGAATTCAGCCCCACTTGGTACGGCTCGCAGTACACCTCGGGGACCACTCTCCTGGTCTGCAGCTTCATCTTCCCGGAAGGCGTGGGGCCTGACGATCCCCGTTACCACGGTAGGCCTTTCACCTCGGCCCGGGTGGAGCAGGGCCGGGTCATCTACACGTGGGACCGGCCGAACGCCTCTCCCTCTCGCCAATACACCTTCGGGGCATCGTTCCCGGCCAAGGTCATGGAGCGTCTGGCCGCCGTTCCGAAGGGGCCGGGGCCGGCAGCCGCGATAGCGGCGGCCATGGGGACGCTCATCCTCGGCGCCTTGCCCTGCGTCTTCGTGGTCGCCTTCTTCGGCCTCTTCATCCTGGTGATCGTCCAGTCCCGGCGCCGGCGCCTCCAGTACCTGCCGCCCAGCATCGGGATGGAGGGAGTGGAGGTGCGGAGGGGGCTGACGGTGCCCGAGGTGGCCGTCCTCATGGAGGAGCCCGTGGACAAGGTGATGGCCCTCCTCCTCTTCGGAATGATCCGCAAGAACCTCGTGAAGGTCGTGGGGCGATCGCCCCTGAAGCTGGAGCTGGTACCCGGGGAGTCCCCGGCCGCGGACTACGAGCAGGCCTTCGCCAAGGCCGTTCAGGACGACGGACGAATCAGCGAGAAGGAGGCGGTGGCGGTCCTGACGGATCTCATCAAGCGGGTCCAAGAGAAGATGAAGGGCTTCAGCCGGAAGAAGAGCGTCCTCTACTACCAAGAGATCATGAGGAAGGCGTGGGAGCAGGTGGGGAGCCAGGACTACGCCCAGGCCTTCGAGTGGATGCTCCTGGACCGTGAGTTCGGTCAGCGGGCCGCCCAGCGTTTCGGGAGCAACCCCATGCCGCTCCCCGTCTGGTGGGTGCCCCTGTACACCGGCCAGACGGCCGGCGCTACGGTAGGTGGGGCGCCCGCTCCGAGCCCCGTGGCGGCGGCCAACACCGTTGTGACGGGGCTGGAGGGGTTCGCCCACGACCTGGTGAACAGCGTCCCCGGCCTCGCCACCCAGGTCACCGAGCGGACGAATCCCGTGCCGCAGTCTTCGGGGAGCGCTTCGGGAGGCGGCTGTGCCTGTGCGTGCGCTTGCGCCGGCTGCGCCTGCGCCTGCGCGGGAGGCGGAAGATGAACGGCCCGAAGGGAAATAGGCTCGACCTGGTGCTCGGCAGTGAGGCCAAAGGGAGGATGCCATGGGGCTGAGAGACCTCTTCAGGAGAACCGAGCGGGTCAAGGCGGGACTCTACCCGGGAACCCTCGTCGTGGAGGGGACCGCCCACCGGATTCACCTCCGGGTCGAGCCCTCGGGAGCCGGGATCCTCACCCTCGACGCCAGCCGGATCCTCCACCTGAACCCCACCGCGGCGGAGATGGTGAAGCACCTGGTGGACGGGTTGAGCGAGCCCGAGACGGTGGAACTCATGGCCCGGCGCTATCGCGTGAAGCGCGCCGTATTGGAGCCGGACCTCTCGCGCATCCTCCAGGCGGTGCGCACGCTCTCCGCCACGGACCAGGTCTGTCCCCTGTCGGACCTGGGGATCGAGCTCATCGAACCCTTCTCAACCGCCATGAGCGCCCCGCTGCGCATGGACTTGGCCCTCACCTACCGCTGCCAGAACCGGTGCAGCCACTGCTACAACCAGGAGTTCAGGGAGGTCTCCGAGCTGGACACGGCAGGCTGGAGGCGGGTGCTGGAGGCCTGCGAGTCGGCGGGAATCCCGCACGTGGTCTTCACGGGAGGCGAGCCCACGCTCCGCGACGACCTTCCCGTGCTGGTGGCCTACGCGGGAGAACTGGGGCTGGTCACGGGCCTCAACACCAACGGGCGGCGCCTGCGGGACGCCGCCTACACGGGGGCGCTTCGGGAGGCCGGTCTGGATCACGTCCAGATCACCCTGGAGTCGGCCGATCCAAGCCTCCACAACGCCCTGACTCGATCCGACTCCTTCGAGGAGACCCTGGCCGGGCTCCGCGAGTCCAAGGCTTCGGGCCTCTTCACCCTGACCAACACCACGCTCACGCGGGTCAACCTGCCCGGCATCGAAAATCTCGTGGACCTGGTGGCCGCCGAGGGTCTCGGCACCTTCGCCGTCAACGGGATGATCTACTCGGGCAAGGGCAAGAGCTCGGGCATCGACCTCACCTCGCGGGAGGTCGTCCCCGTTCTGGAGACGCTGGCCCGGCTGGCCCGCGAAAAGGGTCTCCGCTTCGTCTGGTACACCCCGACGCGGTACTGCGAGCTGAACCCCGTGGAGATGGCGCTCGGCGTCAAGCAGTGCACGGCGGCCCGATTGAGCATGGCGGTCGAGCCGGACGGAACGGTCATTCCCTGCCAATCCTATTACGAAGGCGTAGGCAACCTTCTGACCGATTCATGGGAGTCCATCTGGAACCACCCCCTCTGCCTCAAGCTCCGTCAGCCCCAGAAGCCCCTGCCCGAGTGCGAGGCCTGCGAGCACCTCAGCCTCTGCGGGGGCGGGTGTCCGCTGGAGGCTGCGCACCAGAAGCTGACCTGCCGCGAGGTGGCGAGCGGGGGGTGAGGGAGCCGCCGCAGGGCGAAGGGGAGCGGGGGAACGGGGAGGTTCCCCCGCGCGCAGGGCATCCCGCGCAAGGGCCGGGAGGAGCAGCGAGCCGGCGAAGCCGGTGAAGCGCCGAGGAGGGCCGGCCGAGGCCCTCCTCGGGGAGCGCCAGTGGCGCGACGCGGGGGCGGGTGTCCGCTGGAGGCTGCGCACCAGAAGCTGACCTGCCGCGAGGTGGCGAGCGGGGGGTGAGGGAGCCGCCGCAGGGCGAAGGGGAGCGGGGGAACGGGGAGGTTCCCCATCCATCCTCCATCCTCTATCATCCATCATCACCCCAAAATTGGGGCGGCCCGCCCTTGCGGGCGGGCCTGTGGAAGGGGAGGGAGGGATTGGGTTCGGAGGGGCCGAACCTCTCGGCGCCTGGAACGTTGTTCTCGGCACCGAAGATTTTTTGGGATGCATCACGCATGCCAGTTTCCCCGAAAAAAGGAAGGTATGTTTTTTCAGCTTATTGTGAAACGGGCCTGGGTGAACCATGCCAAAGCGGCCGGGGCATTGGGGCCCGGATGTGCCGAAGCGGCACACCCGTCGAGTCAGGGCGGGGACCGACAAGGGGAGGGCTGATCCGGAAGGCGAAAGGTGCATCGAGAACGAGGGCTCCCCACGCCGCGGAGGTCTTCGACGGAATCAGCGGCCGTCGCTCATGACTCCGACTGTGCTAACCTCAAAGCCCGGACCCGATGAGATCGGGAGGAGGGACCATGGCAGGGGAGGAGGGGCGAGGCGAGCAGGCGGGGGCGTTGGACCACGAGGTGTGGGCCGCCTGTCCCAACTGCGGCGGCCAGAACCGCTGGGGGCTCCTCCAGAGGCTCACCGTATGCACCTACTGCGACTCGCGCCTCCTGCCGCCCTCGCTGGCGCCGGCCGATTGGTCGCCCCTCGCACCGAAGCTGCTGGCCGGGCTCTTGCCAGATCAGGCCCAGGTACGGTTCAATCCGGTGATCCTGCGGCGGCTGTTGGGCGCCCAGTTCACCGCGGGGCGGGCGGAGCTGGTCTATGCACCCTTCCCGCTGAGCGAAGCGGGAGAGCCTGTGGTATCGGGTCCCGGAGGCGCGGTGGGGTCGCCGCCGCTCTTCGGCGGGGTCTTCCCTCCGGGCCTCTACCGCTCGGTGAAACGCTGGATGGCCAAGGCGCCGGCGACAGAGGACCGATGAGGGATGAGTGACGAAATGAGGGAGGAGGCGGGGCGCGTTGCCCGCTCAATCCTGGAATCGCTGGGTGGAGCAACCATGGCTGTCCAAAGGCGTGTCGGTCCGCACTTACGCGGTTTGTTCTCCGGAGCGAAGCGGAGGGAGAGGATCCCATGAACCCCTATCTCATCGCGGTCATCCAGGGCATCGTCGAGGGACTCACGGAGTTCATCCCCGTCTCGTCCACCGGCCACCTGATCCTCACCGGGAACCTCATCGGCTTTACGGGCGAGGCATCGAAGGACTTCGAGATCATCATCCAGCTCGGGGCCATCCTGGCGGTGGCCTGGCTCTACCGCCGACACCTCTGGCAGATCCTCTGGCGCTGGCACTTCAAGCGGGACCAGGGGGGGCTCAACGTCTGGCACATGGCCCTCGGCATGATTCCCGCCTCGGTGGTCGGGTTGCTGGGCTTCCACGCCATCAAGACCTACCTGTTCACGCCCGCGACGGTCCTCATAGGCCTCGTGGGAGGGGGCATCTGGATGATTCTCGTGGAGCGGTTCCCTCGGCCCATATCAGCCCCCACGGCGGATTCCGTCACCTACCTCCAGGCGCTCGGCATCGGGTGCTTCCAGTGCCTCGCCCTCTGGCCGGGCTTCTCTCGCTCCGGGGCCACCATCGCCGGGGCGCTCCTGCTGGGACTCGGATTGCGCGCCGCCGCCGACTTCTCCTTCATGCTGGCCGTGCCCGTCATGGTGGCCGCCACGGGCCTCGACCTCTTCAAGAGCGCCTCGAGCCTGCCCTCTTCGGACTTCGGCATGTTCGCCGTGGGCTTCCTGGTCTCCTTCGTCGTCGGGTGGCTGGCCGTGGTCTGGTTTCTGCGCCTCCTGGTGCGGGTGAAGCTCACCCCCTTCGCCTACTACCGCTTCGCCGTGGCGGCCGCCTTCGGGCTCTACTTCTTCCGATAGGAGGCGAGCCAGCCCGCGGCCCGGAGAGAGACGTTGAACACGCTCAGGCCGTCGCCGCATCAGCTCGTCCGGACCCGCCCCATTCGCTTGGCCGTGTACCGGAAGGCCCGGCTCTCCCTGCGGCGCCGGGTGCTCGATGTGGGGGCCGGAGGCGGAGAGGTGGCCGCGGAGATGGCCTCCCGCACGGACCGGAGGGTATGGGCGCTGGACCTGGACCCGGCCGCCCACCAGGCGGGCGGAGTCATCCCCGTGGCGGGCACGGCGGCGGCCCTGCCCTTCGCCGACGGGACCTTCGACGCCGTGGCCTTCCACTTCGTGCTCCTCTGGCTGCGCGACCCGGTGGCCTGCCTGAGGGAGGCCCGCCGCGTGCTCGCGTCCGGCGGCGTGGCGATGATCCTCTCCGAGCCCGATCTCGCTCGCCGCGAAGATGAGCCGGACGCCGGACTGGGCGCGGCCCTGCGGGCAGCCGTCCGCAGAGCCGGCGGGCACCCCGACGCCGGAGCCCGGCTGGCTGGCTGGCTCGGGCAAGCGGGATTCAGGCCGGACCTGTGCGAAACGCCAGAGGAGTGGGTATCCATAGAGGATCCCCAGGAGACCGACTGGGAGATTGAGTTCCTCGTCTCCACGGGAACGCTGCGCGGCGAGGAGGGGACCCGTCTGCGGAAGGCCATGGAGAGGGGCCGGCCATTGCGCGTCCGACTTCCCATCGCCTTCGGCTGCGGCTGGCGGACCTAGGGGTACGTTCCATAGCCTTTCCCCCGCGACGACTCCCAGGCCGCCATGCGGGCGGTGCCCGTAAGGGCGGGATGGCCTCCTCCGGGGCGCATTGCGGGTCCTCCGGCAAAATCGTCACTTGCCTTCCTCCGTTCGCACAGTTATATTCCGATCTATCGATATGAGGAGGACCCATGTATCGGGAACTGGAAACCACGCTAAAGGCGGCCGGGGATCGCACCAGGCTTCGGATCCTCCACATGCTGGCGGAAGGCCCGCTCTGCGTCTGCCAGATCGTGGCGGTTCTGGATCTCACCCAGCCCACCATCAGCAAGCACCTGTCGGTGCTCAAGAACGCCGGCCTCATCGAGGACGAGAAGCGGGGCAAGTGGGTCTTTTACGAGATCGCCAGGGGAATCAAGAAGGATCCCGCGCGAAGGCGCCTGCTGAGGCTCATCGAGAAGGCCCTGGTCAGGGATCCGGATGCCGGACGGGACCTCAAACAGGCCGGGCGGGAGAAGGCGAAGGACCTGGCGGCAAGGTGCTCCGATGAATCTAGTCCGCGGAGCAAGGCGGGCCTCGCCTCGGCTGGAGGCCGGCCATGAAAGAGCGCGTCGCCCGGCGGCTCTCCTTCCTCGACCGCTATCTGACGCTCTGGATCTTCGTTGCCATGGGCGCTGGGGTTGCCCTCGGCTACTTCGTCCCCGGCGTGGAGGGGTTCATCCATAGGTTCCAGGTGGGCACGACCAATCTTCCCATCGCCATCGGGCTGATTCTCATGATGTACCCGCCCCTGGCCAAGGTGCGCTACGAGGAGCTGGGCGATGTCTTTCGCAACGCCAAGGTCCTGGGGCTCTCGCTGGTGCAGAACTGGATCGCTGGCCCCATCCTGATGTTCGCGCTCGCCGTGGTATTCCTGCGCGGCTATCCCGAGTACATGGTGGGCCTCATCATGATCGGCCTCGCCCGCTGCATCGCCATGGTCATCGTCTGGAACGAGCTGGCGCAGGGCGACACGGAGTACTGCGCGGGCCTCGTGGCCTTCAACAGCGTGTTCCAGGTGCTCTTCTACAGCTTGTACGCGTGGGTCTTCATCACCCTCTTGCCGCCCCTGGTGGGCCTCAAGGGTCTGGCCGTCCACGTGAGCATGGGCCAGATCGCCGAGAGCGTCTTCATCTATCTCGGGATCCCCTTCCTGGCCGGGATGCTCACGCGCTTTCTGCTGGTGAAGGCCAAGGGCAAGAGCTGGTACCACGAGCGGTTCATTCCGAAGATCAGCCCCATTACGCTCGTGGCTCTGCTCTTCACCATCGTCGTGATGTTCAGCCTCAAGGGCAACCTGATCGTCCAGATTCCACTGGACGTGGTGCGCATCGCTATCCCCCTGCTCTGCTACTTCGTCCTCATGTTCCTCGTGAGCTTCTGGATGGGCAAGAAGGTCGGGGCGACCTATCCCCAGACGGCGACCCTTTCCTTTACGGCCGCGAGCAACAACTTCGAGCTCGCCATCGCCGTGGCCGTGGCCGTCTTCGGCATCAACTCCGGCGAGGCCTTCGCCGCCGTCATCGGCCCGCTGGTCGAGGTCCCGGTGCTCATCAGCCTGGTCAATGTTTCGCTCGCCCTGAGACGGCGGTGGTTCACCTCAGAGGGCGCCGCGTGATTCCGGGCGCTCGGGAAAGGAGGGGGTCATGTTCGAGCATATCCTCGTGGCGACGGACCTGTCGGCGGCATCCGAAACGGTCTGTCGGAATCTTCAGGGGCTGAAGAAACTGGGTGCGCGCCGGGTCCTTCTGGTGCACGCGCTGGACATCAGGCACATGGAGGTCATGAAGTATGAGCTTGCGCCCATGGTTGAGCCACGGCTTCTCCAGCTCAAGCGAATCGTGGAGGAACAGGGATTCGAAGTGGAGACCCAAATCCGGTCGAAGTCGCCCGCGTGGGAGGTGAATCTGGCGGCCCGCGAGCAAGAGGCTTTGCGGACGCTGAAAACGGCCAAGACCTTCGCGCTCCTAGGCGCGAGCGGGGAGCCCGGCAAGTACGGGTACAAGGTCTTCTCGATTCTGAGGGACCGGTACAGGCTCCTGCCCGTGAACCCTAAGCGTTCGGAGATCGAGGGAACGCCGTGCTACGCCTCGTACGCCGACCTTCCCGAGAGGCCCGACGCGGTGATCCTGGCCCTCGCTCCGGCGGTCACCGAAGCCCTCGTGCCGAAGCTGATCGAGGCGGGCGCGCCCCTTCTCTGGCTCCCCCCGGAGTGCTTCACGGAGGCGGCCGTAGACGCCTGCGAAAAGTCGGGGATCCCGGTGATCCACGACGTCTGCCCCGTGGCCGCGCTCGCCACGCTGGACCGGCTCTATCCCAGCGGCGGGCGAAAGGGTCCCTAGAAGCTTCCGGTTTCTCAACCCGGGCTCCCGTCAAGGGCGCGCCCCGCGCTCCCTACTTGACGAGGGCCCTTCTCCGGCATATACTTCAATTTCTGTTGAAGTAGTGTGAGGCCAAGGAGGCAAACGCATGATCAAGATGGCAGAGAGAAGGAGAATTCCCCAGGCGAGCCAAGACGCCTCTCTGCCCCCGCTGGCCGCCCCTCTTCGACTCCTGGCGGACCCGACGCGCCTTCGCATCCTCGAGTGCCTCATGGGCGGCCTCCAGTGCAACTGCACCATCAAGGAGAGCCTCGGCCTGCCCATGAACCTCATCTCCCACCACCTCAAGCTCCTGAAGGAGGCCGGCCTCGTCAGGGCAGAGCGGGACCCCTCCGATGCCCGGTGGATCTACTACGAAATCGACCCTCAGGCGATGGGCGCGCTCCGCGACTCCCTCTTCGCGGCGCTCGACCCTTCGCGCCTCAGGCCCCGCGCGGACCACTGCGGCCCTCCGGGCTGCTGCCCTTCCGCAAAACCCCGAAAGGGAACTTCTATGAGGAGAACCCGATGAACGGACCGCTCTCAGCCACTCGTCCCAATGCTTCCTCTCCGCTTCGGATCGACATCTACGATCCCCCCATGTGCTGCTCCACGGGCCTGTGCGGCCCCGTGCTCGACCCCGTCCTCGTGGCGGTGAACGACGCGCTCCTGGCCCTGACCAAGCAGGGCGTGGCCATCGCGCGCTACAACCCAGTCCAGCAGCTCAAGGAGGTCATGGCCAACCCGGAGGTCGCCAAAGCGATCCACCGCCAAGGCAAGAAGGCACTGCCGATGATCTTCGCGAACGGCCGCCTCCTGAAGAGTGGAAGCTACCCGAGCTATGAAGAATTCTGCGCCGCGCTGGGCTTGCAACCCCTCCCCAAGGCCCGGCCGCTGACCGTGCTCACGGCCGCCGCCCCCAGTAACCCCGCTCATACCAAGGAGTGATGCCATGGTGACCATGACCCCAACCGCCGCCGAGCAGTTTGGATCCTTCCTGAAAAGTTCTGGAATCCAGGACGGCGCCGTCCGCCTCTTTCTCACGGGCGGCGGCTGCTGCGGGCCCGGCTTTGCCGTCGACGTGGTCCCCCTCGCCGAGGCCGGAGAGGACGTGCCCGTGGTGCAGGACGGAACCACCCTGTACGTCCAGAAAGAGGCGGCGGAGCTTCTGGAGAACGTGGTGATTGATTTCGACCAGACCTTCCTCCTGCGCGGCCTTCAATCATCGGGCTGCTGCGGCTGACCCATCACACAAGGAGAACCTCATGCGAATCTTCTTTTCAGGAAAGGGCGGGGTGGGCAAGACCACCATGGCCTGCGCCACGGCCCTCCACCATGCCCGCAAGGGCAAGAAGACCCTGCTCGTCTCGACGGATCCGGCTTCGAACATCGCCGACGTTCTGGAACAGCCCATCGGCTACGGCGTGGTGCCCGTTGAGGGCGCGCCGAATCTCTGGGCCACGGAAATCGACCCGGACGAAGCCGTCAAGGAATACAAGGCGCGGGTGCTCGATCCGTACCGCGCCATCATGCCCGAGGACATCCTCGCCTCCCTGGAGGAACAGCTCTCCGGCCCTTGTACGGTGGAGGTCGCGGCCTTCGACCGGTTCATTGACTTCATGGACGCCGGCGATTACGACGTGGTGGTCTTCGACACGGCCCCCACGGGCCACACCCTGCGCCTGCTGGCCCTGTCGGTGGACTGGTCCAAGTACATCGAAGCGGCGGCCCAGGGGTCGGGCCAGACGTGCCTGGGGCCCGTGCAGACCATCCAGGGGGCCAAGGCCAAGTACGACCAGGCCACGGCTCTGCTGAAGGATCCCTCCGAGACCCAGTTCGTCTTCGTCATGCGTCCTCAGGCCCTTTCGGTCTACGAGACACTGAGGGCCGCGAAGGAACTCAGCGGCCAGGAGATTCGTCCCGCCCGCCTCATCGCCAACGGCATCCTGCCGCCCGAGGCGGGCGACGGCCCGGAGGTGGACCGGAAACGGGCCGAGCAGGCGGCGCAGGTGGCCGAGGCGGAGCGCGGCCTGGGACTGACGGCCGTGCCCATCCGCCTGCGCCCAGAGGAGGTCAAGGGCATTTCCGCCCTGAGAGCCGTGGCCCAGGAGTTGTACGACGGCACATACCCCGCGCTCTTCGCCAACGACGGGCGGCCCGCGCCGGAGGTCGCCGTTCCTTCGCCGGACCTCGAGACCCTCCTGCGCCCATCGCCGGGCCGGACCAAGGCCTTCTTCTTCACGGGCAAGGGGGGCGTGGGCAAGACGACCGTCTCGTGCGTGACGGCCCTCCACCTCGCCGGCCTGGGCCACAGGACGCTGCTGGTGACCACCGATCCGGCGGCCCACCTGGGCCGCGTCCTGGACAGGCCCGTGGGCGCCGAGCCCAGCTTCGTGGCCCCCAACCTGATGGCGGTGCACATCGACCAGGTGAAGGCCTTCGAGGAGTACAAGGCGCGCGTGCTGGAGGAGGCGGCCAAGACGGCCTCCGAGGAGATGCTAAAGGCCACTGCAGAAGAGCTGGACTCGCCCTGCACCGAGGAGATGGCCGCCTTCGACAAGTTCGCCCGCTACTTCGAAAACGAGTCCTACGACTTCATCGTGCTGGACACGGCCCCCACGGGACACACCCTGCGGCTCCTCGACCTGCCCTTTCAGTACGCCCAGCAGACCGCCCTGGCCGCCGCCGAGGCCAAGGGGGACGGGGCCGTCCAGCGCGCCGCCGACGCCCGCTTCCAGAAGCTCATCGCCCGGCTGAAGGATCCGTCCCTGACGGCCTTCGCCTTCGTCTTCTACCCCGAGGCCACGCCCATCCTCGAATCGCACCGCGCCTTCCTCGACCTCAAGGCCGCCGGGATCCACGCGCAGTTCCTCGTGGCGAACATGGTGCTCTCTCCGGAGCAGGCCTCGAACGCCTTCCTCCAGCGCCGCCGCGCCATGCAGCAGCGCTACCTCGAGGAGGCCTGCCGCCGCTTCGGTTTGCCGGTGCTGGTGTTGCCCATGGTGGAGAGGGAGCCTAAGGGTCTCGCCGCGCTCACCGAACTGGGCCAGACCCTCGTGGCGGAGGGAGGTCGGCGGGAGCAACCCGAGGAGTTCGGAAAAGCCGCCGATCTCCGGGAAGCTTTGCACTGAAAGGAAGACACCGTGGAGAAGAAGCGCGTCCTCGTGCTGTGCACCGGCAACTCCTGCCGGTCCCAAATGGCTGAAGGATGGCTGCGCCACGATCTCGGTGAGCAGGTCGAGGTCTACTCGGCGGGCACGCAGCCGTCGCGCGTCCACCCTCTCGCCATCGCCGTGATGGCCGAGGCCGGGGTGGACATCTCCGCGCAGCGGAGCAAGTCCCTGCAAGAGTTCTGGGGCCAGCCCTTCGATCTGGTGGTCACCGTCTGCGACTCGGCCAAGGAGGCCTGCCCCAGCTTCCGCGGCGCGGCGCGGCAGGTTCACCAATCCTTCCCCGACCCGGCGGGACTGCAAGGCTCTGAAGAGGAGATGTGGGATGAGTTCCGCCGCGTGCGGGACCAGATCAGGAAGAATCTGGTGCCTCTCATCAGGCGCGAACTGTCGGTCTAGGAAGAAAACAAGGAGTGAGTCATGGACGGTGGGACGATCAAGAAATCCGTGAGAGAGCACTACGCGGCCATTGCCAGGAGCGGCTCCTCGTGCTGCGGCCCCTCGGCGGGTGGGTGCTGCGCGCCTGGGGGCGCGCAGGGCCTCAGCCTCGCCGTAGGCTACTCGGAGGAGGAGATGGCCGCCGTGCCCGACGGCGCCAACCTCGGCCTCGGCTGCGGCAACCCGCTGGCCCACGCTGAACTTAAAGAGGGTGACGTTGTCGTGGACCTTGGCTCCGGTGCCGGCTTCGACTGCTTCCTCGCCGCCCGGAAGGTGGGAGCCAGAGGCCGCGTGATCGGCGTGGACATGACGCCGGACATGATCGAGAAGGCGCGTGCCAACGCCGCCAAGACCGGCGTCGCGAACGTAGAGTTCCGCCTGGGGGAGATCGAGCACCTGCCCGTCGCCGACAACGCCGCCGACATGGTGATCTCCAACTGCGTCATCAACCTCTCTACGGACAAGCCGCAGGTCTTCCGCGAAGCCCTGCGCGTGCTGAGGCCCGGCGGAAAGCTCATGGTGTCTGACCTTGTCCTGACGCGTCCCCTCCCCGAGAGCGTGCGGGAGTCCGTTGAAGCCTATGCCGGATGCATCTCCGGGGCCATGCTGAAGGTGGACTACCTCGAAGCCATCCGGGAGGCGGGGTTCAACGAGGTGCGAATCGTGGGCGAGAGCCACTACCTCATCGGCTCCATCAACCCCGACACCTCCGAGCTGGCCGCCCTGGGGGAGGCCCTTCCCACCGAAGACGTGGCCGCGGCCGCCGAATCGGTGGTGAGCGTGAAGGTCAGGGCCGTGAAGGGGCCGTAGAGTCGGGCGGCTCCAATCCCCTCCGGATCGGGACACCATGGCTGCGTATCTGGCCGGGGGCCCCAATCCCGGGATGGAGGAGGGGAATAGCCGTGGAAGGCTGGACAGATCACGCACGCTGGGAAAGGGTGTCACACCCACTGAGGGATTGGGGGCCATCGAGCCGAAGG
>JBMFSH010000014.1:0-65827 GCA_049967655.1 Acidobacteriota bacterium
CGCCGATGATTTTGTCATCGCCTTCGAGAAGCAGGAAGACGCGGTGCGCGTAATGGAAGTATTACCCAAGCGGCTGGAGAAATACGGGCTGTTGCTCAACGAGGAAAAGACCCGGCTGATTCGGTTCGAGAGGCCGCCGAGGGAGCAGCGGAACGGGAAGGGACCGGGGACATTCGACTTTCTGGGGTTCACCTGGTACTGGCGCCGAGCCCGGAAAGGGGGATGGACCCTCGCATGCAAGACGAGGCGTGCGCGCTTGAGGCGGGCCATCATGGCCGTCTACTCCTGGTGCCGGAGCCACCGGCACGAGAAGGTACCCGCGCAGCACGCCGCGCTCGTGAGGCGCATTCAAGGGCACATGAACTACTTCGGGGTCAGCGGCAATACGCGGGCACTCTCGGTGCTGGCCCATCACGCACAGCGTGCCTGGTTCAAGTGGCTTCGCCGCCGGAGCAACAAGACGCGCCTCACATGGGAGAGGTTCAACGACTTGCTCGCATCCTACCCTCTCCCACGCCCCAGGGTCTACGTGAACCTATGGGGCACTGTTCCGTAAGCCGTGCCAACGGAGGAGCCGGATGGTGGAAATCTCCAAGTCCGGATCTGGCGAGGGCCTCGGCGGGGCAACCCGCCGAGGCTACTCAACAATGACACATTCTGCACGGGTATGCTCTCTCTTGTTGAGCAGTGCACATGGCTGATGGTGGAACGTGGCCTGGGAAGAAGGGGGGTAGGCGATGGCGCGGCCGCTGAGGGTGGAATTTCCGGGTGCCGTGTACCACGTGACGGCGCGGGGGGACGGCCGGACGGCCATCTTCCGGGACGACGAGGACCGAGCGAGGTTTCTGGACATTCTCGGCCGGACGGTGGAGCTTCGCGGATGGATCTGCCACGCCTACTGTCTCATGGGCAACCACTATCACCTGGTGATCGAGACGCCGGAGGCGAATCTCTCTCGCGGCATGCGGTCGGTGAACGGCGAATATACGCAAGCCTTCAACCGGAGGCACGGGCGGCCCGGCCACCTCTTCCAGGGGCGCTTCAAGGCGGTGCTGGTGGAGAAGGAGGCGCACCTGCTGGAGCTCTGCCGGTACGTGGTGCTGAATCCGGTGCGGGCGCGGGCCATGCGGGTGACGGGGCCGGGTGAGTGGCGCTGGAGCAGCTACCGGGCCACGGCCGGGACAGAGGCGGCGCCTGCCTTTCTCACGGTGGGGTGGATCCTGTCGCGCTTCGGAGGGACGGGAAAAGAGGCGCGGCGGAGGTACGCGCGGTTCGTCGCGCAGGGCAAGGGTATGAAGGCCGCCCTGCCGGATGCGGCGGGAGGGTTCATCGTCGGCGGTGAGGCGTTTCTGCAATCGGTCCAGTCTCACCTGGAGCGGAAGCGGAAGGTCCGCGAGCACCCTCGCCGAGAGCGGCACGCGGGGCGGCCGTCTCTCTCGGCGCTCTTGGGGCAGAAAGGGCTGAAGAGGGATAAGGCCGCCCGCGACGGGGCCATCCGAGAGGCCTACGTGCGGCACGGCTACACTTTGTCCGAGATCGGCGATTTCCTGGGCCTCCACTACTCCACCATCAGCCGGATCGCGCGGGCGGGTGAACCGTGAGGACAAAATATGGTATTTCAAGACCTGACCCTATAAGGAGGGCCCAGGCATGGCTGAGACGATCTACATGATTCACGGGATGTGGGGCGGAGCCTATCAGTGGGAGAACTACCGCTCCGTCTTCGAGGCCCGCGGCTACCGCTGCGTGGCGACGACCCTCCGGCACCACGGCGCGGACCCTTCCGCGCCTCCGCCGCCCGAGCTGGGCACCACCAGCCTGCTGGACTACGCGGAGGACCTGGAGAGGGAGGTGAGGGCCCTCGGCGAGCCGCCCGTCCTCATGGGCCACTCGATGGGGGGCCTCCTGGCCCAGATGCTGGCGGCGCGTGGGTTGGGACGCAGGCTCGTGTGCCTCACCCCCGCATCGCCCTACGGCATCATAGCCTTGAGGCTTTCGGTGATCCGCAGCTTCTGGAGCGGCATGACGCGCTTGGGCTTCTGGCGGAAGCCCTTCCGGCAGACCTACGGCGAGGCGGTGTACTCCATGATGCACCTCCTTCCTGAAGAGGAGCGCCGCCGCGCCTACGAGCGATTCGTCTACGAGTCGGGCCGCGCCACCTTCGAGATCGGCTTCTGGCCGCTGGACCTCCGCCGCGCTTCGAGGGTCCGGGCCGGGGAGGTCTCCGTTCCGGTGCTGGTGGTGGCCGGCGGCCAGGACCGCATCACGCCGGCCCCGGTGGTGAGGCGGGTGGCGCGCAGGTACGGCGCCAGGGCCGCCTTCAAGCTCTTCCCCGGCCACGCGCACTGGGTCCTCGCCGAGCCCGGCTGGGAGGAGGTCGCCGGCTTCGTCGCCGACTGGCTCCAGGAGAAGGCGCCGTAGCCGGGCCGGTGCGGAGCGGCCTGCGCGGCGGGAGGAGGCCCGGTCTGAAAGGGTGCGCGGCACCGGGACGATGGAGATGAAAGCGATGGCGAAATGGGGGTTCCGCGAGCGGGTGGTTCTCATCACCGGCGCATCGAGCGGTATCGGGAGGGAGCTGGCGCTCCAGCTGGCGGAGCGGGGAGCGTGGCTCGCGCTGGCGGCGCGCGACGCCGGGCGGCTGGAGGCGGTGGCCGCCGAGTGCATCGCGCTGGGAGGCAAAGCCGTTGCGGTGCCCGCGGATGTGAGGGAGAAGGCTCAGTGCGAGGCGTTTGTGGCGCGGACCGTGGAGGCCTACGGTCGCCTCGACGCGCTGGTGAACAACGCGGGCATCACCATGTGGGCGAAGTTCGACGAGCTGAGCGACCCCTCCCTGCTCGAGCCCATCATGCGGGTCAACTTCTTCGGAAGCGTCTACTGCACCTACTACGCCCTGCCCCACCTGAAGCGGACGCGAGGGCTGATCGTCGGTATTTCAAGCCTCACGGGCAAGACGGGCGTGCCCACGCGCAGCGGCTACGCCGCGAGCAAGCACGCCATGGCCGGCTTCTTCGACTCCCTGCGGATCGAGCTGGCCCCTTCGGGCGTGGGCGTCACCATGATCTATCCCGGCTTCGTGACGACGGAGGTGCGCGAGCGCGCCCTCGGGCCCGACGGCCGGCCGCTGGGCGCGAGCCCCGTGCAGGAGGAGAAGGTCATGTCCGTGGAGCGGTGCGCGCGGATCATCCTCAAGGCCATGGAGCGGCGTCGGAGGGAAGTCGTCATGACGGCGCGGGGCAAGGCGGGGATGTGGGTCAAGCTGGTGGCGCCGGGCCTCGTGGACCGCATGGCCCTGCGGGCCATCCAGAGGGGCCGGTGAGCGGTCCCTGAGCGGCCATGGCCCAGAACGGCCATGCGGGGCTTCCCCCCGCTCGGTGCGGGCGGAGTTGGTTCTCCCGCTGTATAGTGGTCGGGTTGGGAGGTAGGCAGGGGGCAGGCTGCTGAGGGGAGAGACCCGGAGGTGGAGGCTCATGGACGCGCTTTCGGTGATCCTCGCTTTGGTCCTGGTTGTGGGCCTGGGGCTGACGCTCTACACGGCGGGGACGCCGTACAGCCGGACGCAGAAGGCGCTCCTCTACGGCGGAGGGGCCCTCTTCTTCCTCGTGGCCCTCTGGCACATGGGCGTGCGCCTCACCTGGGCTGTCCTCCAGCCGTTCATCGCCCCGGCCCTCGCCCAGCAGGCCCGGGCCGCGGTCCTGCGCCTTCAGGTCAAACCCGCCCTGGAGCTGGGAGCGGCCCTCGTCTACGGCGGCTACTGGTTTGCCCTCCACGGACGCAGGGCGTGGATCAAGGCGCGCCGGAGAGGAGTGGATTCGGGCGGAGGAGGGGCGAGGTGAGCCGGTCCTCCGAACGCCGGCGGAGGGTCCTCCGCCCGCCCGCCGTTGGCTCCCCGCTGGCTTAGGCCCTATCTTTGGGACGGAACACCGGCTGTGGTGGGGAAGGAGGACGCGATGAAGATCGGAATCCTCGGCGCGGGCCGCGTCGGCGCCATCCTTGGGAGGCGGTGGGCCGAGCAGGGGCACGCCGTCATTCTGGGGGTGCGGGACCCGACGTCGGAGCAGGCGCAAACGTTGCTGGTCTCGGTGGGCCACGGGGTGCGGACGGGAACCCTGGAGCAGGCCGCGGGAGCATCGGAGATCGTGGTCCTCGCGGTGCCGTGGAGCTCGGCCCACGACGCCATCCGCTCCGCGGGGAGCTTGGCCGGCAAGATCCTCATCGACTGCACCAATCCCATCGCCGAAGACCTGCGCGGTCTCGCCCTCGGCCACGTCACCTCGGCCGGGGAGCAGGTGGCGGCCTGGGCGGAGGGGGCCCGCGTGGTGAAAGCCTTCAACACGACGGGCAGCAAGACCATGGCCGATCCCCTCTTCGGCGGCCGGCGAGCCGCCCTCTTCCTCTGCGGCAACGACGCCGCGGCCAAGCGCGTGGTGACGGCCCTGGGCCAGGAGCTCGGCTTCGACCCGTGCGACACGGGCCCCCTCTACCACGCCCGCTACCTCGAACCCATGGCCATGCTCTGGGTGGACATGGCCTACATCCAGGGCCGCGGATCGGACTTCGCGCTGGCGGTCCTTCAGCGCTAGAGGGGAGCAACGCCCATGCATCCTTACGTGGCCAACCTCGCCGAAGCTCTCTCCCCTGCGGTGGCTTGCCCGGAGCGCCCGTGATGGGCGCGCGGGTCGTGGGCGGGCTCCTCCTCTTTCTCCTGCTCGTGGCGGGGGCCGCCCTCTTCGGTGTGCGCTTCCAGCCGGGGAGCTGGTACGCGGGGCTCGTGAAGCCCGCCTGGACGCCGCCGAATGCGCTCTTCGGGCCGGTCTGGAGCGTGCTCTACCTCGGCATCGCCGTGGCCGGGTGGCTGGTCTGGCGGAGGAGCGGGTGGCGCGGTCCAGCCCTCGCCTTTTGGACCTTCCAGCTCGTTCTGAACGCCCTCTGGTCGTGGCTCTTCTTCGGCCTCCACCGGCCCCTCTGGGCGCTCTGCGACATCGCCCTTCTGTGGGCGGCTGCCCTGGCCTTCGCCATTCTCTCCTGGGGGGTCAGCCGTCCCGCCGCCGTCCTCTTCATCCCGTACCTGATCTGGGTGGCCTACGCCGCGGCCCTCAACGCCGCTCTATGGAGGCTCAACCGAGGCTGATCGCGGCCGTTCTCAGCGGGCCGAGGTGGCCCCCGGGACGCAAAAGCGACCCATTCCTAGGAGGGAGCCATGCCTAGATCCTTCCTGAAGGAGAGACAATGGAGGAGCGCAAGAGCTACCACATGACCCCCGAGGAGTTCCGGCGGCACGGGCGGGCCGTCGTGGACTGGGTGGCGGACTACATGGAGCGCGTGGAGTCGCTGCCGGTCCTCTCGCGCGTCCGGCCGGGCGAGGTGCGCTCTCTGCTGCCGCCTGATCCGCCGGGGCACGGCGAACCCTTCGAGGCGGTCCTCGCCGACGTGGAGCGCGTCATCCTGCCCGGCATCACCCACTGGCAGTCGCCGAACTTCTTCGCCTTCTTCCCGGCCAACGCCTCGGGGCCCTCCATCCTGGGCGAGCTGCTCTCGGCCGGTCTGGGCGTGCAGGGGATGCTCTGGGCCACGAGCCCAGCCTGCACCGAGCTGGAGACCCACGTTCTGGACTGGATGGCCCAGATGACCGACCTCCCCGCCGCGTTCCGCTCCACAGGGTCGGGCGGCGGCGTCATCCAGGACTCGGCCTCCGGGGCCGCCCTCTGCGCCGTCGTGGCGGCGCGCGAGCGGGCCACCGGCTCCTCCTCCAACGAGCGAGGCTGCGACGGGCGCCTCACGGCCTACGCCTCGACGCAGGCCCACTCCTCCATCGAGAAGGCCGTGAAGCTGGCGGGGCTGGGCCGGGCCAACCTCCGCCTCGTGGAGGTGGACGAACATTTCGCCATGCGGCCCGAGGCTCTGGAGGCGGCCATCGCCCAGGACGCGGCGGCTGGTCTGACCCCCTGCTTCGCGGCGGCCACCGTGGGCACCACCTCCTCCAACGGCATGGACCCCCTGCCGGCCATCGGCGAAATCTGCAAGCGGCATGGTCTCTGGCTCCACGTGGACGGTGCCATGGCGGGTACCGCGGCCCTCTGCCCCGAGTTCCGACCCCTCTTCCGGGGGCTGGAACTGGCGGACAGCTACTGCTTCAACCCGCACAAGTGGATGTTCACCAACTTCGACTGCGACTGCTTCTACGTGGCCGACCGGCGGGCGCTCATCACGGCCCTCTCCATCCTCCCCGAGTACCTGCGCAACGCGGCCACGGAGTCGGGGGCCGTCATCGACTACCGCGACTGGCAGGTCTCCCTGGGGCGCCGCTTTCGGGCGCTCAAGCTCTGGTTTGTCATCCGCCACTACGGCGTGGAGGGGCTGCGCTTCCATGTACGGCGGCACGTGGACCTCGCGCAGGAGTTCGCGGGTTGGGTGCGCGAGGATCGGCGCTTCGAGCTGGCCGTGGAGCCTCCGCTCAACCTGGTCTGCTTCCGCCACCGAGGGGGCGACGCCCTCAACCAGGCGCTGCTCGACGAGGTGAACGGCAGCGGCGCGCTCTACCTCACCCACACGAAGCTGGAGGGGAAGCTCACGCTCCGCATGAGCATCGGACAGACCCACACGGAGCGACGCCACGTGGAGGCGGCCTGGGCGAAGATAGGAGAGGCCGCCGAAAAGGTGGCCAGGAGTTAATCGCTGGAACCAAGGTGCACAGGAGGTGTGGCCGACCTCCTTGACTCGGTGCTGGAGGAGGTAGCGGGTGGAGCCGGAGGAGCCCATTCCGATCCCCATCGACGGAACCCTGGACCTGCACACCTTCCGTCCGCAGGACGTGAAGGAGCTGGTATCGGAGTATCTGCTGGAATGCAGGAGCCGGGGCATTCTCAGGGTGCGGATCGTCCACGGCAAGGGGCAGGGCGTGCTCCTCCGCACGGTCCACGCGCTGCTCAGCAGGCTGAAGGAGGTCGACTCCTTCGCCCTCGCCGACGAAGCGGAGGGCGGGTGGGGAGCCACCATCGTGTGGCTGGTCCCCATCCGGGAAAGCCGGACGGAAACGGTGGAGAGTTGAGGGTGGAGGGTGGAACGCCGGTCCAACCCTCGCGCCGCGTGGTTTTTGTCCCTTCCCTCCGGCCGAAGGAGGCCGGCAAGAGGACCGGCACGAACAGGAGGCGGACCCCATGAACCCCATGATGCCCGGAGAAGAACACTGGCGCAAGCTGGAGCGGATGTACGATTCCTCGCCTCTCAATGCCTTCATTCGCCCCAAGCTCACGGTGGGGGAGGGGACGGCCGAGGTGGTGATCCCCGTGCGCCCCGAGCTTTTTCACGCCGCCGGGGCCCTCCACGGCTCGATCTACTTCAAGGCGCTGGACGACTCCGCCTTCTTTGCCGTGAACTCGCTGGTGGAGGAGGTCTTCGTGCTCACGGCCTCCTTCACGGTCTACCTGCTCAGGCCCGTCTCCGAGGGGGAGCTGCGCGCCCGGGGACGGGTGGTCCACCGGTCGAGCCGGCTCTACGTGGCCGAATCTGAGGTCGCCGACTCCGCCGGCCGCCTCGTGGCGCGCGGCAGCGGAACCTTCATGCGCAGCCGGATGGCGCTCACCTCCGACATCGGTTATGCCTGAGGGCTGGAAGAAAGGGCGCTCTCCAGGGTTATAGTACTCCTTCGGCGGATTCGACAGAGGAGATTGAGCCATGAAGACCCCCGTGACCGTCTACACCATGACCACCTGCCCCTACTGCGTGGCCGCCAAAAAACTGCTCAAGAAAAAGGGCGTGGAGTTCGAGGAGGTGAACCTGGACGAACAGCCCGACCGGTGGAACGAGTGCGAGAGCCGCTCGGGCCGCCAGACGGTTCCGCAGATCTTCTTCGGAGACCGCCACATCGGGGGTTGCGACGATCTCGAGGCGCTCCAACGCAGCGGCGAACTCGACAAACTCATCGCGGCGCTTTAATCTGTCTGCGCTGATCCAGAGCGTACCAGGGAGGGGAGAGACATGGCGGGATACACCAAGACGCACGCGCAGAAGGGGTTGGATGCCAAACTGCCGGCCATCGAGACGTGGCCCAACCAGTTCCCCTCCTACGAGATCACCATCGAGGCCCCCGAATTCACCTCCGTCTGCCCGAAGACGGGCCTGCCGGACTTCGGCCTCCTGGTTCTGCGGTACGTCCCGGACAAGGCCTGCATCGAGCTCAAATCGTACAAGGAATACCTGCTCGCCTACCGGGAGCTGGGGATCTTCTACGAGAACGTGGTGAACCGCGTTCTTCGGGATGTGGTGACCGCCTGCAAGCCGGTGAAGGCCAGTCTGACGGGCGTCTTCAACGCGAGGGGGGGGATGAACGCCACGGTGGTGGCGGCTTTTACGAGGGAGGACGGCTTCGGGTCATGAGCGGCATGGTGACGCTGTGCCTGGACAGCCCCATGGGGCCGCTGGACGTGACCCTCTCGACGGAGGCGGTGCACCGCATCGACTTCAAGGGGCTGGCGCCGGAAGGTCCCGTTCCCAAGCCCGTGGAGCCGCTCTTCCGGTGCGTGGAGGCCCAGCTGAAGGAGTACTTCTCCGGTCGGCGCAGCCAGTTTGACCTCCCCCTGGAGCCGCTCCCGGAGGGCACCGACTTCCAGCGGAACGTGTGGGCCGCCCTCGCGGAGATTCCCTACGGCGAGGTCATCTCCTACGCCGACCTCGCCTCTTGGGCCGGTAGGCCCAAGGCCGCCCGGGCCGCGGGCGCGGCCTGCGGGGCCAACCGGATCCCCATCCTGATCCCCTGCCACCGAGTCGTGGCCAAGACCGGCCTGGGGGGATATGGCGGCGGGCTCAAGGCCAAGCGCGCCCTCCTGCGGCTCGAACGGGGAAGGCCCCAGGCCTGAAGCCCCGCCCCTTTCTCGCTTGTCGCTCCTCCCACCGACTGCTATTCTTAGCCCCTGATGAGCGAACCCGCGCGGCTTCCGCACGCCTTTCCCTTCCGCTTCATCCCCCGCGACGGCGGGGGGGGAGTCCTCCAGTTCGCCTCCTCGGCGGACGACGCCGTGAGCCGGGGCGGCCCCGTGCCGTCCTGGGTGGTCCTCGAAGCCATGACGCAGGCCGGGGGGCTCCTCGCGGCCTCCGGCCAGGGGAGCGGGGGTGTGCTGGTCCAGGTGGCCCGGTTCCGGAGCCCCCGGCCGATCTGGCCGGGCGACAGCCTGGAGCTGGCCGGCAGCCTGGTCAAGCGCATGGGCTCCCTCTTTCAGGTCCGCGTCACGGCTCGCCTGGGCGGGCGGCTGGCGGCGCGGGGGCTCTTTACGCTCCGGGAAACGCCATGAGGAGGGCCATCTGGGTGACGGGCCTCGGCGTCACCTGCGCCGTGGGCCGGGATGTGCCTTCCTTTTGGGCGGCGCTGCTCTCGGGCGCCTCCGGCGCCACGAGGCTCACCCGCTTCGACCCTGGCAACCTGCGCAGCTCGCTGGTGGCCGAGGCCGGGGAGTTCGCGGACGGTCCGCCGAACCGCGTGGACGGGCTGGCCCTCGCGGCCGCCGCGGAGGCCCTGGACATGGCCGGCCTGACGGCGCTCCCCGAAGAGGGCGGCATCGCCATGGGCGGTGGGGTGGGCGGGCTGCCCGAATCCGAGGAGGCCCTGGACCGCTACCGGCGCTCCGGCCGTCTGGCTCCCAACCTGAGAGGCTTTCTGGGCCACATCCCCGCCCACACCGCGGACGTGCTCGCGGCAGCCTTCGGTGGTCACGGTCCCCGCGTCACCATCTCCAACGCCTGCTCCTCCTCCACCGCCGCGCTGGCCCAGGCGGCCCTGTGGATCGAAGAGGGAGAGGCCGACTGCGTCCTGGCCGGGGCCTCCGACGTGCTGAGCCGGCTTACGGTGGGAGGCTTCAACTGCCTCCGGCTCGTCTCCGAGACGGCCGTCCGCCCCTTCGATCGCGGCCGGAACGGTATGATGGTGGGAGAGGGGGCCGCCTTCCTGCTGTTGGAGTCCGAGGAGAGGGCCGTAGCCCGGGCGGCCCGTCCGCTGGCGGTGCTCAGGGGATTCGGCCTCTCCGTGGACGCCCACCATCCCACGGCCCCGGAGCCGCGGGGCCGGGGAGCCTTGCAGGCCATGGCGCGGGCCCTGGAGCGAGCTGGCCTTACGCCGGCGGAGGTGGATCACGTCAGCGCCCACGGCACGGGAACGCCCTCCAACGACAGGGCCGAAGCCAGGGCCATCGCCGACCTGCTCGGCGAACGCAGGCTCGCGGTGCCGGTCGTCTCCATCAAGGGGGCGGTGGGCCACTGCCTGGGCGCCGCCGGGGCCATCGAGGCGGTGGCTTCGGTGCTCGCCCTGGTTTACCAGACCGTCCCGCCCTGCGCGGGCCTTATGGATCAGGACCCCGAGGCGGAGCTGTACATCCCCCGAGAGGCCCTGCCGATGGAGCTCCGGAACGTGCTCTCGGTGAACCTGGCATTCGGCGGAAACAACGCCGCGGTCCTCTTCGGGAGGGCGACGTGAAAGGGATCTGGGTCCTGGCCGAAGGGGCCGCCGGGCCGCTGGGGCTTGCCAGCCTGGAGGGTGCGCCTGAGACGGCTGGGTCCCGGTGCGTGCCGCCGGAGCTCAACCTGAAGGAGGGCTTTCCGCCCCAGGCCCTCCGCTGGGCCGACCCCTCCACCCTTTTCTGGCTGAACGCCGCGCGGCAGGCGCAAAGTGGGGCCGGGTTCCTACCCGATCAGGGAACGGGGCAGGTGGTGGGGCTTGGCTGGGGCCCCACGGCGCCCGTGCTCGCGCTCCTGGAGCCGGCGCGCCGGGGCGACTTCGCCTCCATGAATCCCTCGCTGTTTCCCTACTCCGTCGGGAACGCCCCCGCCGGCATGGCGGGGCTCCTCCTGAGGTTGAACGGCCCGGCCCAGACGCTGCACGGGAAAGAGGCGGCGGGGCTGGCGGCCCTCGTGGAGGCTGCCAGGATCCTCTCGGGCGGGGTCCTGGAACGCTGCGTGGCGGGAGGATCCGATCACCTCGATCCGGTCATCCGGGAGGTGGTGGAGCCCTACCGGGGTCCGGGCGCCACGCCCTTGGGCGAGGGGGCCTACGCTCTCGCGTTGGCCTCTCTGGAGGAGGCCCCGGAGCGTGGTGTCCGCGTCGCGGCGTGGTCGGCCCGCTCCGCCATCTGCCCCCCCCACCGCTTCCCCGCGCCGGCCGCTCTCTACGATCACCTGTTGGATTCCTTGCTGGAGCGCGCGGGATGGGGCGGCGATGTGGAGGGGCTGGCCTTTCTCCAGGAGGACACGCCGCAGGTGCGGCGGGAGGGCGCCCAATGGCTGGCGCGGCGGCTGCCGAAGGCCCATCGGGAGGTCTTTCAGGAGCGGCTGGGCGCCTGCGGGGCGGCCTGGGCCGGCGCGGCGGCGATAGCGGCGCGGGCCCTCCGGGAGGGCCGGGCCCAGCGCGCTCTCCTCCTGGCCGTGGCTACGGGAGGGGCGGGATGGGGGCTCGCCCTGGAGCGCGGCGATGCTGAGTGAGATCCGCACCTCGGCCATGGGGCCCTACCTGGACGCCAGTCCGCTCTTTCCCCCCGGCGTGGGGGCTTTCGTCACCCTCAGGGGATTCGAAGACGTGAGCCCGGAGGGGCTCGCCCGGTTTCTGAGCCTCGCCGGACTGCCTTGCCGACGGGTCCACCGGGTGAACCAGGTGCACTCCGCCCGTGCCGTGGGCGTCGAAGAGGCCCCGTGCGACGCGGACGCCTTGGTGAGCACGGAGATCGGGGAGTGGGTCCGCGTGGTGACCGCTGACTGCGTGCCTATCCTCATGGCGAGCGAGGAGGGCGGGGCGGTGGCGGCGGTCCACGCGGGGTGGAAGGGAACCCTGGCCCGCATCGTGGAGGAGGCCGGCCGGAGGCTCCTGGAGGGGCGGAAGCCCGGGGCGGCCTACGTGGGTCCGGCGGTGCACCCCTGCTGCTACGGCGTGCCCGAGGAGCGCGTCGAACGCTTCCGGCGCGCCTTCCCCGGCTGGGTCACCGGGGCTTCCGGTCCGCCCCGGTTGGATCTGGTGGACTTGAACGTGCGCATGCTCGGCGGGCTGGGCTTTACCGATCCCTTCATTCGAATCGAGAATCGTTGTACGGCCTGCGGGGATGGGGTATGCTGTTCCTATAGACGGGACGGCGAGCGGGCCGGCCGGATGGCGGCCCTGATCGGGAGAACGGCTTGAGCGGGAGGCTGACGCACCTGGACGAGCGGGGGCAGTCGGTGACGGGGGACGTGGTCTGCCGTCTTCACGTGGAGACGCGGGCCTCGGCCCGGGACGCTACCGGCGAGGAGACGAAGGCGCCCAGGGCCTGTGCCGGGACGAACCTGACCCTCTCCGACATGGTCAAGGGCGTGGACAGGTCCGCCCTTATCGGCCCCATCCAGCTCACTGAAAAGACGGATGGCAAGTCACGCCACTTCAGGAGGTAAGCCGTGTCCACCCTCCAGCACGAACAGAGCCTGCTCTTCGACCGCGACCTCGACCGGAAGATGGGGGCCGTCGGCCCCGACTCCCCAGCCTCGGCGTGGCTGGAGGCGGCCGTGGCCCTGAGCCTCCGCTCCCTTCCGCACCTGGCTGCGGATCTCACGGAGAGGGGGCTGAAACACTACCCCGGTGAGACTGGCCTGTGGATGATTCACATCCAGTCCGTGGCCATTTATCCCGAGAAGCTGCAGGCGGTGTGGAAGACGCTGAACGCGGGAAGCGACCCCCAGAGGGGGCGACAGACCCTGCTCGCTCTGGCGGAGTATTACCTGGAGCGGGACAAGGGGGGGCTGGCGCGCCTGGAGCAGGTGGCGGCGAAGGACCAAGACGCCCTGTTCTTCGAGGTCTGCGGGTACTACGCCATGGCTCGCCACGAGTACAAGCAGGCCGTGAAAGCCTACACCCAGGCGCACCGCCTGGCTCCGCGGGACCTGCGGCTCATGGTCCGCCTCGGGGAGAGCTGCCGGGCGTTGGGGCAGACGGAGAAGGCGCTGAAGTGGCTCTATCGGGTCGTGCAGAAGGAGCGCCATTACGTGCAGGCGTGGAACGCCCTCTGCAGGATCCACCTGGAGCTCGGCCACCTCGACAGGGCAAGGCAGGCCTTCGGCATGGCCCTGGCCGTGAACCCCAGGGACTGGGGCGTCTACTTCACCTACGCGGACCACTACCTGGAGACCAATCGCTACGGCCGCTCGCGCGGGGTTCTCTTTGATGTGCTGGATCTGAATCCCAGCACCGTCATCGCGGCCGAGGCCTACAACTACATGGGCTATCTTTTCTACCTGGAGGCGCGGTACTCGGAGGCCCTCACCAGCTTCCAGGTGGCCTTGAAGCTCAATCCTTCCCTGGCCGTGGCCTGGTTCAACCTGGGCAACCTCCACTTCCACCTCAAGCGCATGGACGAGGCCTTGCGATGCTACCGGGAGGCTCTGCGGGCCGATCCCCATATGGCCTCGGCCTCCTGCCAGCTGGGGCTGACCCACCTTGAACTGGGCCAGTTGGAGCTGGCTCGGTCGCCCCTCGAGAAGGCGCTCGCGGCCGATCCCAACGAATACTGGGCCCACCTGGGGCTCTCGGAGTACCACAGGCGCTCCAAGAACCCCCTCGCTTCGCTGGAGGAGGCCCGGCAGGCCATCCGCATCGCTCCGAAGGACCCGGACGCCCACAACTACCTGGGCATCGCGCTGGAGACCAACCGGCGGTACTTCGATGCGGAGAAGGCCTACCGGCGGGCGCTCGAGCTGGACCCTGGCCAGCGCTGGGCCGCCAACAACCTGGGCTACCTCTACGAGAAGCTCATGCGCGTGGATCCGGGCTACAAGCCTTCGGCCATCGACGCCTGGCGGATCCGGCTGCGCATCTGCAACGAAACGGGTGCCTCCGTTCGCGGCGCCATCAACCACCTCCGCAAGCTGGGCGTCCCCGCCGCCACCATCCGAAAGTGGCTCGGCGAGAAGGCGGAACGCCGAGCCGGCCGATGAGGAATCCGTGATCATCGGGATCGGCCTCGACGTCCTCCAGGTGTCGCGCCTGCGGCGGGCGATCGAGAGGCATCCCCGCCTCCTCCGACGCGTCTTCACCGAGCGGGAGCGGGCCGCCTGCGCACGGAAGGCCGATCCCGCTATATCGCTGGCGGCGCGGTTCTGTGCCAAGGAGGCCGCCATGAAGGCGCTCGGCACGGGCTGGGGAGGCGGCGTCGGGTGGCAGGACCTGGAGGTGGCGGGCGGAGCGGGCCGGCCGCCGAGGCTGGAGTTCCATGGTCTTGCGGCCAGGCGGTTCGCCATGATGGGAGGACGCGCGGCCCTGGTGAGCCTCACCCACGAGCGGGATCTGGCGGCGGCGGTGGTCCTCTTCGAGGGGGACCCATCGTAGGAGGCCTCTCCGAAGGCCCATGCGTGAGCCCCACGAGGAAGCCGACAGCCAAACGAAGAGGCGGGCCGAACGCCGGCCCGCCTTCGTGTTCAGAGACAGAGGCGGATCACTTCTTGGCGGGTTCCGGCGCGGGCGCGGGAGCGGCCGCGGGAGTCGAAGCCGCCATGGGCACCTCCACGAACTTGCCGTTCTCCACCTGCCACATGACGTAGGGGGACTGCTGGGGATCTCCCTTGTCGTCGAACTTCAGCGTTCCCATGGGAGTGGAGAATTCCATCTTGTGCAGCGTCTGGGAGACCGTCACCGGATCCGTGCTGCCCGACTGCTTCATGGCCTGGAGGACCACGTCGGCGGCGGTGTACCCGTAGAGGGAATAGGGCTGGAGCGGACCGAACTGCTGCTTGTACGCCGCCACCACGGCCTTGGCCGAGGGGAGTAGCTCCTGGTTCGGGATGAAGGTGACGAGCGCCCCCTCGGCGTCCTTGCCGGCCCGCTTGATGAACTGGGGGTCGAAGCAGCCGTCGCCGCTGACGAAGGTGACGTTCATCCCGGCCTGACGCATCTCCTTCAGCAGCTCGGCGCCCTGGGGCCAGAGCCCGCCGAAGTAGACCACCGTGGAATTCACGGCCTTCACCTTGTTCACCTCGTCGGTGTAGACGGGCTGGGCGCGGTCAATCCCGCCGTAAAAAGCGGCCTGTGTCTTGGTCAGGAATTCGTAGTTCTTGAGGAACTCGTTGGCCAGGTCCTGCCCGTAGGACGACTTGTCGTGGATCACCGCCACCTTGGCGCCGGGGAAATGGTCCGCCACGTACTTGGCGGCGCTCTTGCCCTGCTGGTCGTCCCGGCCGCAGACCCGGAAGATCGTGAAGTACCCCCGGTCCGTCACGTCGGGGTTGGTGGAGGAGGGGGTGACCATCAGGATCTTGTCCTTCCCGTAGATCTCCTCCGCCGCCAGGGTGCAGGAGGAGTTGTAGTCGCCGATCACGGCGTCCACCTTGCTCTCCCACTCCTTGGCGAGCTTCACGGCCGTGTTGGGATCGCCCTGGTCATCCCCCTGGATGATCACGATCTTCCGGCCGTTGATGCCCCCCTTGGCGTTCCACTGGTCCACGGCGAGCTGGACGCCGTTGAGGACGCCCTTCCCGCTCTGCTCCTGTTCGCCCGACAGCGGGGCGGCCACCAGCAGTTTGATGGACCCCCCCGAGCAGCTTAGGCCGGTCAGGACCAGCGCCAGGGCGCCGAGTCCCAGCCCGGTTTTCATCCACGTCTTGAGCCGCATGGCAGCCCTCCTCTCGATCTGGGCCCGGGGGCCTGGCCGGACGAGGCGGCCCCCATGCGGGCGTCTGCTAGGCTACTTGCCCTTCTCGGCCGCGGCGGCGGCCTCCACCTTCTCCACGGGCCAGTGCTCCACCAGCACTTTCTCGATGGCGACGGGGTTTTTCGGCCGGTCATTGCTGGGATCGCGCGGCGCGTTCACGATCTCGTCCACCACGTGCATACCCTCAATGACCTGTCCGAAGGCCGTGTACTGGTGATCAAGGTAGCCCGCATCGGCCACGCAGATGAAAAACTGCGAGGAGGCCGAGTTGGGGTCCTGGGCCCTGGCCATGGAGACGATGCCGCGCGCGTGGTGGATGTCGTTGAACTCGGCCTTCACGGTTACTTCATGGCCGTTGACCGTATACCCGCCCGTGCCCCAGGTGGAGGGATCGCCCTTCTTGGTGTTCGGGTCGCCGCCCTGGATCATGAACCCGGGAATCACGCGATGGAACTTCGTGCCGTTGTAGAAGCCGATTTGGCAGAGGTGCAGGAAATTCTTAACCGTCAGGGGGGCCTTATCGGGGAAGAAGCGGATCGCCACATCCCCGAGTTTGGTCTTCAGGATAGCGACGGGCTCCGTCTTCGGCTTCTGGGCCTCCGCGGCGGGCTTGACCGATGGCTTCTTCTCCACCTTGGTCTTGCCCTGGGCGAAGAGGGAGACGCCCGAAAGAAGTCCGACCAGTCCGAGCAGCACGAGCGTTTTTTTCATCGAGGAACCTCCTGAAAAGCGCATTCTACGCCCTTCGGGCTCCTGAGGGGAACCCCGGGCGATCCCCGCGGCAACGGCCCCGCCCCGTCAAGCCCTCACCCTGAGGAACCCCGACCGGCTCCTCCGCCATGGCGAGCTTTCGAAGCACGCGTCGAAAAACCTCGGCTATTCCCCTCCTCCAACACGGGATTGGGGCTCCAGCGTCTCTTTGAGGAGCCGCCGCTCCTCCAAGTCCAGTTCGAGCGTCATGGGAGACCTCCATGGGGCCGGGTCGTAACCCCCCGGCGGTGGAACTTCCCTCGCTGCTCCCATGGCCCCGTTATTCATAATGTAAAGGCTCCGGGCGCCCGATGCCAATGGGCTGCCGGAATTTCGCCGGCGCGCTCGGGTGTGCTAGGCTGAAAACACGGTAGGGGGATCCATGGGCGGCGAGACGAAGGCGCTTCTCAACGAATGCGGGCGGCCGTCGGCCCGACACTACGTCATCCTGGGCATGGCGTGGGCGGGTTGGCTCTTCGACTTCTACGACCTCATGCTTCTCTCCTTCCTGCTGATCCCCATCAAGAGGGACCTGCACTTGGGAGACTATGAGCTCTCCGTGCTCCTGGGCGTCACGCTGGCGGCCACCGCCCTGGGCGGCATCCTCTTCGGGGGCCTGGCCGACCGCTTCGGCCGCAAGCGCGTGCTCACCTGGACGCTTCTGACCTACTCCATCGGCACCTTTTTCTGCGGCATGTCCCACGCGTTCTGGCTCTTCTTGGTCTTTCGCGTCGTGACCGGCCTTGGCGTAGGCGGTGAGTGGGCCACGGGACAGACGCTCATCGGCGAAACCTTCCCCGCCCGCATGCGCGCCCGCTTCGCCGCAGTGATGCAGACGGGGGCGCCCCTGGGCATCCTGCTGGCTTCGGTGGTGGGCTCCTTCGTCGAGCCCGTCTTTGCCGCCAACTTTGGCCCGAGCTGGGGCTGGCGGGCCTGCTTCTTCATCTCCGTGCTCCCCGCACTCCTGGTTTTGGGAATCCGGCGCTACATGCCCGAGTCGGATGTCTGGGAGGGCCGGCAAGGCACCGGGGAACTCTCCACGGGGAGGCTCGTGGTCGAGCTGAAGAAGGACCGTACCTTGCGGCGGCTCTTCGTGCTCGGCCTCGTGCTCGCCCTGGCGGACATGTCGGCCTACTGGTTCACCTACACCTGGATGCCCAAGTACCTCTACGACCAGCTCGGTCTCTCGCTGGTGCGGTCGGGTCTCTGGATGATCGTCACGCAGATCGCCGGCATGATGGGGTACCTCTCTTACGGAATCGTGGCCGACTGGAAGGGGCGGCGCTGGGCCTACTGCCTCTTCTCCCTCGTGTGGGCCTTCGGCCTGCTCGGCATCACGTGGTTCTGGGGAGCGATCCACCTCCTGCCCTGGCTTCCGCTGTTCTTCATGGTTCTGGTGGGCTTCGGGACGGGCAACTTCTCCGGGTACGGCCCCATCTTTTCCGAGCTCTTCCCCACCCGCATACGGTCCAGCGCCATGGGCACGGCCTTCAACCTCTCGCGGGGGGCCCAGTTCTTCACCCCCATCATCATCACGTGGGTGACCACGCTTCCGCTGGCGGCGGGCCACGGCCTCGGCGCCGGAATCTCCATCGGTGCCTTCTTCGCCCTCTTCACGGGCCTCTGGGTCTGGACCCTACCCGAGACCAGGGGAACGGAGATCAAGGAGTAAAGAGAAAAAAGCTGATTCGCCACCAAGACGCGGGAACACGAAGGGTTCGAGGGAAAAGTGCTGAAGGTGAGAAGGGGAGAACCGTTGGCCTCCCAGCTGGTGTCTCCCGTCTCACTCGCCCCTCCCTTCCCACTTTAAGGAGATACCCATGACGACCTTCCCCGATGCGCTGCTGTCACCCGAGGAGACGGCGCTCAGAAACGAAGTGGCCGACTTCGTCCGGTGGGTGCCCCGCCAGCTGATCCTGGACATGGACGCCGACCGCGTCCGCTACCCGAAGGAGTACTTGAAGGAGGGAGGGCGAAGGGGCCTCCTGGGGCTCCGCTTCCCGAAGGAGTACGGCGGGCGAGGCCTGCCCTGGACGAGCGAAATGGTGGCCCTGGAGGAGGTGGGAATTCTCGGCACCTCCCTCGCCTGCCTCTACTCCCTCGTCTCCATCGTGGGCGAGGCCATCGCCCACTTCGGCACGCCGGAGCAGAAGCGGAGCTACCTCGCCCCGCTCATCGCCGGCACCCTCACCCCCGCCGAGGCCCTCACCGAGCCCCGGGGAGGCTCGGACTTCTTCGGCGCCGCGACGCGCGCCGAGCGGAGGGGCGACCGCTTCATCCTGAACGGCCAGAAGCGCTTCGTGGTGGGGGCCGAGGGGGCGGATCTCCTGCTGGTCTACGCCAACACCGATCCCACCGCCAAGCCGCGCGACTCCATGACGGCCTTCCTCGTGGAGCGCGGCCCCGGCGTTACGGTGGAGCACGTCTACGGCCTCATGGGCACCCGCGGCGGCGGGACGGGGCGCATCGTCCTCCGCAACGCCGAGGTGCCCGTGACGAACGTCCTGGGCGGCGAGGCCGGCATCGGCAAGGGGGCCGAAGTCTTCGACCAGATGATGATCCCCGAGCGTATGACCAGCGCCTGCGGCGCCATCGGCATGGGCCGGGCGGCCATCGAGATCGCCGCGCGCTACGCCGCGAGGCGCAAGGCCTTCGGCCAGGAGATCCGGCGCTTCGAGGGGGTGAGCTTCAAGATCGCGGAAAGCCTGACCCTCCTGGACGCTTCCCGGGGCCTCTGCCGCGAAACCTGCAGGGCCGTCGACTGCGGCCAGGTGGCCCCGGGCCGGGTCCGCCGCATGGTCTCCGAGTCCAAGAAGTTCGCCACGGAGGCCGCCTGGACCGTGGTAAACAACGCCATGCAGGTGCTCGGCGGCATCGGCTACACGGACGTTTTTCCCGTGGAGCGACTCCTCCGCGACACGCGCCTCATCATGATCTGGACCGGCACCAACGAGATCATGGACCTCGTCATCCAGCACGAGTTCTACAAGGAATTCCTAAAGACACCTCCACGGGCCCGGGACATCGAAGCCGACGCCCAGAACGCAGAAGCCCCCGACGAGAAGGTGTACGAGTAACAAAGCGGGAAGCGGGGAGCCGAAAGCAGGGAGCGGGTAGTGGTTAGCGGGGCGTAGGGAGGTGGCACCGCTTGCAGGCACGGCGGTTACGGCGTTGCTCCGCACTACTCACTTTACTTCCTAGTTTGCGCTCCCTTCGGGAATTTGTGCGTCTCTAAAGGGTGGGGCAGGCCGTCCAAGCGCCTGCGGCGCTTGGCTCCGGGCGAGGGGCGGCGGTCCGAAAGGTGCCCGCTTTTGCAGTCATCCTGAGCGGTGCATCAACGGGCTCACCAGGAGGGATCGCAGCCGTGCTTCCCCGCACCTTTCTGCCCGTCGCCCCTTCGCCCAGCCGCCCTTCGGGCTGGCCGGCCTGCCCGTGCAGGGTCGCGCCCTCCTCCCCCCTCCGTGCGTGCGCCGGCGGCGACGGACCATCTGCTGCGTCACTGCTCGCCGGTTCGCATCCTCAACGTACGTAAGTACGCCTCCGGTGCGACCGGCTCGCGTTCCTTGCATCTGGCCCATCGGCGCCGGGACGCGCCTTCCTCCGCTTCGCTCCGGAAGGCGGCCATTCTTTCGTGGTTGCACAAATTCTTGGGAGGAGCCCTAACTTGCTACCGGTTCCTCAAAAGAAAGGGCGGCCCGAAGGCCGCCCTCGTAAGTTCAGATGGTGCCGAGGCTGCGAGGAGTCTTTTACTTTTTACTTTTCACTTTTTACTTCTCACTCCTCACTCCTCACTTTTCACTCAATAGTCCATTCCGCCGCCCATTCCGCCGGGCATGGGCATGTCCTTCTTCTCCTCGGGCAGCTCGAAGATCATGGCCTCGGTGGTGAGGAGGGTGGAGGCGGCGGAGGCGGCGTTCTGCAGGGCCGTCCGGGAGACCTTGGCGGGGTCCAGGATGCCGGCCTTGAAGAGGTCCTCAAACTTTTCGCTCTTGGCGTTGAAACCGTGGGCGCCCTTCTCCTTCTTGACGTGCTCAACGATGACGGAGCCCTCGACGCCGGCGTTGTTGGCGATCTGCTTGCAGGGTTCCTCGAGGGCGCGCTTCACGATCTTGACGCCGGCCAGGAAGTCGTCCGACCCCTTCAGGGCGTCCAGGGCAGGGATGGCACGGATGTAGGCCACGCCGCCGCCGGGGATGACGCCCTCTTCCACGGCCGCCTTGGTGGCGTGGACGGCGTCCTCCACGCGGGCCTTCTTCTCCTTGAGCTCCGCCTCGGTGGCGGCGCCGACCTTGATGACGGCCACGCCGCCCACGATCTTGGCCAGGCGCTCCTGGAGCTTCTCGCGGTCGTAGTCGGAGGTGGTCTCCTCGATCTCGCGGCGGATCTGCTTCACGCGGCCCTCGATGTCGGCCGCCGAGCCGGCGCCCTCCACGATGGTGGTGTTGTCCTTATCCACCACCACCTTCTTGGCGCGCCCGAGGTCGGCGAGGGTGATGTTCTCCAGCTTGATGCCCAGGTCCTCGGTGATGCACTTGCCGCCGGTCAGGATGGCGATGTCCTCGAGCATCCGCTTGCGCCTGTCGCCGAAGCCGGGGGCCTTCACGGCGCAGACGTGGAGCGTGCCGCGCAGCTTGTTGACCACCAGCGTGGCCAGGGCCTCGCCCTCCACGTCCTCGGAGATGATCAGCAGGGGCTGGCTGCTCTTAGCCACCTGCTCCAGGACGGGCAGGAGGTCCTTCATAGAAGAGATCTTCTTCTCGTGGGCGAGGATGAGGCAGTTTTCGAGGACCGCCTCCATGCGCTCGGCGTCGGTCACGAAGTAGGGGGAGAGGTAGCCGCGGTCAAACTGCATGCCCTCGACGATCTCGAGGGTGGTCTCCATGGTCTTGGCTTCCTCGACCGTGATGACCCCGTCCTTGCCCACCTTGTCCATCGCTTCGGCGATGAGGGTTCCGATGGTCTCGTCGTTGTTGGCGGAGACCGTACCCACCTGCTCCACGGCCTTGCCCTCGACGGGCTTGGCCATGGCCTTGATCTCGGCCACCACGGCCTCGACGGCCTTGTCGATGCCCTTCTTGAGCTCCATCACGTTGACGCCCGTGCCCACGGCCTTGAGGCCTTCCTGGAGCATGGCCTGGGCGAGGACGGTGGCGGTGGTGGTGCCGTCACCAGCCACGTCGGAGGTCTTGGAGGCGACGTCCTTTACCATCTGGGCGCCGATGTTCTCCTGCTTGTCCTTGAGCTCAATCTCCTTGGCCACCGTGACGCCGTCCTTGGTCACGAGGGGGGAGCCGAACTTTTTTTCGATGATCACGTTACGGCCCTTGGGGCCGAGGGTGGCCTTTACCGCGTTGGCCAGTTTGTTGACGCCGGCCATGAGGGCCTGCCGGGACTGCGAGGAATAGATGATTTCTTTTGCCATGGGTAGCCTCTCCTTGCCTTCTTATTCAACGATGCCGAGGATTTCGTCCTCGCGCACGATGATGTGTTCCACGTCGTCGATCTTGATTTCCGTTCCCGCGTACTTGCCCACCAGGACCTTCTGACCCGGCTTCACGGACATGGCCACCCGCTTGCCGTCATCGTCCAGCTTGCCCGGCCCCACGGCGATGACCTCGCCCTCCATGGGCTTTTCCTTGGCCGTGTCGGGGATGATGATCCCGCCCCGGACCTGCTCTTTGGCCTCAAGCCGCTTGATCAGCACACGGTCGTTGAGTGGTTTTACCTGCATCAGACACCTCCTCGAGGTTGACCCTCTGTCACGTTTAGCAAACGTACCATCAGATTGCTAATTATAAAATCTGCTTGCGGCCTTGTCAAGTATCCTGAGTACAATTGTTGTGGGACGAGCTCTTCTTTGAATAAGAAGCCCCTCTCTCCTCTTGCGGCCACCGAGGGGGGCGGTTATAGTCGGGAGGGAGGCCGGTCGCCGATGGAGACGCTGAAGCTCGCCCTAGTCCAAATGGCCCCCGCCCTGGGTCTGTTGGAGCGAAACCTGGAGGCCCACCTCGCATGGCTGGCCACCCCGGAGGCACGCTCCGCCGATCTGGTGGTCTTTCCCGAGCTCTCCCTCACCGGGTATCTGCTTCAGGACCTGGTGGCGGAGGTGGCCAGGCCCGTCCAGGAGGAGGGGCTCCTGGCTCCCCTGCTGGCCGCGAGCCGCGAGCGCGACATCGTGGTGGGGATGGTCGAACAGAGCCCGGAATTCCTCTTCCATAACGCCGCGCTCTACCTCTCGGGGGGGCGCATCCACCACGTCCACCGCAAGGTCTACCTGCCCACCTACGGCATGTTCGACGAGGGGCGCTACTTCGCGGCCGGAGGGCGCTTCGCGGCCGTCGAGACGCGGCTGGGCAGGCTGGGCCTGCTCATCTGCGAGGACGCCTGGCACCTCTCCTCCTCCTACCTGCTGGCCCTCCAGGGAGCTCACACCCTTCTGATCCTGTCGGGCAGCCCCGGCCGCGGCCTGACGGGCGGAGGGCCGGCGGCCTCGGTGCAGACCTGGGAGCGCGTTGGGCAGGTGCTCAGCCAGTTCCTCACGGTCCACTGGGCCTACGTGAACCGGGTGGGGTACGAGGACGGGCTGGCCTTCGCGGGCGGTTCCTACGTCTCCGACCCCTTTGGCAACCTCCTCCTGGACGGCGGCGAGAATGTGGAGGCTATCTACCGGGCCGACCTGCCTCTCTCGGCCCTGAGGCGCGCCCGAACGCTCACGCCCCTTCTGCGCGACGAGAGGCCTGAGCTTGTGCTGCGCCACCTGGAGGGGATCGTGAGGCGATGACTCAGCCCATTCCGCCCCCCGTAAACCCGGAGCTCGCCCTCGCCATGATCGACCGCTTCCTCCAGGAGGAGCTGGGCAAGACGGGCCTTGAGGGCTTCGTGATCGGTCTGTCGGGCGGCGTGGATTCGGCCCTGGCCTGCGCCCTCGCGGTGCACGCCGTGGGGCCGGACCGGGTCCTCGCCGTGAAGATGCCCTACCGGACCAGTGCGCCCCAGTCGGAGGCCGACGCCGATCTCGTCATCGGGCAGCTCGGCATCCGCTCCGAGCGCGTGGATATCTCCCCTATGGTGGACGCTTATTTCGAGGCGGATCGGCAGGCCTCCACGCTTCGACGGGGCAACTACATGGTGCGGACCCGCATGGCCGTCCTCTTCGACCGCTCCTCCCGGGACCGCTCCCTCGTCCTGGGCACGAGCAACAAGACCGAGCTGCTCCTGGGGTACGGCACCTGGTACGGCGACATGGCCTCCTCCCTGAACCCCATCGGCGACCTGTACAAGAGCCAGGTGTGGCAACTCGCCCGCCACCTGGCTCTTCCCGAGTCGGTGGTGGCCAAGCCTCCCTCGGCCGACCTCTGGCCTGGCCAGACCGATGAAGGCGAGATGGGGCTCACCTACGCCGAGGCCGACGCCATCCTCTATCTCCTCGTGGATGAACGGTGCACCGCCCAGGAGGTGGCTGAGCGAGGGCATCCCCAGGCCCTGGTGGCCAAGATCCTGAGCATGGTGCAACGGAGCCAGTTCAAGCGCCGCCTGCCCATCATCGCCAAGCTCTCGCAGCGGACGGTCGGCATCGACTTCCGCTACCCGAGGGACTGGGGAAGGTAAGGGCTCACCACAGAGGCACAGAATAAGGATAGGACATCCTTTGTTCCCAGGGCTTGCCGGCGCGAATCATCGCAGCAGAGAAACAAAGTCCGAATCCCCGCGCCGAGCGGGCTTGCTTTGAACCAGCGCTTCTCGGTGTCTCTGTGCCTCTGTGGTCAACAAAGCTCGTCGATCATGCGGGCGACGTGAGGGCCGATGGCGGGGGAGGCGGTAAGGCCGGGCGATTCGATCCCGATCAGGTCGATGAGACCGGGCAGGCCGCGGTCCGACTCCTCGCGGATGACGAAATCCCGCGCCGGTTCACCGGGTCCGTACCGCTTGGCCTGGATGCCGGCCATGTCGGGCTGGAGATCCTCGGCCTCCAGGAAGGGGAGCCAGGGGCGGCAGGACTCCAGAAAAACGTCCAGCAGGGAGGCGTCCACCCCGTACTCGATGGTCGGCGACCAGACGTCGTAGGGGCCCAGCCGCATGCCCCCCGCCAGGTCCGGGACGGTATGGATGCCGACGGTGGAGCGGTCTGGAGGGAAAGGGTATACGAGCATCCGGGGGTACATGGCGAGCTTCCGGTGGGCGCGGAAGTACATCCCTTTGCGGTAATGGATGCGGTAGAGGGCCTCGTCCTGGTCGATGCCGCACAGGGCGGCCACGCGGCCCGACTCCAGGCCCGCGCAGTTAACGAGGAGGCGGGTCCAGAATTCGTAAGGTTCTCCCGAGGCCTCCACCACCCGGACCACGAAGCCCCCGTCGCGGCGATCGATGGCTTCGGCCTCCACTCCGTAGGCAAACACGGCCCCTTTCGAACGGGCCGCCGTCTCGAAGTGCTTCATGAGGGCGTGCGAATCCACCACGCCCGAGCTGGGGCAGTGGAGGGCGGCGAGCGCCTCCACGCGGGGCTCCAGGCGGCGGATCTCCTCCCTCTCGACGAGGCGAACCCCCCGTGCTCCGTTTTCCTTGGCCGTGGCGAGCAGGTCCGGCAGCCCGGCCGCCTGCTCCTCGGTCCAGGCCACCACGAGCTTGCCCGTGTTGGCGTGAGGGATGCCGTGCTCGGCGCAGAGGCGGTACATCCGCTCGTTCCCCTCGAGGCAGAGGCGCCCCTTCAGGGAGTCCGGGGGGTAGTAGATGCTGGCGTGGATGACCTCGCTGTTGCGGCTCGAGCTCTCCCGGCCGAAGGACTCGTGGCGTTCGACGACCAGGAGGGATCGCCCCTCCCCGGCCGCGCTCGCTGCCACGGAGAGGCCCACCACACCGGCGCCGATGACCACCACGTCGACCCTGTCCATCTCCTCCGGTCTCCTGCCCTGAACGCGGGCCGTCAGGCGGGGGCGGCGTCAGCGCCTGCGCTTCGCGGGAGCGGGCGTGTGCCGAGAGTTCCACCAGCCCGTGATCATCACGATCAAGCCGGCACCCGCCATGAGGAAGCAGAGGATCTGGCCCATGGAGAAGGGCCCCAGCACGAAGCCGAGCTGCGGGTCCGGTTCGCGGGTGAATTCCACGAGAAAGCGAACGACGCCGTAGCCCACGAGGTAGAGCCCCAGGAGGAACCCCCGGTAGGGTTTGAAGTTGCGCATGGGCCAGAGGATGGCGAAGAGCAGAAGCCCCTCCCCCGCCGCCTCAAAGAGCTCAGAGGGGAATCGGAGCCCCGGCCCCGGCGCGGTCGGATAATACATGCCGATGGCCGAGGTCGTGACCCGGCCGTAGAGTTCGCCGTTGAAGAAGTTTCCCAGCCGGCCGAAGGTGTAGCCGAGGGGCACGGCCGGTACCAGGTTGTCGCCCAGTTCCGAGAGGGACCATCCCCGCTTCCGGCACATCACCAGGAAGACGAGCACGACGCCGATGAGCGCGCCGTGGTAGGACATCCCCGTGAAGCCCGTGTAGTGAAAACCGCCCTGCCAGCTGAAGGGGAGGATCGCCTCGGCGGGATGGTGCACGTAGTACATGGGGTCGTAGACGAAGACGTAGCCCAGTCTCCCCCCCAGGATGATCCCTACGATGGAGGAGAGGATCAGGTCGAAGAGGCTCGTGGGATCAGGGGGAATCCTGACCTCTCCGCGACGGATCCTCCAGGCCGTCAGGAGGTAGACCACCGCGAGCGCCACCATGTACATGAGGCTGTACCAGCGGATGGGGATGGGACCGATGGAGAAGATGTCGGGATGAACGTGGGAGGGAAGGTGCTGCCACAGGTCGAGGATGGGGTGCATGACTCCTCCGTGGGGCCGGACGCCGGCTACCCCATTCAACCACCGCATGCCCCCGGACTCAAGCGGCCGTCCGGGATGGGTTGCAAATGAGTAAATACATACTTACAATGGGGGGCAGTGGGTGTCATAGTGGCGTGAATGCTATCGGATCGAGGGCTTGCATTCGCAAAAACATCGTGGGAGACTGCCTGTGTGAATGGACACCTACTGATTTGGAGTCGTTTAACCGCGCCCCTCCCGATCGGGAGAAGGGTGCCGCCACGAGGGTCTTTGTAGGAGGGCAATCATGCGAAGCAGGATCGAAAAAGTCGCGGTCCTGGGAGCGGGGATCATGGGTTCCGGGATCGCCGCGCACCTGGCCAACGCGGGGATACCGTCCATCATGCTGGACATCGTCCCCCCAGAACTGACCCCCGAGGACCAGAAGGCTGGCCTCACGAAGGAGGACAAACGGTTCCGCAACAAGTTCGCCCTCAAGGGACTGGAGGCCATCCAGAAGAGCAAGCCGGCCCTCATCTACGACAAGAAGTTCATGAAGCTCATCGAGGTCGGTAACTTCGAGGACGACCTGGCGCGCTTGGCCGAGTGCAACTGGGTCATCGAAGTGGTGGTGGAGCGCCTCGACATCAAGCAGAAGCTCTTCGAGAAGGTGGAGAAGGCCGTCAAGCCCGGCACCATCGTCTCGTCCAACACCTCGGGCCTTCCCATCAAGGGGATGGTCGAGGGGCGCTCGGCGGCCTTCAAGAAGAACTTCCTGGTGACCCACTTCTTCAACCCCGTGCGCTACATGCACCTGTTGGAGATCGTGGCGGGCGAAGAGACGGATCCCCAGATCGTGAAGGAGATCGCCAACTTCGGGATCTTCCGCCTGGGCAAGGGGATCGTCTACGGCAAGGACACCCCGAACTTCGTGGCCAACCGCGTCGGCGTCTTCGGCATGATGGCCACGCTCCACGCCATGCTGGACATGGGCTACCGCATCGACGAGGTGGATGCCATCACCGGCCCGGCCTTGGGGCGGCCCAAGAGCGCCTCCTTCGGTACGGCCGATCTGGTGGGCCTGGACACCTTCATCCACGTGGTCAACACCCTCAAGGAGGGTTGTCCGGCGGATGAGGCCAAGTGGGCCTTCGAGATCCCCGAGCTGCTCTCCTCCATGGTGGCCAAGGGCGCCTTGGGCCGGAAGAGCGGCGCGGGCTTCTTCAAGGCCGTGAAAAAGGACATGGGCAAGAGGGACATCCTGGTCTTGGACTACAAGACCGGCCAGTACGTTCCCCAGGAGAAGCCCGACATCCCCTCTCTCAAGGCGGCCAAAAAGATCCACGATCCCGGCCAGCGCATCAAGGCCGTGGTCAACGCCGAGGACCGCGCGGGCCTCTTCGCCTGGCGCGTGCTCAAGGACGTGCTGGCTTACTCGGCCAACCGCCTGGGCGAGATTGCCGACACGATAGTGGACATCGACACGGGCATGAAGTGGGGTTTCAACTGGGAGCTCGGCCCCTTCGAGACCTGGGATGCCCTGGGCGTGAAGGAGACCGTCCAGAGGATGGAGAAGGACGGAGTGGCCGTGCCCGAGTGGGTGAAGGCCATGCTCAAGGCCGGCTGCCCCTCCTTCTACCGCGACGGCGCCGATGGGCAGGAGTACTACAGCCCCTCGGCCAAGGGTTACAAGCCGGTTCCCAAGCCCGAGACCTTCCTGATCCTGAGGGACATCAAGCGCAAGGTGGCTCCGGTTCTCGAGAACCCGGGCGCCTCCCTGGTGGATCTCGGCGACGGCGTGGCCTGCATCGAGTTCCACTCGGCCACCCAGCCCACCATGAACCCCATCGACGATCAGATCATCGAGATCATGCTCAAGGGCATCGCGAAGGCCGAGCAGGATTTCCGCGGGCTGGTGATCCATCACCAGGCGCCGCAGTTCTGCGCCGGCGCCAACATCGCCATGATCCTGGAGGCCTCCAAGGCCCAGAAGTGGGACGACATCTCCAATATGGTCCGCCAGTTCCAGGCCATGACCACGGGCCTCAGGCGCTGCAAAATCCCCACCGTGACGGCTCCCTTTGGCTTCACCTTCGGCGGCGGGGCCGAGATCACCATGGGCGGCGACCGGATCTGCGCCCACGCGGAGACCTACATGGGCCTCATCGAGGTGGGCGTGGGGCTGCTACCCGCCGGCGGAGGCCACCTCTTCCTGCTCGAAAGGATGCTGGAGGGTGTGGACACCCCCATCCTCTCCAACCTGCCCTTCATCCAGAAGGCCTTCGAGAACATCGCCATGGCTAAGGTCTCCACGGGGGCCGAGGATGCCCGCAACCTCAAGTACCTGCGGCCCTGGGACAAGGTCGAGATCTCGAGGGAGCAGCAGCTCCACACCGCCAAGCAGATGGCCATCGCCATGGACGAGGAGGGCTACAGACCCCCGCTGCCCAAGAGCTACAACCTGCCCGGCAAGGACGGCATCGCCACCGTCAAGATGCTCCTGCACAACATGAAGAACACCCACTGGGTGACGCCGCACGACGTGAAGATCGCCACCCACATCGCCACCATCCTCTGCGGCGGCGACACGACCATCAACAATCCCGTCTCCGAGGAGACCATCCTCGACTTGGAGCGCGAGGCCTTCGTGAGCCTGTGCGGCGAGGAGAAGACCCAGGCCCGCATCCAGCACATGCTCGAAAAGGGCAAGCCCCTGCGGAACTAGCGGAGCCGGGGAGCTGGAGATCTGGAGAAAGAAGCGCGAAGACAGGCTCTTTCGCCTGTCCAGGCAGTTAGGAGAAATACCATGCGAAATGCCGTGATAGTTTCCCTGGCGAGGACGGCCGTCGGGAAGGCCAAGAAGGGAAGCCTCAAGGACACGCGCCCGGAGGAGTTCACCACGTCCGTTCTCAAGGCCCTCGTGGAGCGGACCAAGGGGCTGGATCCCGAGACCATCGATGACGTAATCCTCGGCTGCGCCATGCCCGAGGGTGAGCAGGGCATGAACATAGCCCGCGTCGTCTCTCTCATGGCGGGGTTCCCCGACAGCGTACCCGCCATGACCATCAACCGCTTCTGCTCCTCGGGGAGCATGTCCATAGCCATGGCCGCCGACATGATCAAGGCGGGCAGCCACGAGATCGTCGTCGCCGGTGGCGTGGAGTCCATGAGCATGGTGGCCATGGGTGGCAACAAGATGATCGCCGATCCCCAGGCCATCGCTTTGAACCCCGACATCTATTCCGCCATGGGCACCACCGCCGAGATCGTGGCCCGGAAATTCGAGATCTCGCGCGAGGAACAGGACCATTTCGCTGTTCAATCCCACAAGAAGGCCGCCGCGGCCATTGCGGCCGGAAAGTTCAAGGACGAGATCGTGCCCCTCAAGGTCCGCACCATGGATAATGGAAAATGGAAGGAGTTCACCTTCGACACGGACGAGGGCCCCCGGGCCGACACCACCGTGGAGGCCCTGGCCAAGCTCAAGCCCGTCTTCGACCCCATCGGCAGCGTGACCGCCGGGAACTCCTCCCAGATGAACGACGCCGCGGCCGCCGTGGTGGTCATGTCGGAAGAGAAGGCCAAGGAGATGAAGCTCGAGCCCGTCGCCTACGTGCGCGAGTGGGCCGTGGCCGGCGTGCCTCCCGAGATCATGGGCATCGGCCCCGCGAAGGCCGTTCCCAAGCTCCTGAAGAAGGCCAAGCTCTCTTTCGACGACATCGACCTCTTCGAGCTGAATGAGGCCTTCGCCAGCCAGTCCGTCTACTGCCTCAAGGTCCTGGGCGCTCTCGGACTGGACCCGGCCAAGGTCAACGTGAACGGCGGCGCCATCGCTACGGGCCACCCGCTGGGTGCCACCGGTGCCGTTCTCACCTGCAAGATCCTGGGCGAGCTCAAGCGCCGGAACGCCAAGCGCGGCGTCGTCACCATGTGCATCGGCGGCGGCATGGGCTTTGCGTATTTACTGGAGCGTCCGTAGAGAGCCGCCGCCGGGGGAGGGGTGCGGGGAACCGGGAGGTTCCCCGCCCGAAGGGCTTCCCCCGTGAGGGCAAGGGGTTACAGCCTGCCGAAGGCAGGCGTCCCAGGGGGGCGGCTGAGCCCCCCTGGGAGGAGCGCTGAGCGCGACGCGGCGGCATGGGCTTTGCCTATATTTTGGCGAGGCCGTAGAGCCGAGGCTCAGGCTCAAGTCCAAGAGGCATGAGGGGGGAGGGGATTCCTCCTCGGCCAACATTTAGAGAGAGCCGAGTATCATCCTTCGGGGTGGGCGCGAGCCCGCCCCTTTTCCTCTCGTGGGCGTGCCCGTCTGCGGAAGCCTTTCTTTCACGACGCTCGAGGTTCAGGTCTGGTGGCCCAGGAGGACCATGCGCTCTCGGCGGGCCTGGTGCCTCGCAACCTTTAGCGCTTCGAGCCGGGCGGCCAGGGCGGGGCGCTCGGACTCGGCGACGGTCTGAAGCCTCGCCTTGACCTCGCGCATCTCCCGAAGGAGGGCAACCTCGCGTTCGGTGAGGCCGCCCCTCACGGCGGTGCAGGCGCTCCAGCCCGCACCCTCGGCGGTCTCCAGGATGGGGAGGCGCCTCTTATCCTCGTTCATCCTTCGGACTCCTCAGCGCCAAGCAGCCCCGGCCGTCGCCGGGGTCAGTCCTTGCCCCCGCCCCTGCCTATGGCGATCATGCGCTCGATGGGGAGGCGGGCCCTGTCGGCGATCTCGGGGGGCACCTTGACCTCGTGGACGCCTGCCTCCAGGGAGTGCAAGAGCTTCTCGAGGGTGATCATCTTCATGAAGCGGCACTCCATCTCGTTGCTCACGGGAAAGTACTCCTTGCCCGGGCTTTCCTTGCGCATGCGGTGGAGGATGCCCGTTTCGGTGGCCACGACGAACTCCCGCTTGGGGGAGCACGCCACGTGGTTCACCATGCCCTCCGTGGAGGTGATGTAGGCATCCTCTTGCTTGAGGTCCTTGTCCTTCAAGTAGACCATGCACGAGGTGACGCAGCCGCACTCGGGGTGGATCAGGAAGTCGGCTCCGGGGTGGGCCTCCCTCGCCCGCTCCACGTCTTCGGGGCGCACCGCCGCGTGCACGTGGCACTCCCCCGCCCAGATGTGCAGGTTTTTGCGACCCGTGACGCGGGAGGCGTAGGCGCCGAGGAACATGTCGGGGCCGAAGAGGATGGGCTTCTCCTCGGGGATGGCGCGGATCACCTCCACGGCGTTTGAGGAGGTGCAGCAGTAGTCCGAAAGGGCCTTAACGGCGGCCGAGGTGTTCACGTAGGTCACCACCACGGCGTCGGGGTACTGGGCCTTCCAGGCGGCGAGCTGCTGGGCGCTGAGGGTGTCGGAGAGGGAGCACCCGGCCTCCAGATCGGGGATCAGGACCCTCTTGCCGGGGCACAGAATGCTCGCCGTCTCGGCCATGAAGTGGACGCCGCAGAAGACGATGAGATGGGCCTTCGTCCGGGCGGCCTGGCGCGAAAGTCCGAGGGAGTCGCCCACGAAGTCGGCCACGTCCTGGACGGGTCCGATCTGGTAGTTGTGCGCCAGGATGACGGCGTTCTTCTCCCGGGCCAGCGCGCGGATGCGTCGGGCGAGGGCGGTGGTATCGGCCGCGGCCATGCTCATGAACACCTCCATCCCCTCCTGAGGTCTTGAGGTCCGCGCGGCTAATGGGTGCGACTTGCGCCGCCGGAGGGAGGCAGGATACCATAGGCGGCGTATTTCAGGGAGGCAGGCATGATGACGTGGGCCAAGGTGGGATTGGGCTGCCTAGTGGTGCTGGTGGCGGCGTGCATCGTGTCCATCGCCCTCTTTTTCTTCGCGGGGAGGTGGGTCAAGAACCAGGTCAACCGGTTCACGGGCGGCGCAGCCCAGATGGCCGCAAACGTGAAAGCCCTCTCCGAGCTGGACCAGAAGTATCCCTTCACCCCTCCAGCGAACGGGGAGGTGAGCGAGGCGCGGCTTCAGGCCTACATCGCCGTGTGTGCCCAGGTGAAACCGGTCATGGAGCCCTATGCGGCTTGGCTCAAGGAGCACGAAGCCGCCAAGGGGAAGGAGAAGGGCGGCTGGCAGGACGTGAAGAAGGCCATGGCCCTGAGCGCCGAGATCACCGCGGCCATGCGCAAGGCCCTGGAGGCCGAGCACATGGGGCCGGCCGAGTTCCACTGGATCCAAGACGCCATGAAGCAGGCGGTATCGGAGGGCGGCGGGACCGCGGGCGGGCAGGTCTCGCCCAACCGGGCGCTCTACGAGAAGTACTCCGACCAGCTCAAGGCCAACGACCTCCAGCAGTTCGGCGCCCTGCCCGAGGTGAAGTGAGGCCCGGCTGGAATCGCGAACGGGAAAAACAGGCGGAGGGGCCGATGGGCCCCTCCGTCCGGTTTTTGCTGGCTTGAGGCCGCCTAGTTCTGCGAGAGAATGCCCAGGGCGCGGGCCAGGCGGGACTTGTACCGGGCGGCCGCGTTGGGGTGGATGACGCCCTTCTTCCTGGTCCTGTCGATGAGCGCGTAGACCTGGGGCAGGGCCTTGCGCGCGTCCTCGCCCTTCTTCTCGGCCACCAGGGCGCGGAACTTCTTGATGGCCGTCCGCATTTCGCCCATGGCCATGCGATTGCGAAGGCGCCGCTTTTCGTTCTGCTTCACTCGCTTCAGTGCTGATGCATGGTTCGCCACAACGATCCTCCAATCACACGTGCCACAAGAATTCGAATCATACCCGTCTTCCGGTGGGCTGTCAAGTCGCAGGGAGTCGCAGGGAGCGAAGGCCCGTCAAAACGGGGCAAAACGGGGCCCGAGGGTCGCGCTCGCCGCGCCTGGGCGCTAAAATAACTGTGCGGCGCAAGCCGACAGGAGGCCGTCATGGACGAGGCCCAGTGGCGCACGGCGCAGGGCATCCTCTTCGTGGACCAGTACGAGCTCACCATGGCCCAGCTCTACTTCCGCATGGGCCTGCAGGGGACCAAGGTCCGCTTCGACCACTTCTTCCGGCGTTACCCCGACTACGGCTCCCACCAGGCCGGCTACTGCATCAGCGCCGGGCTCGAGTGGCTGGTGGAGTGGATGGAGGGGGCCCGGTTCCGGCGGGAGGACCTGGAGCTCTTGAGGACCCAGCGCGGTTCCGAGGGCGGGCCCCTCTTCGGGGAGGATTTCCTGGACTGGCTCGGCCGGGAGGGATCCTTCGGGAGCCTCTCCCTCTGGGCCGTGCCGGAGGGGCGGGTGGTTCATCCCCGCACGCCCCTGACCGTGGTGGAAGGCCCCCTGGCCCTGGCCCAGCTCCTCGAGACGAGCCTGCTCAACCACCTGAACTTCCAGACCCTCATTGCTACCAAAGCCTCGCGGGTGAAGGAGAGCGCGCGGGGAGGACTGCTGCTGGAGTTCGGCCTGAGGCGGGCGCACCACCGCGGCGCCAACGCCGCCACGCGGGCCGCGCTCATCGGCGGGGCCGACTTCACCTCCAACGTGGGCATGTCCCACCTCCTGGGCCGCCCCCCCAAGGGAACCCACGCCCACAGCATGGTGCAGGCCTTCCTCGCCCTCGGCATGGGCGAGCTGGAGGCCTTCCGGGCTTTCGCCGAAGTCTATCCGGACGACTGCCTGCTGCTGGTGGATACCATCGACAGCCTGGAGAGCGGGGTGCCCAACGCCATCCGCGTGTTCGAGGAACTCCGGCGAAAGGGGCACCGGCCGGTGGGCATCCGGCTCGACTCGGGGGACCTGGCCTATCTGGCCATCCAGGCCTCGCTCATGCTGGACGCGGCGGGTTTCGGAGAGGCCCGCATCGTCCTCTCCAACGACCTGGACGAGCTGCTGATCTGGCAGGTGCTCACGCAGATCGAGCAGGAGGCGTCCCGCTACGGAGTGGACGCCGACCGGCTCGTGGCGCGGCTCGTCTACGGCGTGGGGACGCGCCTCGTCACCTCCGAGGGACAGGCCGCCCTGGGCGGGGTCTACAAACTCGCCGCCGTGGAGCGAGAGGGCAAGCTCGTGCCCGTGCTCAAGATCTCCGATTCGCCCGAGAAGACCGCGGACCCAGGCTGCAAGAGGCTCTGGCGCCTCTACGACCGGCGAGGCTTTGCCACCGCCGACCTCGTGGCCCTGGAGCAGGAGCGGCCCGATCAGGCCGAGGCGATCGTGCTCCGCCATCCCTCCGACGGCAGCCGCGCGAGGAACGCCCGGAGGGAGGAGGTGAGTCAGGTGGAGCCGCTTCTGGTCCCCGTGCGAGGGGGCGGTCGCCGCCTCTGCGATTTCCCGCCATTGGACGAGCTGAGGGCGCGGCGCGGCGCGGATCTGGAGCGCCTCGATCCAGGGGTGCGCCGCCTCGTGAACCCCCACGTCTACCACGTGTCGCTCAGCCAGCGGCTCTGGGAGTTGAAACAGGAACTGATCGAGCGGGAGGGCCGCGGGGCGGCCCGCCGGACAAGCCCGCCCGACGTTCCGTCGTAAGCGCGGAGCGTGGAGGACAAGGCATGATCCAGCCAGCAATTCAGCCCCGATTTTCTCCACCCTCCACCCTCCACTTCCCACTCACTCATCGTTCTATAGATAGGAGGTGCCTCATGGAACCCTTCCGGTATCACGTCTACGTCTGCACCCAGCAGAAGCCACCGGGGCTGCCCGGCTGCGTGGCCAGCGGGAGCGAGTCCACGCTGGAAGCGCTTCGTCGGGAGGTGGCGGCGGCGGGTCTGGACGACGAGGTCCAGGTGACCACGTGCGGCTCCGTTGGCCTCTGTGAGCGCGGCCCCAACATGGTGGTCTATCCCGAGGGAGTTTGGTACTCCGGCGTGAGCGCCGCCGACGTCCCGGAGATCGTCCGGGAGCACTTCCGGAACGGGCGCCCCGTGGCGCGCCTCATGAACACGGACGCCGCCAAACTCAAGGCCGAAATCATCGAGAACCGGAACAAGGCGCGGGCCTTCATGAAGGCGCAAGCGGAGGCTAAGGCCAAGGGTTAGGACCGGCACCGTTCCGGCGGGCGCGGAGCCTCCTGTGCGGACTACGGAAGGGCCGGCATGACCAGGCGGAGCAGGAGGGCGAAGCCCAGTGTGAAGGCGTGGGCGGCCCCGGCCGCGCCGCGAGGGCCGAGTATCCGCCGATCCAGGAGGAAGAGCCGGGCGTAGCTCGCGGGCATGACGGCCATGCCCGCGAGGGCCAGCTCCATGAAGTTGCCCCGGTGGTGGGTTCCCACGCGGGCGGCGTACAGCCCCAGCCAAAACAGGACGGGATAGAGAGAGGCCCCCCAGTCCCACCAAAAAAAGGCCCCGCGCCTTCTGAGGCCGGCCCAGGCGGGAAGCGAAAAGAAGGTGGCGAAGGCCACCAGCGTCGCGATGGCGGTGAACACTCGCATCGGCAGCCATCATGCCACACGGGCGCCGGGCGCGCGAGGGATTAGCCCGGTGACATGTGCGGGCTAGCCGTCGTTCATCTGCCAGAGGTACCAGCAGGCGTAGCTCCGCCAGGGCCGCCAGGGCTCGCCGAGAGGTTCCGCCTCGCGGGCGGTGGGGACTGCCGAAAGTTCGAGGACGGAGGCCAGGGACTTGCGCAGGGCCAGGTCCCCCACGGGCCAGACGTCCGGGCGCCGCATGGCGAATATGAGGACCATATGGGCGGTCCAGGGGCCGATGCCCCGGACCTGCGACAGGGTCTCGACCACCTCCTCGTCCTCCATCCCATCGAGGGCATCGAGCCGCAGCCTCCCGTCCGCCAAGCGTCCGCACAGGTCGCGCACGCAGGCGATCTTGGCCCTCGAAAGGCCCGCGCCCGAGAGGGCGGCGTCGGAGAGCTTCAGGAGGCGGGTGGGATCGGGAAACCGCCGGGGGGCCAGGGCCCGGAAGCGCTCGAAGATGACCCGCGCCACGCGCCCCGAGAGCTGCTGGGCGATGACGGCCTCCAGCAGGTTGTGGAGGAGGTCCTCGCAGGAGTACTCGTGGAAGCGGGGCGGGCCTATCCGCCCGATGAGGACCCCCATCCTCCGATCCCGCCTCAGGTGCGCGAGGGCCTTTCGGTCTTGTGCGTCCATGGAGCCTCCCGGAGGGAGAAGGTAACACGGCCGGGCCGGTGCGGCCATGGCATCGCGCCGATCCTTGCCCTTCGCCCGAAATCGGCATACAATGTCCATAGATGCGACTGACTGCGCATCAATGAGACCTTATGAACCTTAGTGTCAAGGACGTCGGCAAGCTCTTGGGCATTTCGGAAAAGACCGTCTACCGCTGGATCAAGCAGGGGACGATTCCCGCCTACCGAATCCAGGACCAGTACCGCTTCAATCGGGCCGAGATCCTGGAGTGGGCCACGGCGCGGCGGTTGGCCCTTTCCCCGAAGATCTTCGACGAGCCGGAAGCGGAAGGAGGGGCCGCGGCAGGACTGGCCGAAGCCCTGAAGTCGGGCGGCATCCACTATCGGCTGCGCGGTGCCGAGAAGGCTGCCCTGTTGCGGGCGGTGGTGGACCTCCTCCCGCTGCCCGAGGGGACGGATCGGGCCCTCGTGGCGGAAATGCTCCTGGCCAGGGAGAATCTGGGCTCCACCGCGGTGGGCCAGGGGGTCGCCATCCCCCACCCGCGCTTCCCCGTGATCCTGCCTCCCTCGCCGGATACTCTCTCGCTCTGCTTCCTCGACCAGGCCGTGGACTTCGGTGCCCTGGACGGGCAGCCGGTCCGCACCCTCTTCGTCCTCATCAGCTCCACCGTCAGGAGCCACCTCAGGCTCCTCTCGCGCCTCGCCTTCGCACTCCAGGACGAGGCGCTGAAGGAGCTTCTCGCCGCGCAGGCGGACCGGGAGGCCCTCTTCGCGGCATTCGCGGCCGTGGACGCGCGGGCCGCTTAGCGGAACGGGGCGGACGAGTGACCATGAGCGGGCCGCTGATCTCACTGGGTATCCTCGTGGTGGGAGCCGTCCTGTCGGCCCTCTGCGGGCGGCGCCCGCTCGCGGCGGCGCGGGTCGCGCTCGTGTCGGTCAGCTTGGCGGCGGCCGCCGGCACGCCGGCGGCCCTGAGGGTTCTCGTCACGGGACGGGCCGTGGGGTGGCGGGCCCCGTGGTCCCTGCCCTGGGGTTCGCTGAGCCTGGCCCTGGATCCCCTGTCGGCCTTCTTCATCGCCTTCATCCTGCTGCTGGCCGTGCCGTTTGCCTTCTACGGCCGGGGCTATCTGGCCCGCCACCGAGGCTCTTCATGGCAGAGCCTGTCTTGGTCGCTGTTTCAGATTCTCGTGGCCAGCATGGTCCTGGTGGTCACGGCGGCGGACGGCCTGCTGCTGCTCATGGCCTGGGAGGCCATGTCGGTGGCCTCGCTCCTTCTGGTCATCCACGATCATGAGGAGGAGGGGGTTCTCAAGGACGGCCTCGTCTACGCCGTGGCCGCGCACCTCGGCGTGGCGGCCCTGCTGGGCCTCTTTGCCCTCTGGGGGAGTTGGGCGGGTTCTCTGAGGTTCGCCGACCTGTCCGCGGTACCCCTGGGCCGCGGAGCGTCCTGGACCCTCTTCCTGCTGGCCGTGGCCGGCTTCGGCAGCAAGGCCGGCCTGGCGCCCTTTCACGTCTGGCTCCCGAAAGCGCACCCGGCGGCGCCCAGCCACGTCTCGGCCCTCATGTCCGGCGTCATGATCAAGATGGGGATTTACGGCATCCTCCGGATCCTGCTCCTTCTGGGGGGCTGGCGGCCGGGGTGGGGGTACCTCCTGCTCGCCATGGGCGGCTCCTCGGCCCTGCTGGGCGTCCTCTACGCCCTGGGGCAGCACGACCTCAAGCGCCTCCTCGCGTACCACAGCGTGGAGAACGTGGGCATCATCACCATCGGGATCGGGGCGGGGGTACTGGCCCGGACGGCGGGTATGGAGCTCGCCTCCCTCCTCGCTTTCATGGGCGCCCTGCTGCATGTGCTGAACCACGGGCTCTTCAAGGGCCTGCTCTTCTGCGGCGGCGGTGCCGCGGCGCAGGCCTCGGGGACGCGGGAGATGGACGCGCTGGGCGGCCTGCTGAAGCGCATGCCCTGGACCGGGACCGGCTTCCTGGTCGGATCCATGGCCATCTGCGCCCTTCCGCCGCTCAACGGCTTCGCCAGCGAATTCCTGATCTACAGCGGGTTGCTCTCGGGAGCGCTCTCCGGCCGTGCGGCGCCGTCGCTGGTCCTCTTCTTCTCGGTGCCCGTTCTCGCCCTCGCGGGGGGCCTCGCCCTGGCCTGTTTCACCAAGGCCTTCGGGGTGGTCTTTCTGGGCGAACCCCGCAGCGCGCCCGCGCGGGACGCCAGAGAGGCGAATCCCTGGATGATCGCGCCCATGATGGTCCTCGCCCTGGCCTGCATCGCCATTGGGCTCCTGGCGCCATTCGTGGTCTCCCTGATCTCAGAACCCGCCTCGGCCCTGGCCGGTGGTGCGGCCGCGGCCGGCGGGGAGGGTGCGGCCACGATCCTGGCCAAGGTGGCCCTGGCGGGCTGGGCCCTGCTCCTGCTCGCTGTGATTCTGTTGGCGTTCCGGTGGCTTCTCCTGAGAGGGCGGACGGTCTGCAAGGCGCCCACGTGGGGCTGCGGCTTCTCGGCTCCCACGGCGCGAATGCAGTACACCGCCTCCTCCTTCGCCGAGCCGCTCCTGGGGCCCCTGCGGGGAGTGCTTCGCCCGCGGGTCCACCTCATCGAGCCGAGGGGACTTTTCCCGGAGGGCGGCTCCTTTTCGAGCCACCTGGAAGACTGGGCGGACAAGATCCTCTACGAGCCGTTGTTCGGAGGCGCTGCGGCTCTGGCCGGCCGGGTCCGGCCCCTCCAGCAGGGGCGGCTGCAGCTGTACCTCCTCTACACGCTCCTCACCCTGATCGCGCTGCTCCTCTGGCGGGTGCTGGCGTGAGCCCCCCCGTCGTCGTGCGCCTGCTGGCGCCCCTTTCGGCCCTCGCGCTGGCCCCCCTCCTGCTCGGGCTCATCGGAAGGGTCAAGGCCCTCATGGGGGCGCGCTGCGGCGCGCCGCTCCTCCAGCCCTACCGCGACCTGGCGCGACTCCTGGGAAAGGGGGAGGTCCTCGGCGCCACCGCGACCCTCCTCTTCCGCTTGGGGCCGGTCGCGACGCTGGCCTCCACGGCCGCGGCTCTCTTCCTCCTGCCGGCGGGTCCTCTTCCGCCCGTGCTCTCCTTCCCCGGGGACCTCCTGCTCCTCGCCTACCTCCTGGCGCTGGGGCGCTTCGGCATCATGGCCGCGGCCATGGATACGGGGTCGGCCTTCGAAGGGATGGGTGCCAGCCGCGAGGCGGCCTTCTCCGCCCTTTCGGAACCCGCCCTCTTCCTAGCTCTAGGCGGCCTGGCGTGGGCGCGGCACGACCTTTCCCTGGGAGCGCTCCTGGGAGGCGGGACGGCGGCCAGCCTGGCGCGGCAGGCGCCGGCGCTCGGCCTCTTTACGGCGGCCCTTTTCCTTCTCCTGCTCGCGGAGAACAGCCGGATTCCCGTGGACGATCCGGCCACCCACCTGGAACTCACCATGATCCACGAGGTGATGGTGCTGGACCATTCGGGTCCCACCTTCGCGGCCGTCCTCTACGGCGCCTCCCTCAAGCTCTGGGTCTTCGCCTCCCTTCTGGTGTCGGTCTGGATCCCCGTGGGCCTTCCCGCGTGGGCCTCCGCGGGTCTGTACGCCGCCGGCATGGCGCTCGTGGCGGTGAGCGTGGGGCTCGTCGAGAGCCTTACGGCGCGCCTCAAGCTGGCCAAGGTGCCCCGCTTCCTGGCCCTCGCCGGCGTCCTGGCCGGCCTCGGCTGCCTGGTCCTCTTCGCGGGAGGGCGCCCGTGAGCGGATTCGCCCAGCTCCTCCTCGTGACGGTGCTCCTGCTGGACGTGAGCCTTGCCGCATCGAGCCGCCTGGCCGTCCTGATCCGCGCCTTCGCGCTCCAGGCGGCGGCCGTCGCGGCCCTCGCCCTGGTCCTGGACGGCCCCGGCAACCCTCACGCGTGGGCCGTCGCCTCGGGCACGCTCCTGCTCAAGGGGCTCCTCATCCCCTACTTCCTCGGGCGTGCCTCGGAGCGGACCCACGCGGTGAAGGAGCTGGACCCGCTCGTTCCCTACGGAGTCAGCCTCCTCCTCGCCGCCGCGGGGGTGGCCCTCTCTTTCGCCCTGGCCTCGCGCCTTCCCGAAGCGGCTCAGCGGTCCGGGATCCTGCTCGGCGCGGCGGCCTTCGCCACCATGTTCACGGGCCTCCTGATCCTGGTCTCCAGGGGCACGGCGCTGGCCCAGGTGGCGGGCTACCTGGTTCTGGAAAACGGCATCTTCCTCTTCGGCCTGAGCATCCTGAGGCACATGCCGGTGTTGGTGGAGATGGGCATCCTCCTGGACGTCTTCGCGGGCACCTTCGTCATGGGGATCGTCGTCTACAACATCCACAGGACCTTCGACCACATCGACGTGAGGGTCCTCACGGCGCTCAAGGAGGGGGCGGAGCGGGAGGATGGGATGGAGGAGGGGGCATGATCCTGACGGCCCTCGTGCTCTGCCCGTTTCTCCTGGGCGCACTGGCCTGGAGCCTGCCCAGGCGCACCTCCCGCCGGGCGGTGCTCGTGGGGGCGAGCCTGCTGCAAGTTCTGCTGGCCGGGGCGGCCATGTGGAGCGGCCCCGCCCCAGAATGGGGGGGCGCCCTGGCGCTCGATCCGCTGGGGAAGCTCTTCCTGGGCGTGACGACGCTTCTCTTCGCCGCGGCCTCCCTCTACACCTTCGGGTACATGGCCCTGCACCGCCACCCCCGCAAGCGGCACTACGTCCCGGTCCTCCTGTTTTTCCTGGGCTCCATGACCCTGGCGACGCTGAGCCAGCACCTGGGGCTCTTCTGGGTGGCCCTGGAGGCCACGACCCTCTCCAGCGCCCCGCTGGTCTACTTCGATCGGTCCGAAAAGAGCCTCGAGGCGGCGTGGAAGTACCTGATCCTCTGCTCGGTGGGCATCGCCCTGGCCCTGGCCGGGACCTTCTTCCTGGCCCTGGCCCTGCCCGCCGCGGGTCCCGGGTCGCTGCTGGTGGCCGACCTCGTGGCCCAGGCGCCTCTGATGTCCGCGCCCTGGCTGAAGGTCGGCTTCCTCTTCCTCCTGGTGGGGTACGGGACCAAGATGGGGCTCGCCCCCATGCACACCTGGCTGCCGGATGCCCACGCCGAGGCGCCGCCGCCCGTGTCGGCCCTCCTCTCCGGAGCCCTCTTGAACTGCGCCTTCCTGGGCGTCCTGCGCGCCCTCGAGGTGATGAACGCCGCGGGCCTGGCCTCCTTCGTCCAGAAGCCGCTCCTCGCCTTCGGCTTCCTGTCCATGGCGACGGGGACCGCCTTCCTCATCCGCCAGCCCGACTACAAGCGCCTGCTGGCCTATTCGAGCGTGGAGCACATGGGAATCCTGGCCGTCGGCGTGGGGCTCGGCTCGGTCCAGGGGACCTTCGGCGCCCTCCTCCACGCGCTGAACCACTCGCTCGCCAAGGGGCTGCTGTTCTTTGCGGCGGGCCTCATCTTCCTCGTCACGGGCACCAAGTCCGCGGCGGAGGTGCGAGGCCTGATCGGCCGCTCACCACTGGCCGCAGCCCTCTTCGTGGCGGGTTTCTTCGCGATCACGGGAACCCCGCCCTTCGGCCTCTTCGTGAGCGAATTCACGATCCTGTCGGCGGCCTTTTCGGCCGGCCACGCCGTGCTCGCCGTCTTGGTCCTGGCGCTCCTGGTGGCGGCCTTCACGGCCATGGGGGCCGTGATCCTGCCCATGGTCTTCGGAAGGCCCGGCGGCGCGCGGGGGCAATCCCTCTCGGCGAGGAATTCCTGGCTTCTGGGAGCGCCGGCCGTGCTGCTGGGGCTGGCCTCCCTGGGACTGGGCCTCTGGATTCCTCGGGGCCTCATGGCCCTTCTGAAGGCGGGAGCGATGCTCGTGTCGGGAGGGCATCCGTGAGCCGCGCCCTCATGCCGCTGGCCAACGGGACGGCCGCCCGCCTGGAGGAGGTGCCCGTGTGGCCCATCAAGCTCTTCCGTGACCGCGTCCTCGAGGCGGCCTTCGAGGGCGCCAGGCTCGTGGCGCTCCTGCCCCTCGCGCGGACTGGGGGGAGAGGGACGGAGCTGATGGCGGTTCTCGCCCAGGACCACCGGGGAACCCTCCTCCTGGGGGCGGGCGACCTGGAGGGTGCCTCCGCCTACCCCGCCCTCACGCCGGAGTGGCCCCAGGCCCAGGCCTTCGAGCGCGATCTGTGGGAATCCTGCGGCCTACTGCCCGAAGGCCACCCCTGGCTCAAGCCGCTGCGCTTCCCTAGCCTTCCCGATGGGCAGACGATCCCGGGCTCTTATCCCTACTTCGCCATGGAGGGCGCCGAGCTCCACGAGGTGGCCGTGGGGCCCGTCCACGCGGGGATCATCGAGCCGGGCCACTTCCGCTTCCAATGCCACGGCGAGAAGGTTTTCCACCTGGCGATCCAGCTCGGCTTCCAGCACCGGGGCTGGCGCCGCCTCATGGCGGGCGCTCCGCCGATGCGGCGAGCCGTGCTGGCGGAGTCCCTGGCGGGCGATACGGCGGTGGGCCACGCGGTGGCCTGGGCCATGATCGAAGAGGCCCTGGGAGCGATCCTGGTGCCTCCGCGGTCGCAGGCTCTCCGGGCGGTGGCCCTCGAGCTCGAACGCCTGGCTAACCATACGGGCGACCTGGGAGCCCTGGCGGGGGACGTGGGCTTTCTGCCTTCGGCCTCCTATTTGGGGGGGCTGCGGGGCGACCTCCTGAACCTCACCCAGCGCCTGTGCGGCAGCCGTATGGGCCGGGGCTTCGTGGTTCCGGGCGGTGTGCGCTTCGATGCCCCGGCCGCCTTGGCCGAGGAGGTGGCCGGGAGCCTGTCCCGGACCTGGGGAAGCATCGAGGAGGCCGCGGCGCTTCTCTTTGACGCCTCGCCGGTTCAGGAGCGCTTTCAGGGGACCGGCGCCGTCGGCCGCGAGGTGGCCGAGGCCCTCGGGCTCGTGGGCGTGGCAGGCAGGGCGAGCGGGTGCGACCGCGATGCTCGGCGGGATCACCCGGCGGGATTCTACCGCTTCGCGCAGATCCCCCCCCAGACGCTTGCTTCCGGCGACGTCTACGCCCGCGCCGTGGTCAGGTTCCTGGAGATGAGGCAGTCCTTCGAGTTCCTGGAGGGGCACCTTGGGGCCCTCCCCCAGGGGGCGGTCGGCGTCCCCGCCCAGAAGGCGCGGTCCGGCTGCGTAGCCGCGGCCCTGGTGGAGGGCTGGCGCGGCGAGATCGCCCACCTCGCCGTGACGGGCGCCTCGGGCGAAATGTCGGCCTACGAGGCCGTGGATCCCTCCGTTCACAACTGGATGGGCCTCGCGATGGCCCTTCGGGGCCAGGCCATTTCCGATTTTCCGCTCTGCAACAAGAGCTTCAATCTCTCCTACGCGGGGCACGATCAATGATCAGGACGGTGAAGGCACGTTGGCGCCTGGGCCGTCGGACTCGGCCCTTTCCGCCTGAGGAGAACCCTCTGCCGGATCGCTTTCGCGGTCTGCCCGCGCTGGACCCCTCTCGCTGCGAGCCGGGGTGCTCGTCCTGCGCCGAGGCTTGTCCCACCGGAGCGCTGACCCTGGAAGGTTTGCCGCGGGTCGATCTCGGCCGGTGCCTCTTCTGCCCGCAGTGCGCCCAGGCATGTCCTTCGGGAGCCGTTCGGTTTACCCGGGACTATGCCCTGGCCGCCTCGACGCGGGACAGCCTCGTGGTCTGCGGGGGGGCGCCCCCAGCGGTCGAAGTCCTGGGCCTCCGGCTGCGCCGTCTCCTCGGCCGCTCGCTCAAGTTGAGGCAGGTCAGCGCCGGAGGGTGCGGCGGATGCGAGGCCGAGCTGAACGCCACCTCCAACGTGGATTACGATCTCGGGCGCTTCGGCGTCCAGTTCGTGGCCTCCCCGCGACACGCCGACGGGATGGTCGTCACCGGCCCCGTCACCAGGAACATGGAGGCGGCGCTCCGGCAGACCTACGCCGCCATCCCCGAGCCGAAGCTCGTGATCCTCGTGGGGGCCTGTGCCATATCCGGCGGGGCCTTCGAGGGGAGCCCCGCGGTGGCCGGCATGCCCGAGGAGATCCCCGTGGATCTCTTCATCCCGGGCTGCCCGCCGCACCCCTTCACCATCCTGGACGGCCTCCTGCGCCTGCTCGGATCCCGGAAGGCCTGAGCCGGCGGGCGCCGAGCGGTGCCCCCCGCCCGCCCCTTCCCTTCGGGCGAGGGCGTGGTAGCCTTGAGCGAGAAAGGAGGCCCCATGGCCACCGTCACGCTCCACACGAACCACGGCGACATCGCGTTGAAACTCTACGAAGACAAGGCCCCCAAGGCCTGCGAGAACTTCGCGGGCCTGGCCAAGAGCGGCCGATACGACGGCGTCATCTTTCACCGCGTCATCGACGGCTTCATGATCCAGGGGGGCGACCCCACCGGCACGGGCCGCGGCGGCAAATCCATCTGGGGGAAGAACTTCGAGGACGAGGTCCGCAACGGCCTGGCCTTCACCAAGAAGGGCATCCTCGCCATGGCCAACGCGGGGCCGAACACCAACGGCAGCCAGTTCTTCATCACGCTGGCCCCCACCACCTGGCTCAACGACAAGCACACCATCTTCGGCGAAGTGGGAGCCGGGATGGAGGTGGTGGACGCCATCGCCAAGTGCGCCAAGGGCCCCGGCGACCGCCCCCTGAAGGACGTGGTCATCGAGCGCTGCAGCGTCTCACCCTGATGACAGAGGAGACGGGAGGATGCCGGGCGGTCAAAGCCGGGATCGAGGGGCGGCGGTCCGGTCCACGGCCTTGACCGAACAGGCTGGAAAATCATAAAATTAGCCTTGTTGAACCCCCATCCAGGGGGATGGGAGGCCGCCATGGCGGAGGAGAAAAAGCCGAAGATCTCCCTCCGCATCGCCCGCTCCTGGGAGGAGGCGGAGCGCCTCGACGACGAGTGGTGGGAGAAGTTCTCTCCCTCGGAGCGCGCCGCCATGGTCTGGAGCTTGACAAGGGAAGTCTATGCCGCCGCAGGAAGAAGAATTCAACCGCGACTTTCGCGATCTGTTTGCCGCCTTCAAGGCTGAGGGGGCTCGCCGCCTCACCATCGGCGGGTACGCCTTCGGGTTTCACGCCAAGCCGAGAACATCCAGGAACATTGATGCGTGGGTGGACCCCACGGAGGAAAACGCCCGCCGAGTCTCGACCGCCCTCCGCGCGGTGTTGGGGAGAAGGCAAGCGCGGGCTGCGAAGCGATTCAACCCAAGAAAGAAAGGAAAGCCATGAGCCACTACACCATCGTATCCATGCCCGGGGACGGCATCGGAAAGGTCGTCCTCCCCGAGGCGATCCAGATCCTGAAGAAGGTGGGATTTTCGGCCGACTACGTCCACGCCGACATAGGCTGGGACTTCTGGTGCCGCGAGGGCAACGCTCTGCCGGACCGCACCGTGAAGCTCCTGGAGCAGCACAAGCTCGGCCTCTTCGGGGCTATCACGAGCAAGCCCAACAAGGCGGCCCTCGCCGAGCTCGATCCCCAGCTCCAAGGCAAGGGCTTGGTCTACTTCAGCCCCATCGTGGCCATGCGCCAGAGGTTCGATCTCGACCTCTGCGTGCGGCCCTGCCGCTCCTTCCCGGGCAATCCCCTGAACTTCATCCGCAAGAGGGACGGGGGCTTCGAGGAGCCGAAGGTGGACGTGGTCATCTTCCGCCAGGGAACCGAGGGCTCCTACGCCGGAGTCGAGTGGACCAATCCTCCCAAGCAGGTCCACGACGCCTTCTCGACCCACGCCAAGTTCAAGGGCTTCACCGGCGTCAGGGGCGAGGACCTGGCCATCTCCACCCGCATCGTGACCAGGGAGGCCACAAGGCGCGTTATCCGGGAGGCCTTCGAGTACGCCCGAAAGTTCGGCTACAAGAGCGTGACCGTGGCGGAGAAGCCCAACGTGCTGCGCGAGACCTCGGGCATGTTCGAGGAGGAGGCCAAGACCATCGCGAAGGAGTACCCGGGCATCGCCCTCTGGTCGGTGAACATCGACGCCATCATGATGTGGCTCACCAAAAACCCCGAGGAGTACGGCGTCTTCGTCTGCGAGAACCTCTTCGGCGACATCCTGTCGGACGGCTTCGCGGGCCTCGTGGGCGGCCTGGGCTTCGCCTGCTCCGGCAACATCGGACGGGAGTACGCCGTCTTCGAGCCCACCCACGGGAGCGCTCCCAAGTACGAGAAGCTCAACCCCTCCATCGTGAACCCCATCGCCATGATCCTCTCGGCCGCCATGCTCTGCGACCACGTGGGGGAGAAGGAGAAGGGCGAGCGCATCCGCAACGCCGTGGCCGAGGTGGTGAGGGAGGGCAAGGTCCGCACCTACGACATGCTGCGCATACCCGGCGGCCCCGAGGTCTTCGGGCAGGGCGCCTGCAGCACCCAGCAGATGACCGAGGCCATCCTGGCGAAGATGTAACCGCCTAACGCCTCAAACCGGCGGCCACGCGGGAGGCCGTCTCCACGGCTCGGGCCAGGACCGATCGCATCTTGCCGTCCGAGACGGCGGCCCACATTTCTCCAAGCCCCGCACCAGCGAGACGATCTAAAACATGGCCCACTTACCTCGTCCAGTTTACCGTAACAGTACCTCCATCAGGGTTCACCAGCTCGATGGGCACGGAGACACTAACCGGGAAGAGCGCCTTGAGGGATGCGCCGCCCTTGATGACCAAGTGCGCGCTGCTCTTGGGGGCCAGGTTCGTCCATCTGGTCCCCGCAATGAAGACCTGGATTCCGGGTTGGAGATTGGATCCCCTGATATTGAGGCGGAAGGGCGCCGTGAGTTTGGTCACGGAAATTACGACGGGCGGCTGCACCACCACGGCGACGGTATAATTCGCGCTGCCCGTACAGCCGTTCGCGTCGGTGGCCGTGACCGTGAAGGCGGAAGTGCCCGCTGCCGAGGGCGTGCCCGAGAGGTAGCCACCCGAAGAGAGGGCCAGCCCCTCGGGCAGGTTGCCCGAGGTGACCGCGAAGGCATACGGCCCGGCCCCGCCGCTGGCGGAGATCGTCTGGCTGTAAGCCGTACCCACCGTGCCGTTGGACAGGCTGGATGGAGACAGCGCAATGGCGGGGCAGAGGGTCACGGTGGCGACGGCGGGGTACTCCGGGCAGAGCCCGACATCGTCCACGTACATGGAGACCGAGGCGTTAGGCGTCCCGTCGTGGTAGACCCAGAACCAGGCGGCGATGGTCCGGCCCGCATAGGAAGAGAGATCACAATAGACGGGTGTCCACGCTTGTCCGTTGCTGTCCTCAAACATGGCCCACGCCAAAACATTACCTTGGTTGTTCGCGAGAACTGCGGCTTGGCTGTCATCAGGGCTAGTTCCTTGAAGGAGCGGATAGCACCAGAAAAGGAGGGAAGTGGGTGTCGTGGGTACGGCGAAGGACTGCCCAAGCTCCGCCCACCCTTGGGCGCCTCCGCCTTCGCCGGCGAACAGGTAGGCTGAATAGGCGCCGCTATGGGCTTGACTGGAAGAGGCCACGGGGGGCGCCCCGCCACCGGACTGCGAGGGAGTCCAATCGGTCAGCCCGCTTTCAAAGCCTCCATTGGGAAGAAGCACCGGCGGGCCCGGGGGCAGGATGGAAACAGGCGGGGCGAGACTGGCGGTGGATTGGCCGGTCCACAGGTTTACCACGGCAAAGCTCGTGATCTGGCCGACTTGGGTGCCGTTGTACCCGTTGGTAACCGAGAGGGAAAAGCTGCCCTGCCCAGAGGGCGCGGCCAGGTCCGAAATATCCACCCAAACGGGATTGGGCGGAGCGGAAAGACCGAGGTTGCGGCTGGAGGGATCGGCCCAGGAGAAGAGATGCCACAAGGGGATCGTCGCGCTTCCATTGTTAAGGGTCAGGGCCAGATCCCGAAACTGCGGGTAGTTGATCTGGAAGACCGCCGCATACGAAGGGCTGCCACTCTTCACTTGGAAATAGGTGACGTAGCCCTGGAAAATCGTGTTATTTGAATCCGTCACCGCCTGGTACGAGAGCCAGTAGTAGCCTTGGTCTCCCCAGCCCGTTCCCCAGGAATTCACGCACCGAAAAGCCCCCACGCCATCGTCCGTCACGTGGTTGTCGTCGTAACCGATGATCGTTGTTCCGTGACCACCTACGTTATTCCCGGTTACATCTGCCAAGCAGTAGTTGTCATTGTAGCTGGAGATATACATAAAGTTGTTGTAGACGTTGATCGCAGCAAAGCCGATGTTGCCTTGAGCGAGCCACTGCTTGACCGCATCGAGCCCGCCGGGCTGCGTGGTGGACACCCACGTCACGCTGTTGGGGAGGACCCTGTAGCTCATCGCTTCCTTGTAGGCACTTTCGGAGGGCCAGGCCGTGTCGCTCTGGTCCGTGTAGGGCATTTGGTCCAGGGTTGCGCAGCCCAGGGTCGAGAGCAGTTGCGTCGCATCGCTTGGATAGCTCCCGCTATCTGGGACGAAGTGGTCCTGGTCGTAAATGTAGGCGGGGCTCATGATCTGGCTCGCGCTCGTGGGCGTCCAGTTATGGGCCTTGGCCTCCATATAAGTCATGGTGTAGTAGCCCGCGGCCCATGCCACACACGAACCCTGCACGCCCTGGTCCCCCACCGGGGGCAGGTAGGCGGTGTTGATGACGGAGGAGGGCTGCGCGGGCGCCGCCTCCGCCAGGGCCTTTGTGCTAAGTTCGTGCCAGCCCGGGATCGTTCGCGGGTCCTGGTAGATGAGCCCCATGCCGTGGAGCTTGCCATCCTCAGCTCGCACTACGGCGTGCCGCGGCGCCTGCGGCCGCCGGGCCTGCGCCAAAACCCCCAGCGAAGCAATTACCGTCAGCACCAGCCAGAAACTCATCCGCACAACCGGGCTTCTTGCCTTCATGGCGATACCCCCTGTCTCAACAGGAGTGACGTTCCCGTTCTCACCCCCGCCCGCTTGGTTTGGTCCATTTCACTGCTACGTGGCACGACTATCGGCCGAATGGCAGCACGCCGCCATTCCGCGGCTTGCTTTCGCGATTCCCGAATTTGAAAGAAGGCCACCGCAGCCAATGCAAACGTTCCAATAGCTACAAGAAGGTTTATGACTACATCAAGGGTCATGAGACAGGCCTCCATGGCTGCCGTATGAAAGTATCGGGCATCCTTCTTGGTCCACTCTTTCCGCTACGCTCGAAAAGCATCCGCGGCGATCCCCAGTGACCGGAATACGGACCGGTAATCGGCAGCGCTAGTACTGTTCTTAAAACAGTAGGCCCTTTTTTCACCCCGTCCAGCTTCGGCGGCTCAGTGACACCCCCGGTGGGGAGCGGGGGATGGTTCACCGAGCATAGGCCGACACGGTAAGCTGCTGGGGCAGAGGAAGGGCGGCGTCGAAAGACTGCACATCTGTAACCCTGAGGGGAACCTCCCGTTGCACCCAGACACTCGCGTGTTCGCTCTCTGCTAGCCGGATGCCGTCTTGGTCGTAATATCGAAAGATCACCCTTGGTATGTCTACTTGCGGCCATCTTGTTGCAATCCGCGCCGTTCCAACGAAGCGCCTCTCGCCGATTCCACCGCCGGCTGGCACCAGAGACACGTCGTAAATTTGCACGGCTCGTCTAAGTTTCGGAGGCATGGAGGTCACAGAAAAGGTGAAGCGGCAGACGACCTTAATGGCTGAGATATTTGTCGCAAGTGGCCAGGACGGAGAGCCGGAAGCCGTGAAGTAAGCCTTCTCATGAGGAGCAAGGTCAAAAACAGTATTGCTGGAGATGAAAGGGTAGCCTTCCAATCGTGTACCGTCCGGGGCATAGGCCGCGAAATGAGCTTCGGCATCCAGGTATACGTGTGTCTTGTTTTCGGCCACCACACCATATTCCAGCGTTCCCAAAGAGGCTACTTAGGGTTTGAGCCAACACTTGGGTTGAGTCAACTGTTGGAGGATTAGGGGAGAAGGGACGACTGGGCGAGTCTCCAGGGGCGGCAACGGTCCGTTTGCAGCGCACCCTGCGGCGAACCCAGCGCAAAGAGCGAGGGCGCCCGGTAACTCAGCGATGAGAGCTAGGCGGATCAAGACTTTTTTTGGCATGATTGCCGCTCCTTCTTGACGCGTGCTGCGAAGCGCAACCGGGGGACGATCCTGCGTCTCTGGCTGCGGGACCTTCTAAGTATAGTACTCCGTGCCCTGAGACGGGAAAGAAGCGAGAGAGGGCCCGGTCGAGGGTGGGTGGCTCATCCCGTCCTCCTCTCGGCAGGCTTTCGTAACGCAGCGCCACCTTGGAAGAGCCAGGGCTTATCGTTTGAGCGCGCGAGGCTTTCGTGCCAGAATGGATCGCTGCGGGGGCTTCACCCGGGAGGAGGAGACATGACTCGGAATGAGATCGCGGACCTCTTGCAGCCCTGGATCGGGCGCATCGGAGATGAGGATTTGCGGGAGAAGGTGCTGGAGGCCTGGGAGCTGGCCCTCTCGCGGAGCGGCTACAAGAGCGCCGCCGATCTGCGGAGGATGCCCTTCACGCTGCTCACCGACTGCAAGGGGATCAGCTTCGTCGAGCACACGCTGGCGGTCACGGCCGGCGCGGTGGGGCTGGCGCAGGCCCAGATGAGCCACTATGGCCGCCTGCCCTATGAAATCGACATGGACCGGCTCGTTGCGGGAGGACTCCTGCACGACGTGGGCAAGCTCCTGGAGATCGAGCCCGACGGGAAGGGCGGCCACCGCAAGAGCCGCAGCGGCACCTGCATGCGCCACCCCATCTCGGGGGCCGCGCTGGCCGCCGAGGTGGGCCTTCCCGAGGAGGTGATCAACTGCATCGCCTGCCACGCCAAGGAGGGCGAGGGGCGCCCACAAACCGTGGAGACAGTTCTCATCCACCAAGCCGACTACGCCACCTTCGACCCCCTCGTCATGCTCCAGAAGGGAACCTTGATTCTTTGAATCACATTTGAACCACAGAGGCGCAGAGATACAGAGGAAGACGGTTGAGATGTGGCGGCAATGTCGCGCGGGAAGGTTCGAGATAGAGACGAAGGCTTTACGGCGCAGCGCTTCTTGTCTTGGCCATTGAGGCCTCTTTTCTCCGAGTCTCTGTGTCTCTGTGGTTGAGACCTCCTTGGGGGACGATGCATGCCGATGACGATGATCGAGAAGATCCTGGCCGCGCACTCGGGGAGCGAGTGTGTGGCGCCGGGGGAGATCGTGGATGTGGCCATCGATGCCCGGGTGGCCCGGGACTTCGGGGGGGCCAACGTGGTGAAGAACCTCTTGGACCACGGGCTGTCGGTGGCCGACCCGTCGCGCACCTTCTTCACCTTCGACTGCAACCCCACCGGCTCCGACCAGAAGTACGCCGAAAACCAGCAGCGGTGCCGCCTCTTCGCCCGGGAGCGGGGGATCCGGGTCTTCGACATCGACGCGGGCATCGGCACCCACCTGGCCATCGACGAAGGGCTCGCCTGGCCCGGCTCCACCTTCGTCTCCACCGACTCCCACGCCAACATCCTCGGCGCCATCGGCGCCTTCGGGCAGGGGATGGGGGACCAGGACATCGCCGCCGCCTGGGCCTTCGGCAAGGTCTGGTTCAAGGTGCCGGCCACGGTGAGGATCGAGCTGTCGGGCCACCCGGCTCCCGGGGCCTCGCCGAAGGACGTGGGGCTGGCGCTCCTGCGACACTTCGGCGCCAACGGCCTGCTGGGCTGCGCGGCCGAACTCTACGGCGGCTACACCGAATCCCTCGACCTGGCGGGCCGGATCACCATCGCCTCCCTCGCCACCGAAATGGGGGCGATCATCCTTCTCTTCCCGCCCAGCGAGGCGGTCATCGCCCACTGCCGAAAGGCCACGGGGCGTGAGGACTGGCGGCCCGTCACGGCGGAGTCCGGCGCTGCCTACGTCCGATCGGAGGTGGTGGACCTCGCGGGGCTCGGCCCCATGATGGCGCGGCCCGGCCACCCGGAGGACGTGGTGGAGCTGGAGAGCGTGCGCGGCCGGAAAATCGATTCGGTCTTCATCGGCTCCTGCACCAACGGCCGCTACGAGGACCTGGAGGAGGCGGCTCGGGTCCTCAGGGGCCGGAAGGTGGCTCCGGGCGTGGTTCTCAAGATCGTTCCCACGACCGACGCCATGTGGCGCCGCGCCATGGCGGAGGGCCTCTTCGACCTGTTCAAGAGGGCCGGCGCCCTTATCTCTAACGCCGGCTGCGGAGGCTGCGCCGCGGGCCAGGTGGGCCAGAACGGACCGGGCGAGGTGACCGTCTCCACGGGCAACCGGAACTTCGCCGGCAAGCAGGGCAAGGGCGAGGTCTACCTGGCGAGCCCGGCCGTGGCGGCCGCCTCCGCCGTGGCGGGATTTCTCACCGACCCCGAACACATCCCGGAGAAACCGGCCCTCTTCTCCCGTGGCGCGGTCTCCGGCAGCCGCGAGGCGGCGGGCGAGGGCGCCCGCCCCGCACCCCCTTCCGGCACCGCCGCCCCCGGCCGCGAGCGGCCGCTGGTGGTCACGGGGCGGGTCTGGGTCATCCGGAAGGACAACATCGACACCGACATGATCTTCCACAACCGGCACCTGGCCATCACGAAGCTGGAGGAGATGGCCCCGTACGCCTTCGGCAACCTCGCGGGCTGGGAGGATTTTGCACAAAAAGCGCGGCCCGGCGACATCGTGGTGACGGGGGCCAACTTCGGGGCGGGTTCCTCGCGCCAGCAAGCCGTGGACTGCTTCAAGGCCCTCGGCATCGCCGCCATCGTCGCGAAGAGCTTCGGGGCCATCTACGAGCGCAACGCCATCAACGCGGCGCTCCCGATCGTGGTCAGCGACCTGGTGGAAACGGATATCCTGGACGGCGAAGAGATCACCGTGGACTTCGCGGCGGGGCGCATCCTCCGCCGAGGCGGGCGCGAAGTGAAGGCCCAGCCCTGGCCGGAGGTGCAGCTCCAGACCTACCTCCGCGGCGGCCTGCTGGGGTGAGCAAAGGCCAACCACAGAGGCACAGAGGCCCAGAGGAAGACTTTTAAGATGTGGCGGCGACGTCGCGCGGGAAGGTTCGAGATAGACGAAGGCTTTACGGTGCAGCGCTTCTTGTCCTGACCATTGAGGCCTCTTGTCTCCGTGCCTCTGTGTCTCTGTGGTGAGATTCTCTTTGGAGTTCTGTATGGGCAAGACGTTTGCTGAGAAGGTGCTGGCGAAGCGGGCAGGGCTTCCGGGGGTGGTGCCCGGACAGATCGTGACGGTGCGGCCCGATCACCTGCTGACGCACGACAACACGAGCGCCATCGTGGCGAAGGTGGCCGAGGAGCTCAAGGCCTACGGCCTCGTGAGAGCGGACCTGCCCGTCATCGCCATCGACCACGTGGTGCCGGCTGTGGACGAGAAGACGGCCCTCGGCCACGCCAAGATCCGCCAGTTCGTGAAGGACTACGGGGTCAAGCACTTCTTCGACGTGGGCGAAGGGGTTTGCCACCAGCTCATGGTGGAGAAGGGCTTCGCCCAGCCGGGCCGGCTCATCCTGGGCTCCGACAGCCACACCTGCACGTACGGCGCGCTGAACGCCTTCGCGGCCGGCATCGACCGCACGGAGGCGGCGGTCCTGCTCCTCACGGGCGAGACCTGGCTCAAGGTACCGGAGACCATCCGGGTCTCGCTGAAGGGAACCTTTCCCCTGGGGGTCATGGGAAAGGACCTCGTGCTGCGGATCATCGGGGCCATCGGCGCCGACGGCGCCAACTACCAGGCCGTGGAGTTCCACGGCGACTTGGCCGGTCTCACTATGGACGACCGCCTCACCATGGCCAACATGGGCGTCGAGATGGGCGCCAAGCTGGCGGTCTTCCCCGTGGACGGCATCACGCGGGCCTACCTCTCGGTCCACGCCCCCAGCGCCCAATACGAGCCGGTCTGGGCCGATGCCGACGCGGACTATGGCCGCCGGTTGAGCTACGACCTGTCGGAGCTGGAGCCCATGGTGGCCAAGCCGCACACCGTGGACAACGTGGCGCCCGTCTCCGAGGTGGCGGGGCTGCCCGTCCAGCAGGCCTACCTGGGCACCTGCACCAACGGACGCCTGTCGGACCTCCAGGCGGCGGCCGCCATCCTGAAGGGAAAGCACATCGCCCCCGGCGTGCGCCTGCTCGTCATCCCGGCCAGCCGGAGCATCTTCCAGGGGGCCATCACGGACGGCACCCTGGCGACCCTGGTGGAGGCCGGCGCCATGGTGGGTCCGCCGGGATGCGGCCCCTGCCTGGGCGCGCACCAGGGGCTCCTCGCTCCGGGCGAGCGCTGCATCTCATCGAGCAACCGCAACTTCCGGGGGCGCATGGGATCGAAGGAGGCCGAGGTCTTCCTCGGCAGCCCACTCACCGTTGCCGCCAGCGCTCTCACCGGCGTGCTCACCGACCCGAGGGATGTGATCTAACCACAGAGGCACAGGGACACAGAGGAGGGCGTTTTGGGTGAAGCGAAAAGGTCATGCGGGAAAGACAGGACCTGGGACACGGGACCTGGGGCGGCACGGTTTTTCTTTTGGCAAGGAAAGTTTCTTTCCTCTGTGCCTCTGTGTCTCTGTGGTGAAAAAAGAGGTCGTTCGATGACGGTATTCCAGTACGGCGACGATGTGAACACGGACCTGCTGTTCCCGGGGCGGTACACCTACACCTGCGCGAAGGCGGAGGAGATCCTGCCGCACCTCCTCGAAGACTTGGACCCGGCCTTCGCGAAGAGCGTAAAGCCTGGGGACGTGGTCCTCGCAGGCAAGAACTTCGGCTGCGGCTCCAGCCGCGAGCAGCCCGCGCTCGGCCTCAAGGCGGCGGGAATCCAGGCGGTGGTGGCCAAGTCCTTCGCGCGCATCTTCTTCCGGTCGGCCATCAACCAGGGGCTCCTGCTCGTGGAGTGCCCGGAGGCGGTGGAGGCCTACCGGGAGGGCGAAGCGGTCTCGGTGGACGCGGCCTCCGGCAGAATCGCCGTGGGCGGGCGGAGCTTCTCCTTCCCGGCGCTCCCCCCCGAGATCCTCGCCATCCGCGATGCGGGCGGCCTGCTGCCCTATGCCCGCAAGAAGCTGAAGGAACAAAGAAGGAGCTGAACCACAGAGGCACCGACACAGAGGAACAGGGCCGAATGGCGGCGAAAGATTGCCTTCGAAGCGGAAAATCAGGACTATCCTCTGGTTTTGTCGTCTTCGGGGAATCGCTTTCTCTGTGCCTCTGTGTCTCTGTGGTGAATCCTTAGGGGGATCCGATGGGAACGGTGGCTGAGGCGGGACGGAGGGGGGAGAAGATCCGGTCGGACTGCTGGGTGCGGGTGGAGCCGAAGGCGCGCGGCGGCCTGAAGCTGTCGGTGACGACGAAGGTCGAGGCCATGTACGGCGACGCGGTGCGCGCCACGTGCGCGAAGGCGCTGGAGTCCCTTGGCGTGAAGCACGCCGCGGTGACCGTGGAGGACTTCGGCGCTCTCGACTTCGTTCTCATGGCCCGGGTGGAGACCGCCGTGAAGCGGGCCGGCCTCGCCGAAGGCCACGCCTGTCTACCCGAGCCTGGGCCGGGCTTGGGCGCCAAGGCCCTCCGGGAGCGCTTCCGCCGCTCGCGCCTCTACCTTCCGGGCAACGAGCCCAAGTTCTTCCTCAACGCGGCGCTCCACGAACCCGACGGGGTGATCCTGGACCTCGAGGATTCGGTGGCGCCGGCCGAGAAGGACGCGGCCCGGATCCTTGTGCGCAACGCCCTGCGGGCCGTGGACTTCGGCTCGTGCGAGCGGACGGTGCGCATCAACCAGGGCGAGCGGGGCCTTCTGGACGTGGAGGCGGTGGTGCCGCAGAACGTGCACCTGCTCCTCATCCCCAAGGTCGAATCGGCCGAGCAGGTGCGGGTCGTAGACGAGCGGGCGGAGGAGGTCCGCAGGGCCTCGGGGTTCAAGGCGCCGGTTCTCCTCATGCCCATCATCGAGAGCGCCCTCGGCTGCTTCCGGGCGCTGGAGATCGCCACGGCCAGCCCCAACGTAGTGGCTCTCACCATCGGCCTGGAGGACTACACGGCGGACATCGGCGCTCCGCGCACGCCCGAGGGCCGCGAGTCCTTTTGGGCGCGCTCCGTGGTGGTGAACGCCGCCCGCGCCGCCGGCGTCACGCCCATCGACACGGTCTTCTCCGACGTGTCGGACATGGAAGGGCTGCGCGCCGCGTGCCTCGAAGCCAAGTCCCTCGGCTTCGAGGGCAAGGGCTGCATCCACCCGCGCCAGGTGCCCGTGGTTCACGAGGCCTTCGCGCCGAGCGCCGACGAGATCGAGCGGGCCCGCCGCATCGTCCTGGCCTTCGAGGAGGCCGAGCGCCAGGGGCTCGGCGTGGTGGCCCTCGGCTCCAAGATGATCGACCCCCCCGTCGTCAAACGCGCCCTGCGCACCGTGCGCATGGCCGAAGCCCTGGGGTTGCTACCCAAGGACTGGAGAAAAAGCTAACCACAGAGGCACAGAGACAGGGAGGAGGAGCATCGGGTTGTGGCAAGAGAGACCTTTGGGAGAGAGACGAACAGAAGAGAAGCGCACGTGGATCAGGAGTGTCTTTCTCTTCCACGAGAGAGATCTTTTCTCTGTGCCTCTGTGTCTCTGTGGTTCAGTCAGGGGTTGAGCGATGGCTAAGGCGGAATTGAAGAAGAACGCGCTGGGGCGGCTTGTGCCGGGGATGAACCGAAGCCGGAGCGCCGGGGAAGGAGGGGCGGTTTGCTGATCCTCCACGCGGCCTTCGAGGCTCCCCACCTCCTGGTATGGGGCGAAGGGGAGGCGGAGGAATCTTCGCCGGCGAAGCGGCGCGGGCGGCCGCCCAAGGTATGGCGGCCCTTGCCCCATCCCTTTTCGGCTCCCGCGGCTCTCCTGGCGGAGGCGGCCTCGCCCGCGGGCGAGTCTCTCGCCCTTACAAAGACCCGCGTTGTTTTGGCCACCGTCTGGCTGCCCACGTCATCGGGCAAACCCCTGCCTTCCTCCCCTCTGCTGGGTGAGATCCGCGGTGAGGCCGTCCCGGTGGTGCTTACGGCGTGGTCCGTTCCCGCGCTTCCGCTGGATGGGCGGGCCATGGTGGAATGGCTGGCGGCTTGCATGGACAAGGCTTCGCTGGCCCCGGGCGTTCTTCTCGGAACCGATGTGGCCTTCTGGTGTGAAGCGCTGAGGCTGGCAGGGGCCATCGTGGCGCGGGGGCAAGTTCTGCCCGCCGTGGAGAGGAACGGCGAGGCCCTTCGGGCCGCCTGGAAGTCTCTCCTCCTGGGTTCGTGGCCGTCGCGAGCGGCCACCCTCGCGGCGCGCATGCCGCCGTCTGCCCGCGCCCTCTCGCGCGAGGCGGCTCCCTCTCCGCCGGAGGCCCGCCCCGCCTCCGTGCTGGAGGCCTTTCTCGATGGCGCCGTGGACGCGCTCTTTCGCCCGGATGCGCCCCAAGAATCCCAGCCGCGAAGCCGTCTATCCGGGCGGCTAGCCTTCTCCGGGAACCACCACGAGGCATGGCTGAACTCTTTGAAGGGTCACGACCCCTTCCTGGCCCTCGGGCTCACCGAAGGCGAAACCCTGCGCGAGGAGGTCGCGCGCTGGCGCGAGCCCCTGGCGGCCATGCAATCCTCGCCGGTGCGTCTTTGCTTCCGCCTCCAAGAGCCGCCCAAGGGGGTCCATCGGGATGCCCAGCCCGGGGATCAAGAGTGGCGCGTGGACTATCTCCTCCATCCCCACGAGGATCCCAGCCTGCTGGTGCCCGTGGAGGACGTCTTTCGCCCCAGGACTCGCGCGAGCCGGGCCATGGCGCGTCTCGGGGCCGACCCGAAGGCCTCAGCCCTGGCTTTCCTCGGGCAGGCCTCGGCGCTCTGCCCGTCAATCGCTGCGAGCCTCAAGGTGCCCAGGCCGAGCGGCCTGTCGCTGGATGCGGCGGGAGCCTACGAGTTCCTGGCCCGCACGGCGCCGCTGCTGGAACAGGCCGATTTCGGCCTGTTTCTTCCCGCCTGGTGGACCGGGGCGGGTGCCCGCGAGCGCCTGGCCCTCACGGCGCACGCCAAGGTCCCGGTCCTCCGCGCGTCGCAGGGGCTCTCGCTGGAGAGCCTGGTCCAGGTGGAGTGGTCCGCGGCGCTGGGGGGCGAGCCCCTCTCGTACCGGGAGCTTTCGGACTTGGCGGCCCTCAAGGCGCCGCTGGTGCGGCTGCGGGGCCAATGGGTCACGGTGGATTCAGAGCAGATCCAGAAGGCTCTGGCCTTGATGAAGGACGGCAAGGCGGCGAAGACCACGGTGCGCGACCTCATGGCCATGTCGCTGGGCGCCGCCTCTCCGGCGGGGCTCCCCGTGGCCTCGGTGGCGGCGAAGGGCGAGCTGGCGGCCATGCTGGATACATTGGCGGGGGGCGAGACCGCGGTGAAGGAGCTGCCTCCGCCCGGCGGCTTCTCCGGCACCCTCCGGCCCTACCAGCTCCGCGGCTACGCGTGGCTGGCCTCCCTGGCGAAGTGGGGGCTGGGCGCCTGCCTGGCCGACGACATGGGCCTGGGCAAGACGATTCAAGCCCTGGCCATGATTCAGCGGGATTGGGAGGGGGGCGAGCGGGACCCGGTCCTCCTCGTCTGCCCCACCTCGGTCGTGGGAAACTGGCAGCGGGAGGCCGCGAGGTTCACTCCCGGCCTGCCGGTTCTCGTGCACCACGGCGCGGGGAGGCGCTCCAAGGCGGCCTTCGAGAAAGAGGCGCGCCGCACGGCCCTCGTCATCACGAGCTACGGGCTCCTCCACCGGGAGGCCGAAACCCTGGCAGCCGTTCCGTGGCGCGGCGTCATCCTCGACGAGGCGCAAAACATCAAGAACCCGCAGGCCAAGCAGGCCCAGGCCGCCCGCGCGCTCAAGGCCGGTTACCGCCTCGCCCTCACGGGCACTCCCGTGGAGAACCACGTGGGCGACCTCTGGGCGCTCATGGCCTTCCTGAATCCGGGGCTCCTCGGAACCCAGGCCGCCTTCCGGCGCACCTTCTTTCTCCCCGTCCAAACGGGATCGGACCCGGAGGCCGCAGCGCGCCTCAAGCGCGTCACGGGACCCTTCATCCTCAGGCGCCTCAAGACCGACAAGGCCGTCATCAGGGACCTACCCGAGAAGCAAGAGATGAAGGTCTTCTGCACCCTCACGAAGGAGCAGGCCAGCCTCTACCAGGCCGTCCTGGACGACGTGGGCCGTGAGCTGTCCAAGGCCCGCGGCATCCAGCGCAAGGGCCTCGTCCTCTCCACGCTCCTGAGGCTCAAGCAGGCGTGCAACCACCCCGCGCATCTGCTGGGGGACGGCTCGTCGCTGCGCGGGCGGTCGGGCAAGCTGGCACGCCTGGAGGAGATGCTCGAGGAGGTGCTCGCCGCGAACGACAAGGCCCTGGTCTTCACGCAGTTCACCGAAATGGGGACCTTGCTGCAGCGGTACCTGCAAGAGACCTTCGGCCGGGAGGTGCTCTTCCTGCACGGCGGGACGCCTCGTGGGCGGCGCGACACGATGGTGGAGCGGTTCCAGCAAAGGGATGGGCCGCCCCTCTTCCTCCTGTCGCTCAAGGCCGGCGGCACGGGCCTCAATCTGACGGCCGCGAGCCACGTCTTCCACTTCGACCGCTGGTGGAACCCCGCGGTGGAAAACCAGGCCACCGACCGCTCCTTCCGCATCGGGCAGAAGAAAAACGTCCAGGTACACAAATTCGTCTGCGCGGGGACGCTGGAGGAGAAGATCGACGCCATGATCGAGCGGAAAAAGGCCGTGGCCCAGAGGGTTGTGGGCGCCGGCGAAACCTGGCTAACGGAACTGAACAACGACGAGCTCCGGGCTCTCTTCGCCCTGGAGCCCGGCGCCGTGGCGGAGTGATGCGGCCATGAGCACGTGGGACTACTGGGGCTACAAGCCCTCTCGCCCGAGGGAGGCCAAGCACGGCATCAAGGCGAAAACCTCGCGGGGCGCCTTCGGCACCACCTGGTGGGCCAAGCGGTGGATTGCCGTCCTGGAGAGCTTCGACATCGGCGCCCGCCTGGGCCGGGGGCGCTCCTACGCCCGGCGCGGCCAGGTGACCCAGGTCGGGATCGAGCAGGGGGAGGTGAAGGCCAAGGTGCAGGGCTCGCGGCCGAGGCCCTACGACGTCGTCATCCGCCTCAAGCCCTTTTCGGACAAGGAGCGCCAGGCCCTCGGCCAGGCCCTGGGAAGAGAGGCCCTCTTCGCGGCCAAGCTGCTCGCGGGCGAGATGCCCGAGGGGATCGAGGAGCTCTTCGCCGAAGCGGGCGCGCCCCTCTTCCCCGGTAGGAGCCAGGACCTCAAGACCGAGTGCTCCTGCCCCGACTGGTCCAACCCCTGCAAACACATCGCCGCCGTCTACTACCTGATGGCCGAGGAGTTCGACCGGGACCCGTTTCTCCTGCTCAAGCTGAGGGGGCTGACCCGCGAAGAGCTCCCGGCCCTCGTGGGCTCCCCAGCGCCTAAGGCCAAAGCCTCGACCCGCCAACGCCGCGCGCCCGCGCCCGAGAGCCCCGCGCCCGAGCCTTCCGTCCCGCTCCCTTCTGACCACGGCGCCTTCTGGGGAACGCAAGGCCCTGCGGTCCCGCTGGCGCTGCCCGTCTCCAGTGCCGCCGAGGTGCCCGAAGCCCTTCTCAAGCGGCTCGGAGGCTTTCCCTTCTGGCGCGGAGAGCGTCCCCTCGAGGAGGCCCTCGCCCCAACCTACCGCGCCGCCGCCCAGCGCGGCCTCGCCCTCCTCGCAGGAGAGAATCCCTTCACCGAGGGTACCGAAGGGAGCAACGGGCCCTGTGCCATGACGGGGCATGGTAATCTGAAGGGGAACGAAGGGAACGACGCGGAGGTCCGAGCCTTCGCAAGGTCCATCCAGCGCCGGGGACCCAGAGGAGGCCGCCGGTGAACGGGAGCGCTGGTTTTTTTCGACCGCCTCCAACGTTTGCCTGCCCACGCTTTCAGCTCAACCTAGCCGATCTGGACTTCCGTATGTGCCGCTTGGCAAAGAGTTTTTCTCCGCGTCTCTATGGTTCAATTAGGGGTTGAACGATGGCTAAGGTGGAATTGAAGAAGAACGCGCTGGGGCGGCTGGTGCCGGCGGCGGTGAACGGAAGGAAGCAGGTGCCCTACCGGGGGGTGGACGGCTACGTGGCCAAGGGGCGCAAGGCCGCGCCGCCCATCGCGAGCGCGGCCAACTTCCCCGGCGACGGGGACAAGCGGGTCGGCTCGCTGGCCGAGGCGCTGGAGCTGTGCGGCCTTTCGGACGGCATGACCCTCTCCACGCACCACCACTTCCGCAACGGCGACCGGGTGGCGAACCTCCTCTTCGACACGGCGGCGAAGATGGGCAAGGAGGACCTCATGTGGTTCCCCTCCGCCTCCTTCCCCTGCCACGAACCCATCATCCAGCACATGGAGAAGGGCGTGGTCCACCACATCGAGGGCTCCATGAACGGCCCCCTGGGGGACTACTGCACCGACGGAAAAATGCGGGGGCTCGGCGTCCTGCGCTCCCACGGCGGACGCTGGCAGGCCATCCAGGACGGCGAGGTGCACGTGGACATCGCCGTCATCGCGGCCCCCTGCGCCGATCCCTTCGGCAACGCCAACGGCGTCAACGGCCCCGCGGCCTGCGGGTCCTTGAACTTCGCGCTGGCCGACTCGCTCTACGCCGACAAAGTCATCGTGGTCACCGACCACCTGGTCCCCTTCCCGGCCATCCCCTGGCAGATCCAGGGCAACCACGTGGACGCCGTAGTGGTGGTGGACAAGGTGGGCGACCCCTCCCAGATCGTCTCGGGCACCACGCAGATCACCAAGAGCCCCGACCGGCTTCTCCTCGCGGAGCTGGTGGCGCGCTTCGTGCGCGACGCCGGGATCCTGCGCGACGGCTTCTCCTTCCAGGCGGGGGCGGGGGGGACGGCGCTGGCCTTCGCCATCTACCTCAAAGAGATGATGAAGCGGGCGGGGGTGAAGGCGCGCTTCGTCCGCGGCGGCTCCACCAAGTACCTGGTGGAGATGCTCAACGAGGGGCTGTGCGACTACATCCTGGACGGCCAGACCTTCGACCTGGACGCCGTTCAAAGCATGCGCGACAACCCTCGCCACGTGGCCACCAGCCCCTTCACGAGCTACAACTACCACGGCAAGGGTTTCTTCGGCACCTTCGTGGACGCCGTGGTCCTCGGAGCCACGGAGGTGGACGTCCACTTCAACGCCAACGTGGTCACCCACTCCGACGGGCGCCTGCTCCACGGCATCGGCGGCTGGCAGAACTGCCTCTTCGCGGGCTGCACCATCCTCGCCGTGCCCGCCGTCCGCGACCGCATCCCCGTCATCGTGGACGAGGTCACCACACTCACCGGCCCCGGCGAGCTCATCGACGTGGTCGTCACCGAGCGCGGCATCGCCATCAACCCGCGCCGCCTCGACCTGTTGGAGGCCGTGAAGGGCAAAGGCTTGCCCATCCGCGATATCCGCGACATCCAGCGGGAGGTGGACCGGATGTGCGGGGGCAAACCCAGGCCGCCGCGGCGAGGCCGGGAGGCGGTGGCCGTGGTAAAGTGGGTGGACGGAACGGTCATGGACAGCGTCTGGAAGGTGGTTCGATAGCGCCCCATCCAAGGAGGCGGCCATGCCCAGCAAGAAGAAATCCGACCGGCCCCGGCCCCCCCGCCAGGAGGATGCCCCGGCGCGCCGATTCCCGCGGGTCCCCTCCAGGAATTCCGTCGTTGTCCGCAAGCTGGGCGCCGGCGAGGAGGGCGGGCTCACGACGACGGAGGTCGTGGGTCTGGGGGGCTGCAGCTTCCTTCACGCCGAGCCGCTGGAGGCGGGCGAAACCCTCTACCTGTCCATCCTCATCGGCGTCGAATTGGCCGAGGCCCGGGTGAGGGTGGTCTACAGCAAACCCCGCGAGGAGGGCGGCTTCGAGATCGGCGTGGAATTCACCGAGGTGCCCCAGAGGGACCTGGCCCTCATTCGGGGCGTGGTCGGCTCCGGCGGGGAGGGATTCCGCTGATGGGGGCCCCCGGAGACCCCCCTGTGGGAGGAACAACGGCCGAACCGGCCAAGGGATCGCCGGGAGGCTCTTCGCCGGCGCCGCCCTCCGGATTGAGCGGCGAGGAGGCCGCCAGGCGCCTCGCTCAATACGGCCCCAACTCGGTGGTGGAGGAGAAGCCCCATCCCCTCCTGGCCTTCCTGAGCAAGTTCTGGGCTCCCGTGCCGTGGATGCTGGAAGCCACGGTGGTGCTGGAGCTCGTGTTGGGCAAGGTCCCCGAGGCGGTCGTCATCGGGGCCCTGCTCCTCTTCAACGCCCTCCTCAGCCTGGTTCAGGAGAGTCGAGCCCAAAGCGCCCTCGCGGTGCTGCGCCAGCACCTCACCGTGCAGACCCGGGTGCTGAGGGACGGGGCGTGGAAGCCCGTCGCGGCGGCCGATCTGGTGCCGGGCGACGTGATCCACCTGCGAATGGGCGACCTGGTGCCCGCCGACGTGCTTTTGGGGGAGGGCCAGATCGAAATGGACCAGTCGGCGCTCACGGGGGAGTCCGCCCCCGTGGACGGAGGCCCCGGGGCCACGGCCTTCGCGGGAGCCGTGGTCAAGCGGGGTGAGGCCACGGGAGAGGTGACGGCCACCGGGACGCGGTCGAAATTCGGGAAGACCGCCGAGCTGGTCCGCACGGCCAAGACCGTCAGCCACCTGGAGTCCACCATTCTCTCCATCGTCAAGGTCCTGATCATCGCCGATGCCGCGCTGGTGGTGCTCGTCTCGCTCTACGCGCTCTACGCGGGGCTGCCGTGGCACGTGCTTCTGCCCTTCGCGCTCATCCTTCTCGTGGCCTCGGTGCCGGTTGCCCTCCCGGCCACCTTCACCCTGGGAACGGCCCTGGGCGCGGCCGACTTGGCCCGCCACGGCGTCCTCTCCACGCGCCTCTCGGCGATCGAGGAGGCCGCGGCCATGACGGTGCTGGCGAGCGACAAGACCGGCACCATCACCCTGAACCAGCTCTCCCTGGCCGACTTGCACGCCTACGCGCCGCACGGCGAAGAGGAGCTCTTGCGCTGGGGGATGTGGGCCTCCGAGGAGGCCACGCAGGACCCCCTGGACATGGCGATCCTGAAGGCCGGCAAGGAGCGGAACGTGCAGGCGCAGGGCGACCGCCTCCGCTTCACGCCCTTCGATCCGGCCACCAAGCGTTCCGAGGCGCTGGTGCGCCTGCCCGATGGTCAGACCCTCAGGATCGTCAAGGGCGCGGCGGGGACCATCGCGGCCCTGGTCGGCCCCGGAACCGACCTTCAGGACGAGGTGGCCCAGATGGCGTCGAAGGGCTGCCGGGTCCTGGCCGTGGCGGCGGGCCCTCCCGACGGCCCCCTGGAGGTGGGTGGACTGCTGGGTCTGCAGGACCCGCCCCGCCCCGATGCCCGCGCCCTCATCCAGCACCTTCGGGACCTCGGCGTGCGCGTCCTCATGGTCACCGGCGACGACCCTCTCACGGCCCAATCGGTGGCGAGCCAGGTGGGTATCGAGGGTGCCGCCTGCTCCGCCGAGGGACTGCGCGGGCGGGTGAGCGGCGAGACCCTCAAGGGCGACATTTTCGCGGGGGTCTTCCCGGAGGACAAGTTTCACCTCGTCAAGGCTCTGCAGGCAGCGGGGCACGTGGTGGGCATGACGGGCGACGGCGTCAACGACGCCCCGGCCCTTCGTCAGGCGGAGGTGGGGATCGCCGTCTCCAGCGCCACGGACGTGGCGAAGGCCGCCGCCAGCCTGGTCTTGACCACCCCCGGCCTGGGCAACATCGTGGACGCCGTGCAGACGAGCCGGCGCATCTACCAGCGCATGCTCACCTACACGCTCAACAAGATCATCAAGACCTTCCAGATAGCCCTCTTCCTGAGCTTGGGCCTGGTGATCGCCAAGGTGCTCGTTCTCACGCCCATGCTCATCGTCCTGCTGCTCTTCGCCAACGACTTCGTCACCATGTCCATCACGACCGACCACGTGACCTTCGCCAAAAAGCCGGACCGCTGGGCGATTCGGCCCCTCATGCTGGCGGCCTCGGCGATGGCGGTTCCGCTCCTGCTCTTCTCCCTCGGCCTCTTCTACGCCGCCAGCGCCTGGCTGCGCCTTCCGCTGCCCCAGGTGCAGACCCTCATGTTCGTGATGCTGGTTTTTACCGGCCAGGGAACGGTCTACCTGGTGCGGGAGCGGCACCACTTCTGGCATTCCCTGCCCAGCCGATGGATGCTCGGCAGCACGGTGGTGGACGTGGCCGCCGTCAGCCTGATGGCCGCCTTCGGCATCCTGATGGCCGCCGTCCCCTGGGCGCTCGTCGCCCTGACCTTCGGCACCACGGCGGCCTTTCTCTTCCTGATGGACTTCCTCAAGATCTGGATCTTCCGCTGCTGCACCGAGGGCGCGGTCTAGGGAGCCACACCCGAAGCGCCGGAACGGGCGCTCCGGCGGCCGGGGCGCCCTACCAAAGCCGGCGCAGAAGGTGGAGGAGGAGGCTCGCGACGAGGGAGAGGAGGAGCATGCTGGCGAGGGGGATAGTGATGCGGACGTGGTCCCGCTCGATCCGGATGTCCCCCGGAAGGCGCCCGAACCACCTGAGGGCGCCGCTGGCCACCAGGAGGCCCACGACGGCGATCAGCCCTCCCGCGGCGGCGATCGCCAGGCCCGTCCGCTGAAGGGGAGTCACGGACCGCGCTCCGCGGCCGCCGTGAAGATGGCCGTCCGAATGCGGCCGGATCGGTCGCTCCAGGCGCGGTACATGCCCGGCGT
>JBMFSH010000015.1:0-63955 GCA_049967655.1 Acidobacteriota bacterium
CTCCAAAGGTCCAGAGGTAAGTGTAGGGTGGCGTGCCGTTGCTCGCGCTCCCAGTAAAGCAGACGTTGAGCGCGGCAAGCCCGCAGTTGACGTCGGAGGTCGCGGTGACGGTTATCAGCACCGTGACCGTGAGGGAGGCCGTGGCGGTGGTATTATCGACCGTATCCTTAACCGTCAAAGTGGCCGTGTAGCTTCCCGCCTTGGCGTAAGTGTGGTTCACGGTGGTCAGGGTATTGGCCGTCAGGGCGCCTGTACCCTTGGGCGTGCCATCGCCGGAGTCCAGCGTGTAGGTCAGGGCGTCGGCGGCGCTGGTTCCCTGGGCCGCAAAGCTGAAGGTCATGGGAATTGAGGCGACCACCGGCGAACTGGCCGTGAAGGTGAGGATGGTGGTGGCCTCCGGTACTCCCTGTTCGGCAACGGCTCTCACGCGCAGCCCCGGGCGGAACGAGGTGGTGGAGGAGAAGTGAAGTCCATCTGCGCTGAAAAAGGCGCCATCGGAGGGCATGCTCCCATCCCTCGTATCGACGGCCAACGGATAGGAGGAGCTTCCCTTAATCCCCAGCACCACGGCGAAAGGTTGGCCGCGCTGGACCTGGATCGGGCTGTTCAGGGCCACACTCGCGTAGCCAGGATCCTGCGCGACGCCCGACTGCTTCAAGAGCAGGTGCTGAGGCCGCCCGTCCTGCATGTCCCCGTAGATTCGGATCGTGTAGCTCATGCCCGACTCGGGGAGCCAGAATTCCACCGCCTTGAGGGTCTCATTTCCGCGGGCCACGTAGCGCTCCGCGGCCCAGGCCCTCGGCTGGCCATATCCCGCGAGCCGGTTCGGCCCGGCGTAATCCTGCAGGTAGAGGCTCTCTCCTTGCGATGCGACGCGGAAGCCCGTGATGGCCGTGGCGGCGGTACCGATGCCCGCGGAGCCGTAGGCCACGTACCCAATGCCCCCGTCGCCCCAACTCGGATCGCCGTCGAATACCAGCCAGGCACCCCGCCCCGTCCCGAGGGCATCGTCGCTCCAGCCCAGGATGACCACGGATCGGTCGGGGGCCGCCTCACCTTCGTAGGTGAGCACGCTCCTGCCATCGTAGGCCGCGAAACCCGGGAATTCGGTGGCCATGAGCGAGAAGACCGGCGCGCCTCCCAACAGAGTCTCCTTGATGGCCAGATCGCCCTTGGGCAAGACCCGCCAGCCTTCGGGCACCATGCGCTCACCCGACAGGGCCTTCAGTCCGACCTGGGCCCAGAGGTTTACGGCCGAAGCCACGCTTCCCGGAGCATCGTGTGGGAAGGCGCTTGCCGCCGAGGGATCCGGGATGGCGCTGCCCTGGAGCTGAAGAGCCACGCCCGTCCAGAGCGCGGAGACCCACGAATCGGACGGCTGCTGGCCCAGCGCCTCAAGTCGCGGCAACGGAGCCCCGGCCCGCAGGTCGAAGGCGGCGGGCATGGCCCGCTCGGCTCCTCCCTGCGCACCGGACTGGAAAGGATAGATTACCTTGGAGCCCGGTCCCGAAAGAGAGGCCGCCGACGGCAGCGGAGCAAGGCCGACGGCAGCCGGCCTCGCCGGACCTGCCTGCACGGGAGCGAACCAGAGGAGCGCCCCCAGGGCCAGAAGGGCCGATGCGAAACGGACGAGGCGGGTACCCCCTCTCCCTTTCGCGGTCTCGCACAACCCGCTTACACGGTGGGCCTCTGACATGCCTGCCTCCTCTTCCTAACCTCGATCTGCAGGACTACCAACCCCCTGTTGTGGTTACTCAACCTGCTTCGCTCGCCAGCTGACAAGGAGTTCTTTAACCACGATTATCAAATTACATCCCCGGGCTGGGATAGTCAAGAGCTTCAGGGAAACACACAAAACTCCCTCGCATTCCACAAAAAAGAGAGACGGCATCGGCCTCTTGCACGGAGCCGTTTCTCCGATCGTGGAGCCCGAATCAACTCTGGGGAGCCCTTGCTTCCCGGGTTCCGCGCCGCCTGGGCCCAGGCGGCGTTTCGGATGGAGGGGCCCGGCCAGCTGATGTTACAATCACGAAACGTTCATGAAACGCCGTGGGCCTTCCCGCCCCCTTTTGATAGACTCGCCGGGAGCATGGAGGCGGACCTTGGAAGCCGAGCCCGTCCTGCATTGGTGGCATTCACGCAACAACCGGCCCCTCTCGGACCTGATCCTGGAGGAGCTCCTCCTCGATGAAGCGGGCCAGGGATCTCTGGGCCTGCTGACCTACGCCTGGGCCGGGCCGGTTCTCGTGCTGGGCTACGGACAGAGCCCGGAAGGGGTGGTGGACCTGGACTTCTGCGGGCGGAAGGGCATTCCGGTGTTGCGGCGGAGCACCGGGGGAACGGCCGTCTACCACCACGGAGCCCTCTCGCTCTGCCTCTGTCTTCCGGCCTCCCACCCGTGGGCGCAAGGAATCCAGGGGCTCTACGACGCCTTCGTCGAATCCGTGCGCGCCGGGCTGGCGGCCGCCGGAATCCGCACGGAGCGGCCGGCCGGCCGGCCGCCCTCTCCTGCGGTCCGCTCCCCCATCTGCTTCGAGGACCACCGCACGGAGACGCTCCTCCTGGGGGGCCGAAAGGTGCTGGGGTGCGCCCAGGCCCGAAGGAGTCGGTCGGTGCTGGTGCACGGCACTCTCCTCTTTCGCCTGGATGCCGAGCTCCAGGCCCGGATCTTCGGTGTGCCCTCGGCCCGCATCGAAGCCGCCATGGGGGCGCTGCCCTCCCCGTCGCCGGAGGGCGCCGACTCGCTCGCCCCGGCGCTGGCCGGGCAAATGGCCTCCGACCTCGCCTCCCCTCTGCGATCCGAACCCGCGCCACCTCCGCTCCCGCCAGGGTCCGATGCGCGGGAGGCCGATCCGCGCTGGGTGATCCTTCCCTAGCCGCCCGCCCACCGGGCCTCTCCCGCGCTGCTACGGCAAGACTTTTGCTTACAAACGGGTGAGGTTGTTGCGCCCGAGGGGGGCTCCACACCGGATGGACCGGAATCGAAGAAGAGGAGAGTGCGAATGCCCAGGAAGATCATTCACCAGGCCGTGACCGAGCGGCTGGAGATTCTGGACAGGGACGGCAGGGCGGACAAAGCTCTCCTGCCGGACCTCTCGAATGACCAGCTTCTGATGCTCTACCGCATGATGGTCCAGATGCGTAAATTGGACGAAAAGGCGCTCAACCTCCAGCGGCAGGGCCGCATCGGGACCTACGCCTCCCTGCGCGGACAGGAGGCCTGCCAGGCGGGTATGGCCCTGGCCCTGGAGCCCCAGGACTGGCTCATCCCCTCCTTTCGAGAGCACGGCATCATGACGCTCAGGGGCATCCCCGCGCACCTCCTCTACGCTTTTTGGAAGGGCGATGAGCGTGGAGACCTGTTCCCCGAGGGCGTGAACTGCCTGCCGCCCTCCATACCCGTGGGCAGCCAGCTGCTCCACGCGGCGGGCGTGGGGATGGCCCTCAAGCTGCGCCAAGTGGCCGCCGTGGCGGTGGGCTTCGCCGGCGACGGGGCCTCCTCGGAGGGCGACTTCCACGAGGCGCTGAATTTCGCGGGGGTCTTTCAGACCCAGACCGTCTTTCTGATCCAGAACAACCAGTGGGCCATCTCCGTGCCCTTCAAGCGCCAGACGGCCGCCGAATCCATCGCCCAGAAAGCCCACGCCTACGGCATCCCTGGCGTCCAGGTGGACGGGAACGACGTGCTGGCGGTCTACGCCGCGTCCAAGGAGGCGGCGGACCGCGCACGCTCCGGCGGAGGCCCCACGCTCATCGAGGCCCTCACCTACCGCATGGAGAACCACACCACGGCGGACGACGCCCTTCGGTACCGCCCCGCAGAGGAGCTCCAGTTCTGGCGGGAGCGCGACCCCATCGACCGAATGCGGAAGTTCCTCGTGAGCCGAAAACTCTGGAACGACAAGAAGGAAGCTGCTCTCACGGAGGAGGCCGCGGCGGCCATCGAGGCCGAGGTCGAACGGCTGGAGACCATGCCCGCACCCTCGCCCGTGGAGATGTTCGAGACCATGTACGCGCAGATGCCCTGGAACCTTCAGGAACAGCGTGACGAAATCGCGAAGGAGGCGGGACGATGACCCGGCAGCAGGCGACGAACCAGCAGGAACGGAGCCTCAGGGCCGTGGAGAGCCCGGCCGAGCGCCTGACCATGGTGCAGGCGATCAACCAGGCCCTCAAGGAGGAGATGGAGCGGGACGAAGCGGTCCTGGTTCTGGGCGAGGACGTGGGCAAGGATGGGGGCGTGTTCCGGGTCACCGAGGGGCTGCTCGACGCCTTCGGCCCCGAGCGGGTGATGGACACCCCGCTGGCCGAGAGCGGTATCGTGGGCTTCTCCATCGGCCTGGCTGCGGCGGGCTTCCGTCCCGTGGCGGAGATCCAGTTCATGGGCTTCCTCTACCCCGCCCTGAACCAGCTCTTCGCCCACGCGGCCCGGATGCGGAACCGCTCCAGGGGCCGCACCCACCTGCCCATGGTGGTGCGGATGCCCTACGGCGGGGGCATCCATCCGCCGGAGCACCACTCCGAGTCCTACGAGGCGCTCCTGGTGAACACCCCCGGCCTCAAGGTGGTGGTTCCCTCCACTCCGTACGACGCCAAGGGGCTTCTGGCCTCGGCCATCCGCGACGAGGACCCCGTCGTCTTTCTGGAACCCAAGCGCATCTACCGCGCCTTTCGGGAGGAGGTTCCCTCCGAGCCGTACACCGTGCCCATCGGCAAGGCCAAGGTCGTCAAATCGGGCACCGATCTGACGATCATCGCCTACGGCTCCATGGTACGGCAGGCCCTGGAGGCCCACGACGCTTTGGCCCACGATGGGGTTTCGGCCGAGGTGGTGGACCTTCGGACCCTCAGCCCCGTGGACGCTGGAACCATCATCGAATCGGTGAGCAAGACGGGACGGGCCGTGGTTGTTCACGAGGCACCGAGGACGGGCGGCTTCGGGGCAGAGATCGTGGCCCTCATCAACGAACGCGCGCTGCTCCACCTGAAAGCCCCCGTGGAGCGTGTCACCGGCTACGACGTGGTCTTCCCATACGCCCTGCTGGAGAACCACTATCTTCCGAACCGCGAGCGGGTCGTGGCCGCCGCCAAACGCGCGCTGGAACTCTAGCCGGAGCATCTCCGAGGATGATCCCTTTGACCCGATGCCCCGCGGATACGGTCGTGTTCCGAGCGTGCTAAGGTATGTATCGAGCAACCCCCATGAGGAGAGGCAAAGGATGCCGCTTGAATTCAGATTCCCCGACGTCGGGGAGGGAATCCACGAAGGAAAGATCGTGCAGTGGCTGGTCAAGGAGGGCGACTCCGTTGCCGTGGATCAGCCCTTCGTCAAGGTGGAGACCGACAAGGCCGTGGTGGACCTGCCCGCCCCCAAGGCCGGCGGCGTCTTGGCCCTGCGGTTCGCCGCCGGGGAGACGATCCACGTGGGGGACGTGATCGCCGTATTCGGCTCGCCGGGCGAGAAGGGCACCGGGGCATCCGCTGCCGCGGCTCCGACGGCTCCCGCCCTTCCAGCCGCGCTCCCGGCCGTGCCTCAACCGGCCGCCCCCCCTCCACCGCGCTCGGGGAAAATCCTCGCCACTCCCCACACGCGGGCCTACGCGCGCAAGCTGGGGGTCGACCTCGCTTCGGCCGTTCCCACCGGCAAGGGCGGTCGCATCACCGACGAAGACGTGGACCGCGCCCTGAGGGGCTCCCCGAGCGCCGGCGCCCAGGCCGCGCCGGCTCCGCCGCGTTCCGCCCCCGCAACCCCCTCGGCGCCTGTCGAGATCACCGAGGCGGGCCCCGTGACGCGAGAACCCATCTCCCACCTGCGCAAGGTGATCGCGGAGGCTATGACGGCGAGCAAGCACACCTCCGCCCACGTGACCCACGTGGACGAGGCCGACGTCACCGACCTGGTGGAGCTCTACCGCAAGGTGAAGGGCACCGTGGAGGCGGACGGGCGGACCAAGTTCTCCCTCATGCCCATCTTCGTCAAGGCGGTGGTGGCCATGCTCAAGAGGCACCCTCTGCTCAACGCGAGCTATGACGAGGCTCGGGGGGAGATCGTCCTCAAGCGGTACTACCACATCGGCATGGCGGTGGACACGCCCGACGGCCTCATCGTCCCGGTGCTCAAAGACGCCGACCGCAAGGACATGCTCCAGCTGGCCGGCGAGGTCGCCGACTTGGCCCAGCGGGCACGGGAGCGCCGCCTCTCCCTCGAGGAGCTCAAGGGCGGCTCCTTCACCATCACCAACATTGGGCCCATCGGGGGCCTCATCGCCACGCCCATCATTCACCAGCCCGAGCTGGCCATCGCGGCCCTCTTCGCCATCAAGGAGAGACCGGCCGTGGTGGGCGGCGTGGTCGTACCGCGCAAGCTCATGAACGTCGCCATCAGCTTCGACCACCGCATCATCGACGGGGCCGAGGGGGCGAGGGCCGCGGCCGACCTGGTGCGCCTTCTCGAGAACCCCGGGCTCCTCATGGTCAGCCTGTGAGGCGGCCGAGCCAGATCGGGTGACGTGGGCCCCGGGGGAAGGGCGGAAATCCCGCCGCCATGGCCCTCTCAGGAACCGATGATGCCCCGGCTCCCCTCGCCGAAGCACCTTTTCAGAGGAGAAAGACATGGTCGTGGGATCCTTTAGCAAGGGCTGCCAGGTGGCCGTCATCGGCTCCGGACCGGGCGGCTACTTGGCCGCCATCCGCCTTGCCCAGCTCAAGAAGGACGTCCTCCTCATCGAGTCCGAGAAAAGCCTGGGCGGCATCTGCCTCAACGAGGGGTGCATCCCCAGCAAGGCCATGATCCACGCCGCGGATTTCGTGGAGCAGACCCAGCTCGCCTCCAAGATGGGCGTGACGGTGAGGGACGTGGGCGTGGACCTCGGCAAGCTCGTGGACTGGAAGGACCAGATCGTCAAGAAACTCACCGACGGTGTCCGTTTCCTCTCCACCAAGAACGGCGCCGAAATCCTGCGGGGGCGCGCCCGTTTCCTCAGCGACCGCAAGCTGGAGGTGGCCACCGAAGCGGGGCCCCAGCTCGTGGAGTTCGAGCAGGCGGTTATTGCCACGGGTTCTATCCCCTTTCCGCTCCCAGGCTTCCCCGTGGACGGCGAGAGGGTGATCGGATCCAAGGAGGCCCTGGCGCTCAGGGAGGTGCCGAAGAGGCTCGTGGTGATCGGCGGCGGCTACATCGGCCTCGAGCTCGGTTCGGTCTACCGGCGGCTGGGCTCGGAGGTGGCCATCGTGGAGTTCTTCCCCGAACTCCTCACCCAGCACGATCCCGAGTTGCGCGAAGTCATCACGAGAAGGCTCAAGAGCCTGGGCATCGGCCTCTACCTCGGCCAGCGCGCCATGGGCTACGAGAAGGGACACCCCAACAAGGTGCGCATCCAGGACCGCGACAACAAGGAGACCCTCCTGGAGGCGGACAAGATCCTCGTCTCGGTGGGCCGCGTCCCCAACGTGGAGGGGCTCGGACTCAAGGAGGCCGGCGTCCAGCAGGAGCCCAAGGGCTTCATCCGGGTCAACCACCGCATGGAGACCAACGTGCCCGGCATCTACGCCATCGGCGACGTGGTGGGTGGGCCGCTGCTGGCCCACAAGGCCTACCGCGAGGCCAAGGTGGCCGCCGAAGTCATCGCGGGCGAGGCCTCCGCCTTCGACAACGTGGTGATCCCCGCGGTCATCTACACCGACCCCGAAATCGCCTGGGCCGGCCTCTCCGAGATGGAGGCCAAGGCCCAAGGCTACAAGGTCGTCACAGGCACCTTCCCCTTCCGCGCCTCGGGCCGCGCCATGACCCTCAACGCCACGGAGGGCTTCGTGAAGACCGTGGCGGATGCCGAGACCAAGCGGATCCTGGGTGTGCACATCGTGGGGGCGGACGCCAGCGAGATGATCGGCGAGGCGGCCCTGGCCATCGAGATGGGCGCCTTCCTGGACGACCTGAGCCAGACCATCCATCCCCACCCCACCATGAGCGAAGGGCTCCTTGAGTCGGTGGAGGCCGCCCTCGGCGAGGCCATCCACGTGCTGAACCGGTGAGGAACGCAAGGCTAGGCGCCAGAGGGAGCATGGAGGATGAATCGATGGATGGGGGATGATGGGGGTCGCCGCCGGGAGGCGCCTCCCACAAGGAGAACCAAATCCCCGGCTCCAGTGTGAAGTTCCTTTCCGCCTTGTTATCTGGGTGGCGAATCCTTTGCCCCTTTCCGAATTCTGAATCTCGCGTGCTATACTCCATCGCTCATGTGCGGGATCATGGGGCTCTACGGATTTCAAGAGGCCGCCATTCCAGCCTGCGAGGGGCTCTTCGCCCAGCAGCACCGGGGACAGGATTCGTGTGGGCTGGCCACCTCCGACGGCCAAACCCTCCACCGGTTTCGCGGCATGGGTCTGGTCCGGGACGTTCTGAAGCCAGACATCCTGCACACGCTGCCCGGGCGCTCCGCCATCGGCCACGTCCGGTATCCCACCCAAGGGGCCGCCCGCATCGAGAACTCGCAGCCCCACCTCTTCGTGAAGGGGGGCCGGCCGCTCTTCGCTCTCGCCAGCAACGGCGACATCACGAACCTCCCCGAGCTGGGGCGCGAAATCGAGGCCAGGGGTTACGCCCTGGAGGGCACCAACGACGCCGAGGTGATCGCCAAGGCCATCGGCATCTGGGCGTATGAGGACGGCATGGGCCTGGAGGCGGCCATCCGCCGCTGGATGGAGCGCGGATCGGGGGCCTACTCCACGGTGTTGCTCACCCCCACCGAACTCTACGCCTTCCGCGATCCGCAGGGGTTCCGGCCCATGTGCACCGGCGAGAAGGAGGGCGGGGTGGTGGTGGCCAGCGAATCGGTGGCCCTCGACATCATTCGCGCACGCTTCACGGGGACCGTCGAGCCAGGCGGCATCCTCCGCTGGGGAGCCGACGGCTTGAGCCGACTTCTCGGCGTCGAAAACGGTGCCCGTCACCACTGCATCTTCGAGCACATCTACTTCGCCAGGCCCGACAGTCAGGTCTTCGGAGAGTGCGTGTACGATGTCCGACGCCGCATCGGCGAGGCCCTGGCGGACGGGGACGACGTGGCGGCGGATGCGGTGGTGCCGATCCCCGACTCGGCCAACTACATCGGCCTCTCCTACGCCAATGCCAGGGGAATTCCGCTCGTCTTCGGGCTCGTCAGAAACCACTACGTGGGGCGTTCCTTCATCGCCCCGGACCAGGTCATGCGGGACGACGCCGTGCGCCTGAAGTTCAACCCGCTGCCGGGTTTCTTCCAGGGGAAGAGCGTGGTCCTCGTGGACGACTCCATCGTGCGGGGCACCACCATTCGCAAGCTCGTGCGGATGCTCCGCGAAAACGGCGCGCGGGAGGTCCACCTCCGCATCGGCTCGCCGCCCATCCGCTACTCCTGCTACTACGGGATCGACACCCCGGACCGGGAGCGCCTCGTGGCCGCCCACCGGGCCGCCCCTGAGGTGGCGGACCAGCTGGGCGCCAACTCCCTCCGCTACCTGAGCCTGGAGGGCCTCCGCTCCGCCGTCCAGCGGCCCGACCACTTCTGCTACGCCTGCTTCACCGGGGCCTACCCAGCGGGCTGTAAGCGCGCCACCCGGGAAGCGGGCCGCTGATTCTCTTTTCCGAAATCCAGCGATGGCAACGGGGGCTCTGCGAGCAGGCCTCGGCTTCATGAGGGAACGCGGGGACGTGATGAGGTGATGAGGTGATGAGGTGATGCGGAATGGAACAACCGGGCGGTGTCCCCTGTCCCTTGTCCCCTGTCCCCATTCGCACTTCCCACATCCCCAATCCCCCCCGGGAACCTTTTCGCCCCTCCAGAGTCCTACCGAGCGGAGGCCGTTGAGATGGCGCCCGAAGCGGTATATCTTGGGCCCATGGACAGGACCGAGGGCGCTCAATCCCTACCCGTGATGGCGCGCGATGCTGACGGGCGAGACGTGCTCCGATTTCGCGAGGGGGACGAGTCCGCCTTCGAGGCGCTGGTCCTGCGCCACGAACGCCAGCTCTACCAGATCGCCCTGCGCATGCTGGGGAGCCGGGAAGACGCCATGGAGGCGGTGCAGGAGACCTTCCTCCGAATCTTTCGATCGCTGAAGGATTTTCGGGGCGATGCGGCCTTTCGAACCTGGGCCGTGGGGATCCTCCTCAACCTTTGCCGAAGCAGGATCGTCAGTACGCGGGAGAGAATGAGGCGCAGGGAGATGGCCCTGGTCAAAGCGGATGACGAGGGCGAAATGAGGGCGGTCGATCCTCCGGACCAGCGCCCCGACCCGGAGACCACGGCCCTCGGCGGTGAGCTGCGGCAGGCCCTGGAACACGCCCTCGGCCGGGTCACGCCCGAGCACCGGGAGATCCTTATCCTCAGGGAGATCCAGGGCATGGAGTACGAGGAGTTGGAACAGGCCCTCGGCTGTGCCCATGGAACGGTTAAGTCCAGGCTTTGCAGGGCCAGGCTGGCCCTGAGGGAGGCCCTAGAGGGCGTCTGGCCATGAGGTGCGAAGAGTTTCTTCGGGTGATGGATGAGGATGGCCCCGTCCAGTCGGGCGACGCCGGGGCCCACCTGGCTTCGTGTCAGGCGTGCCGGAGGGCTTTCGAGGAATTCCTCTCGGTGCGCAGGGAGCTCCGGGCGATGAGCGAGGGGGAGACTCCCGCCGATCTGCACGGACTCATCATGGCCCGCGTGCGGGCCGAGCCGGAGAGCGGGTCGCGGCGGGCAGGACGCTTCCGCTGGTTCCGCGCCGCGTGGGCTGGCCCCATCGCGGCGGTGGTCCTCTTCGCAGTGCTCGGCGGATGGGCCGTTCTCCACGAACTCCATCCCTTCCGTAAGGTGCCACCGCCCCTCGCCCGCCCCTCGCCTCAGGGCGAAGCCAAGGCCGAGGCTCCGCGGGAAGCGGCGACGAACTTGGGCCGGCCTTCCCGGGGGATGAACGAGGCCCGACCGCCGGAGGCAACACCCGCGGCCCATCCGGCGGAACCGCCCGGGGCGGAGTTCGGGGCTCCCGTTCCCCTCGAAGGCGGCCCCTTTCCCGCGGCCGGGGAATTCAGGCGGAGCGAGCCGTCGGGCACCGAAGGCCCCCTCGCCCAATCGGCCCCCGAGGGCTCCACAGCTCCCCACAATCCCACCCCACTGGAGCAGGAGGAGGACGCCGCCCAGGGCACCTTCTATGTCCTCTGCTCCCTCCAGTCGGAGGATAACGGAAGCCCCATCGTCGTGAGCCTCCCGTCGACGGCCGCTCCTCCCAGCAACGCGCGCTGGTGGGTGGTCGTCAAGCGAAACGGGGGGATCCAGATCACCGATGCCCGAGGCCAAGCTTTGGCCGATCCCCAGGGCGGCATCGAGAGCGTGTTGGCCCCTCTGCACCCGCCGCCCGGCCGGTACCGCCTCCAGCGGGCCAACGGCTAGGCGCGGCCGGGCCTACGCCTGCTCGGGGGGAAGCCTGGGCGGGCCGAGGGTGATCCGGCGCCCCAGCAGGGCGTAGTTCGGGCCGTTGTTCACCCCGCCCACCAGCCTGCAGACGGGTTCCCATCGCTCGGCGTCGGCGCAGCCCAGCTCGTCATTCCAGATCCGCTCGTCCACGTGAGCGCGCAGAACATCCAGCAGGACCAGATCGGAGGAGTCGTCCAGGGGGTGCTCCTCACGCAGGCGGCACTCCAGGGCCGTCGGCACGGCGGCCAGGCGTGGGACCGCGACCCAATCGGAGGGGAGAGTCGCAAGGCCCAGGAGGTCCAGCTCGCTCACCTCCGCGGCGACCTCCTCGCCGGAGGCGTGCAAGGCTTCGAGCGAGGCGGCGTCGGCGATGTGCACCACGGCCTCCCGGCGCTCCCGCAGATTGCGGTGGGTATCCTTGAGGGAGCCGTCGCGGCGCCGGCCGAAGGTGAGGGCAAGGGCCGGCGGGCTGAAGATCCCCATGAAGCTGGAAAAGGGCGCCAGGTTGAGGGTCCCCGCCGTCCCCAGGGTCAGCACCCAGGCGATGGGCCGGGGCACGATCAGACTCGACAGGATCCTGTAGATATCCCTTCTTGGCGCGCTCTGTATATCGATCGTTCTGCTCATGTTTCGGGCTCCTCCACTGGGCGGGTGGTGCCTCTGGCCGGCCCTGCCAACAGGCCCCGTGCCTCGGATCGGGGTGGCCACGCTGGTCGTGACTCCTCGCGGGGTAGCGCCCGCCCATTTCCGGCGTGGACCGTTGTTCATTATACTGAGAAAGGGCCGCGTGCGGTCCCGCGAGAACCGGGGAGAAGGCCGTGGAGATTCGTCTGCCCTGGGGGGATTCGAGCCTGGCGCTCCAGGTGCCGGACACCTGGAGGCTGAGCTTTCCTGCCCCGGCTCCCTCATCGAGCCCCCCGGAGGCCAGGGCCCCGGACGAGAGGCAACGCGTGACGGACGCCCTGCGGCGTCCCATCGGCTGCCCACGCCTGAAAGAGATGCGCTCGCGGCGCGGCAGGGTCCTCCTCATCGTGGACGACAACACCCGTCCCACGCCGGCCCACCGCTTCCTGGACCTCCTCCTTGATGAGCTCGAGGGAGCGGGGATTGCCGTGCGAGACCTCCTCCTCATCCCCGCCCTGGGCATCCACACTCCCATGAGCCAGAAGGAGATGGAGGCGAAGGTCGGCGCCGCGAACCTCGCCCGCCTCGCCTGGGAGAACCACGACGCCTTCCGGAAGGAGGCCAATCGCTATTTCGGCGAAACGAGCCGCGGGACGCCCGTCTGGCTGAACCGGCACATCGAAGAGGCCGACCTCGTGGTGCTCGTGGGCATGGTCGAGCCCCATCTCTGGGCGGGCTTCGGCGGAGGCCTCAAGAACATCCTTCCCGGCGTGGCCCACGCCGAGACCATCGCCGCCCACCACGGCACCATCGCGGAGCCGCCCTACCTCTTCAACCGCGTGGGGATGGACCCCGAGACCAATTCCTTTCGGAAGGACCTGGAGGAGGTGGGCGCCATGGTTGGCGTCCCCATCTTCTGCCTCAACGTGGTGCTCGATCACACCGGCGCCATACTGGCTGCCTTCGCCGGAGACCCGGTGGCCTGTCACCGCGCCGCCACGGCCTTCAACCGAGGCCTCGCGGGCCGTCTGATGGGGCATCGCGTGGACGGCGTCATCACCGCCTCCCATCCCATGGACATCAACTTCAAGCAGAGCATGAAGTGCGTCGGCAACGCCCTTCCCGCCCTCAAGCCCCACGGCGTGGTCATGGGCTTTCTCCGCGCGGAGCGCGGCATCGACGACGTGAAGCTACCCGAGAATGCGAAGCCGCTCTGGCTCGCGAGGCGGCTTCTGCGCCTTCTGGGCCCCTCGCGCGTCATGGGCTTGCTGGAGAGGGTCCGCCCGGGCCTTGGCGTGGAAGAGAAATTCCTCGCCTACTACACGATGCAGCTCATGCGCCAGCACGACCTCTTCCTCTACGTTCCCACGTTGGACGCCGAATCGGTCCGCCGCCTGGGGTTTTTCCGGCACACCGCGGAGCCGCAGGAGGTCATAGCGCTGGCCGCACGGAGGCTGCGGAAGAACGCCGAGGTGGCCGTTTTTCCCGAAGGCGGCGCCACCTTTCCCGTGCTACAGGAGTTCTGCCCCTTTTCAGCCCTCTGAGGACCGCGCAGCCGGTCCGGCCGTAGGGCTCACAGGCTCACGTCGCGTTCCACCGAGGTATGGAGGATCACGAAGGTCTCCGTGGACTGGATCTCCTCGATGGCCTGGAGCTTTTCGGAGAGAAAGGCATAGAGGTCGGGGATGGTCCTGACCACCACCTTCGCCAGAAGGCCGTAGGTGCCCGTCGTGTAGTGGACCTCCACGATCTCGGGGATGGCCTGCAGCCGCTGCTGCGTCTCGATGCTGGCCCCGGCCTTGGACAGGATGATCCCGACGAAGGCCGACACGCCGTACCCCAACTTCTCGTGATCCAGCGCCACTTGGGTTCCCTTGAGGAGACCCGCCTCCCTCATGCGGCCCACCCTCAGGTGGATGGTCCCGCCCGAGACCCCCAGGGTCCTGGCGATCTCCAGGAAGGGAGTCCGCGCATCGGCCTGAAGGGCCCTCAAGATCGCCCGGTCCACATCATCGATTTCGTAATCCATGCCCCATACTCCTCCAATGAAATATCATATTATTATAGAATTGAGCTAATTTCAATGTAATAATCATAAATAAAACAATAATTGAAGTATCATTGCACCAATCTACTATTTGTGTTAATATAGTGTCATTGCGAATGAGGCCGCGGCCCCCCCATGCGTCGCGGCATCCGCGCACAAGGAGGACACCATGGCCCTGCGAGAGGAAGACCTGCCCCTCACCCTGGGAATCCAGCGGATCGAACCCGTCAACCTTCAGGATCCCTCGGTTCTCGCCGCCCTGGAGCAGGCAAGGCGCGCCCTGAGCAATCCCAGGTTGTTGGATGTCCTCACCGTCCGGACCGCGATCCAGCAGTTTCTCTGCAACGCCCTGGCCGAGATGGGGTTCGTTCACCCTCCCGTGGCCATGCTCTCGGGCTGTACGGACCCCTTGAACCACTGGACCTATCCGGCGCGGCTCAACTATTACGGGGAGGAGGTCTCCGTCACCCAGTCCCTCATTCTCCAGAAGATGCTCATGGTGATGCTCTCGCCCGCCGGCAAAGTTTTCTGGGCCTCGCCGAACATTCGGCTGGAGATGCGGATCAACCGCCGCGAATACAAGTACGCCTCCGAGTTCATGCAGGTGGACTTCGAACAGCGCGGCGGCACCTACGAGCAGGTTTTGTCCCTAGTATCGGACCTCGTGGCCGGGCTGTACGCCCACCTCTCGGACCGGTGCGGGGAGGTCGTCTCTCGCCTGAGGGGAGCGCCGCTGCCCGAGGTCACCACCCCCCTGGCTCTCTTCGACGCGGAGGAGGTCAAAGCGGCCCACGGACTCCGGGACGACGACGCCGTGGAGCGGTGGGCCTCCTCACAGACGGAGGGGCGTCCGTTCCTTCTCGTGAACCTCAGGCGGGAGGCGTACGACTGCTTCGACGCCGAACGGGGGCGCTTCCTGAATTACGACGTGGTGGTGCCCCCCGCCGGCGAGAACCCCCATCCCGTGGAGTGCCTCTCGGGGGCAGAGCGCACCCGCTCCCTCGTTGATCTGGAGCGGCGGATGCGCGAGTTGCGCTACCCCATGGCCTACTTCGCGCCCTTCTTCGAACTCTTTGCCTCCCTCGACCAGAACCGCGGCGCCATCACGTGCTCCGGCGCCGGGTTCGGCGTCGAACGACTCACCTACGCCATCCTCGGCCTCAAGGATATCCACGAGGTCTACCCCTTTCCGCGGATGGCCGAGGCCAGGATCGCCGTTTGAGGCGCCGCGCGTCGCTTCCGGGAGAGCCCTTCTGGGAGCCGGGTCCATAATCCATCGGGTCCGGCTCCCGGAGGATCCCTCCAGCGGCGCGAGGTCCTGCCCCTCCCAACCTGGACCGCACACCCCATGAAACGCCGAGCAAGAACCCACTGCGAAGCCCTGGTTTGCGGGTGTGGCCCCATCTTGGCCGGCGAGCCTTCGTGACGTATGCTGGCGGGGGTAGGTGCGCACGCAGGATGCCGCCCGGAGGCGCGGCAACCACCGTGCGGTCCACGCCTCGACACAACAACCCGAGGGCGTCCGCGCAGCGGGGTCGGGGGAGCGTTGACGGGGCAACCGCTTTTGTTCATCCGCTGGCGAGGTTGTCCCAAAGGGGGCTTCTCTCGGTACCGGGCGCGCCCAGACTAGGCAGGTGCAGGGTACTCAAACCCGCGAGCCCAAGGAGAGGCTCCGGCGGAAAGTCCCTAGGGAGGAGAGTCCATGAACACACGATGCACAAGGCTTCTCGCCATAGTGGCGCTGGCACTGCTGACCGTACTGGCCGCCTGCTCCAACAAGAAGTTCGGGACGGCTCAGGCGGAACGTTGTCTCCGCGACTGCTTGAAGGGCTATTCCGTCCAAAATCTCACCATCACGAGCATCCAGCGTTCCCAGGCCGGTGACTCCTACCAGGTGACCGCCAGCTTTCAAGTGCCCTACAACGGAAAAACCGTGGAGTTCAAGAACCAGCTGTTCCTGATCACCTACGACCAGCCGGCCCACGAGTGGCGCACTCTCAATGGGCCGGCCGACAATCCCATGAGGGGACACATCTGGAGGGGGGACATCAGGAAGCTGAGCAAGGAAGACCCCGATCTCTTGAAGAAGAATTAGGGCCACTGCCCGCTCCAAGCCTCAGAGCGAACCGACCCGCCTCTCGCCATTTCGTTGTTCTGGGTCAAACAGCACTCGCATAAGGCATCCCTGATGAGCGGCAAGGGAAAGGCCGCCCTTCGGCGGCCTCGTAAGTCCTTGATTTTATTGGCTCCCCGGGAGGGATTTGAACCCCCGACCTAGTGATTAACAGTCACCCGCTCTGACCAGCTGAGCTACCGGGGAGCAGAGCGGTGCCAAGTGTACCCAATCCCGCCCTTCCGGTCAAGGGCGCTGGGCTTGGCTCTCCTTGCGCTTGCTCGGTTTTCTCTTCTTCAGGCTCTCGATGTACTCTCCGGCGTGATCCTTGGCTCCGAGGCCGAAGGCCAGGGCCAGTCCCAGCCCGACGGTGCCCAGCAGGATGGTGAAGGCGTTGACGACGATGGAATGGGCGATCTTGAGCTGGTCGAAGGCCATGAAGAAGGCGAAGACGATGATGGCGTAGCGGATGACGAGACCCACGATATCGCCTTCGAAGCTCCTGTCGCTGGCGAATCCGCGCTGGGCCATCTCTCCGACCACCCTGGCCAGATAGAAGCCCAGGCCGAGCACGACGAAGGCCACCAGGACGTTGGGCAGGTAGAGGATGAGGCGGTCCACGGCGTCAGCGATGAGGGGGAGGTGCATCAGCCGGAACCCCTCCATCAGGAATACCAGCACCACCACGGCCATGATGATGTTGCCGCCCACGCGGGAGAGCGAGTAGGCGGACCGGCCGGAGTCATCAGCCTTCCCCTCCAGGCGCTCCAGGCCCAGGCGGCTCAGGAGCACGTCGAATCCCACGTCCTGGAGGATCTGCGCAACGAAATCCCCCAGATAGCGCCCGGCGATGAGGCCGATGATCATCAGGATAAAGGCCGCCAGGATCCCAGGCACCGACGCGGCGACCCCGTTCATCATGGTCCCGAACGCGCCCGTGATGACGGGCAGGTCTAGGATGTTGAAGGTGGCGCCGAGGACGGGGACCATGATCACCAGAAAGACCATGGTGCCCAGGATTCGGGCGATGTTGAGGGATTTCAGAACCGTCTCGAAGCGCATCCCCTCCACGAACCGGTTGATCCCCGCGGCCATCGCGAAATTGGTGGTGATCCGTTCGGCCAGACGGGCCAGAAAGTAGCCCAGCACCAGCACCACACCGGCCGAGAGCAGGTTCGGGACGTAGGCGAAGACCTTCGTGAACATCCCCTTGAGGGGATCCACGAGGGACTCCAGATCAAGGCTCTCGAGGAACGCGAGGAGCGAGAACATGATGATGAAGTAGAAGACGAAGTTGCCGAAGGACTCGGTGACGTCGCGCTTCTCGCGCTTCTCGGCCCCCTCTTCTACGGCGAGGGCCTTGTCCAGCTTCTCACCCAGCTCGAGCTTGCGCATCCCCTTCATGACCAGGAACTTCGCCACGAGCGCGACGATCCACCCGCCCACCAGCACGAGGGTGGCCTTGAGGATCTTGGGAACGGCGAGCGTCAGCTTGCCCAGGATGTTCTCCTGAAGGACCGACCGGATAGCCTGATCCCCCAGCACCTCGAGGGCGATGATCACCACGATCAACAGGAGGATGTAGTAGACCACCGTCTCCACCACCGAAGCCAACCGGCGTTTCGGCCGCTCTCCGGCCTCGGTGAGCGCATCCAGGCCCAGCATCCGGCCCAGCCGCTGGTCAAAATCTTCGGTGATCAGGATCTGTCGTACGATCCGGGCGGCGATCTTGGAGATGAACCACCCCAGGATGAGGATCAGGATGGCCAGGAAGAACTTTACGACCCAGGCTGCCCCTGCTCCGAGGAACCCCACCATGCTCTGGGTGACGGTTTCCATAGACTCCCTCCTTCAGGTCCTCTGCCGAAATCCGTGCGAGCAGACGCTTCGAGCCGAGACCCGGACGCCGTCTCTGTCCCATCGCGACGACCCGCGGCCTGGGGCCCGCCACCCCTGCCCACCGAAGGCCGCCGCCCGGCCCATGACCGCCGCTGCGCCCCTTCGTTGACTACGTGCCGAGCCACGTCTATGCTACAGTCCGGAGAGGAGAATTGCAAGGGTGAATCGCTCGCAAGCTAGACGCCGCGCCCCTTTCCATGGTTGGCGTTCCCCCTTCGGCCCCCCCCTCCGGAGGGAGGAGGCCCGTGGGTAGGCGCAAGCTGGTCCAGGGGATCCTCGGAGCCCTGTTCGTCCTCTTCCTTCTGGTCCTCGTCCTCAAGTTCAAACCCCAGCAGGAGATGCCGGCGCCAGCGCCGCCGCCCGAGGGCGGCCGGGGCGTGGAGGGTAGCCTCAGCGCCACCGGATTCCGCTTCGTCGAGCAGAACGGGAGCAGCGTGGCCTACGACCTCACCGCCAAGCGGGTGACCGAGGCCAAGGACGGCGGCAAGCTGCTGGAGGACCCCGTGATCGTCTTCCCCGGGCAGGGGAAGGCCACCGGCCGGAAGGGGAGCTTCGACCCGGCGGCGAAAACCTGCCGGATCTGGGACGACGCCAAGCTGGACCACGCAGGCGGGTGGCAAGCGGCCTCCTCGGCCTTCCGAGTGACGCCGGAAGGGGAGATGGTTTCCGAAGGGCCAGTGCAGATCACGCGCGGGGCCCTGTCCGGCAGCGCCGAGCTGCTCCGCTACAATCGCAACACCCAGATGGCCAACCTGGAGGGGAGCGTCCGCTTCCGCCAGGGAGAATCCACCATGGCCTGCCAGCGCGTGCTGGCCAATTTTACGACGCACACGGGCCACCTGAGCGGCCCCGTGGTCCTGACAGGAAAACAGGGCGTTGTGCGGGCGCCCCGAGGCACGCTTCTGATGGCGCCCGACAACCGCCTCAAGGGCGTTGTTCTGGGCACACCCTGCGTGGGCCGAGGCCCCAAGGCCTCCTTCACCGCGCGCACCCTCCAGGCGGACCTCGGAAAGGACGGCCAGATCACGGCCATCCACCTTCAGGAGGGGGCGGAGATCTCCACCCCCGGGCCTCCCACCAGTACGCTTCGCACACGCCTGGTGAATCTCACGCCGCACCCCGAGGTGGGTTGGGAGTGGAGTGCACCCGATCCCCTCCAAGTCGACCGCGAGGGAGCCGTCGTGACGGCCCCTTCCGGCAGGGGCACCCTTCCCGACAAGGGCTCCTGGACCGCCCGGCTCGCGGGGCCCGTGAAGGGGAAAGACACCCGCGGCACCTTCTCGGGGCAGGCGGCCGAGCTCACGGCGGAGACGTGGACGCTGACGGGACACGCGAGAGTGGACCGGGTCGGGGAGACCTTGACCGCGGACCGGATCACCCGCCGCGCCGACGGCTCGACGCTGAGCGTGGGGGACGTGCACGGCCTGCGGAAGGCGCCGGGGGCGCCGGACCTCACCTTCACCGCCCTGCGAGCCGAGGCGGGCCCCACCGGCTACCCCGCCAAGTTGGAGGGGAAGGCCGTTCTCGTGCGGGGAGGGATGACCATCGAAGCCCCCACGGTGACCGTGCAGGACGCCCAGGACGCCGTGGCCGAGGGCGGCGCCACGGGGCGATGGAAGGAGGAGGCGGGAGGGCTGGATACGGTCACCTCCCAAACCCTGAGGTATGATGGGACCCGGCACCGCGCCCAGGCGGAAGGGGAGGCCAAGGTGACCGGCCGGGGCTACACGCTCACGGGGAATCAGGTCACGGCTCTCCTGGACGCCCAGAACCGGCCGATCCGGTACGAGGGAAGCGGGAACTGCCACTTCGATGGGACCGACTATTCGGGTGAGGGTGAACGCTTGAGCTACGATCCCGCCACGCGCATCGGAGAGGCCTTCGGGCCGAACCGAAACGCCGTGGTCGTGCAGAAGAAGCCCTTTCGACGGGTGGAGGGGCCGGCGGTCCTCTTCGGACCCAAACGTCTGGAGGTGTCCAGGGGAGCCTCCACCGTGGTCCGTGGAACCCTGGAGGGCGTGCAACCTCCCAAGGGCTCGCCCCCACAACCCGCCAAGGGGAAACACCCATGAGCGCCCGGCGGGGGCGGCGCCCCGCCAAGGACGCCGAAGGCGCGGTCGCCGAAGTCGGGCCCGCTCCCGCGGTTGCGGATTCTCACGAACTCTCCACGCACGGACTACACAAGTCTTACGGCCGCAAGGAGGTGGTCTGCGGCGTGGACCTCTGCTTCCGCTCCGGCCGGGTGGTCGGACTACTGGGGCCCAACGGGGCGGGCAAGACCACGACCTTCTACATGGTAGTGGGCTTGGTGCCGCCCACGTCGGGATCCATCGTCTTGGACGGACGGGACATCACGTCGATGCCCATGTTCCTCCGAGCCCGTACGGGCATCGCCTACCTTCCCCAGGAGCCCTCCATCTTCCGCAAGATGACGGTGGAGGAGAACCTCATGTCCATCCTGGAATTCGCGGGGCTCTCCGCCAGCGAGCGGATGTCCCGCACCGAGGCGGCGCTGGAGGAGCTCAACATCCGCAGGCTCGCCACCGCCAGGGCGTACACCCTTTCGGGGGGCGAACGCCGGAGGGTGGAGATCGCGAGGGCCCTTGTGTTGTCCCCACGCTTCTTCCTTCTGGACGAGCCCTTTGCCGGTATCGACCCCATTGCCGTGGCCGACATCCAGGGCATCATCCTCCACCTGAGGGAGCGCGGCATCGGCGTCGTGGTGTCTGATCACAACGTCCGGGAAACGTTGAAAATAACGGATGAGGCCTATATCATTAGTCATGGTTCCATTTTCCGTCACGGTTCTCCCGGAGAACTGGCCGAGGACCCGGAGGTCCGGAGGGTCTACCTGGGTGAAGCATTCAGCTTGGACTGACCTCTCCGGAGGAGGGATGAGGGCCTTTCCGGCGCTGGACGGGCTTGCGACTGCCGTCCGGAGGGGCGGTGTTTCACCGACGAGAGCCGACGGGGAGGACGGGTCCCGCGCGGGGGCCGGACGGGGTCATCAACCAGCCTTGGCAGGCATTCGAATGGAAGTCCACCGATGAGTCTGCAGCAGAAGCTCTCCCTGAAACTTCAGCAGAAGATGGTCCTCACGCCGACCCTCCAGCAAGCCATCCGCCTGCTTCAGCTGACCCGGCTCGAACTCGTCCAGGAGGTGAGCCAGGAGCTTCAGATCAACCCGGTCCTGGAGGATGCCACCACCATCGAAGAGCCCGTTTCCGCCCCGCCCGAGGAGGAGGCGGCCCTCCGCGAGACGGCGGAGGAGAACCCCATGGACAGCTACGAGGAGAAGATCGACGTCGAGTCCTACTTCCAGGACTACCTCGAGACCAGCCTGAAGTACCGCGGCACCCAGCACGAAAGCCCCGAGGAGACCCCGGACACGGAGCGCTACCTGAGCGCCCCCGAGAGCCTCGCCGAACACCTGGAATGGCAGGTGAGCCTGAGCCGGCTCTCCCCCGCGGAGCGTGAGGTGGCCCAGGTCATCATCGGGAACCTCCGGGAGGACGGCTACCTCATGGTGAGCCTGGAGGACGTCTGCGCCGCCACGGGCGCGACTCCCGAAGAGGCGGAGTCGGTGCTGCGGGTGGTCCAGCACTTGGACCCCGTCGGCGTGGCTGCGCGGGATCTCCCGGAGTGCCTGCGGATCCAGCTCATGGCGCTGGAGGAGCCCGACGAGCTGGCCCTGCGGATCGTCGAGGAGTTCCTGCCTTTTCTGGAGCGGGAGAAGCCCGCCCAGCTCGCCTCCCGCCTGGGAGTCCCGGAGGATCGACTCGAGGAGGCACTAAACCTCATCCGCCACCTCGACCCCAAGCCGGGCCTGCGCTACAACAACCCCGTGAACCCCACGATCGTGCCCGAGGTGGTCGTCGAGAAGGAGGGCGACGGCTACCGCGTCCTGCTGAACGAGGACGGCATGCCCCACCTCCGCATCAGCAGCCGTTACCGCTCCATGGCGGAGGAGGGGTCGGCCGAGGAGAGCCAGGAGACCCTCACCTACCTGAAGGAGAAGATGCGTTCGGCCCTGTGGTTCCTCAAGAGCCTGGAGGAGCGCCAGCGTACCATCTACAAGGTGGCCACCCAGATCGTGGAGTTCCAGCGGGATTTTCTCGACAAGGGCCGCGCCCACATGCGCCCCTTGATCCTCAGGGACGTGGCCGAGAGGGTGGGGGTTCACGAGTCCACCGTGAGCCGGGTGGTGTCCAACAAGTACATGCAGACGCCGAGGGGCATTCTCCCCATGAAGTACTTCTTTAACACCGGGATCGGCACCATGGACGGGGGCGACGTCTCCGCCATGCGCGTGAAGGAGCGGCTGAAAAGCCTTGTGGACGCCGAGGACCCGAGGCATCCCCTGAGCGACCAGGTGCTGGCCGACCTGCTCAAGCGGGAGGGCATCCTGCTGGCCCGGCGGACCGTGGCCAAGTACAGGGAAGAGCTGAACATTCCATCATCGGGACGGAGAAAATCACGGTAGTCTTCATAAGGAGCGAGCGATGCGACTGGAATTTTCGGGAAAGAACCTGTCCATCACCGACGCCCTGCGAAACAAGGCCGAGAAGAAGATCGCCAAGCTGGAGCGGTTCACCGGATCAATCGTGTCAGCCCACGCTTCCTTCGAGGTGGAGCGTCACCTGCACCGCGTGACCCTCATGGTCCACTGCGGCCACGACCGGATCTACAAAGCCAAGGGCCTGGCCGAGGACATGTACATGGCCATCAACGACGCGGTCGACGCCATCGAACAGCAGTCCAAGAAGGACAAGGACAAGCGCATGGCGGGCCGGAGCAAGACCGTGGCTCCGGCCGCTCCGAAGGAGGCCGAGGAGGAGGATGAGGAGGAGCCCGCAAAGACCAAGAGGAAGGTCCCGCGGGTTCGCCGGCGCGACGATCTCTTCAGTCCCAAACCCATGAGCCTGCCCGACGCGGCCCTGCGGCTCGCCGAGCAGGACGACCCTGTGGTCGTCTTCCAGGACCCCGCCACGGGGAGGTTGTGCGTGCTCTTCCGCGACAAGGCCGGCCGGATCTCCCTCGTGGAGCCGCCGAACAAGAGATGAACCGTGGATTGCGAAGTGAAAAAGCACACCACAGAGACTCAGAGGCACGATCGAGATTCCGAGATGAGGAGATGAGGAGATGAGGAGATGCCGAAAGGACCCGGCAGGCGGCATTGTGGGCCTTTCCTGTCCCCTGTCCTTCGTCCCCCGCCCCCGCCGGGTTCCCATGACGGCATTCTCCACTCAGCGGTCATGCGCTTCTCTAAGAGGTAACCCCGCATGAAGACCCTCGCCGGGCAGGAGATCCATCCCCGCATGTCGGTCCACCAGTTCGTGGATCTCTTCTCCTCTCTGAGCATAAGCGTGACGGCCGGCCGGGGCGGCCTGGACCGGGAGATCGAGAGCCCCCGGATCCAGAAACCGGGCCTCGCACTGGCGGGGGTTCATGAGTACATCCATCCGGAGCGGATCCAGATCCTGGGCGAGACCGAAATCTCCTACCTGAACCGGTGGAGCGGGGAGGACCGGCTCAAGATCCTGCAACCCATCTTCGAGCGCGGTATCTGCTGCTTCCTGCTCACCAAGGGACTCCCACCGCCCGAAGAACTGGTCAGGTTGGCGGAGGAGACCGATACTCCCCTCCTGACCTCCACCGAGAAATCCTCCCTTGTCATCAACCAGGTCACCGACGTGCTGATGTCGGCCCTGGCCCCCGTGCTGTCGGTCCACGGCGTCCTGGTGGACGTCTACGGCGTGGGGCTGCTCATCATCGGCCGCGGCTCCATCGGAAAGTCGGAGAGCGCCCTCGACCTGATCGTCCGCGGGCACCGGCTGGTGAGCGACGACGTGGTGGAGATCCGGCGGCAGGCCGACCACCTCACAGGCACGGCCCCCGAACTGCTCCGCTACCACATGGAGCTACGCGGCCTGGGGATCATCAACATCAAGGAGCTGTTCGGCGTGGTGGCCACGCGCTCGCAGGTGGAGGTGGAGCTGGTGGTGGAGCTGGAGCACTGGCAGGAGAGCGGCAACTACGATCGCCTCGGGCTGGACGAGCTGACCATCTCCATCCTTGGCCTGCCCGTCCCCTACCTCCTGATGCCCGTGGCCCCCGGCCGGAACATCACCATCCTGCTGGAGGTGGCGGTCCGAAACCTCCTGCTGAAGAGAAAGGGCATCCACTCCGCCAAGGACTTCACCCGGCGGCTGCAGCAGATGCTCGAGGCGAACGTCGATGAACCCGAGCCATAGAACCCTCATCATCGTCACCGGCATGTCGGGCGCCGGCAAGAGCCAGGTCATCCGGACCCTGGAGGACGCGGGATTCTACTGCGTGGAGCGCCTGCCCCTGGAGCTCTTCCCCAAATTTCTCGAACTCATCGAGGGGGCCGGCGGCGAGCTGGGCCCCCTGGTGGCGCTGGGCCTCGACCTGCGGGAAGAGAAGCTCGACGAGAGGTTCCCCACGCTCTACGACGCCCTGAAAAAATCGCCGCTGGACGTACGGATCCTCTTTGTCGAGGCGAGCGACGAGGTCCTTCTCAGGCGTTTCTCCGAGACCCGCCGGCCCCATCCCCTCACGCCGAAGGGCTCGGTGGAGGAGGGGATCCAACTGGAGCGGGCCCGCCTGGAGCTCATCCGGGAGAGGTCCGACTGGATCGTGGACACCAGCTCCCTCACCATCCACCAGCTCAAGACGGTCATCGAGGAGGGGCTGGCCTCCCTGGCCGGCGGCCGCAAGCTGACCGTGAACCTCACCTCCTTCGGCTTCGCCTACGGCCTTCCGCCCGAGGCCACCCTGGTCTTCGACGTCCGCTTCCTCCCCAATCCCCACTTCATCCCGGAGCTTCGCCCCCTGAACGGAGAGGACCCGGCGGTTTTCGATTTCGTCTGCGGCTCCCCCGAGGGGAAGGAGTTCCTGGAACGGATCGAGAGCTTCCTGCGGTACCTGGTGCCGCGGTACCAGAAGGAGGGCAAGGCCTACCTGACGGTGGCTATCGGCTGCACCGGCGGACGCCACCGCTCCGTTGCGGTGGCCCGGCGCTTGTATGATATCTTCCGGGAGGAAGGCGGTCTCCTCGTCAACCTCCACCACCGAGACCGCGCGAGGTGATCATGCTAGGCATACTGGTCGTGAGCCACGGGAATCTGGCCCAGGAGTTCGTGGACGTGGCCTCCAGGATCCTGGGAGACTCGGACGGCGGGGTGACCCCCGTCTGCATCCCTTGGGAGCTGGAGTCATCGGCCGCCAAGGAGAAGATCCGGAAGACGCTCAAGAAGGTCCAGGAGGAGAGCACGGGGGTCCTGATCCTGACCGACCTCTTCGGCGGCACGCCCACCAATCTGGCCATGACCCTCTACCAGCCTGGCAAAGTGGAGATTCTCACGGGCATGAACCTTCCCATGCTGATCAAGGCCATCCTCACCCGCAAGGCGGGCACGCCGCTGGCCGAGGCCGTGGCGCTCCTGCGCGAGAAGGGCCAGGGCGCCATCGTGTCGGTGAGCGAGGTGATGAGCCCCGAAGGGGGGGAGGAGGGATGATTCGAAAAGAGGTGACGGTCTGCAACAGGCTGGGCCTCCACGCGAGGGCCGCCGCCAAGCTCGTCCAAATCGCCAACCAGTTTCAGGCCCAGGTCTCCCTGACCACCAACCAGATGTGCGCCGACGCCAAGTCCATCCTCGGTGTGCTGACCCTCGCGGCAGCCAAGGACACGCCGCTGATCATCGAGGTCGACGGCCCCGACGAGGCGGAGGCCCTGTCCCAGATCGAGCACCTCATCCAGGACCGGTTCGGGGAGGGGGAATGACCCGCCTCACGGGGACTCCCGTCTCTCCGGGTATCGCCATCGGAACCTCGCAGATCATCCTGGTTCAGGAGATTCCCGTGGTGAAGACCTCCATCGCACCGGAGGCGGCCCCCGGCGAGGTGGAGCGCCTGAGAAGGGCCTTGGAGGCCACGATCAAGGACGTGGAGAACCTCAAGGAGCGGGCCCGAAGCCGGCTGAGCGAAGACTTCCTCGCCATCTTCGACGCCCACATCATCATCCTGAAGGATCCGGCCCTGCTCAGGGGAGCCAAGGCGCGCATCGAGCGGAACGGGGTCAACGCCGAGTACGCCTTGCAGGGCTCCATCCAGGACATGGTGAGAGGGTTGATGGCCACGGACGATCCCTATTTCCAGGAGAGGGCCATGGACGTGGAGGGGCTGCACCGCAGAGTGCAGCAGCACCTGGCGGGCCCCCTCCCGGAGAAGACCAGCTGGACATCGGGGGAGCGCGTCGTGATCCTGGCGGACACCCTCACCCCTTCGGAGACGAGCACCCTCCACAACGCCCCCGTCGTCGCCTTCGCGACGGAGCACGGAGCCCGCACTTCCCACACGGCCATCATCGCCCGCTCTTTAGAGATCCCGGCCGTGGTGGGCGTCAAGGGCCTCACCAAGACCGCTGAACCCCACGGGACGGTCATCGTGGACGGCCTGGAGGGCCTCGTTATCTTGGATCCGAGTGAGGCGGAACTGGCCGAGTACGAGCGGAGGGCCGAGGCCTACCAGCGCCACCGCAAGGCCATTCTGGGGCAGGCCCGCAAGGAGGCCAGGACGGTAGACGGCACGCCGATTCGCGTGACGGCCAATCTCGACCTCACGGATGAGATCGGCAGCGCGCTGGCCGCGGGCGCCAGCGGCGTGGGCCTCTACCGCAGCGAGTTCCTCTTCCTCGATCACTCACCCGATCTGCCCTCGGAGGAGGACCACCTCGGGTATTACGACCGAATCGCCCAGGCCTTCTATCCCCACCGCGTGGTCATACGGACCCTGGACCTCGGGGGCGAGAAGTACTTCCATGCCGTCCTGGACCGCACCGAGCGTAACCCCGTGCTCGGGGTCAGGGCCATCCGCTTCTGCCTGAGGCAGCCCGAGATCTTCCGGACCCAGCTCAAGGGCATCCTGCGCGCCTCCAGGCGCAAGAACTTGGCTATCCTCTTCCCCATGATCACCACGCTGCAAGAGTACCAGCAGGCCTCGGACCACCTGGAGGCCTGTAAACGGGAGCTCAAGGCCGACGGGGTCCCCTTCGACGAGCACATCCCCGTGGGCATCATGGTGGAGGTTCCCTCCTGCGCCCTCACCGCCGAGGCCTACGCCCCCCTGGTGGACTTCTTCAGCATCGGCACCAACGACCTCATCCAGTACCTGCTGGCCATCGACCGGAACAACGACTCCGTGGCCCACCTCTACGATCCCATGCATCCGGCCGTACTCAGGTGCATCGCCCACGTGTGCGAGGCGGCCTCCGCCGAGGGCAAGCCCGTCACCGTCTGCGGCGAGGCCGCGGCCGATCCCATGATGGCGCCGCTGCTGGTGGGGCTCGGCGTCACCGAGCTCTCCATGACCCCCTCCTCCGTCCTGGAGGTCAAGAACCACATCCGCAACCTCTCCCTGCGCGCCTGTCAAAAGCTGGCGAAGAAAGCGCTCAAGGCCAGAACGGGAGCGGAGGTCGCCGAGCTGGTCAAGACGACCGTGGGCGGCGCCAAGCGGTAACGGGGACGGCGGGATTCGGCAAGAGGATTCACCACCAAGGCACCCAAACACCAAGGGCAAAGAGGTTTGCGTCTTGCCTCAGGGCTTAATCTCGCCCCCCATCTCCCTCCATTCCCGCCCCGCCAAGACGGAAGGAAAGGATTCACCGCGGAGCCGCGGGGAGGCCGAGGGATTGACATTTCGGATGGAGGCGACAGGGCACCTTGCCCCTGCACCCTCCACCCTCCACCCTCCACCCTTAACAGCCGTGCCTCACCCTGGGCACGCTCTCGCCCAGCAGGAGGGCCAGCAGACGGTCCGCACCGAGGGCGATACCGGCGCATTCCGGGAGGTGGCCCACCGCCCGGAAAAACTGCGGATCGGCGGGATGGGCGGGCTTCCCCTGGCGGAGGCGCTCCCGCTGGTAGCGCTTGTACCGTTCCCTTTGCTCCACGGGATCGGTCAATTCCGAATAGGCGTTGGCCAGCTCCACTCCCCCCAGATAAAGTTCGAAGCGCTCCGCAATGCGAGGGTCACCAGTTCTGAGTTTGGCCAACGCCGCCTGGAAGGCGGGGAAGCCCTCCACGACTGCCGGGCGCGGTATGCCCGCCAGGCCCGGCTCCACCTTTACGACCATGAGGAAGGAGAAGCAGTCATTCTCGTCCCACGCCTCGGTCCCCTCGGCCCCGTGGCGCCGGGCCAGCTTGCGCCATCCCTCGACGGAGTCCAGTTCGAGCCAGTCACACCCCGCGAAGCGCCGGAACGCCTCCGAGAGGGTGAGCACCTCCAGGCCCTTGTCCAGCTCGTACCTCCGGCCCTCGCGCTCCAGCGCCCCCCCCCGGAGAAAGCCCCTTCCCAGCTTCCACAGCAAACCCCCGCAATCCTGCATCAGCTGACGTCGCGAGGAACCCTTCCGGTACCATTCGAGCATCAGAAATTCGGGGCTGTGCCCGCGGGAGGAGGGCTCATCCCGAAAGGCCGGCGCCAGGGCGAAACAGCGCTCCACGCCCGAGGCCAGCAGCTTCTTCAGGTAAAACTCGGGCGAGGTGGGCAGGTAGGCCTCCCGGCCCGAGGCCACCCCTCGGACGAGGAAGGGGTCGAGGTGCGGTTCCATGCCCGCAGCCGGAACGAGGCAGGGAGGGTCCACCTCCAAAAAGCCGCCGCGGTGGAAGAAGCTCCTCACCGCACCGAGATAGCGCGCTCTCACCTCGAACAGCCCTCGCCGGGAGCTGAGATCGGCGAGAAATCCGGGCTTCCGGGCCATGCAACCTCCCCTCAGAGTGTGCACCCGGGGCGGCCCGCTCTCAACCCCCACCGGCGGCTACTTGAGGCCGGCGTGGTGCCCCCTCCACCCATCGCGCCCTGGAGAGCGCTCCTACGGCCGTCATGGGAAGAGGCTTTGCCTCCTCACTCCCGACTTCTCACTTTTCCGGCCTTGGCCCCAGGTCGGTCTTTTCTTATACTGTAAGGCAGGAGGCGAGATGCCGAGTCAGCAGAAGCAGCCCCGAACCCCCACCCCAGCCGTCCGTCTCCATTCCTCTTTCAACCCTTCTTTCGGTGGCCGCTTCGCGGACGGATACCAAATCTTGTATGGCCAGCCGTTCTGTGCGCCGATCGGCGCCAGGGTGAGGATGACAGCATGAGACGACCTTTGGCCTGGCTCCTGGTATCACTTTCCCTGACGATGGCGCTCTCCTGGCCCCTGGCGGCGGTATCGCGGCCTCAGCCCGTACCGACCCGGGAGGGGCGAAGGGCCTGCCTGGAGGGCGCCATCTTCCTGCGGGTTCCCCTGCCCCGTGGCGAGGGCTTCGTCTGGGTCGCACGCCGCTACACAGGCGACCGCCAGAACGCGGGGACCATCGAACGGTTCAATCCCAGGCACCGCCGCCAAAGACTCACGGAGGTGAGAGTCCCCCTGGATCTCCTCCTCCCGGCCTACCGCACGGAGACTCTCAAAGCCCTCTTCCCCAAAGACAGGCGCACCTCCGACGGGTGGGAGCACCTCTGGGGACAGCCGTCCACGGGAGGCAGGGAGACCTGGGCGGAGGCGGCGGCCTGGTTCACGGGCTCGGTCCGCAATGCGGGCTCACTCAGGCACGCCAATCCGAAGCTGCCAGCCCATCCGAAGCGAGGCACGGAGGTGCTGATTCCGGAGGGCCTCCTCCTGGACAACCTCCGAGCCATCGAGGCTCCCCCGCCTCCACCCGGCCCTGGCCTGCCGCCCCGGCCGAGCGGGCACGCCGCGGCGGAGTCCCAGCCTCCTCCCCCGAAGCCCGCCATCGGGGCGGCGGGTGAAGAAGGGGGGGGGGGCTCCGCAGCCCCAGAAACCCTCAAGGTCATCAGCGCTCCATCCCCCGGGGAGCAAACCTCTCCGGGGCCGGGCCCCGCTCCGCAGCCCCTGCCGGGGGGGCAGGGAGAAGAGCCGCTCTCGCCGGCCGAACCTTCGGCCGCCAAGCCCGAGAGAGCCAGCCCTCCGGCCGCCCCCCCCCTGACTTACGGGCGCGACTCGCAGGGGCCTTACGCCGTGTATCGCCTCAAGGCCGGCGAGGCGCTGTACAGCTCGGTGGTCGTGCGGTTCACCGGCAACGTGAACGCGGAGGACGTGAACGCCATGGCCCTTGCCATCGCCAAGCGCTCAGGTATCACGCGCGTGACGGGTATCCCCGTGGGTTATCCCATCAAGATCCCCCTCGATGATCTCCTGCCCCAGTACCTGCCGCCGGGCAGCTCCCAGTACCAGGCGTGGGCCAAGCAGCAGGCCGAGGCGGCACGGTTCACCAACACCTACAAGAACTCAGCCCTGGACGGCGTGGTGGTGATTCTGGACCCGGGCCACGGAGGACTGGACCGCGGGGCCATGGCCAACAATGTGTGGGAGGACTCCTACGTCTACGACATCGCCTGCCGCATCCACGAGGGGCTAGAGCGCCGGACCAAGGCCCGCGTGCTCATGACCTTGCTGGATCCCCAGCTCGGCTACCGCCCCCAGGACAAGGAGCGGCTGACACCGAACACGGGCGCCGTGATCCTCACCCACCCGTGGTTTCACCAGACCAACGACAGGGAAACGCACGTGGAGGTCAACCTGCGCTGGTACCTGGCCAACCAGTACTTCCTGAGGCTCCAGAAGGAGGGCGTGGATCCCCACCGGGTCGTCTTCACCTCCATCCACGCCGATTCGCTCTACCCCTCTCTGCGGGGCTCCATGTTCTACATTCCGGGCGCGGCCTACCGGAGCGGCCGCTGGTCCTCGAGCGGGGGCCTCTACCAGGATTTCGAAGAGTACAGGAAGCAGCCCGTCTATCACCTCTCCAACAGGGAAATGGTGCGCAGCGAGGGGCTTTCCCAGGAGTTCGCGGAGGACCTCGAGAAAACCTTCTCCGCCGACGGCCTGCTGCTCCACCCCTACGATCCGACGAGGGACCACGTGGTCAGGGGGCACCGCTCGTGGGTCCCCGCCGTGCTGCGGAACACCATCGTGCCTTGCGCGGTCCTCATCGAGGTCTGCAACCTGAACAATCCGAAGGATGCCAAGCTCATCGCCGACCCAGCCTACCGCCAGAAGGTAGCCGATGCCTACATCCAGGCGCTGATCAAGTACTACTCCTGAGGCGAAAGGCAGGGAGACCGGAAGCGCAACAGGGAAGAGTGGCCCCGAATTCGTGGTCAATTCGGGTCACTTTCCCGTCATTTTGGGTGAGTATCTATGAAGAGTACGCTGGAAGCGGTGGCCCCTCTCGGGGCGTGTTAGCGGCACTCAACGGGGAGGGGCGGAGGGGCTGTCCATGGGCTTTGACCGAACGGAGTGTTCGCCCCGTGGGGAGGCGGATCTCAGTCTTCCCATCGTCTCCGAGGAAAGCGCGGGCGAGGAGCGGCGGACCCTGCTGTCCGCCATCCTCATCGTCAAGAACGAGGCGGAGCACATCGTGGAGGCCATTGAGGCGCTGCGATGGGCCGACGAGATCCTCGTGGTGGTGGATTCGGCCAGCACCGACGGCACGCTGGAACTGGCTCGGGCCTGCGGAGGGAGGGTCCGGGCCCTAATCCACCCCTTCGAGGGCTATGCCGCCCAGCGGAACTGGTCCATCGAGGCCGCCTCATGCCCATGGATCTTCATGATGGACGCCGACGAGCGGCCCTCGGAAGCCCTGGTGGCCTCGATGCGGGCGCTCCTCCGAGAAGGCCCCCCCATGGACGCCTATCAAATCTACCGCCGGAACGTCATGTTCGGCCGAGAGCTGGAGCACGGAGGGCAGGCCAACGACCGGGTGACCCGATTCTTCAGGAGGGAGATGCGTTACAACGACCGCCTCGTGCACGAGGAGATTATCGGAGAGGGGCCCCTAGGTTCCCTGGATGGCTACCTCATGCACTACACCTTCCGCGATTGGGACCAGTACATGGAAAAGATGCACCGGTACGTCGTCCTCGGCGGACAACAGGCATTCCGGGACGGGGCCCGCGCGGGCCTTCTCACCCTTCTCTTGCGGCCCATGCACCGCTTCCTCAAGCAGTTGCTCTGGAGGGGCGGGTTCCTAGACGGCATGCCCGGGATCCTCTACGCCTGCCTGGCCAGCTACAGCGTCTTCCTGAAGTACGCCGTGCTCTGGGATCTCCAGAGGCGGCGCCCCACGCTACCGTGACCTGGGTGACCTCCGGGGAATCCCGCGAGGCCGAGGGCACCCCCACCCTCCATCCCCAAGCCCCACCTTGTCCGGCCCCGGACAATCCCGCATAATGGCTCATGGACCGGGGATTTCGGGCCGCGGGGCGCGCGGCTTCCCCCCGGCGATGGGGCGGCCGGATCTCCTATGGTCCAAGCGGCGTCGGGTTTCTCGTGGGAGTAGAGATGGTGAAAGGGGCGGGAGGGGCACCCAAGCGGACCATGGGTTTTGCCTCCCTGGCCAGAATCTGGAGGGAGTTCGCCGGGCGTCACAAGGCGCGATTCGCCTTCGGCCTCCTGGCCTTGGTGGTGGCCAGTGTCTTCTATGCCTTCGAGATCTACATGGTCCGCTTCATCTTTGACGGCCTGCTCAACCCCTCGAAAAATACCAGCCTCAGCACTTTCCGGCATTACATGGAGCGTCTGCGCCTGAACCTTCTCTTCCCCATTGATCAGGAGCGGTTGTTCCTCTACATCCCCATCACTCTGGTTCTCATCTTCTTCTTCAAGGGGATCTTCAGCTACCTCGGCAAGTACTCCGTGGACCGGGTGGGATTGAGCACCATCACCGACCTCCGGGATGCCCTGTACAAGAGGATCATGACCCAGAGCCACGACTTCTTCGCCGATCACCCCACCGGGATGCTCATCTCGCGCCTCATCTCGGACATCGAGTGGATCAAGACCTCCGTGAGCGAGAAGCTCACCGAGCTCACGAACGCCATCTTCTCTCTGATCGCCTTGCTGATCAGCGCCTTCGTGCAGGACTGGCGCCTCACCCTCCTCTCCCTGGTGACCGTCCCCATGGTGGCCCTCCCCCTCACCCGGTTCTCCCGGAAGCTCAGGAGCACCTCCCGCCGGAGCCAGGAGCAGATGGCGGTGCTCTCCACGAGGATGAAGGAGACCGTCTCGGGAATCCGCATCGTCCAGATGTTCCAGATGGAGCAGCAGGAGATGGAGAGGTTTTCCAAATCCAACCGCGAACTGCTCCGCGCCAACCTGAAGGCCACGCGGGTCATGGCCCTGACCACGCCGCTCATGGAGCTCATCGGGGGCTTCGCGGTGGCGGGAATCCTCTACTACGGCCACTTCCGCATCCTGAGCGGACGTACGACCATGGGCGCCTTCAGCGCCTTCCTGGCCACCCTGTACGCCATGTACGTCCCCGTCAAGAAATTAAGCCAGTCTAACAACATCGTGCAGCAGGCCGTCTCCGCGGCGGAGCGCTCCGTGGAACTCCTGGACCGCCCGGTGGCCGTGGTGGAGCGGCCCGGCGCCCGGGAGCTGCCCCCCTTTTCGGACCGCATCCGCTTCCGCGACGTGGTCTTCGCCTACAACGAAGACGAGCACCGAATATTGGACGAGTTGAACCTGGACATCCCCAAGGGGCAGATCCTCGCCATCGTGGGCTCTTCCGGGGCGGGCAAGACGACCCTTGTGAACCTCCTTCCGCGGCTGTTCGACGTCAAGGGGGGGCAGGTGAGCATCGACGGAACCGACATCCGGGACGTTACGCTGCGGAGCCTGCGCTCCCAGATCGGCATGGTCTCGCAAGAGACCGTCCTCTTCGACGACAGCGTGGCCGCCAACATCGGCTATGGGAACCCGGCGGCCTCGCGGGAGGCCATCGAGCGGGCCGCCCGGCAGGCCCTGGCGCACGACTTCATCGCGGAAATGCCCCAGGGCTACGAGACGCGGATCGGCGAGGGGGGGTTCGCCCTGTCCGGCGGCCAGCGCCAGCGCCTGGCCATCGCCCGCGCCCTGCTGAAGGACCCGCCCATTCTCATCCTGGACGAGGCCACCTCGAACCTCGACTCGGAGAGCGAATACTTCGTCCAGCAGGCCCTCTTCAACCTCCTGAAGGGGCGGACCACGCTCGTCATCGCGCACCGCCTCGCCACCATCTTGAACGCCCACAGGATCGTGGTCCTGGATGGGGGACGGGTGGTTGAGGAGGGGACCCACCAGGAGCTGTTGGACCGGGGCGGGCTGTACGCCCAGCTCTGCGAACGGGAGTTCCGGGCGTCGCGCCCCCTTGAAGACCCCATGGCCCGGTGATAAGCTGGCTCAAAAGGAGGCCCTTCTTGGAGGAGCAGGAGAAGAACCCTGTCAGGATTTTGGACAGGCGGCACTTCACCCGTGAAGGCGACCGCCGGAAGGAAGAGGAGATGCCCCCGGAAGAGAAGCCGGTGGCGAGCGGACAGCCGGCGCCTGCCGCGGCCTCCTCCTCCGCTCCCGTTCCCGAGCCCAAGCCCGAGCCGGAGAGGCCGGGCAGGGGGCGGGAGCCCGGGCAGCCCTCCGTCTTCACGGAGCTCGTCCTCTCCCTGAGCACCTCGTGCTACATGAGCCTGGGCCAGATCCCCGAGCCCTCCGGGGGCCTCTCCGAGGTCAACCTGGAGGCCGCCGCCTCCTACATCGACATCCTTGAGATGCTGGCGCGGAAGACCCGGGGCAATCTCGATCCTTACGAGAAGGACGTTCTGGACAAGATCCTAGTGGAACTCAAGCTGGTGTACGTGCAGGTGAGGCAGAAGATCGGTCCATGAGATCCCGTCGGGTGCCTCTGACAGCTCCGGTACTGGTGGCGGCCTTTTGCCTGCTCTCGCTGGCCTGCCCCGCCCTGGGACAGGGCCGCGCCAAGGTTCGCGCGGCGTCCACCCCCCCCGCTTCGGCGGAGGGTCCGACCATCCAGCTGAATCCCAACGTCATTCGCCAGCAGATGGCCAGTTCGTACGAATCCCTGGTGGACGTCAACAACCAGACCACCATCACCCGCTACATCGAGGCGTTCAAGAACGCCAAGACCACGGAGGACCAGGACCAGCTGGTCTCGGAGCTGACGGACTACTGCGTGGAGCGCGGACTGCGGCCCTCGCCGGACGTGGCGGAGATCTTCCTGTCCCTGGCCTACCAGGCCAGCGCCCAGGGGAACATGGGGGAGTTTCAGCGCTTCAGCCGTTACGCCCTCTCCTTCGATCCGGGCCATCCGGCCGTGCACCTGGCGCTGGCGTCGGCGGCCAGGAGCAGGGGCGGCCTCCTCTCGGGTGAGTTCTACTACGAAGCCCTGACCGCCCTCTTCCTGAGCGTGCAGAACATCGAGACCCGGTGGGCGGCCCTGGCAAACCTGGGGCTCTGGCTCCGCCTGACCGCGTTCCTTCTCCTGGGCGTGCTCGCCCTCATGCTCGCGATCAAGTATCAGGCCCTGTTCCGCCACGACATCCGGGAGTGGCTGGGCGGAGGAGAATCTCGGTGGGTCGAAGCGGCGGGGCTGATCGGCCTCTTCCTGCCCTCCCTGCTCTTCCTCTCCGGCTACTGGTGGATCATTTACTGGGCGGGCCTCTTCCTGGTCTACGCCCGGTGGCCCCAACGGGCCGCCATCCTCATGGCCGTGGCCCTCTTCGTGCTGAGCGGCGCCGTCGACACCTTTTACCAGCAGCGGCTCTACCTCACCGAGTCGCCGCCCAACGCCTCGAACCTGCGCTGCTACGCGCACCGGATCGGCGTGGGCCTGGACTCCGCCCTGGTGGAGCACCTCGGGGCCCAGGATCCCCTCCGCGGGACCTACACCTACCTCCTCGCCAGCCGCTACCTCCTGCACGGCAGCTACATGAAGGCTGAAAACCTGTACCAGGATCTCCTGAAGGAGTCGCCGGCCGACGCCGGCGCCTTCAACAACATGGGATGCCTCTACTATTATGAGAACCGCTACCAGGAGGCCATCCAGGCGTTCACGAAGGCGACGGCCATCCAGCCGAAGCTCGCCGTGGCCTACCTGAACCGCTCCTTCGCGGAGAACAAGGTCTTCGACTTCTCGGCCTCCAAGACCGATCAGGACAAGGCGGGGTCGCTCAAGGCGGGGCTCCTCAGCGTCGTCCGGAACTCCGAAGCCGAAGACCTGAGCCCCATCCCAATCTGGCTCCCCCTCGCCAAGACGACAGACATCGCCGCGCGGCTGGACCTGCCTCAGAGCAGCCTGAAGGGTCCCGTCAAGAACGCCGACACCTGGGCCGGGTACCTGTTCCTCCCCCCCTTCTCCCTCATGGCACTCGTCTTCGTCCTGGCCTTCCTGGGCCTGGCCCTCAGCAGGAAGGCCGACTATTTCGCCCGGGCCTGCGCCAAGTGCGGACAGCCCTTCTGCGGCCGCTGCAAGACCTCTCTCGAATTCGAGTCCTTCTGCTCCCAGTGCGTGCACCTCTTCATCCGGCAGGACGGCGTTTCGCCCGAGGCGCGCATCAAGAAGAACTACGAGGTGGAGCGCCACCTGAAACTCCAGAGGGTTCAGCGGCTGGTTCTGGCCTTCGTAGCGCCGGGAGCCAACCTCTTTGTGGAGGGCCGTCCCTACTCGGCCATATTCATGCTGTTCCTTTGGTGCGGGCTGCTGGTGGCCTTCGCCCTTCCGTTCATCGGATTTCCCCTTCCCATACCGGGGATGGTGAGCACGGCGCCCTTTCACACCCTGCTGTGGCTCGTGGGCGGAGGGCTGGCTGCTCTCATCTGGCTCCTGTTCGGGCTCCAGGCCCTGCTCAGCGGAAAGTAGCCCTATCGGGGGTGGACCATGGCTCTCGCGGGAACACTGAAGGACTTCAGCCTGGCCGATATTTTCCAGCTGATCTCACTGCAGAAGAAGACCGGCTATCTGACCCTCCGAAGCGAACAGGACGTGGTCACCGTCACCTTCCTCGAAGGGACCGTCGTGGGCGCCGAGTCCCTGAACAAGCGCATCGAGGATCGGCTGGGCCACGTATTGGTGAAGACCGCCAGGATCTCGAAGGAGGAGCTGGCCAAGGCCCTCGAGGTGCAGAAGCAGACCCTTCAGCGCCTGGGCTACATTCTCGTGGCTGAGAACTTTATCGATCCCGAAAGCCTCCATACGGCCCTGGCCATCCAGATGCAGCAGACCATCTTCCGCCTCTTCAGGTGGAAGGACGGGGACTACAACTTCGAAGCCCGCGATTCGGTGGAGTACGACCGGGAGAACGTGACCCCCATGTCCGCCGAGAGCATCCTGATGGAGGGCATCCGGATGCTCGATGAATGGCCCCTCATCGAGAAGAAGATCCCCACCTTCGACAAAATCTTCGAGAAGATCCCCCTCCCGGCTCCGCCCATCCTCGACACCCGGGTGGACCTATCGCCCGGTGGTCTCGCGGGACTCTTGGGCGAGCAGCCGCCGAGGAGCGACGCTCGGGAAAAATCGGGACCGACCCAGGGCGCGGCGGTCCAGTTGAGACTCAGCCAGGAGGAGATGGCCGTCTACCAGCACGTCAACGGGGTCTTCACCGTGCAGGAGATCATCGACCGCAGCGGCCTGAACGAGTTCGAGACCTGCAAGTCGCTCTTCGAGCTCCTGAACCGCCAGATCATCCGCCCCATCCTGCCCGTTCAGGAGGAGGCCTCTCCCGAGCCGCGGCGGTTCTTCCTTGCCCCGGCTGCCCTGGAGAACTTGGCCATGCCGCTCTTCTGGGCCTGGATCGGGCTCTCGGTCCTCCTCCTCCCCTTTCACCCGCTCGATCACCTGCCCTGGGCCGACCGCTCCGCCCAGCGCGATCGCATGGTCCTGGATACGCGGCTCAAGCTCCAGCGCGTCTGCCAGTCCATCAGGGAGTACGAGCTCCGCACGGGTCGCCTGCCGGCCAACCTCTCCGTGCTCGTCCAGGAGGAAAACCTGCCTCCGAGGGACCTGGTGGACGCCTACCGTTTCCCCCTGATCTACCAGGCCACGGGCAGCGGCTACACGCTGGCCGCCCGGGGCTCCTCCGGGGAGCTCCTTCAGGACCTCATGTTCTCTTCCGCGGAAACCACCGAGTGAGAAGGCCCCCCGGCGGCGGGCGCCCGTGACGTTCCGGCCCTCCGCCTCTCGCTACGGGAGACCCCGCAGGCGCGGGTGGCTCACCGGCGTTTCTTGCGCGCTTTGGAGGGCGCTTCGCCCCCCCGGGCCTTGGCCTTGCCCCTTCGCCTGAGATCGGCGAGGCCCGGCAGCGCCGCCCGGAACACCTCCCCCATGTCCTTGGCCCAGAACAGCTCCAGGGAGCGGGCCACGGACGGAGGGAGCTCCCTCCTCTCGTGGCGGTTGCCGTAGGGAAGGATGACGCGCTGGAGCCCCGCCCTCTGGGCCGCCAGGAGCTTCTCGCGCAGGCCGCCCACGGGGAGCACCTTGCCCCGCAGGGTGATCTCGCCCGTGAAGGCGGTGTTCCGAGAGACGGTGAGCCCCGACAGGGTGGAGAGGACGGCCGTGGCGATGGTGATCCCCGCCGAGGGGCCGTCCTTCGGGATGGCCCCCTCCGGCACGTGGACGTGGATATCCTTCTTGGAGAGCAGCTTGGGATCCATCCCCCACTCCTCGAGGTGCTCCTTGATGTAGGTGAGGGCCGCCTGGGCCGACTCCCGCATCACCTCTCCCAGCTGTCCCGTGAGGGCCAGGTTGCCGCTGCCGGGGGTGGCCGTGGCCTCCACGAAGAGGAGCTCTCCCCCCGTCTCGGTCCAGGCCAGACCCGTCGCCACCCCGGAGGCATCGCTTCGGAGGCGCTCCTCCTCCAGGTAGCGCGGGAGTCCCAGGAGCCGCCGCAGCTCCGCCGGCTCGATCCGGAAGGGGCCCTTCCCGCCAGCGGCCACCTTCCTCGCCAGCTTTCTCAGCACGCTCTCCAGGCCCCGTTCCAGCCCTCTCACGCCAGCCTCCCGGGTGTAGCGGCGGATCAGGGAGAGGATGGCCGGGTCCGTGACCTCCAGCTCCACCTCCTTGAGGCCGTGGACGGCCTTCTGCTTGGGGAGCAGGTGCCTGCGCGCGATGGCCAGCTTCTCCTCCTCGGTGTAGCCGGGGAGCTCCAGGATCTCGAGCCGGTCCAGCAGGGCCGGGTGGATGCCGTCGAGCGTGTTGGCCGTGGCGATGAACATGACCTTGGACAGGTCGAAGGGAAACCCGAGGTAGTGGTCCACGAACTCCCGGTTCTGCTCGGGATCGAGGGCCTCCAGCAGGGCGGAGGAGGGATCTCCCCGCCAGTCCGAGCCCATCTTGTCCACCTCGTCCAGCACGAACACGGGGTTGATGCTTCCCGCGTTCTTGATGCCCTGGACGATGCGGCCGGGCATGGCCCCCAGGTAGGTCCGTCGGTGGCCGCGGATCTCCGCTTCGTCGCGCACGCCGCCCAGGGACATGCGCACGAACTTGCGACCGAGGGTCCTGGCGATGGCCCTTCCGAGCGACGTCTTCCCCACCCCCGGGGGGCCCACGAAGCAGAAGAGCGTACCCGGATGCGTCCCCCTGAGCTTGCAGACCGCAAGGTATTCCAGGATGCGCTCCTTGACCTTCTTGAGCCCGTAGTGCTCCCGGTCCAGATCCTTCTGGGCTTTGATCAGATCGAGATTGTCGGGGGTCACCACCCCCCAAGGAAGGTCGAAGACCAAGTCGAGATAGGCCCGAAGCTGGCTGAGCTCCTCCGAGAAGGGTGAGAACCGCCCCAGCTTGGCGACCTCCTTCTCCAGGATGGCCCGGGCCTCCGGCGAGATGCTCTCGGACTCCAGCCGCTTGCGGTAGAGGGTCTCGCCGTTGCCCTCGCCTCCCTCCTCGCCCGAGAGCTCGGACTGGATGGCTTCGAGCTGCTGCCGGAGGTAGTACTCCCGCTGACGCTTGTCCATCTCGTCGCGGGTCTGGCGGTTCAGCCGCTCCTGGATGGCCACGATCTCCATCTCGGCGGAGAGGTACTTTAGAAGGAGGTTCAGGCGCGCCAGGACGTCGGGCTGTTCCAGGAGGGCCAAGGCCTGGTCGAAGGGGAGCTCCACCTGCGCGGCCACCAGATCGGCCAGCCGCCCTGGGTCTTGAATGGTGCCCAGGAACTCCCGGACGTCACTCCCGATACCCCTGGGCGTCCCCGAGAGCTGGTCCAGCTTCTCCAGCACGCTGCGCCGGAGGGCCGCTGAGGTGAGGGTGGAGGTGGGCCCGCTGACGTCCGGCAGGGGCTGAATCTCGGCCCACCGGACCGCGCCCCGCCGCCTGCCGAGGGTGACCCGCACGCGGACCGCTCCCTGGGCCAGCAGGAGGTCCTCTCCCGCCCCGCCGGGCCCCATGCGCAGGAGTAGGGCCACGACCCCGATGCCCGAAGCCGGCTTCCGCGGCCCCTTGGGGACCGGAAACAGCACGAGCAGGTCTTCGTTGGCGTGGGCCTCTTCGAGGAGGGCCTTGCTGTCCGGCAACGGCAGCGTGAGGGTCGAGACCGCGTAGGGAAAGACGACGCGCTCCTCCAGCTCCCAGACGGGAAGACGCCCGGGTATGGCCAGGGGCAGGGCGCTATCTTTGGCCATGATGGATCATTCCTTGACCTGGACGGGAACGCGCGTGACCCGGCCCCTGCGTTCGGGCAGGCGCGGCAGGCGGATGGTGAGGACCCCCGCCGCATACGTGGCGCTGGCCTTGTGGCTGTCCACCGCGCCCTCCACTTGCAGCCGCCGGGTGAAGGGACCGCGGCTCCGCTCCATCAGGTGGTAGGCCACGATGCCCGAGGCCGGCGTCCGCTCGTGCTCTCCGCGGATCACGAGGTCGTGCCCCTTCATCTCCACCTGGAGCGAGGTCGGATCAACCCCGGGAAGGTCTACCTCCACGAGAATGGCGTCCGGCACCTCCAGGATGTCGTAGGGGGTGGCGAACTCCACCTGGCCCAAGTCCTGATCGCTCTGGAGGTGCTGGAGCGCCTCGAAGAGCTTGTTCATCTCCGACTGAAGGCGGACCAGTTCGAGAAAGGAAGAGACCATGCTTCGCATCAGGCCGGCCCACCTTTGTTGGGTTCCAGAAGGTGCCGTACCTCCTCGAGGAACTCCGTGATATCCCCGAACTGCCGGTAGACGGAGGCGAAGCGGACGTAGGCCACCTCGTCCAGCACCCGCAGCCTCTCCATGACGAGGTTCCCGATGTCGGTCGTGGAGACCTCCCGGTCCGCGGCGGTCTGAAGGAGCCCCTCCACCTCCTCCACGATGGTCTCGAGGGCGGAGGTGGGCACGGGACGCTTCTCGCAGGCCTTCAGCAGGCCGTTCAGGAGCTTGTCCCGATCGAACTTCTCGCGCCTCCCGTCCTTCTTGATCACGCGGTACGGAACGGTCTCGATGCGCTCGTACGAGGTGAAGCGCCGATGGCACTCCAGGCACTCCCTCCGCCGTCGGATGCTGGTTCCGCCGGAGACCTCGCGAGAGTCCACCACCTTGTCCTCCAGGAAACCGCAGAACGGACAGCGCATGTCACACCCCCACGGCGAGTGTACCCAATGGACCCCCCCCCTTCAAGGGCCTTGGCAAGGACCCGGGGCTGGGGGTGGAGGGTGGAGAGGCGAAGGAGTGAGGCTTCACCGGGTTTGAAGCCCCCGATTCTTGGTGCCGTGGTGTCTTGGTGGTGATTCTTTTCTCCCCTCACGCCTCCTCGGCCTCCTCGGCCAGGCGGGACTCCCGGCTGACCTGCCGGAGCTCCTTGAGGTGGACCCTCCCGAGAGCGAGGTAGCCCAGGCCCCAGAGGATGCCCGGGAAGAACATGACCGCGTGGCCCACGATGCCCGCCGTCACGCCCATGTCGTCCGTCACGCCGTAGACGCTGACGAGCGCGAGCTGGATCGCCTTATGGACCCCGCCGATGCCGCCGGGCGTCGGGATGGCTGCCCCGAAACAGATGAACATCAGAAGCAGGATGGAGGCTCCCCAGGGAAGGCCGAGGTGGAGGGCCTGGATGAGGGCCCAGGAGGAAGCCGCGATGAGAGACCAGATGACCACGGAGAGGAAGGTGACGTAGAGGATGGTGCGCTTTTTCTGAAAGGTCCCAAGCCCCTCGGCGAACCGGAGCAGGCTTCTGAGGATCCGAAGGAGGAGGGGATGGCGCCTGAGCCGCTCGTTCCGCCTCACGCCCCTGTCCAGCACCCGGCGCCGCGGCACGAGCCAGAGCAGGAAGGCCCCGAGGGGCAGGGCGAAGGCCAGCAGCACGTAGGAGAGGTCGGTGAAGACCCTCATGACGGTCCCGCTCTCCGGCGACACGCCGGACATTCCCAGGAAGAGGAAGGTGAACCAGAGCACGACCAGCGCCACGAGGTCCATCCCGCGCTCCAGGACCACCGACACCATGAGAGGCCCGAAGGGGAGCTTCTCCCAGCGCGACAGCAGGTAGGGCTTGGCCACCTCGCCCAGGCGGCCGGGGACGAGGCCGGACATGGTGAAGGAGACCACGGTCGCCTTCAGCAGGGGGGCGTAGGGAACGTGTTCCTTCACGGATTTCAACATGACGCCCCAGCGGAAGGCCCTGAGCAGGATGGAGAGGACCTCCAGGAGGACGGCGGCCGCCACCCAGGCCGGGGCCGCCTCCCGGGTCTCGTGAAGGACGGTCTTGAAATCCGCTTTGGCGAAAAAGAGGTAGAGGAGGCCGGCCGCTAGCAGCAGGCTGAGGATCCAGGTGTAGGCTGGCCTCCACCTCACGACGCGACCTCCCGCAACTCCTCGGGAGCGCTGGAGGTGATCCGGTCGGCACCGCCCGCGAAGTAGCGTTCCGCCAGCCCAGGGTCTTGAACGTCCTCTCCCACCAGGAGGCCAATCTTGCGGCTGAGCCGCCTCCGGACGGAGTCTACCCCAGCCGGCCCGAGGGCGGGCGGGAAAGAGCCGCTGGAGGGCACCAGGAAGGCGGGGCGGCAGTCCCTCAGGACCCGAATCAGCACCAGGGCGGCCTCGTCGGGAAGGCGGCCAAACTCCACCACGAAACGGACCTCAATCTCGGGGGCCGTCTCCACGAGGGCCCTCATCTCGCGCTCCAGGAGAACCGCATCTCCTTGGGCGAGGAGATGGGGGCTGAGCACCACCGACGCGGCCTTCGCCCCGAGCCGGACGCACTCCAGAAGCCCCATCCGCTTGTTGGCCAGGGTGTCGCCCCCGTTGGGGAAGGAGATCGCTCCCGCCACGTCGAACCCCACAAAAGCCGAGGACCCGAGGGCCTCCAGGAGGCCCGGGTAGGCCACCACCCTCTGAACCCCCAGCTCATGCCAGGCTTCCAGGCGGCGGCGGGCTTCGGATAGGGACAGGGCGGAATCCAGGAGGCTGGCCTCCACCCTGGAGAGGATCGGCTCGTCCATCGTCATCGGTGATTTATCGCCCGGGCGCCCAGGGCTGCCTGACCAGGGTCTTCAGTTCCTGAGGAGTGAGGAGATCCTTTGCCTTCAGGAGCATGTAGAGGTTCTCCCCCACCTTCACGATGCCCTCTAGGAAGTCCAGGTTTTCCGAAGCCGGCATCTCCGGGGAGGGCTTGATGTCGTCCGCCCTGACCCGGAACACCTCCAAAACAGAGTCCACCAGCAACCCCAGGGGTTTGGCCCCGGGAAGCATGACCACGATCCGGCCCCTCTTGGTGTCCACGCCCCCGAGCCCGAGCCGCTCCTTGAGGTCCATGAGCGGAAGGATCTCTCCCCTCAGGTCCACGAGCCCTTTGACGAAGACGGGGACCTTGGGAAGCGAGTAGATCCGCGGAATCCTCAGGATCTCCCGGACCGCCGTCACGTCCAGGCCGTAGCTCTGATCCCCCACGGCGAAGCCGAGGAAGGTCCGCTCCGGAGCCTCCTCGGCGTGCTCCTTCTTGAAGTGAAAGAGGCTCGTCGCGAACTGAGCCATGCCCTCATTCCTCGATCTGGAACTGGCTGATCACCCGGGCCACCTCCTCCGCGCGCTGCGAGAGGGATTCCACCTGTCCCGTCGCCTCCCGGATGCTGGCGAGGTTGGAACGGCTGGCGGAGGCGAAATCCTCCATGACCCGCTCCACCTCCTTGCCGGCCCGCCCCTGGGCCTGGTTCTGAGCCAGCACCTCGGCCACCGCCGCGGTGAGCCGGTCCATGGCCTGGCGGATCAGCGCGGAGCCCTCGCTCTGCTCCGAGGTGGCCCGCTTCATCTCCTCGGAAAGCGAGCGGATGCGATCCATGGCCTCGATAATCTGCTGGCTGCCCAGCGACTGCTCTTTGGTCCCCCGCCGCAGGTGCTGGGCGAGGTCCCTGAGCTTCTCCGTGGAACGGACGATGCCCAGGGTACCCTTGGCTTGCTCGGTGGTGGCGCGGGCGATCTCCTGGACCATTTGGAGGGAGGTTCGCACGGCCTCCTGGATGCGGTCGAAGGTCTTTCGGGTCTCGCCGGTCACCGCCACGCTGTTGTCCACGAGGGACCGCTGGGAGTTCACCGTCTCCACCGCCTGGCGGACGTCGTGCTGGACGGCGTCGATGAGGCCCGCGATCTCCCGCGTCGAGACGGAGGTCTTGCCGGCCAGCTCCTTGATCTCCTGAGCCACCACGGCGAAGGCCTTGCCGTGTTCGCCCGCCTGGGCCGCGATGATGGCCGCGTTGAGCGCCAGCAGGTGGGTCTGTTCCATTACCTCGTCGATGACCTGCAGGATGTTCCCCACCTCCTCGCTGCGCTTTCCCAGGAGCTTCATGACGCCCGTGGTCGCCTCGAAGGAGACCTGGAGCTTCTGGATGGTCTCGCTGGAGTGCTGGGCAGCCTGGTTTCCCGCCTGGGCTTCGGAGGCCACCAGCTCCGTCGCCTTCCGGGTCGCGATGGCGTTCTCCTCGATCTGCCGGATGCTGCTCTCCATCTCGTTCATGGCGGCGGAGGTCTCCTCCACAAAGGTGTTCAGGGTCTCGGCCGAGGAGTCGATCTGCCGGATGCCCGCCACGTTCTGGGAGAGCGTGCTCGCCACCGTGTTCACCGCGTCGTTCAGCCCCTCCGTGTTGGCCGCGATCTCGTCGATGCTGGCGATCATCTCCAGCACCGACGAGCTCACCTCCTCGGCGAGCTGGGAGAGGTCCTCCATCAATCGGGAGACCTGCTGGACGGCCTTCTGGATGGAGTCCACCTGGCTCTGCACCTGGTGCGTGGAGGCCTCCTGGTTCTGCGTGTTGGCCAGGGTGGCGGTCAGGTGACGGCTCACGTTCTGCGTCCCCTCCTCCACCCGCCGGAAGGCGTCCCGGATCTTCCGGATCATCTGACTCAGGTTGCCGGCCATGCCCTCGAAGGAGGCCACGAGCCTGCCCAGTTCGTCCTGCCGGGTCATCCTCCCCCTGAAGCCGGTCAGCTTGCCTCCCGCCACCTGCGAGGCGTACTCCGTCAGCACCCCCAGCGGGGCCATGAGGTAGCGCACCACGACCACGGAGATCGCGGCTCCCACCAGGAGGGTCAACAACACCACTAGGAGGCCGAAGCCAAGGTAGCCGCGCCGGAGCTGGGCCAGGGGGCCCAGCCCCACCACCAGCCGAAGCTCCCCTAAGGAGGCGGCCTGGGCTGGAGCAGCCGGGGTCGAGGGTTCGAAGCCCAGCTCGCCCGTCGATCCGGCGAGCGCGGCCTGCGCCTGGACGATGGGGGCCCTCACCAAAAGCACCTGTCCCGCGGGGGAGCTCACCAACTCCACGCTGGCCCGCTGAACCAGACCGCCGAGAGCCTGGGTGGGGGCCGATTTGAGGGTTCCCCCCGATTCCAGCACCTTTCCCTTCGCGTCGGCGTACTCCACCCAGAGGAGATTGGGATCCGCCTTCAGCATGGCCGCCTCGGTATTCTTGAGGTTGCTCCTGTTGAACTGGATATCGTACGCGGAGAGGGAGGCCACCATGTCCCCCAGGCTCCGGTAGGAGTTCTCCATCTGGCCGAGCGACACCGAGCGGGCCTGGAGGTAGAAGACCACGGCCAGCACGGTGGCCCCCACGAGAAGGAGAGTCCCCAACATGGCCATGAGCTGGTTCTTGATGCTCCCCCGGAGCGGGGCCGCCACGAGCCCCGCCAAGCCCTTATTCATAGGTGGTCTCCGCGTTGATCTTGGAAATGTTGATCTTCAGTGCGCCCGCGGTCCCCTTGTTGATCACGGTGGTAAAGGTGGAGGGCTCCACCACTCGGTCCTGGGGAGGCTTCCCCGCCAGTATCTGCTGGACCACCTTAGCGGCATGGCTTCCCACGGCCTCCGGCGGGAAGGTGACGGCGCAGAGGGCGCCCGAGGACACCATGGACTCGGTCAGGGCCACGGGGAGGATTTTCGCGTCCACGCACTGGGAAATCAGGTAGCGCAGGGCATCGGGATTGGCCGTGAGGGGGTCGGGCAGGAGCAGGAGGATCTTGAACTGGTCCTTGACGGCCTGGAAGGCGCCCTGGAGATCGCCGGCGGAGGCCACCGCCTTGGACTGGGCTTCGAAGCCGGCGGAGTTGAGGGCCGTGACCAGCGATGAGACCGAAGCCATGATGGATTGCGAGTGGAACACCACCAGGCTCTTGCTGCGGCTCATCTGCCTCACGAGGGAGGCCAGCCCCTTGGGCGGGCCGAGGGAGTCGATACCCACCATCTTCGGATCGCCGGTCAGACCCTCCACTTCGGGGTAGTAGACCATGCCGTACACGATCCACGCGGTAGGCAGGACTTGGCGAACCTTCTTCGCGGCGTAGGAGCCCACCGCGAACACCACGTCCGGGTTCTCCGCCTTGAGAGCCGCCAGGGCCGCGTCGTCGGCCGCGGTCCCGTCCAGTTCCACCACCTTAGGGCTGAAGCCGGGCAGTTGGACGGTGTAGGCCATCTGCATGAAACCGGCCTCGGCCCCCTTGAAGGCCTGAACCCCCGTCCGCGACACGATGACCACCCCTCCCGCCACGGTGGAATGGGCGCCGGCCAATACGGCAATCACGGCCACCGCCACGATCATCCAGTGTCTTGCCATTGCCACCTCCAGGCGCTGAATTTTGTTAGAGTATCACTCGCCCCAAGGCAGGTCAACGAAGACGCGCCTCGCAGAGCCTACCATGACGAGACCCGGGGAACCCGGGACCCTCCGGAGGTGCTTGCACTGCGAGACCAGCACGGCCACCGTGCTCCCGGGCTTGGCTCCGCTGTGCTCGGCGGCGTACCGGGCCGCGGCCTGCTCCACGTCGTGGGCCAGCTTCTCCAGCCGGCGGGGATTTTTCACCACCACGTGGCACCCGTGGTAGTCCTCGGCGTGAAACCAGAAGTCCGAACCCCTGCCCATCCGGAAGCTGACGTGGTCGTTCGCCTGGGCGTTCTTTCCCGCGTACCCCGTATACTCCTGCGGCAGCGGAACCGTCGCCACGCCCGGAGGGAGCTCTCTTCGGCGCTGCGGCGCCGGCCTGGACGAGACGCGTTCGGAGCCCGGAAAGAGCCTAGCCAGGTCCTCACAGCCCTCCAGGCCGGCCCGCTCGGCGCCCAGCGCCTGCAAGCCGCTTTCGACGAGTGCCAGGATCCGTCCCGTCTCCCGGAGCCGCGCCCGGCCCTTCTGGGCCCTTTTGAAGAGGAGCTGGGCATTCTCGAGAACGGTCCTGGCCGGATCCAACCCGACCGTCACCTCCCGCGGCGGGTCGCAGCTGTAGTCCGTCACCCGCCGCGAACTCTCTCCCCGCCGGTTGAGCCCACCCGAGGCCAGCAGCGCCTGGGCCTGCCCCGAAAGGGCCGCCCAAAGCTCACCCTCCTTCCGGTCCCCGAGCACCGCCTCCCGTCTTCGGCGCAGGGCCTTCTCGCGCCTCGCGAGGGCGGCCAGGGCGGCGCGGCGGCCGCGCTCCAGGAGCCCCGCCCTCAGTTCCTCGGGACCCCGTCCCGCGAGGTACCCGCTGGCATCCCCGAGGGGCGGTGCCTCCTCGGCCCGCTCCCTCCGGCCTGGAGGCGGAAGCCAAAAGCTCCCGGGCTGTCCGGTGCGGAACTCGCCTCCCAAGACCCTCGCCGCCCAGAGGATGCGCCGCTCCTCCCCGAGGAGAAGGCAGTTTCCAGAGCGGCCCAGTGGCTCCCACACCAGCGAAGCGGCCTCCGTGCCCGACAGAGCCACCGTCAGCAGAGGCTCGCCCGGCAGGCTCGCAACGCCGAGGATCCGCGCGGAGGCGAGGTGGGTCTTGAGCACGTCGGGCGGCGTACCCTTGGGCCAGGCCCAGGAGCAGAGGCCCACGGCGGGACGAGAGGGCTCCCAGCACAACCCCAGCGTGGCTCCGTCCTGGAGCTGAAGTCCCAGACTCCAGGCGTCGGGCCGGCGGACGTGCTGGATCCGCAGCCCCCGCAGTCGTTCGTCGAGGAGCCGGGCCACCGCCTCGGCCAGAGCCGGGTTCATTTGATCCGCTTGAACCGGCGCCGGCGCCAGCGATGCTTGAGATCGCTGGCGAAGCTCCGGAACCGCCAGATGCGCTGGACGTAGAGGAGGGCGAACACGGCCCCGCCCAAGTGGGCCAGGTGGGCGATCCCGCCGCCGGAGCCGAAGATCGAATAGAAGAGGGCGATGCCTCCCCAGACCAAGGCCAGCACCCAGACCTTGATGGGGAGGACGAACCAGATCAGGACCTCGGTGTTGGGGAAATAGAGGGCGTAGGCGGTGATGAGCCCGAAGATGCCGGCGCTCGCGCCGATCACGACCACTGGCCCGCGCAGGAAAAGAGCCGAGGCCACTCCTCCAGCCAGCGCCGAGCCCAGGTAGAGAATCAGGAAGCGCCTTCGCCCGAGGAAGAGATCCAGGTCACCCCCGAAGAAGTAGAGGGTGAGCATGTTGAAGAAGATGTGTCCCACCCCGCCGTGCAGGAAGGCGTAGGTGATCAGGGTGTAGAGGTAGGCGGGGAAGACCCTGCCGGGCACGAGGCCCAGCCAGAGGGTCAGGGGGGGGAAGAAGTTCTGGAGCAGGAACATTCCCACGTTCAGGCCGATGAGCCAGCCGATGGTCTTAGTCCAGGTGCCGCCGAACCGCACTTGCTGGGGCATGCCCCCTCCAGGCGGTCATTGTAGCATCGGGTGGAGCGGGAAGTGAGGAAAAAAAGTGAGATGAGACGGGAGATGGGAGACGAAAAGAGGGGAATTCATCCCCTCATCACCTCCGAGGCGAATCCTCCGTTGGGGATCCCGAATTCGGCCAGGCTCGCCCGCCCCCTCGCTCGTCCTTTCCCGCTCTCTCAGCCTCCGGTGGCACCGGGACCGACGGAGAGGACCGGCGCTTTGGCCCACTCAGGGGAAGCAAGGCCGGCTAAACGGGAGCAGAGCGCGAGGAGATCCCCGAGCGCCTCGCCCGCCGCGCCGAAGTAGGGGTGAGGGGATGCGGCCTCCAGCTTGGGCACGAAGCCATAGGCGAAGGGCAGCAGGTGAGAGCCGAGGAGACGCCGGAGGAGAACCGCTCGGGGTTCCGCCCCCGCCCCGGACGGCGGCTGACCGTTCAACCCGGCCAGCAGATGGGCCAGGATCTCCAGTTCCAGCCCCAGGTGGTCCGGTGGGATGGAGAGGTCGGGCCGAAGCCTCACGTCCGCCTCCCGCAGAATGGAGCGCAGGTCGTCAAGGCACTCGGGATCCATGAGGCGGCCGCGGGTCTGCACCGATTCGTAGGGGTGGACCGTAGGACCGCCTTCGCCGTGGAGGAAGAGGCGGACGTACTCGACGGCCTGCAGTCCCGATTGCGCACACGCCGTGAACATCTCCTGCAGATGGCCCTGCAGCGGCCGCACCTCATCGCCGGACAGGGTCGCCAGGATGGCCTTGAGGCGCACCTTCACGTCGGCCTCGGGATCCAGAAAGACGTCCGAGAGCAAGGCGCTGACCTCTGCCAGGGTTTCCGGTCTTACATCCACGGCGTCAGCCTCCCGGCGTGCTTGGATTCCATCTCCCCACCCCCGGCGTACGGTCGTGCGCCGGGGTCCGGGGGCACTTGCCCCCGAGCCCCGGGCACACCGCGCGCGTTACTCTTCTTCCATGAGCTCCCAGCCCGTGATCATGGCCTTGAGGTTGGTCAAGGGCGTGGTACCCGTGGTGGTGAGATAGACGTGGCCGATGAGGAAGGCCAGCAGCAGGAAAGCCCCCAGAACGTGGATCGAAGCGGCCACCGTCAACGTCCAGGTGGGCCACCCGTGGGCGTTGAGATTGGGGTAGAAGAAGTAGACCAGCCCACTGCTCACCTGGACGGGGATGATGAGGAGCTTGAACCCGAGGTAGGCGAGCCGCTGAAGCGGGTTGAGCTTGGCGGTCCGGCTCTTTCTCACGGGGTGCGGCGCCCCCTTGAAGATTCCGGTCAAGTAGAAACCGGCCATCTCCTTGAGAAACTTCCGGGTAGGGATGTACTGCTTCCACTCGCCCGTCGTGAAGTGCCAGAAGATGGCAAATACGATGAGGATGAGGAGAGCCAGCGCGAAGGTGTTGTGGAGGTCGACGGCCCTCTCGTAGCCCAGGATATGGAAGGAGCCGTGGATGTCGAACCCGGTCACGAGCAGGGCCAGGATCAGCAGCATCTGGGTCCAGTGCCAGAAGCGTTCGAAGCGCTTGTAGAGTAGTACGCGGGTCATTTCGACCTCCTCGACAGGCTGAAGAAGATCCGGCCCGATGAGTGGACGACGACGGCGACGAGCGTCAACAGGACCACCGCCCACCCCATGAAATCGATCCCGCGGGAACGGTCCCTGCCGGGCAGGTAAAAGCCCTTGAGCCCCGCGAGCCGGCTCTGTTGAGAGTGGCAGTCGACGCAGGTCAGCGCCTCCTTGGCCGGGGCCACCATGTGGGTGATGGGCCAGATCATGTTGGTCCGCACGAACCCGTAGTGGCCGCTGTAGGGCAGGCCGGCGATCTCCATGCCGGTCTTGATGGCCGACGGCCAGTCGTGGTCCACCCAGAACGCCCCTGAGCCCTTGTCCCCATAGAGGTGCGGGACGACCAGCTTGTCGAGCTGGGTATCGTAGGGCTGGTTGCCCTCGTGCACCTTGAAGGGCCAGATCTTGGAATTGGGGTCGTTATAGGAGCCGATGGTCTGGTTGAGCCACACGGGGCGCTCGGCTGGGAGCTTCTCGGTGGCGAGCATGAAGGACATGCGCCCATCCCAGAACCGGTAGTCGGGGACGACGTTCTTCTTCCAGACCATGGTGCCGTGGATCGTGGCGTAGGTCACGTCGCCGTCCTTGTCCTTCACCTCGTAGGGCCGGCCGTCCTTGGTCCGCCCCGCCGTGGACCAGTCCCACCACATGTTGGTGGCGAGCCCGCCACGCGCGAATTCGGGGATGTGGCAGGTCTGGCAGGCCACCTTGCGGTAGTGGCGGTTGAGCACGAAGGACTTGTGCGGAGCCTCGCCGTGGCAGGAGGCGCAGGACATGTGGCCCAGCTTCTGCCCGGGATACTCCTGGGTCTCCTGCATGTTGGCCGGAAGCAGGTAGTCGGGACCCGCGATGTGGTGGCCTTCCGTGGTGTGGCAGTCCACGCAGTCCATGCCCGCGCCCTGCTTGGAGAGATGCACGTCCTCGTCGGGCTTGCAGTTCAAGAGGCTCTCGTCGAGGTCACCGTGCTTGGTGGCGTCGGCGCCGCCCCCCGCGAAGTGGCACCCGCCGCAGTTGGCGATGCCCGGGCGCCCCACGTGCTGGGCCACCTCGTCCAACGGCACCGCCGGGTTGGCAAGCCCCGCGGCATCCTTCATGTAATCGCCCGTCGTATCGTGACAGACGAGGCAATCTTCGTTCTCGGTCTTCGTGAAATCGAAGGAGCTGTCCTTCCATCCGTAGCCCGCATGGCACTTCGTGCAGGCGGGGTAGTTGCCCCCCCGGATGCTGATGCAGAAGTTGTTGATCAGCCACCCCCCCTTGCCGTAGTCCGCGTACTTCTTGTCCGGGACCCGCCAGAGCCAGTGCTTGGTCCCCATGACCTGCTCCCCCGCCTTCGGATGGCAGGTGAGGCACGCCTTGGTCACCGCGGGGCCATCTCCGTCGGCGAAGGGTCCCTTCAGCGCCGGGTACTTGTCGTGCTCCGCCGTGCTCCGCGCAGCCTGCCGCGCGTGAGCCTCGGCGTAGGGATGGGAGACCGCCTTGCCTTTGCCTTGCTCCGGGGCGGGAGAGGCGGCGCTCGCGCCCACGAGAGCCGTCAGCAGCGCCAGGGCCGAAACGACAGAGACGATCCCTGTCCTCAACCGCCCTCGCCTGAAGAGACAGCCGGCCACCTTAACCGATATCGGCCTCCGGCGGCCCCTGACTTCATTGCATGTGCTCATGCCCGACTCCTTGTTCTGTCCGCCCTTTCCCTGGCTCATGGTTTTACAATCAAAAGGCGGCGTTAGCCGACGGGTTCTTCGCTTCGGATTCCTTTAGAAATGGAGGAGCGGCGGGAGGCGCGGATTGCGCCTCCCGCCTGGGTGCTCAGCGGCCTTAGAAGCGGGCCTCCAGCATGACGTAGGCGTTCTTGACGGTCTTGGGGAAGGGATAGAAGAGCTGGGGGTTGTTGCCCAGGTCCAGTGAACTCAGGTTGGTGGGCGCGATCTGCCACCCGCTGTAGGCCGTGGAATAATCGTAGTGGATGTAGCCCATCTTGAGCATGACGTTCTTGTTGAAGTTCCAGTGGACGTAGCCCTCCCAGACATCGCCGCGGGCTGCGAGCTTGTCGCTCTCCTCGCCGGCGCTGGGGGTGAAGGTGTACCAGCGCTTGGAGCCGTGGTTGAACTCGGCGCCCAGGGTCCACTGGGGAGTGGCCTTCCACCGCACGCCGGCGTAGTAGGCGCTCGCGGTCTGGCTGTGGTTGGGGTCGCCCAGCAGGCCGCCGAAGCCGTAGGCGCTCACCTGGCCGTTGGGATGGCTCTTGATGTAGCCGCCGCTGACGAAGTAGACGAAGTTGTCGCCGATGTGGTGCTCCCAGGTCAGGCCGTACTGGTCCATGTCCCCCAGGTTCCGGGTGGCGGTCACGTACTGCGGAGAGGGCTGGGCGTAGGGGCCGGGGATGGGGAAGTTGATGAGGGCGCCGTAGGGAATGTCGGTCATGTCGTTGAAGCGGTTGTAGCCCAAGATGAACTCGGCGTTGTTGACCGTGTTGCCGGCCATCCACATGAGGGGCATGTCGTAGATGAGGCCCACCACCTTGCTGTCCCGCATGCCGTTGATGCGAGCGACGCCGAAGGGGGTCATGGTGTAACTCTCGGCCGTCTGCCCGCCGCCGCCGAAGCCAGCCTCGTAGCCCACGCCGGCGCAGATGCCGATCGTGGTGCCGTCGGGGAGGCCCAGGTCCTTCAGGCCGTATTCGGCGTGGACGCCGTCCACCTCGGCGTTCACCATGATGGCCATGGGCGTCCCGTCCCGCTCGCTCTCGGCGCGGATCTCGAGGGGCGGACCGTCGCTGGTGTTCATGCGGCCGATGGCGAAGGAGAAGGGAATGTTCGTGAAGTGGTAGACCATGAGGGCCCGCTCCACGTGCAGCACGTCGCTGTTGGGAACGCTGGCCGAGTCAAAGGAATCCAAGACGGTGTTCGGCGAGCCGTTGAAAATCGGCACGTCCGCGCCGCCGTAGAGCTGGTACATGGAGAGCCGGCCCATGAACTTCAGGTTGTCGTTGACCTTCGCGTTCATGGTCAGGCGCATGCGAATGCTCCAGTCCATGGAGTTGTTCCAATCCTGTCCGGGAACCTGCTGGAACATGGGCATGTGGGTCTGCGGGTTGAAACCCGTGAACTGCTGGTAGGGGTTGATGTGCCAGTTCTGGTAGCCGTAACCCACGCGGAGGTCGCCGCCCCAGTTGATGCGGTCTTCGCTGGTCTTGACCTCCACCTTGGAGAGGCGGGCGTCCAGGTTGGAGACCTCCTTTTCCAGGGCGGGGGCCGGAACGGGCGCCGCCTGCTCCTGCGCCACGGCCTTCTCTTGGGCCGCCACCTTGGACTCCAGGCTCTGAAGCTGCTGCTTCAAGGCCTCGATCTGTTTCATGAGTTCCTCATTGGTCTGCGCCATCAGCCCTACGGGCATGAGCAACGCAACCATCAGTCCGGCGAGAACAACCTTCCTCATACATCCCTCCTATCTTGGCCGGCCGTCCCCCGCACGGGGGAGCGTGCCGTTGGAATGGGCGGCCATCAGCCGCCGCAGGTCATGGGTTGGGGCGAATCCGAAGCGTGGTTCACGAAGAAGGCCTCCACATCGGCGAGCTGCGCCTTGGTCAGGTACTTGGTCAGCTCCTCCTTGCCGTTGTCGTGTTTGCCCTTCGCGAAATAGGCCTTCCACTGGGCAGAGGTGTGAATGAGGGGAGTCACCTCACCGTGAGGCGAGCCCGTCCCGTGGCAGGGCTTGCACGTCTTGATGGCGTAATACTTGCCCTTGGCCTCGCTAGCCGCTCCCGCGGCGGCGGCGGCCACCATGGCACCGAGGCCGGCGGCGATCACCGCGGTTTTGATCCATTTCGAAGACATCATGAAACACCTCCTTTCGAACAGGCCCTCCTAGTGGAAGAAGCGTGCCAAGATCAATGTCCATATTTATCAGCATATACATCAATACCCGCTGCCACGTTCCGCAGGAACGAGTGTTTCATATAAGGACGGAGCAGGGAGGTGATGGAGAAAATTATCTTTTTTATAAGGAGGTTAATAGAATCGTGAAACACCATGGAACATTTGTTCTAAATGGATGGCACGCCGCCCTGTCTCCTTCCCCCTCCCGATTTTCCCCTCTCCCCTCGCTCCCATACCGTTTCGCCTTTCTTTCGCGCTTCGCCTCCCGCCCCTCCGGGGTGGAGCGAATGATCGAAGTGGGTTATGCTGAGAACGCCGCCTCTTCCAGGCGGCCCCTGCTTCGGCGGCGCGGCGAGTTGGGCGGGGTGGAGCGGTGGAGGGAGTTCTCATGCGTCCAGGCACCCGGCTGAAATCTCTGCCCCAGCGGGCCGAGCTCCTGCACCTCAGCCAGCGCGTGCAGAGCCTCGTCGGCGACCGGCTCTCGCAGATGGAAAGGCTCATCGCCGAACACCTCCGCTCGACCTATACTCCGGTCGCCGAGATGGGCGCCTACCTGGCTGCCAGCCGAGGCAAACGCATCCGACCCACGGTCCTGCTCCTGGTGAGCAAGATGCTCGGCTACGAGGGGGACAAGGACATCGCCTTCGGGGCCATCTTCGAGTTCATCCACACGGCCACCCTCATCCACGACGACATCGTGGACCAGGCCCTCCTCCGAAGGGGCCAGCCGTCCCTGGCCTCCCGATGGGGGCCCGAGCTCGCCGTCCTCATGGGGGACCGCGTCTTCATCATGGCCATGGACCTGGCCGTTCAGGAGGGCTGGAGCCCCATCCTTCCCCTGCTCTCCAAGACCACCCTCCGCCTGATCGAGGGCGAGCTGATCCAGAGCCACCGCAAATGGGATCTCACCCTGCGGCGCGAGGACAACCTGGAGATCATCAAGAACAAGACGGCCCACCTCTTCGCCGCCTGCGCCCAGACCCCCGCGCACCTGACGGGATCGCCCGAACCGGTGAGGCAGGCCCTCGAGGATTTCGGCGTGAACATGGGCATCGCCTTCCAGCTCGTGGACGACTGCCTGGACTTCGTCTCCGACGAAGCGACCCTCGGCAAACCCGCGGGCAACGACCTGAAGGAGGGCAAGGTCACCCTGCCCGTCCTCCTCCTGCTGGAGCAGGGGACCCCCGAGGACCGCGCCTTCGTGGAAGCCGTGGTGGCCAGCCGCCGCTTTGACCCGCAGACCCTTCGGGAGATGGCCGACCGAGTGGTGGATTCGGGCATGCTCCACGAGGCCGAGGGGGTCGCCGCCGGATATGCCCAGAAGGCCAAGGAGGCCCTCGGCATCTTCTCCGACGGCCCCGTCCGCGAACTGCTGGCCCTCCTTCCCGACTACATCCTGCGCCGGCGCTTCTGATGGGCTACGGATGGATCTTCTTCGACCTCTTCGACACCCTGTGCAAGGTGGACGAGGGGCTCTACTACGAGGGGAAGCTGAAGACCGCCGAGGCCGCGGGGCTGGACTTCCAGCGCTTCGTGACCGCCTGGCGGGCCACCTCTTCCGAAGCCAGCACCGGCAAGCTCAAAACCCCCTACGAGCGGGCCGTCAAGGCCCTGCGGTCCCTCGGGGTCGAGGACCGTGCGGCGGCGTCCGAGGTGGCCAAGCGCGACGTGGAGACGATCCAGGCCTGCGCCTCCTTCTACGACGGGGCTGAAGAGGCCCTGGCCACTCTGCGCCAGCGGGGCTTTCGTTTGGGGCTCATCAGCAACGCCACGGCCACCACCGCCTTCATCGTCTCACCGCTCGGGCTTCGTCAGAGGCTGGACCTGCTCGTCTTCTCCTACGAGGTGGGGGCCATGAAACCGGAGCCGGCCATCTTTCAGGCCGCCCTCCAGAGGGCCGGAGCGGACGCTTCGACCTCCCTCTTCGTGGGCGACGGCGCCAACCGGGAGCTCGACGCAGCCGAGGAGCTCGGATTCGGCGTCCTCTGCATGGACCACCCGGAGAAGGCCCACTCCTTCCGCGACAAGAACAGGCTCTCCCGTCCCGACCACCCCCGCGTCGGCGGCTTCGCCGAAATGCTCGCCCTGCCGGAGTTGGGGAAAAGTGGGAAGTGAGGAGTAAGGAGTGAGGAGTGCGTGCCCTCATCCATCACATTGGTGGAGAGTGGAGGGTGGAGGGCCGGGGAAGACGCTTCGGCCGCATTCCCAAATCTTGGTGTCTTGGTGGTGAATCCTTTTCCAAGTCCCCAATTCCTCTGTGTCTCTGTGCCTCTGTGGTGCTCCCTTCTTTCCGCCTCCCCATTCCTGCTTCATTCCCCTCGCTTGAGCTCGACGCGGGCGGTGAGGCCCTCGCCGGGGGCGTTGCAGAGGACCAGCCGGCCGCCCATGCTGGCCGCGAGTTCCCGGCAGATGAGCAGGCCCAGGCCCGTCCCGCCGGGCTTGGTGGTGAGGTAGGGGGTGAAGGGGGCCACGGCGGCCTCGGGCGGAAGCCCTCCGCCGTGGTCCTCCACGGTGAGGACGCAGAGGGGCCCCTCGGCGCTGGCGCCGAAGCGCACCGTGCCGCCCTTCCCCTCCGAGGCCTCCACGGCGTTTCGGACCAGGTTGAACAGCAGGTGATAGAGGCTCGATTCGTCGGCCATGGCGCGCAGCGCTCCCCCGGCCTTCACCGCGAGGCGGACGCCGGCCTTGGCCGCGAAGGGGGCCAGGGCCTGTTCCACCTCCCTGAGGATCGTCGTGACCTCCACCGGCTGAAGCGTCGGAGCCTCCATCTCGCCGAGCGCCCTGAAGCGCCCGGCCAGCTCCATGAGGCGGTCCACCTGTCCCAGCAGGACCTCCACGGCCCGGCCGGCGGTCTCGCGGAACTGCTCCTCGCCGGGGGGTGTGCTTTGCAACTCTTGGAGCCAGAGGCGCATGGGCGTTAGGGGGTTGCGAAGCTCGTGGGCGAGGAAGCGCGCCATCTGCTTGTAGGCGGCGAAGCGCTCCTGCTCCAGCGCCCGGGTCAGGTCGATCCAGTGCCACAGAACCCTGTCGCCCGTCGCCCGCCGCTCCAGGGTGTACACGCGGCCCTCGTACAGAGCCTGCTGGCCCGGCTCCCGGTGGCCGCTCTCCCAGAGGGCCCGCCCGATCTGATTGAAGTAGAGCGCCGTGCCGGCGGCGTCGGCCATCCTGATGCCGTCGGGCATCATCTCCAGCACCCCCGACATGAGGGCCGCCCCCGCCCTGAGGTCCCGCTTGAGGCGGGCCTCCCTCGAGAGCTGGCGGAGGACTACCAGGAGATAGGGCAGGTCCAGCGGCTTCTCCACGAAGTCCACGGCACCACGCTCCCTCGCCTTCCGAGCCGTCTCGGCCTCGCCGTAGCCCGTCATGATGATGGCCAGGAGGGTGGGCACCTTCAGGAGCAGCTCGTCCAGGAGGGTCAGACCGTCCTTGCCGGGAAGGCGCAGATCGATGAGGGCCAGGTCGGGCGGGGGCTGCACCTCCGCCGCCGCCAGGGCCTCCTCAGGCGTGGCCGCCACGCGAATCGCCAGGCCGGCGTGCTTGGTGAGTATCCTATCCAGCTCCGCCCGCGTCCTGGCGTCGTCCTCTACCAGGAGGAGCGTCAGGTCCGGCTGCCGCGCCTCAAGGGCCATGGTCGTCCTCCCCTTCTGCGGGCCGCCGCGGGAAGAGGGCTACGGCCCGCGTGCCCCCGCCCTCCCTGGGCTCCAGCCGGATCGAGGCGCCCATCCTCCGGAGCAGCGCGTCCACCACGAAGAGCCCTAGTCCCGTGCCCGTTTCCTTGTTCGTCACGAAGGGTTCAAAGAGGTGGCCCGCCACGGACTCGGGGACGCCGGGGCCGTTGTCCTCCACCTTGAGGACCACCCCGCCGGGCTCCTCGGCGAGGCTCACGCGGACCGTGCCCTCCGCGCCCCTCTGGGCGGCCGCGTCCCTGGCGTTCAGCATGAGGTTCATGGCCACCTGGATAAGGGCCTGCTGGTCCCCCATCAGGACCGGCGACTCCTCCGAGACCTCCCACTCCAGCCTGGGCCCCTCCTCGAAATGGGGCTCCAGGAGCCTCCTGGCCACCGAGAGCCAGTCCTCCGGCCTCAGCACTCCCGAGGGGCCCAGGCTCCGCCGTCCCGCCATGGAGAAATCGCGCAGAATAGACTGCGCCGCCTTCAGGTACTCCCGGAGCTTGTTCAGGTCCTCCTGGGTCGGCGTGCGCCCCTCCAGGGCCATCTCCTCGAGGCGGAGCCTGGCCGGGTTGAGCGCGTTGTTGAGCTCGTGCGAAAGCCCCGCACCGATCCTCTCCATGAGCCCCAGCCGCTGGGCCGTGAGGAGCTGCTCCTTCTGTTCCTCCATGCGCACCAGGAGCCCGTCGAAGGCCTGGCCCAGCCACTCCGGCTCGCCGACGTCGGGCTGTTCCACCGGCTTTTCATCCCGCGCCCATCCCTCCATCCTCCGCGCCAGGGCCACCACCGGGGCCACCACGTCCCTCCGCAGGGCCTTCATCAGGGAGACCCACCAGAGCACCCAGGTGCCGAGCAAAAGAAGGAGCAGGAGGGCGAGGATCAGAAGCCCTCCGTTCAGCGTCCAGGTGATCTCCGTGGTGACCCGCCCGAGCACCCCGCGGTCCATGAGCAGGAAGGCCGTGCCCCAGCGGCGCGTCTGCACGTAGAGGGGCAGAACCACCAGGAGACGTTCCGGGGAGAGGTCCAGAGTAGCCCGGCCGGCGGGAGGGTGGATGTCCGGCGGGACCTCCTCCCCCGCCTGCAAGACGACGAGGCCGCCGCTGCTCACGAGGCGCACGCCGCGCAGGTGATCGGAGAAGGTTACCCTCGCCCAGAGGTCCTCCTCGATGCCGCGCGCCGTCTCCCGCAGGCTCTTCTCGTAGACCGCCTCGCGCGCGTCCTCCACTTGGCTCAACGTCACCTCTAGTCCCATCTGCAGGGCGCGATACCAGATGAGGGTGTCGGGCAGCTCTACGTTGGCTCGGACCAGATCCAGGAGTTCGGGCGGCGGCGGGACGGCGTTCTTGTCGGTCTCGGGCGCCTCGTTGAGAAGGCTGCGCTCGATGAGGTGGACCTTGAGCACCCGGGGGTCCGAAGCCAGGTCGTAGAGGAGCATTCGGCCCACCGCCAGCCCCTCGCCGCGCACGTAGTCGTCCATCTCCCGGCGGATCTCCCGGAGCTGGCCCCGCCACACCACCAGCAGGAGGGTCAGGGAGACCAGCGTGAACAGCGCCACGGCCAGAGCCGCCCGCACCGCCAGCCCCTTCAGCCTCGGCTCGAGCCTCCCCGTGGCCCTCATCTAGCCCCCTTGGCCCTCAGCCGCGCCTCTGCCCGGCGGAGGGCCTCCTCGGGCGCCATGGGCCCTGCCAGGGCGTCCTGGATGGCTCCCATGACGATCTCGTCCCCCTGGGGCCCCAGGTCCGGCGGGGCATGGAACCGGGTGTGCTGGAAGGCCGTGAAGACGGGGCCGCCCCTCTGCCCTCCGGCCGATGCCAGCACGGGCTGCCACCCCTTCTTCCGGAGGTAGGCCTGGAAGGGCTCGGAGAGCAGCGTGCGCCAGGTGGAGGGATCGGTCAGGCTGCCGGCGGGGCACGTCAGGCACCACCCGTCGAAGATGCAGTGCGCCTGACCGGAGGCGGCGGGAAGGGGCGCCACCGCGTAGCGGGAGGGAGAGGGGGCGGCCTCGAGGAGCCCCTCCGCCTCGTGGCCCGTGCAGAAGAGCACGGCGGCCCTGCCCTCGCGCATGAGCGCTCTCCCCGGCTCGGTTTCGCCCGAGCGGTCCGCGAGCGAGAACTCCTGCATGAACCGCAGGGCGTACACCTTGGGATAGCTGTAGAGGTTGGGGCTATCGCTCCCCTCGTAGCTCCAGGCCAGCGCCCAGAAGAGCTGGTCGTCCGGCAGGTCGGAGGCCACGGGGGCCTCCAGTTCGGGGTGGAGCGCGGCAATTTGGAGGAGCGCGTCCCGGAGCCCCGCCAGGGTGTCGGGCCGCGGCAGCCCCACGGAAGACCAGAGGTCCTGCCGGTAGAGCAGGACGGGGCCGTCCAGGGTCAGCGGCAGAGCCAGGACGCCGCCCTTCGTAGCGAGACTCGCGGCGAGGTCCGGCCGGACCCCTTCCAGCCACTGAGCTGGCAGGGGCCGCGTCCACGGCGCCAGCAGTCCCACCCACCGACCCGGCACCACCATCCCCGCGAAGGCCGGCGACCGGCTCGCGAAGAGCAGCACCTCCAGGTCCCTGGCCCGGTCGTAGGGGCGCAGCGTCACGAAGGTCGCCGGCCCCAGCTCCGCGTGCGGCCCGAAGGCCAGCACCTTCTCCAGCTCCGGCGGCACCCCGATCCGCTGCGGCCCCTGCGCCTCGGGGGGGGGTGAGCAGGCCGAGGCGGCGAGGAGGAGCAGCAGCAGGGGAGCCGTCAGAAGGGCCGGGAACCGGACTCGCATGGTGCGAGTATAGCAAAGGTGGTGGAGGGTGGTGGGCGGTGGAGGGTGGAGGGTGGAGGGTGGAGAGTGGAGGGTGGAGGGTGAAGCTGCGGCTTCGCTTCGCCTTGCCCTCCCTTGTCCCCTGTCCCCTGTCCCTTGTCCCCTATCCCCCGTCCCCTGTCCCCAAAACAAAGGGGCGGGCCGAAGCCCGCCCCTGGGTGGCGGCCGATGGAGGCCGCCTAGCGCGTGTAGCTGGTAGTGGCCGTGCCTCCGTCCGTGTTGACGAGTTCGATGGCCACGCTCTGACCCTTGGGGAAGAGGGCCTTGAGGGAGGCGCCCCCCTTGAGGAGCAGGAGGGTCGAGCTCTTCGGCAGCGTGTTGCTCCAGGGCGTCGCGGAGCCGCCGATGAAGACCTGAATGCCGCTCTTGAAGTTGCTCCCCGTCACCTTGAGGCGGAAGGGGTTAACCAGCTTGGTCACGCCGGAGACGACGGGTGGCTGAACCAGGATCGTGAGGGAGTAGGCCTGGCTCCCCGTGCAGCCGTTGGCGTCGGTGGCGGTGACGGTAAAGCTGGTGCTGCCCGAGGCCGTGGGGGTGCCGCTCAAGAGGCCGGAGCTGCTCAGCGCGAGGCCGGCGGGTAGGGCGCCCGAGGTGACGGCGTAGGTGTAGGGCGCGGCCCCGCCCGAGGCCGAGATCGGGGCGCTGTAGGCCGTGGCATCCACACCGTTCGGCAGGGTGGAGGGCGAGAGAGAGATGGCCGGGCAGGCCGCCCAGTGGGTCACGAGAGCCGTCGCGTCGGCGGTCCCCAGCCCCGTGCACGGGTCGTAGCCCACACCGCAAGAGAAGCCCGCAAAGCTCGGCACCGAGTTGTTGCCCGTGGTCACGTCGTGGAAGACGGCGGGGGCGCCGCCCGCGTACTGGGCGTTGCCGAGCTGGTAGAGCCGGATGTTGGCGTTGCCCTGGGGCTTGTTGCTGCTCTTCTGAACGATCAGAGCCATCAGCCCGGCGAAGGAGGGGGAGGAGGCGGAGGTGCCGCCTACCGCGCCGATCTGCCCGCCCGATGCGATCAGATAGCCGTCGTGGCCCGCCGCCGAGAGGGCCACGTCGGGCACGTCGCGCATACCGTCCGCGGGCACCCCCGGCGCCACCTGCCAAGAAGGTTTCGCATAGATCGTGGAAACGCCGCCGCCCGTGGCCCAGTCGCCCGAGCCGCCGGAGACCGTGCCGCTTTCATTCCATGCCTCCTCGGGGATGTAGGCGAGTGCCGAACCGTAGGCCGAGCTGTTGCTACTCGACCAGTACTGGCTCGGGTTGGCCGTGTCCATGAACTCCGAGCCGCCCACGCAGACGGTGTAGGGAGTGGATCCCAGCCCGTTCACGCCCACGGCGATAGAATTGCCGTTGTTATCCTGGCAGCCCCCGGCGCCGTTGTCGCCCGCAGAGACGAAGGCCGTGATCCCCTCCGCCGCCGCCTGCTGGTAGAGGCTGTTGTAGAAGGCGTTCCCGGAGCTCCCCATCTCTGCCTCGCACATGCCGTAGCTCGTGCTCATGATGGGGGCCAGGTTGTTGTCCACGATGTACTGCGCCGAGAGGTCGACGCCGTCCGTGCTGTAGGTGGACGCCGACTCCACGTAGGCGATGGTGGCGTAGGGAGCCACGGCACCCGACCACTCCACATCCAGGTCGGCCTCGACCTCATCGCTCGTCGTGCCGGGGTCGGTGCCGTTCACGATGATCGTCGGCGGGTTATTCGGCAGGCCGAAGGTGCTCCGGAAGCCGTTGATGTCCGAGAGGGCGATGTCGGTCCGGCCCACGATGGCGATGGTGACGCCCGCGCCGGTGATGCCGGAGGAGTAGAGCGGATTCACGTCGTAGATCGTGGCGAAGTCGGCCGGGGCGAGGTAGTGGCTGCCGTCCGACGCCGTGAATTCGGCCCTCGGCCCGGCCGGACAGAGCGGCGCGAGGGGCCGAAAGCCTGAGTTCATGGGCTTGATGGGGAAATTGTTCAGCGAGACCACGCCCGCCACCACCCCCACGAGCGCCCTGGGGATGGCCGGGTCCTGCGTGTTGGCGTGGCGCATCTTGCCCTCCACATAAAAGTCGTGGATGCTCGTGTGAAAGGCCCGCTCCACCTGAGCCACCGTGCCCGAGACGTTGATCCACATGCGCCCCTTGGCTACCTCGTCGATGTGGAAGCCCTCCGACTTCAGCCATCCGGTCACCAGGGCCAGGTCGGCCTGGCTCGGCCCGAAGCGCTTGCCGAACTGCTCCGGCGTGAGCCAGCGGTGGTAGTCGGGGGAGGAGGGGTCCTGCTGGTCGGCGAGGAACTGCTTCAGCTCGGCCTCCTTGGCCGGACTGCGCTTGAGCTGGACGATGATGCGGTTCATGGGGAGGGCCGGGTCGGTCGGACCGAAATCGTTCTCCGGCCGCGCCTGCGCCGGCACGTTGCCGGGAAGCCTCACCACCTGCTGGTTGTCGATGGCCGGCGCCGCCGCGCTGGCGCCAAGGGCCGACACCGCCAGGAAGAGCGCCGTGACCAAGGTTACGAACACCATGGGTCTTCTCATCGTCGGCTCCTTTCGACCGCCCGCCCGTGTAAGGCGTAGGATTGCGTTAAGGATACCATAGTTGTCCCGTTTGGGCAATCACCGGGACGGTGGATGTCGTGACGGTGGAGGGTGGAGGGGCTTGCTAAGACGTTTTGGCCGAATCCCCAATTCTTGGTGTCTTGGTGCCTTGGTGGTGCTCTCTTTTTGGGGGCAGGATTCTTTTCCAAAATCTTGGTGCCTTGGTGCCTTGGTGGTGGTTTCTTTTTCGAGGTTCCCTGCTTCTCAGGCGCACTAAAAAAGGGGCGGGCCGAAGCCCGCCCCTGGGTGGAGTCGCCCGTCGCCCTTCAGCGCTGGAAGGTGAAGGGCTGAGAGGTGATCAGAGTGTCCTTGTTGGTGACGGTGATCTGGACCGGGACGCCCTTCGGGAGCATGGTTTTGAGCACGGCGCCGCCCTTGGCGATGATCTTCGAGCCGTCCTTCCAGCTCGCCTCGGGCACCAGCTGTCCGTTGATGCTCACGCTGCAGTTCGGGCTGAAGTTGCTTCC
>JBMFSH010000016.1:0-58787 GCA_049967655.1 Acidobacteriota bacterium
CGCCTCGCCAGGGCCCTGGCCTTCCCGTACAAATTGCTGCTTAATAAGTACTTCGTGGACGAGCTCTACTTCGGGGCCTTCATCCGGCCACTGCTGGCCTTGTGCCGGGGGCTCTGGTGGTGGGACCGCTGGATCGTGGATGGCATCGTGAACGGCGCCCGCAATCTGACGGTGGGCGCCTCCGTCGCCTCGTTCGCCGTGGACAAATACGTGGTGGATGGGGCGGGGGTCAACGGCACCGCGGCCACCTTCCAGTGGCTCTCCCGGATGAACCGGAAGGTCCAGACGGGGCAGTTCCAGCACTACGCGCTGGGAGTGGTAGGGGGATTCATTCTGTTGCTGGTGTGGTACTTGTATCACTAGTCTGAAGACGAGGAGCCACGGACATGCCCTACATTTTGTCGATTATCACCTACATTCCGTTACTGGCGGCCTTCGTGATCCTATTTGTGCCGAAGGATCAGACGAAGCTGATCAAGTACTCCACCACGGCGGTGTTCCTCCTCGACTTCCTCCTGAGCCTTCCGCTCTGGTTCGGATGGAGTCAGGCCCAGGCCGCCGCGGATTCGGCCCACACCATGTGGGTCTTCGAGGAGGGGCCCTTCCCGTGGATCACCTCCCTGGGGGTGAGCTACCACTTCGGCGTGGACGGCATGTCCATGCTCCTCGTGCTGCTCACCACCTTCCTCGGCGTCTTGGCCGCTTGGTCGAGCTGGAGGTACATCCAGAACCGGGAGAAGGAGTACTACATCTGGCTGCTGGTCCTCCAGACGGGCATGCTGGGGGTCTTCTGCAGCCTCGACTTCTTCCTCTTCTACGTCTTCTGGGAAGTGATGCTGGTACCCATGTACTTCCTCATCGGCATCTGGGGCGGACCCAATAAGCTCTACGCCGCCATCAAGTTCTTCCTCTACACCCTGGCCGGCTCCGTCCTGATGCTGATCGGCATCCTCGTCCTCTACTTCAGGACGCCCCTGGTGAACGGCGTCCACAGCTTCGACCTGAACTCCATCCTGGCCCTCCACCTCGATCCGGCCTTGCAGTGGTGGGTCTTCGCGGCCTTCTTCGTGGGCTTCGCCATCAAGGTGCCCATGTTCCCCTTCCACACGTGGCTGCCGGACGCCCACGTGGAGGCCCCCACGGCGGGTTCGGTCATCCTCGCCGGCGTCCTGCTGAAGATGGGAACTTACGGATTCTACCGTTTCGCCATCCCGATCCTGCCCGACGCCACCGTCAAATGGCTCCCCTTCGTGTTGATCCTCTCCATCATCGGGGTCATCTACGGCGCTATGGTCTCCCTCGTCCAGAAGGACATGAAGAAGCTGGTGGCCTACTCCTCCGTGAGCCACCTGGGTTTCGCCATGGCCGGCATGTTCACCCTCACCGTGGCGGGCATGAAGGGCAGCATCCTCCAGATGATCAACCACGGCATCAGCACGGGCGGGCTGTTCCTCCTCGTGGGCATCATCTACGAACGGATGCACACCCGCGAGATCAAGCTCTACGGCGGCCTGGCCAAGCTCATGCCGGTCTATGCCGCCTTTTTCATGATCATCACCCTCTCCTCCATCGGCCTGCCGGGCCTCAACGGCTTCGTGGGCGAGATCATGATCCTGCTGGGCGCCTACACCATGCCGAGTTACCTGATCTTCTCCAAGTCGCTCCTCTTCCTCCTCGTCTCGGGAATGCTCCTGGGGGCCGCCTACATGCTCTGGATGTACCAGCGGGTCTTTTTCGGCGAGGTGACCAACCCGCACCTGGAGGAGCACGTCAAGGGGCACGACATGACGGGCCGAGAGCTCGGCTACATGATCCCGCTCGTGGTCCTGGCCCTCTGGATCGGCCTCTACCCCAAGCCGGTCCTGGACAAGATGGACCGGAGCGTGGCCTTCGTGATGCAGCGCCTCAAGCCGGCCATGGAGCGCGTCGAGGCCGCCAAGGCCCTCAAGCCGCCGGCATTGCCGCCCGCTACCGAGGCGCCCACCGCCGCGCCCATACCGGCGCCGGAGCGCTAGGAGGCGGCCCATGCCCGTTCTGCACCCTGAGTTCTGGCGCCTGCTGAGCCCCGAGTGGGTCCTGGTCTGCTTCGGGACCCTCTTCCTCCTCCTCTCCGCCCTGCCGGCGACCCGCGGCGCCAGGCGAGCCATCGGCGTCATGACCCTGTTCGGCTTCGCCGTCGTTCTCGTGCTCTGCGCCCAGACCCTCGCGGCCCTCTCGCCGGGCATGCACGTCGCGGTCCTGACGGGACTGGACGGGCAGATCGGCCTGACGGTGGACGGCTTCAGCCAGGTCTTCAAGTTCATCTTCGTGCTCGGCGCCCTGCTCACGGTGCTGATGTCCTTCAAGTACCTGGAGGTGGAGAAGGCCTGGACGGGCGAGTACTTCACCTTCCTCACCTTCGCCGTCTTCGGGATGATGGTGATGGCCAGCGGCGTGGACCTGCTCACGCTGTGGGTCGGCCTGGAGACCATGGCCCTCTCGGTCTACGTCCTGGCCGCCTACATGCGCCGGCAGGAGCCCAGCGTGGAAGGGGCCACCAAGTACTTCCTCCTGGGAGCCTTCTCCTCGGGCCTCTACCTGTATGGCACCTCTCTCATCTACGGCGCCACCGGGACCGTGCAGCTGGGATCCATCCGCCTCGCCCTGCTGGACCGACTGGCCCACGGCGGCCCAGCGGCGGTGGGATTCCCGCTGGCCGCGGGCCTGGTGATCCTCTCCGTCTCCCTCCTGTTCAAGGCCGCCCTCGTGCCCTTCCACTGGTGGACACCCGATGCCTACGAGGGGGCGGCCACGCCCATCACGGCCTTCATGAGCGTGGCCCCCAAGGCGGCCGCCTTCGCCCTCCTGCTCCGGATTTTCGTGGCGGGCTTTCTTCCCCTCGCCCCCATGTGGACGGGCCTCTTGAGTCTGGTGGCCATCCTCACCATGGCCTGGGGCAACATTGCCGCCATGCTCCAGAACAACGTAAAGCGCATGCTGGCCTACTCCTCCATCGCCCACGCCGGTTACGCCCTCGTGGGCCTCGTGGCGGCGGGGAGGAGCCAAAGCAACCAGGGCATCGCGGCCGTGGCCTTCTACCTCCTGGTCTACGCGTTCATGAACCTCGGCGCCTTCGGCCTCGTGCTCTACCTACAGCGGGAGGGCTCGGCGGGCGACCAGATGGATGATTTCGACGGTCTCATCCAACGCAGCCCACTCATGGCCGTCCTGATGATCTTCTTCCTCCTCTCCCTCGGAGGCATCCCGCCCATGGCCGGCTTCCTCGGCAAGCTGATGATCTTCTACTCAGCCCTGGACGCGCACCTCTACCTCCTGGCGGTGGTGCTGGCCGTGACGAGCGTCATCTCCCTCTACTACTACTTCAGGGTCGTCTACCACATGTTCCTGAAGGAGGGCACCCCGAATCTGCCGGCGCCCTCCGCTGGTCGGCCGCTCGGCTGGTCTCTCGGCCTGTGCGGGGCGGCGGTGCTGGCCATAGGACTGTACGGACAGCCTTTCCTCCATTGGGCGTCCCAGGCCGTTCTGCTGGGACGCTGACGGGGCCTCATGGTCACGCCCTGGCGCCGTCTTGGCGTCTACCTCGACTTGGTCTACGTCTTCCCGGGAACCGTCGGTGTGGGAACGGGCTTGGGGTACCTCGTCGATCGCTGGCTGGATACCAGTCCCTACGGCACCATGTTCGGCTTCCTTCTGGGGTTGGCGGGCGCCTTCTGGTATCTGTTCCGCATGCTCGGACTATTCGGTCATGGGGGGCCGCCGGGTGGGAACGATGACCGTCCCTGAGTTCCGCCGGCGCTTCATGATTCTGGCGGCCCCGGGCGGCCTCGCGGGGACCGCTCTCCTGGGGATCCGCGCGGACCCGAGAAGCGCGCTCGCCTTCGCCCTCACCTTCGTCCTGGTTTGCGCCGACTTCCTCTGGATGTCGCTGGGGATCGAGAAGGCCCTCGGCGGGAGCTCCCTCAAGCGGACGGCGGCCGGCTTCTTCCTGGCGGGGCTGGCCTTTCGCACCATCTTGCTCCTCCTCGCCCTGTATGCTATTCTAAGGTTCCTACCTCGGGAGTCTCTGGGTGTCATCCTGGGGATAGGGGGGGCCCTAATGCTTCTGGCAGCGGCCGGAGCTTTGCCTGCAAGAGGCGGATGATGCACGAGCTGAATTCCCTCGTCACGATGCTGGTGGACGCCCTTGTCCACAAGGAAGTGCCCGACTATTTCGTGATGCTCACGCTGATCATGGTGGGCACCCTGCTCTTCTTCTTTCTGGCCACCCGCCGCCTCTCCGTGGAACGGCCGGGGGTGGTGCAGCAGATCCTCGAGCTGGTCGTGGAGACGGTGGGCAAGTTCCTGGACGACATCCTCGGGCCCCACGGCCGTCAGTACATGGCGCCCATGGGCACCTTCACGGTCCTGATCCTTGTCTCCAACCTCAGCGGCCTGATCCCCGGTTTTATGCCGCCCACGGGCAACATCGTCGTGACCCTCTCCCTGGGCCTCTCCTCCTTCTGCGTCTACAACTACTACGGCCTCAAGGCTCACGGCATCGGCTACGTGAAGCACTTCATGGGCCCCATCCTGCTGATGGCCCCGCTCTTCTTCCCTATCGAGATCGTGAGTCACGTGGCCCGGCCCATGTCCCTCGGCATCCGTCTCTTCGGTAACATCTTCGGCGATCACCAAGTGGGGGGCGTCTTTCTGCACCTCGTCCCCTTCGCGATTCCGGTTCCCTTCATCCTTCTGGGCATCTTCGTGGCCTTCGTCCAGACGCTGGTCTTTGTCTTGCTCTCCATGATCTATATCGCGGGGGCGGTTGAGCACCACTAGGTTAGGAAGGTTCGAAAGGAGGAGCTCCGTGAACAGGAAAAAGGCTTGGATGGTTCTGTTGGGGTCTTTGATGCTGATGCTGGCCGCCCCCGTCTTCGCCCAGGAGCCGGGCACCGCCGCCGGCCTCGGCAAGGATGCTCTCGGCGTGCTGGCTGCCGGCTTCTCGATGGCTTTTGCCTCCGCCATCTGCGGCCTGGCTCAGGGCAAGGCCATCTCGGCCGCCTGCGAGGGCGCCGCCCGGAACCCGGGCATGGCCGACAAGCTGCAGATCATGATGATCATCGGTCTGGCCTTCATCGAGTCGCTGGCGCTCTACACGATGGTCATCATCTTCGTGAAGATGTGACTTTCCTCCGGGGTCCCGTCTTCGGGCGGGACCCCGGACCTTCCCGCTCTGCCTTGCCCCAAAGCCCCATCACCCGCATCCCCTCCGCTCTCCATCCGGTGCTCCTCTCCCCGAGTGTGGCCCCCATCCTTCCCCAGCTGCGCCGCTTCGTCGGCGGGCGACGGGCGTTTCTCTGCACGGAGGACAGGCTCGCCAAGATCCTGGCTCCGGTCCTCGGCCTGCTCTCCGAGTCCCTCGACCGGGCGCCCTTTGTGACCTTCGCGGGCGGCGAGAGGCGCAAGAACAGGGAGACCAAGGAGAGGCTGGAGGATTCCCTCTTGGGGGCGGGCGCCGCACGGGACGCCGTGTTGGTAGCGGTGGGAGGCGGGTTGGTGAGCGACCTGACGGGATTCACCGCCGGCACCCTCATGCGCGGCGTGCCCTACATCAACCTCCCGACGACTTTGCTCGCTCTGGTGGACGCCTCCATCGGAGGCAAGACGGCCGTCAACACTCCGGCGGGCAAGAACCTGGTGGGACTGTTCCACCCGCCCCTCGCGGTCCTGGGCGCCCTCGACTTTTTGGATACGCTCCCACCCCGCGAGTTCCGCTCGGGCCTGGCGGAGTGCCTCAAGCACGGCGCGGGCCTCGATGCCGATCTCCTCGCATGGATGGCCGAGCGCTCTCCCAAGGACCTGCGCCGGGACCGGGAGGCGCTCCTTCACCTCGTGGCCACCTCCAGCGCCCTGAAGTGCCGCGTGGTGGATGAGGACCCCACGGAGCATACCGGCCGGCGGAACATCCTGAACCTCGGCCACACCCTCGGCCACGCCATCGAACTCCTGAGCGGCTACAGGGTCAGCCACGGCTCCGCCGTTGCGGCCGGCCTCTGCTGGGAGGGGGCCTGCGCCGTCGTCCAGGGCTACCTCCCCCGAGCGGACCTGGAGATCCTCTTGCAGGCCATTCGTCCCTACCGCTTCCCGCCCCTGTGGCTGAGCGCGGATTCGGCGGCGGTCTTCGAGGCCGCGGCCCACGACAAGAAGAACACCAAGGGCCAAGTGGCCTACGTCCCCCTGGCCGCCATGGGGCGTTCCGCCCTTCCCCCGCCCCACACGGCCCCCATGACCCTCCTGGCGCTCCGCTCGGCCCTCGATCTCCTTCCGGAAGGCTGACATGGACAAGCTCTTCGGCGTGAACCCCGTTGTCGAGTGCCTGCGCGCTGGCCGAAGGGCCGTCCGGCGGCTCTGGGTCTCCAGCGTGGACCGAGCTGCGGAGCTGGAGCGCCGATCGGGCGTTCCCCTCCCCCTCGCCTTCGAAACGCTCCCGCGCGAGAAGCTGAGCCGCATGGCCGACAATCCGAACCATCAGGGGGTGTTGGCCGAGGTGGATCCTTATCCCTACGCCGACGCGGAAGACCTGCTGGAGGTACCGGGGGCCTTCCTGCTCCTCCTGGATAACCTGACCGATCCCCACAACGTGGGTGCCATCCTGCGCAGCGCCTACTGCGCGGGCGTCACCGGCGTGACCCTCCGGAAGCACCACTCGGCCCAGATCACGCCCGTGGTGGCCAAGGCCTCCGCGGGCGCCGTGGAGCACCTGAACGTGGCCCTCGTGCCCAACCAGTCCATGGTCCTCGAACAGGCGGGCGACAGGGGCTACTTTCGCCTCGCCCTGGACATGGAGGGGGCACCCCTCTGGAGCGCGGACCTTCCGTGGAATCGCCCCCTGGCGCTGGTGGTGGGCGAGGAGGGAGAGGGCGTGGGACGCCTGGTCCGCTCCCGCTGCGACGCCTCCGTGAGGATCCCCATGCGCGGTCGGCTGGACTCCCTCAACGCCTCCGTCGCCGCGGCCCTGGCCCTGTTCGAGGTGGCCAGGCGCCGATCATAGGCCGCTGAGCCGCCCAGGATTGAAGAGCGACGGGCGCCATGGGACAATCGCCGCTCCGGCCCAGCGACGCGCCGGGGCGAACGGGAGGGAGCATGGACGCTCATGACAAGATCGCCATCGTGGATTTCGGCGGGCAGTACGCCCACCTCATCGCCACCAAGGTCCGGCGCCTGAACGTTCTGGCGGAGATCCTCCAGCCCGAGGACCCCGTCGAGCACTTCGCCCAGTTCAAGGGGATCATCCTCTCCGGAAGTCCCTCCCTGTCGGCCTACGACGAAGACAGCGCCTACGACGGCCGCATCTACGACCTGCCCGTGCCGATCCTGGGGTTCTGTTTTGGCCACCAGGAGATCGCCAAGCACTACGGCGGCCGCGTGGAGCACACCCAGCGCGAATATGGGCCGGCGGTCCTGACCTTGCGGGGCCCCAGTCCCATCTTCCGCGGCCTCGCTCCCGAAGAGACGGTCTGGATGAGCCACGGCGATTCGGTGACGGCTCTGCCGGAGGGATTCGAGGAGATCGGCGTCTCCTCGTCCGAACGGGGACCGGCCCACCGCAACGCCGCCATCGCCCACCAGGGGCTCCGGCGCTACGGCTTCCAGTTCCACCCCGAGGTGGACGACACACCGCACGGCGAGGCGATGCTGAGGAATTTCGTGCTGGACATCTGCGGCTGCCGACCCGATTGGACCATGGACCTCTTCTCCCGGGAGGAGGAGGCGCGCATCCGCGAGCAGGCCCAAGGCCGGCCCGTCTTTCTGCTGGCTTCGGGCGGAGTGGATTCTACCGTGTGCGCGGTGCTGCTCGGCGAGGCACTGGGGCCCGAGCGGGTCCACCTGCTCCACATCGACAACGGCCTGCTGCGAAAGAACGAGAGCAGCGAGGTTCTTGGGGCCTTCCGCCGGCACGGGCTGGACCGGAACCTCCATTTCGTGGACGCCTCGGAGCGCTTCCTCTCCGCTCTCGCGGGCGTGGTGGAACCCGAACGGAAGCGCCGGATCATCGGCGACACCTTTCTGGAGGTGTTCCAGGCGGAGGCCTCCAGGCTGGATCTCCGGGACTGCCTCTTGGCCCAGGGGACCATCTATCCCGACACCATCGAGACGGGCGGGACCAGGCGCGCCGACGTGATCAAGACGCACCACAACCGCGTGCCGGCGGTGGAGGCCCTGATCGCCAGGGGGCAGGTCATCGAACCGCTGCGCGAGCTGTACAAGGTGGAGGTCCGGGAGCTGGGCGAGGCCCTCGGGCTGCCCGAGGAGCTGGTTTGGCGCCACCCCTTCCCCGGTCCAGGCCTCGGCATCCGGCTTCTCTGTTCCGATGGCAGGGCCCCCGATCCCACGCCCGGCGCCGAGGAGACGCTGGCTCGGCTCGCGGCCCAGGCCGGCGTGGGCGCCGCCATCCTCCCCGTGCGCTCCGTGGGGGTCAAGGCCGACCTGCGCGCCTACGAACAGCCGGTGATGCTCTGGGGGGCGGACCTCCTGCCCCGCGCGGAGACCCTCGCCTCCAGGCTTTACCAGGAGGTGCCCGGGGTCAACCGCTGCGTGGTGGATCTCACCGGCAAGGGGTTCGAGACCGCTAAGCCTCTGGCTGGGACGGTCACCCGGGAACGGCTGGACCTCCTGCGGGAAGCCGACGCTATCGTGATGGAGGGGCTGAGGCGGCACGGCCTCTACCGCACCGTGTGGCAGTGCCCCATCGTCCTGGTCCCCCTGGAGCTGGACGGCCGGGGGAGGGAATTGGTGGTGATCCGCCCCGTCCTCTCCGAGCGGGCCATGACCGCCCGGCCGGCCCTCTTCCCCGCCCCCCTTCTCGACGAGCTGCGCGGGGCCATCATGGCGCTTCCCGGAGTATCGGGAGTGGCCCTGGATGTGACCACCAAGCCCCCGGGAACCATCGAGTGGGAGTGAGGCGATAGAGCCGGGGAGGCGAGAAACAGGGACATGCCCCCCGCTCTCCGCCCCTCCCGGTCAAAGGACAAGGGCCGGGAAGCCCCGGCCCTTCTTCCGTGCGCCAAGATAGAAGGCTGGGAGACTACTTCGCCTGCATGCCGGCGTTCCAGAGAGCCTTCCCGCCCCCCGTGACATCCTTCGCCCACATGGCCTCGATCATGTCGACCACGTTCATGGGGAGAGGGATGTAGTCCAGGCCCGCGGCCATCGTGCTGCCCTTGCGGAAGCCCCAGTCGAAGAACTTGAGAATCGCCTGGCCCGTGGCGGGCTCGGTCTGCTTCGCGTAGAGAATGATGAAGGTGGCGCCCGCGATGGGCCAGGTGTCCTTGCCCGGCTGGTCCGTGAGGACCACGCCGAAGTGGTCCGAGTGGGCCCAGTCGGCGTTGGCCGCCGCCGCCTGGAAGGCCGCCATGGTGGGCTTCACGAAAAAGCCCGCCTTGTTCTTGAGCTCCACCGTCGTGAGGTGGTTCTGCTTGGCGTAGGAGTACTCCACGTAGCCGATGCCGCCGTCCACCTGCTTCACGTACGAGGTGACGCCCTCGCTGCCCTTGCCGCCCACGCCGACGGGCCAGTTGACGGCAGTGGAGAAGCCCACCTTCTCCTGCCAGGGCTTGGAGACCTTGCAGAGGTAATTGGTGAAGATCCAGGTGGTGCCCGAGCCATCCGCCCGGTGCACCACGGTGATGTCCTCGTCGGGCAGCTTGAGGCCCTTGTTCAGGGAGGCGATGCGCGGATCGTTCCACTTGGTGATGGTGCCGAGGTAGATATCCGCCAGGACCGGCCCCGAGAGCTTGAGCTGGTCCGTGCCAATCCCCCGGATGTTCACCATGATGGCCACTCCCCCCATGGCGGTGGGGAACTGGACCTGGTCATGCTTTCCCAGATCGGCCCCGGAGAGGGGGGCGTCGGAGGCGCCGAAATCGACGGTGCGGTTGTTGATCTGCTGGATGCCCCCGCCCGATCCGATGGACTGATAGTTCAGGCCCGCCCCTCCCTGGGCCTTGTACTCGTAGGCCCACTGCGAATAGAGAGGGTAGGCGAAGGTCGATCCCGCCCCATTGATGATCTTGGGGCCCTGGGCCATGGCGCCCACGCCCACCAGAGCCGCCATACCTGCGGTCAGCAAAAGCTTTTTCATCCGGTCCTCCTTCAACATCGGAACGACCCTCGGTGCAAGGGCCGCTTCCAATCTCAGGCTATTCGGAAAGGATGACCGGAGTTTGGCTGGCGTGTTGCGAAATTGAAGTAATGCGGGCTGGAGCTAAGGCGTCGGCGAGAGGCGGCGGAGGATTTCCTGCTCCATCGTCTCCCTCGAGGTCACCTTGACTTCGCAGGCCTCGGCCACGATCAGTCCGAGCGCCTTCTGGTACATTTTCTTCTCCCGGAAGGAGAGGGGCTTCTTGTTGTTCAGGATCCACAGGGCCTTGAGGACCCGGACCACGGACATGAGGTCCCCCGAAGCCAGCATGCTGCCGTGCTGCGCAAACCGGTCCTTCCAGGAGGGCAGGATCTCCGGCTCGCCCTCTCCGAGATAGGTCAGCGCCTCCTCGACCCCCCGCTTCGTGGAGAGGGGCCTGAGTCCGACCTCCTCGATATTGTCGAGCGGAATGAGCACCTTGGACTCGCCCGTGCTGTCCTTGAAGAGCAGCACGCAGAACACGCGCTGGGTATCGCCCATCTGGCGCTCCCGGATATCCTGAACCAGCCCCACGCCGTATCCGGGATAGACGATGGTGTCCCCGACCTTGAACCACAGCTTGCGAGTTCTGGCCATGCTGTGAGTATACCATAGGGGCGGTTGCTGTGTGATACCAACCCGAGACCCAAATTCCGCGATGCAATTGCCGCCGGTGCGGGAGCCCTCGCCTGCCGCCGACTTCCCCATCGCGATTGAGCGTGTGCGACATTAAGCGGGATGGGATGAAAGGCCAGCCCCTTTTAGGTAAGCTGCCCTAACTCGCGATCCACGGCTGCATAAGCCTTGTCCCGCCTTCTCCATCCTCCATCGCGCGATTGGGGCGAGAGGGAAGGGCGTTTGTGCGCGCTTGACCTCCCTTCCCGCCCCTCCTATGCTTGGGGTCATGCGGAGAATGCTCATGGGCGCGGGCCTCGGCATAGGCTTGGCGGCGGCCACCTTGGCGGGAGGGTCCCTCCAGGAGCCATCCGGCCAGCCGCTGCGATTCTGCCAGGTAACCTTCCGGCTTCTCACCACGGGTTCACACCAGACCACCCAGACCATCGGGACCTTCTCCTCCACCCTTCCCCTGGGCAAGGCGGGCCAGCTCGACAGGCTGATGACCATCACCAACCAGACCCGCGACGTCTCCACGTCCCTGGCGCTCAAGCTTTCGCTCACGCCCGTTCTGGACGAGAGCGGCCAGCTTCACTGCGTGATTCTCTCCGACGTGAGCCCCCAGGGCGGGAATCCTACTACCCGGGCCAAGGATATCGTGTTCGCGACGCCGGGCGAGCAGTTGATGGAGCTTTTTGCGGACCCGAGAACGGGTACCCAGGTCGTCATGGCCGTTCAAGCGGCTCTGGCGGACCCATCCGCCACCGAGGCGCGTTCTAAATTCCCTCCCATTCTCTTCCTGGTGCGCGTGGAGCAGTGGAACGGCGCCCAGCGCTCCGAGATCGAAACCCTCCAACTCCAGTCCTTGGAGGGCAAAGCGGTGGGCCACGACTACCAGCGGAACGTTCCCCGGTGGGTGGAGGGCGAGCCATCCGGCCCCGATCAGATCTCCACCCAGCATTTTAAGGAGCTGGATTTCAGCAAGGGCACCCCCGTCATTCAGGCGGGCGAAGGGTTCACCATTCCGCTGGAAGAGAAAAAATCCTCCAAGGCCCGAAAGGAGAAGGCCGCCAAGGAGAAAACCGACCAGGGGGGCAAAAAGGAGACCCCCAGCCCGCCCAGAAAGCTGGTCTGGGACAAGGAGTTCTATCACCTGACGCTGTCACCCCTCTCCATCAGGGATGACCATCTGGATCTTAAGGTGCAGGTGGTCGGCCAGATGCTGTCGCCGACCACCCACCAGCCGCTTCCGGCGGTGGACATTTCCACGGAGAAGAGCCTCCTGCCCAACCAGCCCGTTCCCTTCTATCTGACGAGGGATGTGGCCGGAGCCACGCAGGGATACGTGCTCTGGATCGTGGCGCGGTGGGGCAACACCGGGGCCTCCTCCTCCGATTTCACCCCGTGACCGCCAGCGGCTTTCAAGCCCAGCCCTCATGTGCCACCCGCCCATTTACTGGAGGTCGAATGCATCGGATCAGACGGCTCACCTTACTCGCGCTCCTCTCCCTCGCACCCCTGTGTGGCCTCGCCCAGGAGAAGCCCGACGAGGGCCTCTGCGCCCAGACCTTCGCGAAGCTCGCGGAGAGCTACCGGCACTTCACGTCCCTGGAGGCCCATTTCATCCATACGCTTCACGCTCCGGCGCTGGGCCAGAACGAGGTGGACGAGGGGACCCTCTACCTCGAGAAGGGGGGACGCATGCGCTGGGACTACACCACGCCCCCGGGCAAACTGGCGGTGGCGGACGGCAAGGAGAGCTACCTCTACCTGCCTTCGGAGGACCAGGTCTTCATCCAGCCTCTCGGGACCGGTCCGAATGCTCCTCTCGCCATCAGGCTCCTCTCCGGCGACGTGGAGCCGGGAAAGGACCTGTTCTGCATGGGAGCCAGCCGCGACGGGGATACGGTGGTTCTCCGGCTCGGGCTCGCCTCCGACGCGGAGGGGGTGCGCAACCTGAAGGTGCGGGTGGACGGGGACGGCAAGCAGATCAGCGAGGTCAGCTACACGGACGCCCTGGGCAACCAGGTGGACCTGCGGCTGACCGGCATCCGGACGCCCGGACACCTCTCCGCCGACCTCTTCACCTTCACCCCCCCGAAGGGAGCCCAGATCATCCGGTCGGGCGGATGATCGGCGGGGGCGGTCCCGCGGCCCTCAGCGAGCGCCGGTACGACATCCGATGAGCGAGAGGAATTCGGCGCGCGCCCTCGGATCGGAGAGAAAGGTTCCACGAAGCGCAGAGGTGGTGGCCTGGCTCCCCTCCTTCTGTACCCCGCGCATGACCATGCAGAGATGGGTGGCCTCCAGGACCACCCCGAGCCCCCTGGGCTTGAGGGCACGGGCGATGGTGTCGGCCACCTGCTCCGTGAGCCTCTCCTGAACCTGCAGCCGGCGCGCGAAGTGCTCCAGGATCCTGGGAACCTTGGAGAGTCCCATGAGGCTCCCGTCGGGTATGTAGGCCACGTGCGCCTTGCCGAAGAAGGGCAACAGGTGGTGCTCGCACAGGCTGTAGAAGGGGATCTCCTTCACAAGGACAAGGGCCTGGGAAGGATCCGGAAATACGGCGTTCTCGAGGATCTCCTCGATGGACTCGCGGTAGCCCCGAGTCAGCTCCAGCAGGGATTCGGAAACCCGGGCCGGGGTCCGGCGGAGACCTTCCCTCCCCGGGTCCTCCCCCAGGGCCGCCAGGATCGCTCTTACGGCCTCTTCCATGTCCTCTCCTTCAGTCAAGGGGTGAGTATACGCGCCCCCGCCGGAGGCCTGCAAAAGGGTCGATTCAAGGCCCCGACGCCGGGCCTTCCGGTAACGAGGTTAGCAGCACCCCATGCCACGCAACTAAAGCAGAAAATGGCCTCTACGGAATTCAGCGCTGAGGCGGCGGGTGAGAAAGGCGCCATTTCGTAAACTCAGTATACACCCCTCCCTAGAGACTTGACAAGGAGCCTTCCATGAATTACTATTGGCTCCGGCATTAAGTAAGTAAGAAGGAAGGATCAGAGACATGCCTATTTATGAGTACCACTGCGACAAATGCAACCAGCGCTTCGAACGCCTTCAGCGCCTGTCGGACCCGCTTCTTACGGTGTGTCCGAAGTGCGGGGGTTCGGTGCACAAGATGTTCTCCGTCCCGGCCCTCCAATTCAAGGGCACTGGATTCTACACGACGGATTACGCTCATCGCCCCAGCGGGAGCGTAGCCTCCGAGAAGAAGCCCGCCTCGCCCTCCGAGGCAGGAGCTCCTGGAGGTTCGACTCATGAGTAAATCCCACCTGACACTATCTTACCCTCGTCTACAGACCGTTTCGACGGTTTCCCGCCTTACTACCCTACCCACCTAAGCCTAATCCCTCCTCTTTTATAGTCCCCCCGGTCCGTTTCGAGACGACCGGGGGGCCCCTCCTCTTTCCCCGTCCGACTCGGCTTACGCTCCTCCTGAGGACCGTGGTAAGGTAGCCCGTGATGCGATACACCCGCCCCCATTCCAAAGCGAAGGCTCCCCCGCACTCTCCCCGCCGCAAGCAGTCTCCCCACGGGGAGCCGACGGCGACGGTGGAGATCGAGGCCCTGACCTGGGGAGGGCGAGGCCTGGCCAGGCACGAGGGCAAGATCATCTTCGTCTCCAAGGCCGTGCCCGGGGACAAGCTCCTGGTGGGCCTGGACCGCGTCAAATCCCGTTACGCGGAGGGCCACATCCGGGCCGTCCTGGCCCCCGGACCCGACCGGGTGGAACCGAAGTGCAAATTCTTCAGCCACTGCGGTGGCTGCCAGTGGTTGAGCACGGCCTACGCCCGGCAGCTGCGGGAAAAGGAGCTCCTCCTGCGCTCCATCCTTCGCCGCCACCTCCCTGAGGCTGGACCGGAGGCCATCGTCGGGGCCGAACCGGATCGGGGCTATCGCCACAAGGGAGAGTTCCACGTCCACCTCTCCGGTGACACCCTCCGCATAGGCTTCTATCAGGAGGGCAGCCACCACGTGGTCAACTTGGACTTCTGCCTGCTCTTCGACCGTGCCTACAACGTCTTCTACCAGAACCTCCGCTCCGTCCTCCGCGAAGAGCCTCGGGCGAAGGCGCTGGAGAGGCTGACGCTGGACAGGGACGAGGAGGGGGCGCACTACGCCGCCCACCTCCACCTGCGCGAGGGGGCCTCCGAGGAAGAGGCGGCGGCCCTGGCCAGGGTGGGGGAGTCCGCGGGATTGGGAGGGGGACTGGTGACGCCGGCCCGGGAGCCGGGACGCCTCCTGGCGCGATGGGGCAGGCCCTGGACCCGATACACCCTGCCGGGAGCCGAGGTCGGCGCTCCGGAGCTTCGGATGCAGGCCGACGTGCGCTCCTTCACGCAGGCCCACTACCTCATGAACCGGAAACTGGTCTCAGCGGTGCGCGAGTGGCTCGGCCTAGCCCGCCACGAGCGCCTCCTGGATCTCTACTCCGGCATCGGGAACTTCTCCGTGCCCCTGGCCTCGGTCTGCCGCGAGGTTGTGGCCGTCGAAGCGGGCCCCACGGCCCATGAGGATGCGAAGGAAAACGCCCGGATCAACGGCCTCCTCAACCTCCGCCACGTCCTGGGGGAAGCGGCCCCGTGGGTCGCCAAGATGGCCGCCGCCAGCGAGAACTTCGACGCGGTCCTCCTGGACCCACCCCGCACGGGCGCCAGGGACCTCCTGGAGACCCTCGTCCATCTGACTCCCAAGCGCATCCTGTACGTCTCCTGCAATCTGCCCGCTCTGGAGCGCGACCTGCAGATCCTGGGGGAGTCGGGCTACAGGCCGCTGCGAATGCAGGCCTGGGACCTCTTCCCCCAAACGTACTCCGTCGAGACGCTATGCCTCCTCGCGCGCTCCTAGCCTCACCGGCAGACGCCGAATTGACAGGAGATCGCCCCCTTCCGTATACTTCCGGGCTGGGGCGGTGTAGCTCAGGTGGTTAGAGCAAACGGCTCATATCCGTTGTGTCCGGGGTTCAAGTCCCTGCACCGCCACCATCCCCTCCTCAAGCGCTTCAGGCGCGACCTCAAGGAATTTCCGCTGGCGGGCGGCCAGCGCCTGCTCCTGGCCGTATCGGGCGGCGGAGACTCGGTGGGAATGCTCGCCCTGTTCCTCTCGGCCCGTCCCCGACCCGACCTGGCGCTGGGCCTGGCCCACGTCCACCACAATCTCAGGATAGGGGAGGCGGACCGCGATCAGGCGTTCGTGTGCCGCCTGGCGGAGACCCTGGGCCTTCCCTGCGCCTCCGTGACCCTTCGCGGCAAGCCCGCCCCCGCTCAGAGCTGGGAAGAGTGGGCCCGCGAGGGCCGTTATGCTGCCCTGGAATCGCTGCGAGAAAAGGGACGTTGGGATTGGCTGGCCACGGCCCACAGCAGGGACGACCAAGCCGAGACCGTCCTGCTCAGGATTCATCGCGGCACCGGCCTTCAGGGCCTGGCGGCCATCCGCCCCGTGGCGGGCAGGGTTCTGCGGCCCGTCCTGGAATTTTCCGGCTCCGAGCTGCGGGAGGCCGCCGCCGCGTGCGGGCTGAGCTGGATTGAGGACTCCTCCAACGGTGACAGGCGGTTTTTGCGCAACCGTCTCCGGTTGGACGTGATGCCCGTCCTGGAGGCCTCCATGCCAGGATTCGCCCGCCGGCTCTCGGCCCTGGCCCGGCTCGCCGCCGAGGCTGAGCCGCGGTCCAATCCCTTGGAATTTGCGGATTTGAGCGCGGGTACCTTATATTACCGGTGTGATGCACTGGCCGCTCTCCCTCGGGGCGAGGGGCTGGAACTCCTGCGCCAGGGACTGGCTCTGGTGCGGGGGCATCTCCGCAGCATCGGCGAACGCCATCTGCGGGCCCTCTGGGCCTTGCGGGAAGCGCGCCCGGGAGCCACGGTGGCCCTCCCCGGGGGATGGGCTGGCGTCCGGGAAGAGGCGGGGATCCGGCTGCGGGCACTGCCCGCCGGCAGGACGCGAACATGACCATGAAGCTGGCCCACGGCATTCTATTCACCGAGCAGCAGATCCAGCAACGGGTGGTGGAGCTAGCCCGCCAGATCCAGAGGGACTACGAGGGGAAGACGCTGGTCCTCTGCGCCATCCTCAAGGGCTCCATCCCCTTCCTCGCCGACCTCATGCGGCACATCCAGGGGGACGTCCGCCTCGCGCTGATCGAGATGAAGAGCCAGGTGGACGGGCAGCACGCCTCCATCCTCTTCACCTCCAGCCTCGATCTGGCTGACCGGCACGTGCTGATCATCGAGGACATCGTGGACACGGGCATCACCCTGGATTACCTGCTCAAACACCTGGACGCCGAGCGGGCTCCCGCCTCCCTCAGGGTCGCAGCCTTCCTGGACAAGCCCGAGGCCAGGCGGATCGAGGTGCCGCTCCATTACCGGGGATTCACCGTTCCAGACAAGTTTGTGGTGGGCTACGGCCTGGATTACCAGGAGAGATTCCGGAACCTACCCTTCATCACCTGGGTGGAACCGGAATGATGTCACCGCCGCGGGCGTTCCGCATCATAGGTTAGAGACCCGGCCTGCGGGTTGGTGGTCTCGAGTCGAAGGCTCCGGCCGGTGTCCCTTCGCCCTATCCTCCGATGCCGTGGCCAGGCAGCCTGACCGAAGGGAGCAGCAGTGAACCAGCAGTTACGGAATTTGATCCTCTGGGCCCTCATCTTCGTCGTTATAGCCGTCTCCATCGGACTCCTCAGAAAGGCCACGCTCAAGGAAACGGACCTCCCCTTCAGCAAGTTCGACCAGCTCGTTCAGCAAGGGCAGATCGTGAGTGCCGTCATCAAGGGCACGGCCGTGCACGGCGAGCTCAAGGAGCCCATCGACGGGGCCACCCACTACACCACGAACCTCCCGCCCGACCTCCAGAACTACACCCCCCAGATGGTGGCCAAGGGCGTGGACGTGAAGTCGGTAGAGCCGAACTCCGGGCAGTACGTTTTCGCCCTGGCCTACATCCTGCCCATCGTCCTGATGATCGGCTTCTGGATCTTCTTCATGCGACAGATGCAGTCCGGCGGGAACAAGGCCTTCAGCTTCGGCAAGTCCAAGGCCCGCATGGTCGGTGAAGCCAAGAACAAGATCACTTTCAAGGACGTGGCGGGCATCGAAGAGGTGAAGGAGGAGCTCTACGAGATCATCGAGTTCTTGAAGGAGCCCCAGAAGTTCTCCAAGCTGGGCGGCAAGATCCCCAAGGGCGTTCTGCTCATGGGAGCGCCCGGAACGGGCAAGACCCTCCTCGCCAAGGCCATCGCCGGCGAGGCGGGAGTGCCATTCTTCTCCATCTCCGGATCCGAGTTCGTGGAGCTCTTCGTGGGCGTGGGCGCCAGCCGCGTGCGCGACATGTTCGAGCAGGCCAAGAAAAACTCCCCCTGCATCGTCTTCATCGACGAGATCGACGCCGTGGGGCGGAACCGGGGCATGGGCAACATCGGCGGCCACGAGGAGCGGGAGCAGACCCTCAACCAGCTGCTCGTGGAGATGGACGGCTTCGAGGCCAACGAGGGCGTCATCATCATCGCCGCCACCAACCGGCCCGACGTGCTCGACCAGGCCCTCCTGCGGCCGGGCCGCTTCGACCGGCGCATCGTGGTGCCGCGCCCCGACCTGCGCGGGCGCGAGGAGATCCTCGGGGTGCACGTGCGGGGGCTCAAGGTCGCCGACGACGTGGATCTCTCCGTCGTGGCCCGCGGCACGCCGGGCTTCTCCGGCGCCGACCTGGCCAACCTCGCCAACGAGGCGGCGCTCCGGGCCGCTCGGCGAGGCGTCAAGGCCGTCGAGATGGAGGACTTCGAGTTCGCCAAGGACAAGGTCCTCATGGGGTCCGAGCGGCGCTCCATGATCCTTTCCGAGGAGGACAAGAAGGTCGTGGCCACCCACGAGTCCGGACACGCCGTGGTGGCTTACAACCTCGCCGCCGCCGACCCCATCCACAAGGTCTCCATCGTGCCTCGCGGCATGGCCCTCGGCGTCACCCAGCAGCTCCCCATGGACGACAAGTACAACTACAGTAAGGAATACCTGGAGGCCGAGATCGCCGTCATGCTGGGCGGCCGGACGGCCGAGGAGCTGTTCCTGGGCTCCATCACCACCGGTGCCGGAAACGACTTCGAGAAGGCCACCGAGATGGCCTGGAAGATGGTCACGGCCTGGGGCATGAGCGAGAAGCTCGGGCCGCTCTCGTACGTCTCCGACAAGGCCCAACTCATGCCCTTCTGGGAGACGGGGCCGCGCAACCAGTACTCGGAGCGCACCGCCCAGGAGATCGACGAGGAGGTCAAGCGGATCGTCCTGCAGGCCCAGCAGACCGCGCGCGATATTCTCACCCAGCACAAGCCCCAGATGGAACACCTCATCCGCGCCCTCCTGGACCGGGAGGTGCTGGATAAGGAGGAGTTCACGGCCATCATGAAGGGCGAGCCGCTCCCGGACCGCCCAGTGCCGCCGGCCGCGGGCGAAGCGGCCGCCTCCCCGGCGGCGCCCTCCTCGAGCGCGCCCGCGGTCTCCCCCTCGCCGAGTCTCTCGGGTCCCGTGGGCGGGGCCTGAGGGCTCCGTGGACGGGCGGGCTGAGGGGCATCCGGCCCCCGGCCAAAACGGGATCCTGTTCCTTCCCCTTCCCGGCACGGCGCGCCTGCATCCCCTCTTCGGCGTACGCGCCTTCGGCCTCTCGCCGCGCCAGGCGTCCGTGCTCGAAGAGGCGGGGAAGAGTGTGGCCTCCCTGGGCCCGCCTCTCTGGATCGAAGCGCTCTCCTCGCCCGCGGGCGGCCTCACGATTCACGGCCCGCTCCACGTTTTTTTCCACCTCCTCGATTCGCTCGGCCAATGGGAGGAGATGGGCGAAGTGGCCTCGGCCCTGGCCGACACCCTGGACCGGAGCACCCGCCGGCCGACGCTGATGGTTCGCGGTCGTAACCTGTTCGAAAGGAGCCCCCACCTCCTTATGGGCGTGGTCAATGTGACCCCCGACTCCTTTTCCGACGGCGGAAGATTTTTGGCGCCCGAGGCGGCCGTGGCGCACGCGCTCCGCCTGGCCCAGGAGGGCGCCGACCTCCTGGACCTTGGCGCCGAATCGAGCCGCCCGGGTAGCGATCCCGTCCCCGCTGAGGAGGAGCTCCGGCGGCTGGTGCCTCCTCTTCGGGAGCTCCACCGCCTCCTGCCCGACCTGCCCATTTCGGTGGACACCACGAAAGCGGTCGTGGCTGAGGCGGCTCTGGAGGCCGGAGCGGACCTCGTGAACGATATATCGGCGGGATGCCTCGATGCCTCCATGGTCCCCCTTTGCGCCCGGCGCCGGGTGCCGCTCATCCTCATGCACATGCGCGGCCTGCCCAAGACCATGCAGGAGTCCCCCCACTATGATGACCCCGTGGCGGAGGTGACCCTCGAACTCCGGAAGAGGGTGCGGACGGCCGAGGCGGCGGGGCTGGGCGCGGGAACCCTGGTGGTGGACCCTGGATTCGGGTTCGCCAAGCGCCCCGAGGACAACCTGGCGCTCGTCGCGGAGCTGGAGGGGCTGCGGGCGCTCGGCTACCCGGTCCTGCTGGGCGCCTCCCGCAAGAGCACCATCGGCGCCCTCACGGGGGCCGACGCGGCCGACCGCCTGCCGGGCACGCTGGCCCTCCACACCGCCGCCCTGCTCCACGGGGCGAGCATCCTCCGCGTCCATGACGTGAAGGAGCACCGGCAGGCCCTCGCCTGTGCGGCGGCCTTGATGGGAAAGCGGTCCGAAGAACGGGCCGCACCCCATCGAGAGGGGCGATGAAGAGCCTCATTTGAATCGGCGCGCTCAACGCCTTCGGCAGGGCCTCGGCCGGCCCCCCTCCGCGCTCCTCCTCGCTCCGCTCGTCCTCACTGCTCCCCCCTGCCCTCACGAAGGCAGCCCTCCGGATGGGGGACCTCCTCGTCCCCCAGACCCCCTCGTCTCGCCCCTCCCCTCTGCGCCCTCCCGTTCAGCGCCTGGGAGGGAAGAGGGCAACGCCTTCGCACCTGGGCGGTGGCGCCATCCCCAGGAGGGCGCAGACGGTCGGGGCGATGTCGGTGGCGTGGACGTCGCCGAGGAGCTTGCCGGCGGGGATGCTGGGGCCCTCGGCGTAGAAGATGCCGTCCATCTGGGGAAGCTCCGAGGGTGGCCAGCCGTGCATGCCGCGGGGGAGTGACTTCTCCCCCTTGCGATTGAAGCTCGAAAAGTAGGCCCCCGGCGGGGCCACCAGGACGAAGTCGCCCTCCCGGCCGCTCTCCGCGTAGCCCCAGCGGGAGGGGAGAGTGCTCCGGGTGTAGACGCGCACATCGCCGGGCAGCCGGCTGAGCCCCGCCGCCACCTGCCGCCGCTGGGCCTCCGTCTTCACGTAGACGTTGCAGACCGGGCCGGAGGTGGCGATGTAGGGGTAGAAGCCGCGCTTGGGAATCACCTTCACCACGTCGATGACGCGGGAGACGGCGGCCATGCCGTGGTCGGAGACGATGATGAGGTCCACGGGAACCGCCGGACCGAGCGCGCGTATGCCCGCCCTCAGGTGCGCCAGGAAAGCGTCGGCGCGCCGCATGGCCGCGTGCACCGCGGGCCCGTCGGGCCCCTCCGCGTGGCCGGGGCCGTCGGCGCCGTGGGTCCAGGCCATGACAAGGCGAGGTCTCTGCCCCTGCGGTCTCCGGAGCAGACCCAGAATCCAGGCCGAGGTCCCCGCGTCCGAAGCACCCTCCTCGAAGGGCCTGTAGAAGCTCGCCTGGACGCCGCGCCACGGACCCTTTGAAACGGGCCACCCCGACACGGCGGCGCCCAGGCCGGCCTCCTCGGCCAGGGCCCACAGGGGCGGCGCGAGGAGCCATCCGGCGTCGTCCGAGTCCGAGAAGCGCCGGCCCGCCTCGCGATCCAGAAAGCTGTTGGCGATGACGCCGTGGCGGCCCGGCAGGCACCCCGTGGCCAGGGTCGAGTGGCTGGCGAAGGTGAGGGAGGGGAAGGGAGGAATCAGCCGCGCGGCGCTCGCGCCGTCCCTGGCCATGGCGGCAAAGGCGCTCAGGTGGTCCCTCTCCGGGTAGTCCCAGCGCACCCCGTCCATGGAGATCAGGACCACCGTGGGCCGGAGCGTCGGCGCCGCCGCCCGCATCGCCAGCAGCCCCGCCAGGAGCAGGGCCAGGGCGCCCAGGGCCGCGAGCAGGCATCGAGATCGCCGCATTACGCCTCCTCCAAGGCCCGGCGCGACGCCTCCAGCGCGAAGGCCAGCTCCTCGCTCCGGCTCTGCACCCGGCCCTCGGCCTTGGCGGCGCGGGTCTCCTCCAGGGCACGGGAGATGGCCGGGGAGGGGGGAATGCCCGCGCGGATCAGATCGTGGCCCGAGATGGCCAGCTTCAGGAAGCGGTCCTTGACCAGAAAGTCCCGCACCCGGGCCTGCCGCGACGGCGGCTGAATCTTGGCGAGCAGGAAGAGCACCCATGGGAGAGGTTGCCCCTTCAGGACCTTGTAGGCACGGCCTCTTCCGCAGTCCTCCTCGGAGGTGAGCACCCGGATGGCGTGCCAGGTGAGGGAACGGTAGCGGGCGAGCGCGTCCCGGGTCTGCTGCGAGAAGGGGTAGTGGTCCCGGAAGGCGGCCAGTTCCGCGTTCGACAGCCGCTCCGTGAGCGCCATCAGGTAGACGCAGGGCCGGTCCACGGGCTCGTCTGGGAACTGCGTGTCGAAGAAACCGAGGGTCTGCTGGACGCGGTAGAGCGTCTCCAGCACCTTGGGGGTGAGCTTGAGGGCGGGCCAAAAGACCTCCAGCAGACCGTAGGTTTCCATGGCTTTGAGCCCCTCCACGGCGTTGGGGCCCGCCAGGAGCTGCTGGACCTCGGCGAGCACCCGCTTGGGGGAGAGGTGGCGGAAGAGATGCTGCTTGCGCGTGGCCTCGATGAGCTGCTCCGTCTCGGCCGGCAACGTGAAGCCAAGGCGGACGGAGAATCGGACGGCCCGGAAGGCGCGGGTGGGGTCTTCCACAAAAGAGAGGCCGTGGAGCACCCGGATACGCCCAGCCTTCAAGTCCCGGACACCGCCGAAGAGGTCCAGTATCTCCCCGAATCGGTCCGGGGACAGGTAGAGGGCGAGCGTGTTGATGGTGAAGTCGCGCCGATAGAGGTCCTGGTAGAGCGCCGCGTGGGCCACCGTGGGCAGGGCCGCCGGCGTCTCGTAGTATTCGGCTCGCGCCGTGGCGAAATCCCAGTGGCCCCCGCCCGGGCGGATCCAGAGGGCCGTGCCGAAGGCGCGGTGGGCCCTGATCCGTCCGCCCTCCCGCCGGGCCCACGCTTCGGCCAGCTCCACGGCGTCCCCTTCGACGACGAAGTCCACGTCCTGCACGGGCCGACCCAGGAGGAGGTCCCTCACGGCGCCGCCCACGAGCAGGCAGGGAGTGCCCGCGGCCTCCGCCAGGGCACCCAGGGACTTCAGCCTTCCGAGCTCCTCGGGCGGGAAGGCTGCGCGCATGAGATGGCTGACCTCCTTGGCCGACGGTTGGCCTCCCGGCCGATGGACCATGAGCGTCTTGTCTTGGTGGTAGAGGGATTTGAAGAGGCTCATGCGGGAGACGAGCCCCTCCACGTGGTCCAGGTCGCGCCCGAACAGGGCGATGCGCCAGTTGTTCTCCAGCATGAGCCGGCGGACCTCCTCCGCCGCCACCTCGGGTGGAAAGAAGGGCGGGGGCGAAATCAGGAAGTCCGAGACGGGCCTCTCCGCCAGGCCGTGCTGGATGGCCCCGTCCACCTCCTGCCGCGTCACGACCCCCACGAGCCTGCCCTCCTTGAGGACCGGCAGGGCGTTGACCCGATGGCGGTTCATCTCGCGGAAGGCCTCGCGCGTGGTCGCCGTGGCCTCCAACCGGTGATACTCCCGGGTCATGATGTCGCTCGCCCTCAGGCCCACGGGATGGACAAAGGTCAGCTCATCCAGGAGCAGTGCCCTCACCTCCGCGGGCGTCTTGTCCCTGATCACGGCGGAGGCCGCGGAGGGGTGTCCGCCTCCGCCGAAGACCGACAGGACCTGGGCGGCATTCACGTGCGGTGTCTTGGAGCGCGCGATGATGTGCACCCGGTTTTCCAGGTAGGCCAGCAGGAAAAGGGCCTGCATCCCCTCCATGGCCAAAATCTCGTGGACGAGGACCGACAGGTCGGGGACGTAGTCCTCCAGGGCCAGGGTGGTCAGGTGCACCGTGACTCCCCCCACAGCTACCGACTCCAGGTGCTCAAACATGGCCGCCAGGAGGCGCATCTGTGCCTCCGTAAACCCCCGGTGCAGGGTCTGCTGGACGGCGCCGAGGTCGCCTCCCCATTCCAGGCATTGCAGGACGGCCTTGAAATCCGAAGGGCGCGTGGTGGGAAAGGAGAGGAAACCCGTGTCCTCGTAAATGGCCAGCAGAAAGAGGGTCGCCTCGAAGGGGGTCGGTTCGACCGAAGCCTCCAGGAGGCACTTCACCATGACCGTGGTGCAGGCCCCCGCCTCCTCCACCACGTGCCGCTCCCCCTTCAGGTCTCCGGCCCCGGGATGGTGGTCGAAGACCTCCGTGGGGGTGGGCGGGGTCCGCCGGAGCAGATCCACGAGCGGCCCCAGCCGTTCGCCGGATGAGACGTCCACGCAGACCAGCCGCTCCACCTGGTCATGGTCCAGCCCCTTCAGCGGCTGGATCTCGGGGAGCCGGTCCCGGTTCTCCTCCAGCCAGCGGCGGACCAGCGGCTCCGCCGCACCCGAGAAGACGAGCCGCGCCCCCGGATACAGCAGGGACGCCGCCACCATCGAGGCGAGGGCATCGAAATCCGCGTTCGTGTGCGTCGTGATCACGATCATGGCGCCCCTCGTTCAAGCCACGGTGGCGGCGCGGCGAAGGGGTGCGGGGGAACGGGGAGGTTCCCCCGCGGCGAAGGGCGCCTTTCGCGAGGGCAGGGAGGAGCAGCGGCGCCGAGCGGAGCGAGGCGGAGCGCCGAGGAGGGCCGACCGAGGCCCGCCTCGGGGAGCGCGCCCCCGCGCGACGCCGCCACCATCGAGGCGAGGGCATCGAAATCCGCGTTCGTGTGCGTCGTGATCACGATCATGGCGCCAGTCTAGCAACAGCGCCTGGAATTCACCACAGCGACCCCGCCGCTACTTTTTACTTTTTACTTTCGATCAGCGCCCCAGGACCTTCTTGGCGGCCTCCAGGAAGCGTTCATTGCCGTAATGGTGGAAGACGGAAACCCTCAGGGAGTTGGGATAGCCGTTGTTCGCCATGGGCCGGATGATGACCCCCTCCCTCAACATGGCCTGAAAGAACTGCTCGCCGGGCATGGGCACGTCGATGAGAACGAAGTTGGCCTGCGAGGGGACGACGGGGATCCCCGCGTCCTGGCAGCCCTGCGTGAGGTAGGGCCTCTCCACGGCGTTGAGCGCCACCCCCTTGGCCACGAATTCCTGGTCCTCCAGGGCCGCCATGGCCGCCACCTGGGCCACCGAGCTGGTGTTGAAGGGTGAGCGGACCTTGTGGAGCGTGGCGATCACCTCTGCGTGGGCGAAGCCGTAGCCCACGCGCAGCCCTGCCAGGCCGTAGGCCTTGCTGAAGGTTCCCAGGACCATCAGGTTGGGGAAGCGGGCCAGGAGGGGCTGGACGGTGGCGTAGTCGGGGGCGTCGGCGTACTCCTTGTAGGCCTCGTCCACGATTACAAGGACGTAGCCCGGGACCCGTTCGAGAAAAGCTTCGAGCTCCGTAAAGGAGGTGTAACGGCCCGTGGGGTTGATGGGGTTGTCCAGGATGATGAGCCGGGTGTTCTCGTCCACCGCATCCAAGAGCGCATCGAGATCGTGGTTGCGCTCCCGCATGGGCACGGCCTTGATGGGAGCGTCCATGATCTGACAGGCGATGGGGTAGAGGGCGAAGGAGCCGAAGCTGAAGACGGCATTGGCCTGCCGGTTCAGGTAGGCCCGGGCGGACATCTCCACGATTTCCACCGAGCCATTGCCCAGGATGACCTGCTGGGCGGGGACCCCGTAGTGCCGACCAAGGGCCTGGCAGAGGTAGAAGCCGCTGCCCTCGGGGTAGATGTGGAGCTCGCCGAGCATGTTCCGGACGGCCTCCACGGCCTTCGGCGAGGGACCCAGCGGGTTCTCGTTGGAGGCCATCTTGAGGCTGCTCGTAATGCCCAGCTCGCGCTCCACCTCCTGGGTCGGCTTGCCGGGAACGTAGGGACTGATCTTCCGGATGTTGTGCGGAACGGGTACCTGCATGTCCATCATCTCCTCCGGGGAGCCTTTTCCTTCTCCGCCGCCAGGTGCGCGTGGGCCTTCAGCGCCTCCACCTCTTCGGGCAGGAGGGGACGCACCTCGCCCGGCTTCATCTTGCCCAGGCGGACGGGGCCCATGGCCACGCGCTTGAGCTTGATCACCGGGTGGTCGATGCGGAAAAACATCTCGCGCAGCTGGTTCTTGCGCCCCTCCGTCATCTCGATCTGAAGCCAGGTGTGGCGGGTCTCGCGCGAGGGAATCCGCCGGATGGTCACCGGCAGCGTCCTCCTCCCCTCCAGCACGATCCCGCGGCGCAGCCTGTCGAGCGCCTCCGCGGCCGGATCCCCCTTGACCTTGACCTGGTAAGTCTTGAGCACCTTGTACCTCGGATGGAGCAGCCGGTTGGCCAGCTCCCCGTCGGTGGTAAGCAGCAGCAGGCCCTCGCTGTGGTAGTCCAACCGCCCCACCGGGAAGAGCCCTTGCACTCCCTTGGGAAGGAAGGCGGTCAAACAGGGCCTCCCCTTCTCGTCGGAGAGGGTACTGACGATCTCCTTCGGTTTGTAGAGCGCGAAATAGCGCGCCTGCTCCTGGAGCCGAACCCGCTTGCCCTCCAGCTTGACGGAGTCCCGCCCGGGATCGACGAGGGTGGCCAGCTCGGTGACCACCTCCCCGTTCACCGTGATGCGGCCCTCCAGGATCAGGGCCTCGGAACCCCTCCGGGAGGCAACACCGGCTCGGGCCAGAAAGAGGTTCAGGCGGAGGAGCGATCCTTTCTCAGTCATGGGCGGGCTCCTTTTCCATCGGAGGCCCCTCGGCCTCCCGTTCCGCCGGGACCGCCTCCCGTGGCACAACGGGCGGCTCGACGGCCCTGGGGAAGGGTTTGGCCTGGTCTCCCGCGGGGGACTCTACCTCGCGGAAGAGGCTCTCCTGCCGGACCCCCTCCCGGAACACCTCCTCCAGCTCCCGGAAGGAGGGCAGGTCCTCCAAGGAGTTCAGCCCGAAGTGGATGAGAAACTCCTTGGTGGTGGCGTAAAGCAGTGGGCGGCCCACCACGTTTTTCCGGCCGGCGATGCGGACCAGCTTTTTCTCCAGGAGCCCCTTCAGGACGGGCCCGCACTCCGTGCCCCGGATGGCGCCCACCTCCGCCGCCGTGATGGGCTGCTTGTAAGCCACGATGGCAAGGCTCTCCACGGCCGCCGGACTCAGCTTCCGCAGGTTCTGCGCCTTCAGGAAGGCCCTCACGAAGGGGGCGTGCTCGGGCCTCGTAACCAGGCGGAATCCCTCGGCCACTCTCTCCACGCGGAGGCCCACCGACCGCTCCTCGTAGCCGTCTTGCAGCGTCTTCAGCAGACTCAGCGCCTCGGGAGGGGTCACCTCTCCATCGAGGGCGCTCACCACATCCTGCACCGTGACTGGAACCGAGGCGACGAAGAGGATGGCCTCAACGGCCCCCAACCGATCCGTTTCCCGCATCATGCCCCCAGGATTGGGTAGTGTAGCAGAAGCCGGCCGGTACGGCACCTCTGACGATGAGCCGAAATTCCGAGATGAGGGGATTAGGGGATTCCGGTAGCTCCTTCCCTGTCCCCTGTCCCTTGCCCCCTATAGCCAAGCGTTCACCCGGATCGCGGCCAGGCACCGCTCCTGCAAAGCAGTTGCGGCGCCATGGGGCGAGCGGGTAGAATGGCACTCCAGCCACGTGTAGGCGCCGATGCAAGCCTGGAGGAGTTGTCACCGTCGTACGCCACGTCTCTTTGCGAGGTGACCCATGAGAGCCGTCAATCCAGCCACAGAAGAACCCGTTCGGGAGCTTCCCGACCACAACCTGGCGCAGGTGGACGAGAAGCTGGACCTCGCCGCCGAAACCTTCTATTTCTGGCGCCGCACCTCCTTCTCGGAGCGCGCCTCCCTCATGAAGGCCGCCGCCCGGAGGCTGAGGGACGGGAAGGGCCCCTACGCGGCGCTCATGACGCAGGAGATGGGCAAGACCATCACCGCCGCCGAGGCCGAGGTGGAGAAGTGCGCATGGGTCTGCGACTTTTACGCCGACAACGCCGAGCGCTTTCTGGCCCCGGAGCCCGTCAAGACGGATGCCGCTCGGAGCCTCGTACGCTTCGATCCTCTGGGGTCCGTGCTCGCCGTGATGCCCTGGAACTTCCCCTTCTGGCAGGTCTTCCGCTTCGCCGCCCCCGCGCTGATGGCCGGCAACGTGGGTCTCCTCAAGCACGCCTCCAACGTTCCGGGGTGCGCGCTCGCCATCGAGGAGGTCTTTCGCGCCGCCGGCTTTCCCATGGGGACCTTCCAGACCCTGCTGGTAGGCTCCAGGATCGTCGAGGGAATCATCCGCCACCCGGCGGTGCGCGCCGTAACCCTTACCGGCAGCGATCCCGCGGGCGTGGTCGTGGCGTCCCAGGCGGGAGCGGCCTTGAAGAAGACCGTGCTGGAGCTGGGGGGCTCCGACCCCTTCATCGTCCTTCGGGACGCGGACGTGGAGGCCGCGGCCCGTTCGGCGGCCACCGCCCGGACCATCAACAACGGCCAGAGCTGCATTGCCGCCAAACGGTTCATCGTCGAAGAGGCCGTGGCCGACCGCTTCGAGTCGGCCCTCGTGTCGGCCATGGCGGCGCTGAAGGTGGGCGATCCCATGGACCGGTCAACGGACGTGGGCCCCCTGGCCCGGGCCGACCTGCGGGAGGAGCTCCAAGGCCAGGTGGACCGCACCGTGGCGGCGGGAGCGCACCTCGCCCTCGGCGGGCGCCCGATGGAGGGACGGGGCTACTTCTACCCGCCCACCGTATTGACCGGGGTCGAACCGGGCATGGCCGCCTTCGAGGAGGAGACCTTCGGCCCCGTGGCCGCCGTGGTCAGGGCCCAGGATGCGGAGCACGCTATCGTCCTGGCCAACGCCTCGCCCTTCGGCCTCGGGGCGTGCCTCTGGACCGCCGACACCGACAGGGGCGCGGCGCTGGCCGCGGAGGTGGAGGCCGGTGCGGTCTTCGTGAACGGCATCGTGAAGTCCGATCCCCGGCTGCCCTTCGGGGGGGTGAAGCGCTCGGGTTACGGCCGGGAGCTCGCCGCCTTCGGCATCCGGGAGTTCGTAAACATCAAGTCCGTCTGGATCGCCTGACGGGGCCGCCCCGCCGGGCTCTCAGGAGGAAGCGACCATGCAGCGCCTCGACCAGTTGTGCGTGAACACCATCCGTTGCCTCGCGGTGGACGAGGTGGAGCAGGCCAAGTCCGGCCATCCGGGGCTTCCCCTGGGCGCCGCGCCCATGGCCTACGTCCTCTGGAACCGCTTCCTCCGGCACAACCCCGCCGATCCGGCCTGGTTCGACCGGGACCGCTTCATCCTCTCGGCCGGCCACGGTTCGGCTCTCCTCTACGCCCTGCTCCACCTGACCGGCTACGACCTTCCGCTGGAGGAGCTGAAGCGCTTTCGCCAGTGGGGCTCCAAGACGCCGGGGCACCCCGAATACGGTCACACGCCCGGCGTGGAGACCACCACGGGGCCCCTGGGGCAGGGCTTCGCCACGGGCGTGGGCATGGCCATCGCCGAGGCGCACCTGGCCGCCCGGTTCAACCGGCCCGGCTTCGACGTGGTGGACCACCACACCTACGCCCTCGTCTCGGATGGCGACCTCATGGAGGGCATCGCCTCGGAGGCGGCCTCTCTGGCGGGCCACCTGGGACTGGGCAAGCTCGTCTACCTTTACGACAACAACCACATCTCCATCGAGGGCAGCACCGAGCTGGCCTTCACGGAGGACGTGGGCGCCAGGTTCCTCGCCTACGGCTGGCACGTCCAGTGCGTCGAGGACGGCAACGACCTGGAGGCCATTGCGGCGGCCATCACGGCGGCGCGCGCCGAGACCTCCCGCCCCTCCCTCATCCTCGTCCACACCCACATCGGCTTCGGCAGTCCCAAGCAGGACAGCGCCTCGGCCCACGGCGAACCGCTGGGCCCCGAGGCGGTGAAGGCTACGCACGCGGCCTTCGGCTGGCCGCCGGACGAGCTCTTCCACGTGCCCGAGGAGGCGGAGGCCCACCTGCGGCTGGCCCGCGTCCGGGGCGCCAGGCTGCAGAGCGAGTGGAGCTTGCTTCTACGGAGTTACCGCAAGGCCCACCCGGACCTGGCGGCGCAGTTCGAGGAGGCGGTGGCGGGCCGGCTTCCCGAGCGGTGGGAGATGGAGGTGCCGGTCTTCAGGCCCAAGGACGGCCCCGTGGCCACGCGCAGCGCCTCGGGCAAGGTGCTAAACGCCCTGGCCAAAAGGGTCCCAGCCCTCATGGGGGGCTCCGCCGACCTGGCCCCCTCTACCAAGACGCTCATCGGCGATGGCACCGCCTTCTCCCCCGCCGATCGGGCCGGACGAAATCTCCACTTCGGTGTGCGCGAGAACGCCATGGCCGCCGCCCTGAACGGCATGGCCCTGCACGGAGGGGTCATCCCCTACGGCGCCTCCTTCCTCATCTTCAGCGACTACGCCCGGCCCTCCATCCGCCTCTCCGCGCTCATGCAGACCCACGTGATCTACGTCTTCACGCACGACAGCATCTCGGTGGGCGAGGACGGCCCCACCCACGAGCCCGTCGAGCAGCTCACCAGCCTGCGGCTGATCCCGGGCCTCCTCGTCCTGCGGCCGGCTGACGCCAACGAGACCGCCGCCGCCTGGCGCACGGCCCTGACCTGGAAGGGTCCAGTTTTGATGGCCCTCACGCGCCAGAACCTGCCCATCCTCGACCCCGACGTCTATCCGGTGGGCCAGGGCTTCTCCCACGGGGCCTACGTCCTGGAGGAGGCCTCCGGCGGCGAGCCGGAGATCGTCCTGGTGGCCTCCGGCTCGGAGGTGCACCTGATCCTCGAAGCGAGGCAGCGGCTGCAGGCGGAGGGCGTCCGGGCCCGGGCCGTCTCTATGCCCTCCTGGGAGCTGTTCGACGCCCAGCCCGAGGAGTACCGCAGGGCCGTCCTGCCGCCCGGCGTCCCCAAGCTCGCGGTGGAGGCCGGCAGCCCGCGCGGCTGGCGCGACTACGTGGGGATCGAGGGAGAGGTGATCGGCCTGGACCGTTTCGGGGCCTCCGCTCCTGGCTCCCTCGTCATGGAGAAGCTGGGCTTCACGGTGGACAACGTCCTGGCCCGCAGCCGGGCTCTGCTGAAGAGGTAGTGGGCCGGGAGCCCTCCGGGATGTCGTCCCAGGCCGGCTCCTCTCCGGGCTCGCCCTCCATCAAATCGAACCGCCGCAGAAGGGTCGTGGCCACCGTGGCGCAGTGCACCCGGGCTCCCGCCCGGCGGAGGGCTCGCGAGGCCTCCTTCAGCGTCGCGCCCGTGGTGCGGATGTCGTCCACGAGGAGGACCCTGAGCCCCCGCACCCTGGGATCGGCGACGAAGGCGCCCGACAGGTTCCTCTGCCGCGCTGGGGCCGAGAGCCCCTTTTGGGTGCGCGGAGCCCTCCTGAGCCGCAGGAAGCGCCGGTGGGGCAGCCCCATGCGCCGCGCCGCGTGGGCGGCCAGGAGCCCCGCGGGCTCGAAACCGCGCACCATCACCCTCCGCAGGGGACTGGGCACCCCCACCACCAGGTCCCATTCCTCCTGAGGCCAGCGCCGGCCGACCGCCCTCACCAGGGCACACGCCAGCAGGGAGGCGAGGGGGTACCGGCGCCGCTCCTTGTAGAGCAGGAGCAGGGATCGGACGGGGCCCCGGTAGATGAAGGCGCTGGCGTGGGATTCGTAGGGCGGGGGATCGCTCAGGCAGGCGCCGCAGACGTGGATCTCCTGGTCCTCAACGGGCGGGAGGGGAAGGCCGCAGATGGGGCACGCGAGCGGCGGCATCCGCTCCCTCTCCCGCCAGCACGCGCGGCAGAGCCCGGGGACGGGGCCTCCCGCGCTGTCCGCGCCGCAGAGGGAACAGGGGCCGTAGGGAAAGAGGAAGTTCAGGATGGACCGGCAGGGGCCCCGCCCGGTCACGGGCTCGGCCGCCGCCCGGCGGCGGGAGGAAGGGGGCGGGTTCCGGCGGCGGGGGCCGTCCCCGCGGCGCCGGCACGGGGCGATTGGCTCGGGGAAGGGTCGGGGGGCGGAAGGTAGAGGATCTGTTCGCCGGGCTTCTTCAGAAAGAAGAGCTCCCGCGCCAGTTTCTCGTAGGTGTCCGGATCGGTCTTGAGCTTCCGGATCTCCTCCTTCAATTGCCCGTTTTCCTGCTGGAGGGTCTGGATCTCCGCCTGGAGGGACTGGACCTGCCTGCGAAGCGCCATGAGAGCCAACACTCCCCCTGGGCCCCAGATCAGGAGGGCCGCCATGGGAAGCCAGACGAGGACCACCAGCGCCCAGGCGAGCTGGGTTCTGGATCTCACCCGTTCAGCCGTCGCCGCACCTCCTCGCCCGCGAAGCGGGCCGCCGCGCCGAGCTCCTCTTCGATCCGCAGGAGCTGGTTGTACTTGGAGAGCCGGTCCATCCGGCAGGGTGCACCGGTCTTGATGAAGTCGGCGTTCACGGCCACGGCCAGGTCGGCGATGAAGCTGTCGTCCGTCTCCCCCGAGCGGTGGCTGATGACGACGCCGTAAGACGACCGCTTGGTGAGCTCCACGGCCTCGAGGGTCTCGGTCACGGTGCCGATCTGGTTGGGCTTGATCAACATGGCGTTGGCGATGCCTTCCTCGACGGCCTTGCGGATGAGCACGGGGTTGGTGACCACGTAGTCGTCCGCCACGAGCTGTGCTTTCCGGCCCAGGGCCCTCGTCAGGGCCTGCCATCCGGCCCTGTCGTGCTCGCCCACCCCGTCCTCGATGGAGAGCAGGGGATAGCGCGCCACCCAGCCCGAGTAGAGGGTCACGAGTTCCTCGGCGCTCTTGAGGCCGCCGACCCGGTAGGCCTTCTTCTCGGAGTCCCACGCGTTGCTGGCCGCCGCGTCGATGCCCAGGGCGATTTCGCGGCCCGGCTTGTACCCCGCCTTCTCAATGGCCTGAACGAGGATGGCCAGGACCTCCTCCTCGTTCTCCAGGTTGGGCGCGAACCCGCCCTCGTCGCCGATGCCGGTGGAGAGCCCCTTGGCCTTGAGCAGGCCCTTGAGAACGTGGTAGGTCTCCGCGCCCCAGCGGAGCGCCTCGCGGAAGGAGGGCGCCCCCAGGGGGATGAGCATGAACTCCTGGACGTCCAGGTTGTTGTCGGCGTGGGCCCCGCCGTTCACCACGTTCATCATGGGCACGGGCAGCCGGTGGGCGAAGGCCCCGCCGAGGTAGCGGTAGAGAGGCATCCCGAGCGACACCGCCGCCGCCCGCGCCACCGCCTCCGACACACCGAGGAGGGCGTTGGCCCCGAGGGCGCCCTTGTTGTCGGTGCCGTCAAGCCGCAGCATCTCAAGGTCGAGGCCGCGCTGGTCCAGGGCGTCCGCCCCCTCCAGCGCGTCGGCGAGGGTTTTGTTCACGTGTTCCACCGCCTTCAGGACGCCCTTGCCCTGGTAGCGGTTCTTGTCCCCATCTCTGAGCTCCACCGCCTCGGCCTCGCCGGTGGAGGCGCCGGAAGGCACGGAAGCGCGCGCGGCGGCGCCGTCCTCCAGCACCACTTCGACCTCCACCGTCGGGTTTCCGCGGGAGTCCAGGATTTCTCTGGCCAGAATCTGATCTATGAACATGGCGGACCTCCCCTTTGATAGTAACCCACGTCGCGCTTCATGTCCTCCTTCAGGAAACAAAGCCACCGCCAGCGCCCTACGTAATTTCCCCCTCTCCCCACGATGCGAAGAGAGGCGGCGGAAGGGACATCCCGAGCCTCACCCGCCGCTCTGGATGCAACGCCCCTGCGCGAGTCACGCCCAGTGACAGGCCCAAAGGCCGAAAGGTCCGTACGGGCCCTTCTCTGGCCTGGTGTGACTAGGACGCTAAATGCGCCGCCATGAGAACGGGGCCGCGGGCTCGCCATCCCGGCACCAGCAGTCTGGCCTGGTCGCCCTTGAAGTCGTGGCAGTTGGTGCAAGCGCCGTCGCTCTTGTAGTGGTTCACCTTGTCGGTGTGGCAGGTTTCGCAGGTAGCGCGCCCCGTGACCACGAAGGTGTGGGGCTTGTGGCAGTCCGTGCAGGATGCGTCGGGGTGGCCCCCCTTCAGGTGCAGGCCGCCCAGGGAGGTGTGGCAACTCTTGCAGTCCACGATGGGCTGGACCTCCTGGGCCTTGAGGTGGCAGGTGTCGCAGCCCATCTCGATCATGGGGGCCTTTTCGCTGATCTTGTGGCAGCCCGCGCAGGTTTCCGGCGGCCGGTAGCCGGCGGCGTGACAGCGGCTGCAGAGGATCTCGGCGTGCTTGCCCTTCAGCTCCCAGGGGTGCCAGTTCTCGGTGCTCGCGGGCATGACCTGGCCCAGGGGCACCAGCGGCCCGCGCTGGGGCATGGTGTGGCAGGTGGTGCAGCTACGGGTGATGGGCTTGCCGGTGGTTGTGGAGAGGTGCCGGCCATCATGGCAGCGGAAGCAACCTGGCCAGTTGCGGTGGCCGATGTTGTTCGCGTAGGTGGTCCAGTTTACCTTCATGGCTGGAAAGACGCTTCGGTCGTAGATACCGATGGCCGTGTCCACCGCCTGCTGGATGTCCGCGCCTTTGGCCTTGGCGAGGTCTGGATAGTTCTTCTCGTAATAGCCGGTGATGGTCTTCTTGAGGCCTTCGCGGGCGCTGGGGCGATCGGGGTAGTTCTGGACGAGGGCATCCACGGTGACTTTCTTGATCCAGGGGAGGGAACGATCGATGTTGCCCGCGGCCATGGCGTTGTCCACCGCGGGTCCAGGCGCCGGGAAGATGTGGGTGGGGCGGTTGTGGCAGTCGATGCAGTCGACCGTGTGCCTGGGGAGTGCCGCGAGTTGGGCTGGCGTCAGTTTGGAGTCCTTACTAACGAAGGTCTCGGTGGTGCCATCGGCGTGCTTGACCTCTACCCAGGGGATATTCTCCTGCTGGGGATCGGTGGCCGCGAAGGTGACGGTGTTCCCCAGGATCATGTGCCAGTGGATACCGCTCGTGGCGCCAAGAGCCGCCTCGCCTCCGCCGATTTTCAGCAGGAGGCTGATCTCCTCGGGAGTATTCTTCTCATCGTACCCGAAGTGCGGAATCTGAACGAGCTGGGCTCCGTAGAACTTTTTGGGCCAGTGGCACTCTTCGCAGGTTTCCCGGGCGGGGCGCAGGTTCTTGATGGGGACCGGGATGGGCGTGGGGTAGGTATGGAAGAGGGTGGCGATCACCTGCCGGGCGCCGGACATCTTTGACTTCACATACCACGAGGCCCCAGAGCCCACGTGGCACTCCACGCACTTGACCCGGGCATGAGGAGAGTGGAGATACGCCGTGTACTCCGGCTGCATGATGGTGTGGCAGATTCGCCCGCAGAAGGTTACGGACTCGGTGAACATGAAGGCGTTGTAGGAGACGAACCCCATGAGGACGACCCCCACGAACCCTCCCACCAGGACGTAGGCGAAGCGCTTGCGCTGGAGGGGGTCGTTGAGATCCAGCTTGGGGTAGGGAAGCGCCTCGGTCTCGGGTCCTAGCTTCCTGCGGCGAAGGCTCTCGCGCCTCATCCCGTACAGGAAGATGAGGCCGCCCAGCGTCAGGAACGCCGGGAAGACCATGTAGGTGAAAATCCCCAGGTAGGGGCTCGGCCGGGAGAGGCCGAACTCGAGAATCAGGGCGAAGGCGATAAGCACCGCCGTGGCCACCACAACGAGGCCGCCGAAGTAACTCAAGGTGTTGCGATAGAGCTCCCTGCCCTTGCGCTTCTCCGACACAGACACCTCCTCTATCTTTTCGCCCCGATTCGAATATGGTTAAGTGTAGTCGCCGGCCCCTTTCTTGAAAAGGGTGGCCTCCGAGCCGCCGGGCGGGGTGGGGGCAATTGAGCCAAAATTGGCCATATTTCCCGAATCCCCCAAACCGCCGATGGGTGCTGGATTTCCGCGCTCCGGCAAGGGCGCTGGCGGAGCCCAATCCCGCGATGGGGGAGGGGAATAGCCGTGGAAGGTGCGACAGCTCACGCACAGTGGGAAGGGGTGTCACACCCACTGAGGGATCGGGGGCCATCGAGTCGAAGGCCCCGGCTTTCCTTCGCCGACCCGCGAGCCGGGCCAGCGGGGCCGGGAGTTGCCCTCCGGCGGACCCTTGGATAAGATGGCCGACCATGGTGCCGGCTCTGGAATTCCAGCCACGGAGGCGTTTGAAGGCGGCCTGGGGCCCCCTCGCGGCGGTTTCTCCACACCTGCCGGAGGCGGGAGGAGGTGCGCTCTCCGCGCTCGCGCCTCCGGGCGTCGGGGGCGGGAAGGGGCGCATCCGGCTGCCGCCCGGCGGCGCCGCATGATCCGCTTCTACCACGTGGACAAGGTGTACAGGGGGGAAGCGCACGCCCTCGAGGACGTGAACCTCATCATCCATCCCCGGCAGTTCTGTTTCGTGACGGGCTCCTCCGGGGCCGGCAAGAGCACCCTGCTCAAGCTCATCATCCGGGAGGAGCGGCCCTCCGCGGGCCAGATCCTCGTGAACGGCCGCAACCTCGCCAGCCTGCCCGAACGCCAGATGCCCCACTTCCGGCGCCGCATCGGCGTGGTGTTTCAGGACTTCCGGCTCATCCCCACGCGGACCGTCTTCGAGAACGTCGCCCTCGTCCTCATGATCCAGGGCATCCCCGTGAAGGAGCGCAAGCGGCGGGCCTTCGAGGCCCTCCGGTGGGTGGGGCTACAGAGCAGGATGTCCTCCTTTCCCGAGCAGCTCTCGGGGGGCGAGCAGCAGCGCGTGGCCATCGCAAGGGCCCTCATCAACCGCCCCGTGATGCTGCTGGCCGACGAGCCCACGGGGAACCTCGACCCGGACCTGGCCCGGGAGATCATCACCCTGTTCAGGGAGGTGAACGCGGCGGGAACCACCGTGGTGGTGGCCACCCACGACCGCGCGCTCATCCAGGAGTTCGGGGGACGGGTCGTCATCCTGGAGCGCGGCAAGCTCGTGGACGACGGGGAATGAGGACGGCACGAGGCAGCGAGGCGCGCGGCCGAGGCCGCGCAGAGGGGGTTTCGTGAGCTGGCTTCGCACGATTCTCTATTTCTTCAGCGAAGGGACGCTGGCCCTGTGGCGCCACAGGGCCCTCCACGGCTTCGCGCTCTTCATCGTCACCCTCTCCCTCTTCGTGCTGGGCTTCTCCCGCTACCTCACGGGGAACGTGAACGCACTGGTGCAGAGCTGGCAGGACGACCTGGAGGTGCGCGTCTTCTTCGACGACGCGCTGCCCCAGGACCAGATCCTGGCGATCCAGCGCAAGCTGGAGAAGGTCCCCTGCGTGGCCTCGGCCCGTCTGGTGACACCCGAGGAGGCCCTCAAGATCCTCTCGCGGTTCGCCCCCGCCTTCGCGCAGGCCTCCTCGGAGCTCGGCGAGAACCCGCTTCCCCCGTCCCTCTCGCTCCGCCTCAAATCTCCGCCCGACCTCGCGGCCGTGCGGCGGATGGTGGCCGAGGCGGGCAAGCTGCCCGGCGTGAGCCAGGTCCTCTTCGACTGGCAGTGGGTGGAGAAGATCCGGGCCTACTCGCGGTTCGTCTCCCTGCTGGGCTGGATTCTCTTCGGCGCGCTCAGCGTGGCGGCGGTCTTCACCGTGGCCGCCATCACCCGGATCATGGTGCTCTCCCGCCGCGAGGAGATCGCCATCCTCCACTTCGTCGGCGCCACGGCCGCCCGGATACGCGGCCCCTTCGTGGCCAGCGGAATGATCCTGGGGTTCCTCGCGGGCCTCCTGGCCCTCCTGCTGCTGGCCGTGACCCACCTCGTTCTCCACCGGGTGGCCGGCCCCGACGCCCTCCTGCTGACGTGGGTCTCGAAGTCCTTCCTCCCGCTCGCGGACCAGGCAGCCCTCCTGCTCATGGGGACCTTCCTGGGCGGCGCGGGCGGAGGAGTCTCCCTGGGAGGCCCGGAGCACTGGAGCTAGCGGGGCGCTGGGCGCCCAGGTTCCCTGCCCGCGGGCCGGCGTCCGCTAGACAAACGGGCCGCGCGCCCGTCTAATCGGATAGGTGCCTGCGCGGCGGAGATCCTTTCGGCGGGAAGAGGGGGAGGAGAGCATGGCTCGGATTCGCGGCTTGAGGGTTCTTCTCCTGGTCCTTCTGGGTATGCTGGCGGGCGCGCCTCTCCTGGCCGGCGGCGGGCTCTCCCCGATCTGGACCTACAACCCGAACGAAACCATCCTGTTCGCACCCACCATCGGCTGGGACGGGTCCGTTTATTTCGCCACGGGCGACAGCCACATCCGCGGGCTATCCTCTTCAGGTGGACTGCTCTGGTCCGTAAACCCGGGCGGGCTGCCTTCCACGGGAATGGCTCTCGACGGGAACCTCCTCCTCTTCTCCACGAGCCAGGGGGAGTTGAACGCCTACGGGCTGGACGGCCATCTCGCCTGGCGGCTGCCCCTCCACGCCGACATCCGCGCCATTCCCGCGGTGGCCGCCGACGGCACGATCTATCTGGGCACGGTGGGCGGAAGCTTCTACGCCGTCCGCGGAACGGGCCAGATCGCCTGGTCTTACAAGACCAATGAACCGATCCTCCAGAGCGCCGTCGTGGCGCACACGGGCACGATCTTCGTCTCCTCCTACACGCACCTGTGGGCCTTCAGCCCGCAGGGGGCCCTCCTCTGGTCGAGGCCCCTGGCCAAACCCCTGGCCACCCCCATCGCCCTCGACGGGAGCGATGATCTCTATTACATCGACTCCGGGGGCGCCGCGTGGTCGCTGAACCCGAGCGGCACCAAGCGCTGGATGGCCCCGGGCAGTTCGACGCTCGACACGAGCGCCTCCTCCCCGACCGTCTCCCAGGACGCGGTCTTCTTCAACGCCACGCTGTCGACGCCGCCCCCGGTCACCTACAGCATCTCCGGCACGATCACGGTCTCGGGCGGAGGCGCCCTTCAGGGCGTCACGGTCACGGCCACGGGCGGCTCCTCCTCTTCGCCCTCCGCCACCAGCGATTCCAGCGGCAACTACACGATCTCGGGGCTGGCCGACGGCACCTATACGCTGACCCCGGCGCTCTCCGGATACGCCTTCACGCCGGCCACGGCCAGCGTCACCGTGAGCGGCGCCAACGTCACCGGAAAGAATTTCGCCGCCTCGTTGGGCTACAGCATCTCGGGAACCGTCACCCTGAGCGGCGGTTCGGGGCTGGCGGGGGTCACGCTCTCCTCGGGGACGGGCGTCACCGCCACCACCGACTCCAGCGGCCTCTACACCCTGTCGCCCCTGCCCGTGGGCATCTACACGGTGACCCCCAGCCTGACCGGCTACACCTTCAGCCCCGCCTCGCTCAACGTGACGATCACCACGTCGAACGTGAGCGGGGAGAATTTCACGGCGAGCGCCTCGAGCGGGGCCGCGGAGGGCCTCTCCGCGGAGACCGGGGCGGCGGCGGCCACCGAATCCACCACCGCGACTTACCAGTTCGGGGCCTACGACCCGGCGGACGGGACGGCCCTCTGGCCGGCGCTGACCATCGGGAGCAACTCAGCCCCGGCCCTCGCCTCGGACGGGACGGCTTGGGTGCCCAGCGCGGGGGACCAGAAGGTCTACCAGATCGACACCAGCTCGGGCTCCACGGTGAGCACGCTCTCGGCGCCCGCCGCGCCCCAGGACATGGTGCTGGCCGATACTTCGGCCGGTCCGCGCCTCTGCTTCGTGGCGGGAACCGAGCAGCTCCGCTGCTACGCCGTCTCCGCCGGCCCCGACGGCACCGCCCCCTGGAGCCAGCTCGGCGCGGGACCGCGCCACCTCTTCCGGCGGGACGACCCTCCCGCCGTCACGATCACCGAGCCCGCCGGCGGAGCGGTCTCGGGCGACGTGACCGTGTCCGCCGACGTGACGGACGACTTCCCCGCCGGGATGGTCGTCCGCTTCCTCGTGGACGGCACCCCCTTCGCCACCCTCAGCGCCACCCCCTACGCCGCCACCTGGTACAGCCAGGCCGCCACGGACGGCACCCACACCCTCTCGGTGCAGGCGAGGGACTCGGCGGGCAACGTGAGCCGGGCCGACGTGCAGGTGACCTCGAGCAACCCCTCGGGCGGCTTCACGGTCTACGCCGATTCGCCTCCCGTCCCCTTCTCCTGGCAGGCCGGCTCGGAGACGGCCTTCCGCGTGGAATTCTCGCTCTCCTCCTCCTTCTCGCCCCTGCTGGCCGACTCCAGGGAGCCGGGCCATCCCTGGCTGAAAAAGGCCAGCTGGCGGCCGGGGCAGGCCACGTGGAAGAAGATCCTCCTCTCGGCCAAGGAGGCCACCACGGCGCCGACGGTCATCTATTGGCGCGTCGTCGGAAAGAGCGGAGACACCCTGGGCAGTGGCTCTTTCGACATCGCCGCTCCCACCGCGCCCGACGGCCTCCAGCCGCCCGACGGGACCACCGCGTCGGGAGCTCCGACCTTCTCGTGGAACGCGGAGCACAGCCGGGCCTTCCGCGTGGAGGCGAGCCGCAGCGCCGACTTCTCCACGGGCGTCGTCCTGAGCAGCCGGAGCGCGGCGCACACCTGGCTTCACAAGGACACCTGGACCCCAGGCAACAAGGCTTGGAACAAGGCCGCATCGGGGACTTCGACGCTCTATTGGCGCGTGGTGGCCCGCGATGCCCTGGGACGGGAGACGACCAGCGCCACCAGCAGCCTCACCCTCTAGGCGAAAGGGAGGATAGGGGTCGGCCGACGCTGGATCACATCGCCGACGGCCCCGTTACCCAAATTCCGCGATGGAAACGCGGGTGCCTCCGGCTACCGCTCGGGTTCACGGGGGGAAAGGCGTTGTCTCCTGGACGGGGAGGGCCATTCCCTCCCCGCTCCACGGGCAAAGCCCGTGGAGCCTCACCCCACCCTTGGTGCCCTCTCGCCTTTGGCTCGAGGGCGCCCCAATCCCTTGATAGGTAACAAGGGCCTCTTCTTCAATGGCTTGCCCCGCCTGCTTTCCATGTTATTTCCCTCGTTCCATCGCGGGATTGGGGCGTTAGGAAGGCGAAGAAGACCAGTTTCTCCGGGGAGTCGTTGACCAGGCCGTGGGAGTGGCCCGCCTTGAGGAGGAAGCCGTCGCCCGGACCCACGGGAAAGGGCTCCCCATCCAGGTAGCCGGTGCCCCGGCCTTGAAGGACCAGGTAAAACTCCTCCGTGTCGGGATGGAGGTGCTGGCCGATGCTGGCCCCCGGCTGAAGGGTGATCCGGCTCGCCGCCAGGATGCCCCCCATCTCGCCCGCCGCCAGGTACTCCTGCTGAGCTGCTTCCCCCTTGCCGCCCCGGATGTTCCGCCGAAGCTCCACGGGGAGGTCCTTCAGATTTCGGATCATCGCTTATCCCCCTTTGCGTTGCCGGGTGAGGCCGCCCCGTGGCGCTTCACCCCTCCAGGGCCAGTATAAGGGGTTCTTCGAGCGCCTCGCAGATCCAGCGCAGGAAGCGCGCCGCGTCGGCTCCGTCGATGAGCCGGTGGTCGTAGGAGAGGGAGAGGGGCAGGATGAGCCTCGGCACGAACTGACCCTCCCGCCAGACGGGCCGCATCTCCGATCGAGACACCCCCAGAATGGCCACCTGGGGCCAGTAGACGATGGGCGAGAAGGCGGTCCCCCCGATGCCTCCCAGGTTGGAGATCGTGAAGGTGCCCCCCTCCATCTCGTCGGGGGCGATCCGCTTGGTGCGCGCCCGCTCGGCCAAATCGGCCAGCTCCGACGAGAGGCGGGTGATGGACTTCCGGTCGGCGTCGCGCACGACAGGCACCAGGAGGCCGCGGTCCGTGTCCACGGCCACGCCCACGTGGACGTACTCCTTGAAGACGATCTCCTCCTGCGCGGCATCGAGGCTCGCGTTGAACTGGGGGAAGGCCCTGAGCGCGCTGGCCGCCACCTTCAGGAGGATGGCCGTCATGGTGAGCTTGCCGCCGGCCGCCTCCACCCGTCGGGCGTGCCGCTTGCGAAAGGCCTCCAGGTCGGTGACGTCGGCCTTGTCGTATTGAGTCACGCGCGGCGCCGCGAGCCAGGCCTGCGTCATGCTCTGGGCCGTGATCCTGCGGACCTTGCTCATGGGCTCCCGGCGGACGGCGCCCCAACGGGCGAAGTCCGGCAGGGGCGCCGAGGGGGCGGCCGAGCCGCCCGCGGAGAGCAGCGCCTTGGCGTGGCTCTTGACGTCCTCCGCACAGATGCGCCCGCGTTCGCCGGTTCCCCTCACCTGGGCGATGTCCACTCCCAGCTCGCGGGCCAGCCGGCGCACCGAGGGGGCGGCGGGGGCGGCGGCGCGACCCACGGGAGGCTCCTCGCGCCCTTCGGAAGACGGGGCGGATGGTGGCGCGGGCCGCGGCGGGGGGAGAGCCGGAGCGGGAGTTGCTTCCGGCTCCCGGCCGGCGGAGGGAGGTTGGACGCGCGGTTCGGCCGCCGGGGCGGGAGGCTGGAGCGTGGTCTGGGGCGCGGCCTGTGTCTCCACGCGCAGGAGGACCTGCCCGACGGTGATGGCGTCGCCCGCCTTCACGAGGATCTCGCGCACGGTTCCGCCCTGAGGGGAGGGCAGCTCGAACATGGCCTTCTCCGTCTCCACCTCGAGCAGCGCCTGGTCGGCGCGGACCACGTCGCCCACGGCCACCAGGACCTTGACCACGTCGGCCTTCTGGATGTTCTCCGAGACCTCCGGCAGCCGGATTTCCTGAATCATCGCTCTGTCCCTCGCCTTCTCACACGGTGACCGGATTGGGCTTCTCGGGGTCGAGGCCCTGCTCCTTCATGGCCCTCTTCACGAGGTCCGCCTTGACCTTCCCTTCCCGCGCCAGCAGGGAGAGGGCCGCCAGCGCGATGGCGCGGGCGTCCACCTCGAAGAACTCCCTCAGGGCCGGGCGGCCGTCGCTGCGCCCGAAGCCGTCGGTCCCGAGCGTCGCGAGGGGCGCCCGGATCCACCGGGCGATGGAGGCGGGCAGGGCCTTGACGTAGTCCGAGGCCGCAACGAAGACCCCATCCTCCCCCTCCAGCATCTCCCGCACGTAAGCGCGGCGCGGGGGCTCGCCGGGGTGGAGCAGGTTCCAGCGCTCGGCGTCCATGGCGTCCCTGTACAGCTCCTTGTAGCTCGTCACGCTCCAGACGTCGGCCGCCACGCCGTACCTCTCCTCCAGCAGGGCCGCCCCCTTCACGGCCTCGTTGAGGATGGTTCCGCTGCCCAGGAGGTGGGCTTTCGGGGCATGCGCTTTCGCGGAGGAGGAGGAGAAGCGGTAGAGCCCCCGGAGAATACCCGCCTTCGTGGATTCCAGGCTCCCGTCGGGCCCCTTCGGCATGGGCGGCATCCTGTAGAACTCGTTCATGACCGTCAGGTAGTAGAAGAGGTTCTCCCCCTTGGCGACCATGCGCTCAATGCCGTCGCGCACGATGACCGCCAGCTCATAGGCGAAGGCGGGGTCGTAGGCCTTGAGGTTGGGCACGGTGTAGGCGAGCAGGTGGCTGTTGCCGTCCTGGTGCTGGAGCCCCTCGCCCGCCAGGGTCGTGCGGCCCGCCGTGCCGCCCACCAGGAAGCCCCTCGCGAGCATGTCGCCGGCGGCCCAGATGAGATCGCCTATGCGCTGGAAGCCGAACATGGAGTAGTAGATGAAGAAGGGGATCATGGGGATGCCGTGGCTGGCGTAGGCGGTCCCCGCGGCGATGAAGGAGGCCATGGCCCCCGCCTCCGTGATGCCCTCCTCCAGGATGGCGCCGTCGGTGGCCTCCTTGTAGTAGAGCAGGCTCTCGCGGTCCACGGGCTCGTAGAGCTGGCCCGCGTGGGAGTAAATCCCGACCTGCCTGAAGAGGCTCTCCATGCCGAAGGTCCTGGCCTCGTCGGGCACGATCGGCACGATGAGCCGGCCCACGTCGGGATCCTTGAGCAGCTTGGCCATGAGGTGCACCAGGGCCATGGTGGTGGCCACCTCCCGCTCGCCCGTGCCCGCGTAGAACTCCTCGAAGAGCGACTCGGGCGGCGTCTTGTTGGGCGGTGCGGCGGCGATGCGCCGGGGCAGGTAGCCCCCGAGCTCCTCCCGCCGGGCCTTGAGGTAGCGGATCTCCTCGCTCTCCTCGGGCGGGCGGTAGAAGGGGGCCTCGGCCACCCGGTCGTCGGAGATGGGGATGCCGAAGCGGCTCCGAAACTCGCGCAGCTCCTCGTCGTTCAGCTTCTTCTGCTGGTGGGTGATGTTCTTGCCCTCGCCCGCCTCGCCCAGGCCGTAGCCCTTGATGGTCTTGGCCAGAATGACGGTGGGGGAGCCCGTATGCTCCACCGCCGTCTTGTAGGCGGCATAGACCTTTTCGGGGTCGTGGCCGCCGCGCCTCAGCTTGCGGAGCTGTTCGTCGGAGTAGGTGCCGACCAACTCCAGCAGCCGGGGGTCGGCACCGAAGAAGTCCTTGCGGATGTAAGCCCCGTCGGAGACGACGTACTTCTGGTACTGGCCGTCCACCACCTCGCCCATGCGCTGCACGAGGAGCCCCTCCGCGTCTTTCTCCAGGAGCGGGTCCCAGTCATCTCCCCAGATCACCTTGATGACGTTCCAGCCGGCTCCCCGGAAGGCCGCCTCCAGCTCCTGGATGATCTTGCCGTTGCCGCGAACGGGCCCGTCCAGCCGCTGGAGGTTGCAGCTCACCACCCAGATGAGGTTGTCCAGCTTCTCCCGGCTCGCCAGCGTGATGGCCCCCAGGCTCTCGGGCTCGTCCATCTCGCCGTCGCCCAGGAAGGCCCAGACCTTGGCGTCCGAGGCCGGCTTGAGGCCGCGGTCCACGAGGTAGTGGTTGAAGCGGGCCTGGTAGATGGAGAGGATGGGGCCCAGGCCCATGGAGACCGTGGAGAACTGCCAGAAGTCCGGCATCAGGTAGGGGTGCGGGTAGGAGGAGAGACCGCCCTCCGGCCGGCACTCGCGGCGGAAGCGGTGCAGGTCCTCCTCGCTCAGGCGCCCCTCCAGGAAGGCCCTCGCGTAGATGCCCGGCGAGGAGTGGCCCTGGAAGTAGACCATGTCGCCCTCCCGGCCTCCGTCGCGGCCCCGGAAGAAGTGGTTGAAGCCCACCTCGTAGAGCGTGGCGTCGGCCGCGTAGGTGGAGATGTGGCCGCCGATGCCGTGCTCCTCTCGGTTGGCCCTCACCACCATGGCCATGGCGTTCCAGCGGATGATGCTCTTGATCCGCCGCTCGATCTCCCGGCTGCCCGGATAGGGCGGCTGCTGCTCCCGCGGGATGGTGTTGATGTAGGGTGTGTTGGCGGTGAAGTGGGGCTTCACGCCGTACTTGTGGGCTCGCACGTGCAGGTGCCAGAGCAGCTCCCGCACGCGCTCGGCTCCCTGGGATTGGTAGACGTAGTCCAGCGATTCCAGCCACTCGCGGTTCTCCGTCTCCCGAAGGTGCGAGGGACCCCTGGCGTCCTTCTCTCTCATGGTTTCGTACCCTCTCTGTCCGTGGCCTCTCCACCCATCATAGCCGAAGCCGCCGCCCCTTGGCACCCGGGCGGACCCTTTCGCCGCTCTTCAACGGCGGAAACCGGGCTGGCGGGCTGGGGCGCGGGCGCGAGGCCGCATTCCCGTGCTAACAGCGCCGGGAGCGGGATTGTTTCCCGGGCCCTGGTGAAGACGGCGATGGGGCGATGAAGCAATTAGGCGATGAAGCGATTAAGCGATGAAGCGATTAAGCGATGAAGCGATGAAGCGATGAAGCGATGAAGGGATGAGGGTACCGCCTCCGCTGCGCCGTGTCTTCCCGCCCCGTCACCGCCGGCCGCCCGACCCGCCGGGGCCCTGAGGGCCGCCCGCCCCGCCTGGACCGCCGCGCTGACCCGGGCCTCCAGGACCGACCGCGGGGCCCGAGCCCATGCCCCGGCCGGGACCACCGGGGCCCCGGCCCATTCCGCCCCCCATGCCGGGGCCGCGCAGTCCCGCGTCGCGGGCCCATCCCCGGGCGAGATCCGAGGGCGCCTTGCCCTTGGCGGCGGCTTGGGCGATGGCCTTCAGAATCTCGTCGTTCTGCATGCCGCAGCGGCGGCCCACCAGGATGGTCCACGGCAGGCGCAGGAGCTCCTCGTCGGGCAGGTTGCCGGGCATGGCCGCCAGAAGGCCGTGGGCCGAGGTGCTGCTCAGACCGATGGCGCGAAGGTGAGCCAGGCTGTGGGCCCCGGCCAGCACGCGCTCCAGCCGGTCCGTCTTGAGCTCGCCGGCCAGATGGGTGAGGTCCTCCGGCGTGATGGGGCCGAGCGTCAGGGCGTCGGCCATCTCTTCCACCGGGCTCCAGCCCTCCGAAACCCCGCCGCCCTTGAGCCCCTGGGCCTTGAGGCCGTCCACCAGGACCCGGGCGGTGCGCGTCTCCTCCAGCAGGAAGGAGGCCCTCATCTTGATCCGCTCGGGAGGAGCCCCCTTGGAGAGGCACTCCACCATCCGGTCCACGTACCGGGCCGTGGGGAGCCCCTCCTGCTGGAGCTGGTCGAGGCCGGACAGGACGGGCATCAGCGCCGACTCGTCCAGGTGCGAGCGCTGGGCCGCCGCTTCCAGGCGCGAGAGGCCGCCGGGGGCCTCCGGCCCGGCCGCCGCCGCCGTCCCCACGATCACCAAAAGTGCGAGCCAAGCGAGCTTTCGCATGTCAGAGCCTCAGTACGGCGTTCTGGTGGCCCAGGCCGTCGGGGCGCAGCTCCACCGCCATCGGATCGGTCTCGTAGCGAGTGCCGTCCACCAGGAAGAGGTACTCGTACCGGCCGGGAGGAAGCTTCACCTGCAAGGACCAGTTCCCGTCTCCGCCCCGGACCATGGGCGCCTTTCGGGGGTCCCAATCGTTGAAGGAGCCGACCAGGGCCACGGAGGTCGCCTGGGGGTCATAGTAGGCGAAGGTCACCGACACCAGCTTGCCCTTCGGGGGCGAGCCGGCGGCCCTGGCCAGCTCCGCAGGGCTGGCCGGCGGGGCAGCCGGCGCGAGGGGGACCGACCGCCGGGCCACGAGCACCCACACCCCCGCGAGGATCCCGGCCAGCACTCCCAGGGTCGCGAGCCGGTAACCCCACACGAAGCCTGGCCGGTCGAGGCGCCGGAGGAGGCTGAGCTTCCACGGCGGTCTCGGGGCCGGCATCCTGGCCAGCTCCCCCGCGATGCGGCCAGCCAACCCCTCGGGGGGAAGGTCGTGGGAGAGCCCGCGGAGCCGCTCTTCCAGCGGCCCCCGCCCGCCCTGGCCGTACTCGCTCCCCCGAAGCGCGCTCATGGCTCCGCCTCCCTCCGCTCCAGGCAGAGCTTCAGCTGATCGAGGCCCCTCTGGACGCGCATCTTGGCCGCCGAGAGGCCGATGCGCAGGGCGCCGGCCACCTCCGCCAGGGAAAGCTCCTCCTGATAGCGCAGGAGGATGGCCTCGCGCTGTCCCTCCGGCAGGCGCAGCAGGCAGCGCCGCAGCCGCTCCTCCTCCTGCCGGGCCGCCAGCCCCTCGTCCGCCGGCCTGGCCCCGCGGGAGGCCGGCTCGTCGGGCAGCTCCTCCACCGCCGGGGCCGGTCCCGCCCGCCGGTTGCGCCTGCCCTCGTCCCGGCAGACGTTCACGGCGATGCCGAAGAGCCAGCTCAGGAAGCGGCTCCTTCCGTCGAACTTCCCGAGGCTTCGATAGGCTCGAAAGAAGGTCTCCTGCACGATCTCCTCCGCCTCCTGCCGGCTCCCCGTCATCTTGGCGGCCAGGTTGAAGAGGGCCGGGGTATAGGCCTCCACCACGGGCGCGAAGCGCTCCGGATCCCCCTCCAAGGCGGCCCTGATCCGCCGCTGGACCTCCGCCTCCTCCATCCGGTCATCCCTATCGTCGATCCCATTATGGCCCTAAACAACGGCAACGTCACGCGGAGAAAGGAGGGGGGGCCGTCATGCACCCCCCCTCGCCGCCGCCCTCAGAAAATCCAGAGCGGCACGCCCTGGTCGTTGCGAAGCTGGAGCACCTGGCCCGTGGCCGTGTCCTCCACGGAGAGGGCCACCCAGCCCTGCGCGCACTGCGCCATGCGGATGCTCACCGTCTGCCCCTGCTGGAGCGTGAAGCCCTGCTGGTGCATGTACCAGAAGGGGCCCAGCGCCACCACAACCTGCCCGCCGCCCTGCGCCGTCAAGGTGACCGTGTTGCGGTGGGTGCCCAGGCCCAGGCTCAGGGCCGTCACCTGGCCCGGGACGTCCTGGATCGTGGAGGGGTTCACGTTCCCGCCCGAGGCGTAACACCCCGCGCCGCCGCGGCCTCCCTTCCTCGTTTGCCCCTGGGCCTGACCTTGAGCCTGCCCGCCCCGCTTGCCCTTCCAGAGCGGCTTGCCGTTCTCGTCCCTCAAGGTGATGCTGGCGCCCGTGGTGAGGTCCTGCACGGAGAAGGCCACCACGTCCGAGTCGGTCCGGCTGGCGCAGTTGGCCACGGTCGCCGTCACGCTATCCCCCACCGCCAGAGAGAAGCCGTTGGCCACCAGAAACCAGTAGGGCCCCAGCTCCACCGTCAGGCTCTCGCCCCCCGCCTCCGCCAGCACGAAGCTCGGGTGCTGGAGCCCGGGGCCCAAGGTGACGGAGCTGACCGTCCCGCTCACCGCCCGCACCGTGGAGAGATCGACCTTGCCGCCTCCGCCCGGACCCGCGGCCAGAACCAGCCCCGCCGTCATCACCAGAATCGCCCCTGCTACCGCCGTGATCCGTTTCATGACGCCCTCCTGCACAAGTACCCTAACCACATGCCCCGGGATGGCCCCGACGGCCGCCCCACACCTCGTTCTTGTCGCGAGGAGAAGAAAGGTCACATCCCCTCCCCGTCACCCCGCCTTTCTCCCTCAGGCCGGGGTACATACGCTGGCTCCGCAGGCTGGCGAAGGGTCCGCCCGCACGGCAGAGGAGGAGCCTGGCTCGTCTTTCCCGGTTTCGTTTGCGGTAGACTGGCGAGGAAGAACCGCAAGGGATGGTCCCGTGCCCAGAAAGGCCAAAGGTCCGCCGCCCGGGCGGATATCACGGAGAGGAGCACCAAGGCGGAGATCCTGGCGGCCTATCAGCGCCTGGCCCAGTCCGTCGGCGAAAATCAGGGTGGTGAGGCGGTGCGGGACGGTGCCCCCGCCAGGGACGCGTCGCTGTTTGCCGAGGAGAGGCCGGCCATGAAAGTGGAAACGAGAAAAGAGGTCGAAGCGCTCAGCCTAGACGCCATCGTCATGGAGCTCTCGTCGCTCAAGCTGGCCATCGGCAAACACCTGACCGAGGTCGAAGAACGCCTCCCCGCCGAGGCGGTTCGGCTGGCGGCCTTGAAGGAGGCGGCGGCCGAGCAGGAGGCCCGGCTTCGGGAGCTGCACGAGATCGAAGCCGCCGCCGGAAGCTGGAGGAGGAGTTCGCCGCCCGCGAGGCCGGCGTCAAGGCCCGCGAGGAGGCCCTGGCGGCCCAAGAGAAGGAACTCGCCGACCTGCGCCAGCGCGCGCAGGAGTTCCCCGCCCAGCTCGACCAGGCGGTCCGCGCCGCCTCCGAGTCATCCGCCAAGGCCACCGAGGAGCGGCTCAAGCTCGAAAAGCTCCTCTTAGAAAAGGATATGGAGCGGGAGCGCGAGGTCATGCGCCTCACCGTCGCCTCCCTCCAGGAGAGGGTCAAGGAGCAGGAGGGGCGCATCAAGGCCCTCGATGCCGACCTCAAGGAGAGCGTGGCGAGCTCGCAGTCCGTCGCCGCCCGAGCCATCGAGGGCATCGCCGGCCTGCGCCACGGAGCGGCCCTCCAGGCCGAGACCGCCAAGGAGCCGGGACCGGAGCCCAGGCGCTGACGCAATGCCGGCTGGGAGCCGCCCCCCGGGATCGCGTGCGGGCAACCGAGCGGGGCTCGGCCAGTATGGGCAGCGCCTGGGCATGAGCCAGAATCGGCAGTCCCCGCTCTTCCTGGAGCCGCCGGTTCGCGCCCATAGGGTCTTCGTGCGCGTGGGTGTTGACCACGGCGAGGATTTCGCGCCCCCCAAGCGCCTTGACGAACGCTTCGGCCGTGCGGGCCATGCTCGTGTCCACGAGGACCCCGTCCACCCAGTAGGCCGCCACCCGGTAGAGATCCCGGCCGACCACCCGGCGCGCCATCGTACATTGCGCGACTCCTTCTGCCAGGTCACGGGCGAGCACCATTCGGGGATCCTTCCGCAGCAAAGGGAGCCCTTGACCCAAATTCCGCGATGGAAACGCGGGTGCCTCCGGCTACCGCTCGGGCCCACCGGGGAAAGGCGTTGTCTCCTGGATGGGGAGGGCCATCCCCCACCAGGCCCATCTCCCTCCCGGCCCTCGATCCCCCAAAACGGCGGGGAGCGAAGGGTCGCTCTGCCCCTCCGCTCCCACGGGTTAGACTCGCGGTTCCTCGGTCCTTTCGCGGTTTCTACCTCTCCGGCACCGCCTTGTAGCCGTAGGCGATGACGCCGGACTCGCCGGCCTCCTGGATCTTGCGGAACTCCAGGCTGACGGGGAGGCCGACCTTCAGGCGCTCGGGCTCGCAGTCGGCGATCTGGCAGAGGATGCGCGTGCCGTCCTTCAGCTCCACGATGCCCATGCAGTAGGGGGCCTCGTCGCCGAAGCCGCGCGGGGCCGTGCGAATGACGGTGTGGCTGACCACCTTGCCCTCGGAGGGGAGGGTGTAGGCCTTGAACTTGCGCGAGCCGCAGGGGCAGACGAGGCGCGCGGGGAAGAAAACCTTCCCGCAGCCGGCGCACTTTACGGCCTCCATGCGGTAGCGAAGGGGCGTGTTCCTCCGAACGTTGGCTGGGGAAATCATCACAGCACCTCCAGGATGTGGACGACGGCGCTGCCGCCGGAGCCGCCCATGTTCTGGGCGAGGCCGCGCTTGACGCCCTTGAGCTGGCGCTTGCCCGCCTCGCCGCGGAGCTGGGTGACGATCTCGTGGATCTGGGCGATGCCCGTGGCGCCCACCGGGTGGCCCTTGCTCTTGAGGCCTCCCGAGACGTTCACGGGGAACTTGCCGTCGCGGGCCGTGAGGCCGTCGCGCGTGGCCTTGCCGCCCTGGCCCTTCTTAACGACCCCCAGGGCCTCCAGCACGCAGATCTCGGCGATGGTGAAGCAGTCGTGCACCTCGGCGAAGTCGATGTCGGAGGGCTTCACGCCGGCCTGCTTGTAGGCGCTGGCGGCCGCCTCGGCGGTGGACTTGAGCCAGGTCAGGTCATCCCGCTGGTGGAGGGCGATGGTGTCGGTGGCGTGGGCCGAGGCCGCCACCTTGACGATGGGCTTCTTCTTGAGCTTCTTGGCCATCTCCAGGGGGACGATGACCACGGCCGCCGCGCCGTCGGTGATGGGCGAGCAGTCCAGGATGTTGAGGGGGTCCGCCACCTTCACGCTGTTGATGACCTGGTCCACCGTAATCTTCATGCGGTACTGCGCGTGGGGGTTGAGCATGCCGTTGTCGTGGTTCTTGACGGCGACCTGGGCGAGGTCCTCGCGCTTGGTGCCGTACTGGTGCATGTGGGCCGTGGCGATGAGGGCGTAGAGGCCGGGGAAGGTGGCGCCGTGGAAGGCCTCCATCTCCTGGTCCGCGGCCGTAGCCAGGGCGTAGGTGGCCTGCGCGCCGCTCACGTCGGTCATCTTCTCCACGCCGCCGCAGAGGACGATGTCGTGCATCCCCGAGGCCACGTAGGCGATGCCGGTGCGCAGGGCCATGCCGCCCGAGGCGCAGGCCGACTCGACCCGCACACCAGGCACGGGGGCCTGGCCGAGGTAGTCGGCGAGGAGCGAGCCGATGTGCTCCTGGCCGGAGAAGAGGCCGGGGCTCATGCAGCCCGCCACGAGGCCGTCGATGTGGTCCACGCCGGCGTCGTCCATGGCCTCCAGCGCCGCTTTCACGAAGAGGTCCCGCAGGGAGTCGTGCCACAGCTCCCCGAAGTCCGTCATGCCGATCCCGATGATGGCTACGTCGCGCATGGCCTCAGTCCTCCACGTTCTTTCGGATCTTGCGGCGGAACTTCACGTAGGTGCCGTAGTCCAGGTAGAAGGGGTGGGTGTCCAGGTAGTCCCTCGTCTTCTTGGCCTTGCCCTGGACCTTGGGGAGCTCCTTGGTGGCCGTGAAGATGAAACCGTCCGAGCCGGCGCCCGAGCCGAAGGAGCACATGAGGATGGCGTCGCCGGGCTTGGCCTCGTCCAGGATGGCCGAGAGGCCCAGGGGCGAAGCGCCCGAGTAGGTGTTGCCGAGGGTGGGGACGAGCAGGCCCGTCTTCATCTGCTCGTCGGTGAAGCCGAGGTCGTGAGCCATCTTCATGGGGAACTTGCCGTTGGGCTGGTGGAAGACGGCGTACTTGAAGTCCTTCGGCTTGGCGCCCGCCTTCTTGAGAAGGCCCTCCACGCCGCCGCGCACGTGCTTGAAGTAGGCCATGTCTCCGGTGAAGCGGCCGCCGTGGCGCGGGTAGTGCATGTACTCGCGGCGCCAGAAGTCGGGGGTGTCGCTCATGTAGGAGTACTGGCAGTCCAGGGTGGCCACCACGTTCTTCGCGCCCATGAGGAAGGCCGCTCCGCCCGCCGCCGCCGAGTATTCCAGCGCGTCGCCGGGGGCCCCTTGGGAGGTGTCGGCGCCGATGCCCATGGCGTACTCCACCTCGCCCGACTTGACCAGACCGTAGGCGAGGAACATGCCCTCGGAGCCGGCCTTGCAGGCGAAGGAGAGGTCCGCGCAGTGGCAGTCGTTGACGGCGCCGATGACCTCGGCCACCGCCGTGCCGGTGGGCTTGACCGCGTAGGGGTGGGATTCGGAGCCGACGTAGATGGCGCCGACCTTCTCCCCGTTGACGCCGGCCCGCACCATCGCGTTGCGCGCCGCCTCCACCGCGATGGTGATGACGTCCTGGTCCGGTCCCGGGACCGACTTCTCCCGGAGCATCAGACCCTTCTTGAAGCTGGGCGCGTCCGCCCCCCAGACCTTGGCGATCTCCTCGACCTTGATCCGGTAGCGCGGGATGTACGCCCCGTACCCGACGATTCCTGCCATAACGACCTCCTTTGGTGACTGCCCCCTAAGACGATACAAGCCCTCACTTTATCCTTTCGGCGGGGGAGCGGCAAGCGGAGCGGAGGACTTCGAAGCGCTAAAGGAGGATTGAAGAGATGGGGTGCCTTCCGGAGCGAAGCGGAGGAAGGCGCGTCCCGGCGCCGATGGGCCTCATGCAAGGAAGCGAGGCGGCCGCACCGCAAGCGTACTCCCTGTACGCTGAGGATGCGGACGCCGAAGGCTGACGAAGCAGGAGGTCCGTCGCCGCCGGCGCCCCCGTGGAGGGTGGGGGGACGGTCGTATTCGATGAGGCTGGGACTGGCGCCCGAAGGGCGGCTGGGGGACTGCGGACGGAGCGCGGCCTCGCTCGCGTGGACGCGCCCGGCGAAGGCCCCCAGAGCCACGCCAAAGGCGCGGCCGAGACCCAGCCGTAGTTCGGAGCCGGCAAAACGGTCTATCTTGGACAAGCATATCGCGCCGGATAGTGTAGAATCGTTGGAGGTGTGAGGTCGGGCTTACGGACCCGAAGGAGGATGAACGATGGCGAAACGGCACGTGCTTCTGGCTCTGGCGCTGGCGGCGTCCCTCGTCCCCCTCGGGGCCTCTCAGACGGTCCAGGTGCTCCAAGATCTGAGGCCCGAGGTGAAGAAGAAGCTCCCCGCGGGCTACGCCGTCGAGGGCCTCACCTACAGCTTCCAGGACAAGCGCTTCAGCATCAGCGCCACGCCGCTCACCCCGTTGGCGCGCGAGGCCTACTATGCCAAGAGGAAACTCAAGGATCCCTTCGCCGACGCCACGCCCGCGGCGGGATACATCTTCTTCCTGATCCGCATCGAGAACCGCCAGAAGACGGACATGCTCTACTTCTCGCCGGGGAACGTCATGTTCGGCAACATGAACCCCATCGACGAGATCGCCATGTACCAGCTCTTCTACCGCCTGCCCGAGGCGAACGCCAAGCTCGACGCGGCCGGGAGGAGCTTCTTCCTGCGCGACCTGCACCTGCCGCCCGGCCTGTGGATCGAGCGGCTCATGGTCTTCCAGTACGATGACCCCTATCCCACCAAAAAGATCAACCTCGCCCTCACGAGCATCCTGCTGGGCGGGGAGGGGCTGGACGTGAATTTTCCTTTCATCGCTAAGTTCAAAAAGGAGAAGGTGGAATGACGGCCCAGATCCTGGACGGAAAGCGTATAGGTGCCCAGATCCGAGAGGAGGTGGCCGCCGGCGTCGAGCTCCTTCGGTCCCGAGGCCTGCGCCCTCCCGGCCTGGCGGCGGTACTCGTGGGCGAGAACCCCGCGAGCCGGGTCTACGTGGCCTCCAAGGTGAAGGCCTGCGCCGAGGCGGGGGTCTTCTCCGAGAAGATCGAGATGCCGCAGAGCAGCACCACGGCACAGGTGCTCTCCTGCGTCGAGGCGCTCAACGGCCGGGAGGACATCGACGGCATCCTCGTCCAGCTTCCGCTCCCGCCCCAGGTGGACGAGGGCGCGGTGCTCAGCCTCATCGACCCGGCCAAGGACGTGGACGGCTTCCACCCCGTCAACGTGGGGCGGCTCGTGCTGGACCAGCCGGCCTTCGAGCCCTGCACCCCCGCGGGCATCATGCAGATGCTCAGGCGCTCGGGCGTCACGCTGAAGGGCAAGCGCGCGGTGGTGGTGGGCCGCTCCCACATCGTCGGCAAACCCATGGCCCTGCTCCTCCTTCGCGAGCACGCCACGGTCACCATCTGCCACTCGCGGACCCAGGACCTCGCCGGCGTGTGCCGGGAGGCCGACCTCCTCGTGGCCGCCATCGGGAAGGCCACCCTCATCACGCACCAGTTCATCAAACCCGGGGCCGTGGTGGTGGACGTGGGTATGAACCGCATCACGGACCCCGAAGAGGCCGCCCGGGCCTTCGGCGGGGACGAGGCGCGGATCCGGCAGGTGCGCGAGAAGGGCTCCACGCTGGTGGGCGACGTGCTCCCCACGGCCATGTGGGAGATGGCTTCGCTCTACACGCCGGTGCCGGGCGGCGTGGGCCCCCTCACCATCGCCATGCTCCTCTCCAACACCCTGAAGTCGGCCAAGATCCGCCTCGGCGCGTGAGGCACTGCCCTTGACAGCCCTCCGTTGTCGCCATCTCCCCGGCCCGCCATCTCCCCGGCCTACGGCTTTGAGGAAAGCCCACAGGGAAACGTGGCCGGCGGCAGGGGGGCTCTGATGCTCCACATCGGCCTCACGGGCGGCATCGGATCGGGCAAGAGCACCGTGGCGGCGATCTTCGGCGAACTCGGGGCCGTGCTTCTGGACGCCGACCTGCTGGTCCGCGACCTGCTCGGCCCGGGCCAGGAGGCCTCCGCCGCGGTGGGAGCGGCCTTCGGTCCCGCCGTCCAGGCCGCCGACGGCTCCGTGAACCGGAAGGCCCTCGCCGCCCTCGCCTTCTCCGACGAGCAGGCGCGCCGCGCTCTGGAGGCGATCCTCCATCCCCGCATTCTGGCCAGACGGCGCGAGCTCCTCGACGAGATCCGCGGCCGGCTGGGCGAAGAGACCGTGGTCGTCACGGAGGCGGCTCTCATCTTCGAGGCCGGGACCCGCGGCGAGTTCGACGAGGTGGTGCTCGTGACGGCCCCCGAAGGAATCCGCCGCCAGCGCCTGGAGGCGGCGGGCTGGGACGCGGAGGAGGTCAGGCGCCGCATGGAGGCCCAATGGCCGGACTCGCGCAAGCTTCCCCTGGCCGATCACGTGGTGGACAACGGGGGGAGCCCCGCCGCCACGCGCGCCCAGGCCGAGCGGCTCTGGCGGCTCTTCCAGGAGAAGCTTCATGCTGCCCGATGAAACCCTCGCCGCCGATCTGCTCCGGGAGCTGACCTCCTCGGGCGCCGACTACGCCGACCTCTTCGCCCAGCGGACCCACTTCCGGAGGATCGTCCGCGAAGGGGGCCGGAGCCGCACCCTGTCGGCCGGGGAGGAGGCGGGGGCGGGCCTGCGGATCCGCGCCGGAGGACGCACCCTCTTCGCCGCCGTTTCGAGCCTAGAGCCCGAGCGCCTCCTCCTCCAGGCGAGGGCGCTCGCCGCCGAGGTGGGGGGCACCAGATCTTCGCGGTGTGAGCCCTTCCGGACGCACGATGAGGACGGCGGTGAGACGGAGACGGACCTTGAATGGGCGCAAGCTTTACTCCTGGAGGGAGAGAGCGAGCTGGCGGCGGCCGGCTGCTCCGAGGAGCGCTCTTCGGCCATCCTGAGCCTCTCAGACGGCCACAGCGTGGTGGCCAACTCCCGCGGCGGATTCTGCCGGGAACGCCGGGCCAACCTGACCCTCTACCAGCAGGCCACGGTGCTGGAGGGCGGCCGCCTTGCCTCCGCCGCGCGCGTGGTGAGCGGCCCCGGGACGCTGGGGGCCGACCCCGCCGGAGCCGTCCGGAGGGCCGCCCGGGAGGCGCTTCAAACGGCCCGCCACCGGCTCGCGGCCGTTCCGGCCCCCCGCGGAAGTTTCCCCGTCGTCCTGGGCTCCACGGCGGCGGGCCTCTTCCTCCACGAGGCCGTGGGCCACGCCTTCGAGGGCGACTTCGTGGCGAACGGCGCCTCCCCCTTCTCCCGCAGGCTGGGCGAGCGCGTCGCCGGCGCCCCCCTGGAGCTCTGGGACGACGGCACCCTCGATGGGGGCTGCGGCACGGCCCGCTGCGATGACGAGGGCACCGCCACCGGGCGCGCCCCCCTCCTGCGCGAGGGGCGCCTGGCGGGCTACCTGCTGGACCTCGCCTCCGCCGAGGCCCTCTCCCTCGCTCCCACGGGCCACGGGCGCCGCGAATCCTACCGGCACCCGCCCCTGCCGCGCCAGCGCAACCTCTCGGCCGCCCCGGGCTCCCTCCCCACGGAGGCCCTGGCACGGGAGGTGGAGTTCGGCCTGCTGGTCCTCCAGATGGGCGGGGGGTGGGCGGACATCCCGCGCGGGGACTTCGCCCTCCGCGTGACCGAGGGATTCCTCCTGCGCGAGGGGAAGAGAGGCGAACCGATCAAGGGGGCCCTGCTCCGAGGCAACGGCCCGCGAGCGCTCCTGGCCCTCAAGGCCATAGGATCGGAGACGGGCGCGGGAGCGGGGACGTGCCTGAAGCTGGACCAGAGCGTGCCCGTCAGCGACCGGGCACCGGCGCTCCTGCTGGAGAGCCTTGACGTGACGGCGGAGGAGGAACCTTGAGCACGGCCCTCATGATCCTCCGGAGCACGGAGGATTTCGACGTCCTGAAGGCGGCCCTACCCCCGGAGTGGCACGTGGAGATGGTGGGCTCCGGAGACCTGGCCCTCGAGCGCCTGAAGGCGGGAGGCGTGGCCCTGCTCGTGATGGACGTCGAGGAGGCGGTGGAGTCCCCCGAGGCTGCGCTTCCCGAGTTCAAGACCCTGGCCCCGTGGGCCCCCATCCTCTGCCTCCTCCCCGAGGCACAGCGGCCGAGCATCCCCTCCCTGCTCGCCCTGGGCGCCACCGACGTCCTCCTCAAGCCCATCCTCCCCGCCGAGGCGAACGTGCGCTTCCAGGGTGCGCTGGCCCGCTTCCCCAAGCAGCCCTCCACCCCGCTCACCAAGGCCGAGGAGGCCGTGCTGCTGGGTCCCTCCCCCGCCATGGCGGGCATCCGCGAGCAGATTGCCATCGTGGCCCCCACCGAGATCCCCGTCCTCATCCTGGGCGAATCGGGCACGGGCCGCGGCGTCATCGCGCGTCAGGTGCACTACCAGAGCGCCCGCGCCAAGGCCCCCTTCCTCGTGGTGAACTGCCAGGGGGTGCCCGAGCAGGTCCTGGAGGCGGAGACCTTCGGCCAGGCGGACGAGACCGGCCAGAGCGCCGTCCGGGGCCACCTCGAGGAGGCCGAGGGCGGCACGCTCTTCTTCGACGAGGTGGCCGACTTCTCCCCCGTCTTCCAGGCCAGGCTCCTCAAGATCATGCGGGAGCGCGAGTACGCGAGGATCGGCGAGACCACACCGCGCGCCGCCAACCTCCGCTTCATTTTTGCCTCCTCCCGGGACCTCGCCGCCGAGCTCGCCGCCAAGCGCATCCGCGAGGACTTCTACTACCGCATCCAGACCTTTCCCCTCACCGTTCCGCCCCTGCGGGAACGCACCGAGGACATCCCGGTCCTGGCCCGCGCCTTTCTCCAGAGCTACTGCCGGGAGATCGCCAAGCCCTTCGAGGGCATCGAGGAGGAGGCCCTGGAGTGCCTCCTCTGGTACCCCTGGCCCGGCAACGTCCGCGAGCTTCAAGCGCGCATGCGATTCTGCACCCTCTACCTCACCACGCCAATCCTGAGGCGCGAGGACCTCCCCTTCGAGCTCCAGGGCCACACGGGGCGCGGCGTCGGCAGCTTTGCCCACGCCCGCGTCCAGTTCGAGCGCGAATACCTCATCCGCCTCCTGCGCAAACACAAGGGCAACATCAACCGCATGGCCAAGGAGTCCGGCAAGCAGCGCGTCGAGATCTACCGCATGCTCAAGCGTTACCGCCTCTCCGTCGAGAAGTTCCGCGGCAAGGGGTAGGGACGCGAGACGCGCCAGACGCGACAATTTGCGCGAAGACGCTTGAATTGCAGTCGGAACACGCAGCCGGAAGAGTGCGTTTATCGCGAATTCTCAACAAAGCCCATATTTCCGCTTCAGGCCCGAAAGAAAAGAACCGTGTGTAAATCCTCGCCGTACCCCGTCTGGCGGAGGGTGACGATCGGGGGGTAGCCTGGAGCGGTGCGTGATAGGCGCGTGCGGTCGGGCTGCGGTGCACGGCCCCGGGGATACCCCGTTGTTCTGCGTGCCGGCGCCGCCCACGCCGGCGGCCGGGGCGGCGCCAGGGCGGACGGGCCTGGGGGGTTCGGGCCGGGCCCAGGCAGAGGGCCGGGCGGCCTGCGAGGAGCGGGATGAGGAGAAGGGGAAGCCGGTCAGTCCTGGAGCGCTTCGGGCAGG
>JBMFSH010000017.1:0-58570 GCA_049967655.1 Acidobacteriota bacterium
GGGTGAATGAGGGCCTTTGGTGCGGCCGAAGGGCCGGCCGCGATGAATCGCGGCCGCTACGGTGGATGTGCAACCTCCAAGTCGCTGGCTTGCCTCTGGTGCCGCCGCAACTTGTTGCGGCCGAAGGAGAATGGGAGAGACAGGCGCCTCGCCTGTCGAGTACCGCTGGCCTGCACAGGCGGGGGCGCCTGTGCCTCCCGTGAAAGAGGGCCTTCGATGAATCGCGCCCTGGTGAGCGCTCCTACGGTGCATGAAGGCCTTCGATGCGGCGGGCGAGGGCGCCCGCCCCACAGGGGCCGCTCCACCCTCCACCAACCACCACCGCCCCCTCTTTGGCCGTCATCCTGGCAAGCGAAGCGCGTCCAGGATCGCGCGGGTGCTGGACAAAGCGGATGATTCCGGACTCCCTCCGGTCGCCGGAATGACGGCCAAGGAGGGCGGTCGCTCCACCGGCCTGTCAACCCATCGCGCTCTGGAGAGCGCTCCTACAAGGGGAACACGGAACGGAGTGTCCCGCCTTCGCCGCCCCGCCTCAAAACACCGGATCGGGGTCCTCGGGGCCGCGCCAGACGCCGGCCTCGTCCCTCCGCCAGAAGTCGGCGGGGCAGGAGGAGCGCTCCACGAGCTCGCGGAGGGGGGCGAGCCAGCAGGGATTCTCGCCGAGGGCCACGAGCCCCTCGGCGGCGGTCATGAGCATCTTGCGCAGGACCACCTCGGCGGGCGGACCCACGGGGGGCTGCCAGTGCGGGCCGTACCGGGCGGCCTCCAGCAGGGAGCGCCTCAGGAGGGCCGGGGTGTAGGCCGGCCGGAGGGCGTCCCACTCGGCGAGCGGTCCCTCCAGCGCCAGCAGTCCCTTGAAGAGGGCGGCCGCGGCCATGGCCAGAGGAAGGGGCAGGGAGTCGAGGGTGCGGATTTCGACGTAGCCGCGCAGGCGCACCTCGGGGAAGCAGGTGCTCAGGTGCAGGTCCCAGTCCTCCAGCGTCACGGGCCCGAGTTCGCCCGGACTCTTGAGGAGCCGCCGGAAGGTGCGCTCCCCGACGGGCACGTAAGCCCCGTTGCGCATGAGGAAGAGGACGGGGCGGTCCAGGGCGTAGCGGACGAGCTCGGCGTAGCCGAGGCGCTCCGAGAAGAGGAAGCCCGGCACGCCGCACCGGCGGGGGTCGGTGCCCCGCCAGATCCAGGGCCGCTGGCTGAGCCAGCGCGTGCGCCTACCGCCGGCCACGGGGGCGTTGGCGGTGAAGGCCACAAGGTAGGGCAAGGCGGCCAACGCCCCGCGGGTCTTCGCGGCCATGTCCGCCTCGTCCTGGTAGTCCAGGGCCACCTGGGTGGCGGCGGTGAGTTTCATCATGCGGCGGCCCCTCGCGCCCGCGGCCTCGAGGTGCCGTTTCAGGAGGAGGTACCGCCTCTTGGGCACGTCGGGAAGGTCCTCGGGACCGTTGTGGGGCGCGACACCCCACGGGACGAGCCGGAAGCCGCGCCGCCGGGCCTCGCCGTCCACCTCCTTGAGCACCCTGGCCAGGAAGCGGTGGACCGTTTCCAAGCTGTCCACGGGAGGCGAGGCGATCTCCACCTGGCCCCCCGGCTCCAGGGCCACCATGCCTCCGCCCCTCAGCCGGACGGCCGTCACGTGGCCGTTCTCTCGAACCGCCTCGTGCGGCGGCGAGAGGGCGGCCAGCAGCGACTCCACCCCCCGCTCGCCCGCGTAGGGCACGAGGCGGCTGGAGGGGTCCACCGGGAGCTGCTCCCACTCCACCCCGAGACGCCCCCTCACGGGCTCCTTCGGCTCGAAGGCGGCACAGAGCTGGGAGAGCGATTCGACGGGCGTCTTGTCGCCGGGACGGTCAGTGCTCATGGGGGAGTGAGGAGTGAGGAGTGAGGAGCGAGACGCAAGATGGAAGACGGGAGAAGCGATTAAGTGAGACGCAATTAAGCGAGAAGCGATTAAGCAAGGAGCGGTTGAGCGAGACGCGAGAGGCGAGACGCGAGACGCGAGACGCGAGACGCAAGGAGAACTTCGTTTCCCTAATCACCTAGTCACCTAGTCCCCTACTCCCCCCCCCGTGCTTCCGTTTCCAGCCCTGATAGCGCTCCAGGTAGTCCGCCAGGACCCTCTCGGGCTCCAGGTGGAGGTACTGGGCGAGCTGCTTCACGAAGCCCTTCAGGTAGATGAGGCCCGGGAGCACGTCGAACCGCTCGGCCTCGATGGACTCCAGGTACCACGAGCGGATGTTGGTCTCCTCCACGATCTCGGCGAGGGAGATGCCCTGCGCCTCACGGATCTTGCGCAGGCCTGGCCCGTCGAAGATCTTCACCTCCTGGAGGACCGCCTCCAGGCTCTTCTGCACACGCAGCGCTCCCGTGTCTTCCACGGGCGTCCCGCCCTGGGGGGCCGGGGCGGCCGGGTGGGCCCCCTCCGCCGCGGGCTCGCGGTACTCCGCCACGCGCTGTTCGGCGCTCATCTGACCGGCGGCGATGAGCTCCTCGTCGTACTTCTGGCGGAGGCTCGTGGTGATGAGGGTCTTGTAGGCGTCGTCGATCATCTCGCGGATGGCCTCCCGCTCCTCCTTGGTGTAGAGGCTCAGGGTGAGCGGCGAGGTCTCCTGGTAGGGCTCCATGACCTTGGCGTAGGCGGACTGGATCTCCTTGGTCGTGGCGTTGTAGGGGGCCTCGATGAGCTGGTAGGCGTTCATCTCGCTCAGCGGTAGCGGGGTCAGGTGCCCCTCCTCGGGCCGGGGCTCCTTCTCCTCCTTCAAGATGGCGTTGGCGACCTTCTCCACGGAGAGGCTGTAGGGGCACATGGGGAAGACCTTGGCGATGGGTTCGAGGTTCCGCTGGGCCTGGGCCGCCTGGGCGTCCCAATCCAGGCCGCCGAGGAAGCGGAAGGGGCAGACGAAGTAGCGCCGCAGCAGGCTCTCGAGCTGGGCGCCGAGCCGCGTCTCCTTGTCCGAGGTGAGCCCCGTCTGCGCAAAGGAGAAGCGGCGCGAGCGGATGGCCCGCTCCACCGCGGCCAGGTCCTCCTCGCGCGTCTCGGGCAGCTCCCAGAAGCCCGCCAGCGGGGAGCTGGCGTTGATCGACGAGGAGAGCGCCTGGTAGCGCTTCTTGTTCAGGCTCTCCATGAGGAGCCGCCGGAGCACCGCCCGGAGGAAGCGGTAGAAGGGCTCCACGCCCACGGGAGTGGCCTGCACCACCACCACCGGCAGGTGGCCCGCCAGGAAGAAGTCGAGGGCGTCCATCCCGGTGCCCGCCCCGGCGTCCACGATCACGTAGTCGTAAGGGAGGTTCGAGAGGCTGCTCAGGAGCTTCTGCTTGGTCAGGTAGGCCATGTTGGCCACTTCGGGAAGATCGGGACAGCCGGCGAGCAGAGAGAGATTGTTGACCGAGGTGGGCACCACGGCCTCCTTCACCTCGGTGGCCTCCTTGAGGACGAGGCTGCCCAGGTGGCGCTCGGGCTTGAGCACGCCGAGGGCCAGGTGGCAGCCGGCCTCGGTGAGGGCCAGGTCCGCCAGGAGAACGGTCTTGCCCTTTTTCGCCAGGTGGATGCCCAGGTTGGCGGCCAGGAGGGTGGTTCCCACGCCGCCGGTGGCGGAGGCGAAGGAGAGAATCCTCGGGCACGCTTCGCCTTCCGCGCCGAAGAGGTTCGAGGGGGTTTCCGCAGCCATCGTGAACTCCTAGCTCGCAAGGATACCCCAGGCGGCGCCCGCATGGCAAACGGGTGGAGGGCGGGGCGGTGGAGGGTGGAGAGTGGAGGGTGGAGGGTGGAGGGGCCGATCCAGCGGCCGGCCGCACCGCGAAGGCCTCTTGCGCCGAGGCGCCCCCTTCATCTATAGTAATGTTCTGGCGCGCCCGTGGCTCAATTGGATAGAGCATCGGCCTACGGAGCCGGAGGTTACAGGTTCGAGTCCTGTCGGGCGCACCACTTCAAACCTTCACCCATCAAGAGTTTGACTCAACGGGGCGCCAGCGGCCTCCGCCTCCTTGCAGGGTCGTGAAACCGGAAGTCCTCCAGGCCCGCCGCGAAGACCGCGTATTCCCAGTGCTTGCGGAGCCGGTCCCACTCGCCGCCCTCGCTGTTTCTGAAGGCCAACGCGCTGCGGTCAAGGGAGTGGGGCAACTCCCGGAAAACATCCATGGCCACGCTGTTGAGCAGAGGTCTTCCCTCTCTCACGCCATCAGCTCCGGGTGCTTCTTCTGAAGCCATGTCTCCACGCGGCTCTTCAGCTCCGCAGCGAAGGCGACCGCTTCAGCTGCCTCCTGATCGGAGACGGCCCCGGCTACCTCGTAGTCGCACAGGTTGCGCTTCTTGCGGAAGGTGTCCAGTTGCCGCACCTGGCTCGCGGGAAGGCCCAGCGTGTGAGCGAGGGATTCGATCACCCTGTAGTGGTGGGCGTCCCGCGAAGCGCGGAAACCCTCGGCGGCGAGGGCGGCGGTGGCGGCCTGGAGTGCCGCGGCGTAGGCGATGGCCAGCTTCCGATCAGGGCTTAAGCCCGGGAGCGCACAGTCCTTCAGGTCCCGCGCGATGACATCCAGATGGGCGCGGGTCTCCTCAGGGCTTGGGACGTGCTCGACGAGCCATCCGTTTTTCAACCAGTCGTTCAAGCTCATCAGCGTCTCCGATCAGGAAAACCTTCGGCCCCCGGATCACGGCGGCCAAGAAGGCGTGTCCAGACGCCGCCTTGGCGCTGAACTCAGCAGGCGGATAGACCGTGGGGTTGATCTCCCGGCCCAGGCGCTCCTGGGCGGGAGCGAGAGCCTCGACTACCCTGGAGAGCGTCACGTCCCCAATGACCATCACGTCTACATCGCTCCGGGGGCCCTGGCGCTCGGCGGCAAAGCTGCCGTAGAGGAAGGCGGTCTGGATGTGATCGGCCAGGACCAGAAGCGCGTCTCGGAGGACATCCGCAACGCCCGCCGTCTTCACGACGAGCGTTCGCAATTCTTGAAAGATGGGGCAGTCCGGGTTCGCCTGGTAGTAGACCTGACGCCCGCTGGGCCGCCGGGTCAGAATGCCCACCGCCGCGAGCTGTTCCAATTCCCGCTGAACCACACCGTTGCCTGTGGCCGCGTAACGGGCCACCTGGCGGACGTAGAACGCCTCCTCGGGCCGCCCGAAGGTCAGGGCGAGCACGGCGCGCCGTGTCTTGCCGAAGAGAAGGGTTCCCAGAGAGGTGGGTCTTCCTGTTGCACTCATTTCAGGTGCAATTGTACCCCTTTTAGGTGCGTAGTCAAGCCCCGGGTGGGTTGGGACAGGGTCGGTGGTGGTACGGGTCGCAGCTTGTAAGCGGGACTTACGAGTCGGCCTCAGAAGGTTTGCCCAGCGGTCGCTTGAGAGGGGATCGGATTCATCGGGGCCTTCGCCTTCGCGACTGGCTGTCGCTAGCGTCCCCCGTCTCTTGACCGCCCCTGAATTTTCCCGCATGGTGAGGGGGCGGGCCCGAGGGATCCGCTCGATAAAGGAGAAGATTCACATGAAGAAAGAAGGGCTGCTCATGCTCGTGGCCGGCGCCGTACTGGGCGCGGTCCTCGGCTTTATCGCCACGAACTCCTACTACACCCGGAAGATGGCCTCCGCGCCCCCCGCCGCGGCGCCGCAGGAGGCCCAGGCCCAGCAGGGGCAGGGGCAGGGACAGGGGCAGGGCGAGCAGGGCTTCAACTCGGCGCAGCACGAGGCCATGCTGGCCCAGATCAAGGAGGAGCTGGCGAAGGATCCCACGAACGTGGAGAAGCGCGTCCTGCTCGGCAACATCTATTTCGACGCCAAGAAGTTCGACGAGGCGATCCCCTGGTACGAGCAGGCGGTCAAGCTCGACCCCAAGAACACCGACGTGATGACCGACCTCGGGGTCTGCTACCGCAACGTGGGCAAGCCGGACGAGGCCCTGGCCATGTTCCAGAAGGCTCTCTCCGTGGACCCCGGCAAGAGGCAGGCGCTCTTCAACGAGGCGGTGGTGGTCGGTTTCGACAAGGGGGACAAGGCGAAGGCCAGGGGGATCGTCAAGGAGCTTGAGGCCAAGTATCCGGACGACTCCATGATCCAGCAGCTGGCGAAGGAGCTGGGACAGTAGTGTGCCGTACCAGGGACTGGGGTGCCATGGAAGCAGGTGACGGCGAGCGCACGGAGAGAGGCGGGAAGGTAGCCTCCCCACGCTTCCGGGACGGCGGCCCGCCGCGGGAGGGCGCCCTGGGGGCGGAGCCCCTCGGGAAGGGGCGCGCCCCTGGAAGAGACCCGGGCAGACTCCATACGGAGACACCGCCCTAGGCCGCGGGGGAGGGAGCGCATGGGGTCCGCGGGGAGCCGCCAGGAACTCGTGGCCTTCGGCCGCCGCCTCCACGAGAAAGGCTTCGTGGCGGGGACCGACGGGAACCTGTCGGTGCGGCTGGGCACCGGCGGCTTCTTGGCTACGCCCACGGGCCTTCCCAAGGGGGAGCTCCGGGAGGAGATGATCGTGGAGCTGGACGCCGCGGGCCGTCCCTCCTCCGGCAGGCCCTCCACCGAATGGCCCATGCACCGGGCCATCTATGAAGCCAGGAGCGACGTGGGCGCGGTGGTGCACGCCCATCCGCCCTTCGCCACCGCCCTGGCCTGTGCCGGCCACGCCATCGACCGCCCCTTCCTCTCCGAGATGGTCATCTCCCTCGGCCCCGTCCCGCTCGTCCCCTTCGCGCTGCCCTCCACCCAGGAGCTGGCCGTCAAGGTAGCCGAAGCCCTGCGGGAGAGCCAGGGCGTGCTCATGGCCAATCACGGGGCTGTGACCGTGGGCCTCGACCTGCGCACGGCCTACTACCGCATGGAGACCCTGGAGCAGACCGCGCGGATCTTCCTCTACTCGGAGCTGCTCGGCGGCGGCAAACCGCTTCCGCCGCCTGTGGTGGAATCGTTGAAAGACCTCGGGGCGGGTTACGGCCTGGCTCCCCTTCCCTCGCCCGCCTGCGAGCACTGCCCGGTCACCCGGGGGGGCGAGGGCTTCCCCGTGGGGCGGGAGGAGCTCGTGCAGCTCCTGGCGGAGTTCGCCCGGAATCGGGGGAACGGGGGTTAGGGGATGAGGGGACGAGGTGATGAGGGGGTTAAGCGATTAAGTGATTAAGTGATTAAGTGATTAAGCGATTAAGTAATTAAGCGATTACGCGATTAGGCGATTAGGCTGGGGAACGATACCTCACGCGACCCGGCCGCCATTCGGCCTTTGCCCCTCGATCCCCCATCCCTCATCCCCATTGTCCTCTCCCACCCAATCCAGTAAGATGAAGCTCCGAACCTTCTGAGAGGAGGCAGGTATGGCTGAGTACGGCGAGGCCCTGGGAATGATCGAAACGAAGGGCTTGGTGGCCATGATCGAGGCGTCCGACGCCATGGTCAAGGCGGCCAAGGTGACCCTCATCGGTTGGGAAAAGGTCGGCGGGGCCTACGTGACGGCCATCGTCCGCGGTGACGTGGCCGCGGTCAAAGCCGCCACCGACGCGGGCGCCGCGGCGGCCCGCAAGGTCGGAGAGCTGGTCACGGTCCACGTCATCCCGCGGCCCCACAAGTCGCTCGAGGATGTGCTCCCCATCGGCCACTCCAGCGCCAACGACTAGGCCATGCGCCTCGGCCGGGTGGTGGGCACCGTGGTGTCCACGCGCAAAGACCCCAAGCTCGTGGGTCTCAAATTCCTGGTCGTTAGGACCGTGACCCCAGAGCTGGAGACCGACGGCGGCTACGAGGTGGCCGTGGACACGGTCCAGGCCGGCTTCGGGGACCTGGTGATCCTCTGCACCGGCTCCTCCGCCCGCATGACGGAGCGCACCAAGGACGCCCCCGTGGACGCCACCATCGTGGGCGTCGTGGATACCGTGAACCTGGATTAGGGGATGATGGATGAGAGACGAATGCCCGCAGACGGAAGCCTGCCGACGGCGAGTTTGGGTGCTTCGTCTTCATCCTCCACTTTCTATCATACGACGGCGGAAGGCGAACCCCCGATGACGGTTCCTTTTCTCCTCACTCCTCACTCCTCACTCCTCACTTTCGTGCCATGAACGTGGGACGAGTGGCGGGAAATTTGGTGAGCACCGTGAAGGACCCCGGCCTCGAGGGCCACCGGATCCTGCTGGTGAGGCCGCTGAACGGGCGCGAGAAGCCGTTCTGGGCCTTGGACGCCGTGGGGGCCGGGGCGGGAGAGGTGGTCCTCTACTGCCGCCAGCGCGAGGCCTCCTACGCCTTCCGCCCCGACTTCGTCCCCTGCGACGCCTGCGTGGTGGGGATCGTGGACGAGCTCGACGAGGTGCTGCCATGAAACTGGCGCGGGTCGTGGGAACCGTGGTGGCGACCCAGAAGTTCCCCAAATACGAGGGGCTGAAGTTCCTCCAGGTCCAACCGCTGGACCTGGAGAAGCAGCCGCACGGCCTGCCCTTCACGGCCATCGACATGGTGGACGCCGGGGAGGGCGACGACGTGCTGGTCTGCCTGGAGGGGCAGAGCGCCGTGGACGCCGTCGGCCTCGGCGAGAACCCCGTGGATGCGGTCATCATGGGGGTGGTGGACGAGGTGCGATTCGTGCCGCCCCGGAGGGACAACCCGTGGACTCAAGGGTGAGCGAGATCGCGAGGGGAGCCCTCCGGAGGTTGAGCCAGCCGCCGGCCGAACCGGCCGCAACCCTGCCGGCCGAGCTTCACATCCGCGATCTGTCGTTGAACCAGCTCTCCCGCCTGGCCTACCTCCAGACCGGCGATCCACTGGTGGACCAGGTGCTCGCCATGCTGCGCGCCGGCCGCCCCGTCTTCCTGGACCGTCCGGCGGTGGAGGCCAAACTCGGGATGGCGGAGTACCCGCCGCGCGTTCGGGAACAGTTCGCGAGGTGGTTCATCCGCATCTCCGGCTACGGCGTGGCCCTGACCGGCGGCTCGGCCGCCCAGGACGCGCCAGCCGCGGCCCGAGAGATCCCCCCTGCCGAATGGCCCGCTCGGCAGCCTGCCACCGCCGGGCCCCAGCCCGTCACAAGCCTCACGCTCCTCAGACCCGAAGGCCAGCTCCTCTCGGAGATCCTGGGAGAGGCCGTGCCCGAACCCCACCCCTGCTACCTGGAGCCGGACAAGGCCTGTTGCGGCTCGGGCCGCTGCAAGACCCTCGGATTCTAGTTGTCCAAGAGGGAAGCTCCGCTCCCCTCTTGGCGCTCGGTTCGGCTTCGCCTCGCCTCGCTGAATTCCTCTCGCTGGTGGTTGGCCTGTGCGGGGGCAGAGCCCGCCGCTCGGCCATTTTCTCGGCATGGGCACGAGAGCGGCCGGCCGGCGCAGCACCGGTTCGCCTCTTCTCGCCTTTCGCTCCTCGCGTCTAGCGTCTAGCGTTTCGCGTCTCGCGTCTAGCGTCCCGCGTCTCGCGTCCCCTCCCACAGCTCCAGACAGGCCTCGAGAACGGCACCGGCGCGAACGCCTTCCAGGCACGGGGGCTTGCCGGCGGGCGACGGGCTGCACTCCCTCCAGAAGGACTGGCGGCAGGGCGAGCAGGGCAAGGCGGCGGTGACCACCCGCAGGCGCTCCGGAGGAACGTAGGGGGCGGTCTTGTGGGGGGCGCCGGGGCCGAAGATCGCCACCACCCTCGTCCCGACCGCGGCGCCCAGGTGCATGGGCCCCGAATCGTTGCAGACGAGCAGGCGCGCTCTCTCCATGAGGGCCGCCAGCACGGGCAGGCTCGTGGCTCCCGCCAGGTCCACGGCCGACGGGCAGAGTAAACGGACCCGGGCGTGCAGCGGCCGCTCGGCCTCGGTCCCCACGAGGGCTACACGGCAGCCGGTCCTCTCCGAGAATGCCCTGGCCACCTCGCCGAAACGTTCCGCGTGCCAGGCGCGGGGGGCCTTGCTGGCGGAGACGTGGAAAAGGGCCAGCGGGCTCCTGGCCAGGCCGGCCTCCGTGAGGATCCGCCCCGCCTCGGCGCGCTCGCGCTCCCCGATGGGGAAGGCCAGCCCTTCGCCTTGCAGGGAGATGCCGAGGGGAGAAAGCACCGTGGCGAACTGGAGGGCGTGGTGGCGGTTCCACTCCTCCTCGCCGAAGGGGACCGGATGGGTCAGGAGGAGCGAGCGCCGATCGGTGGCCAGACCGATGCGGACGGGGATGCGGGCCGCGAAGGCCAGGAGGGCCTCCCTCGCTCCCTTGGGGAAGATCAGCGCCGCGGCGAAGCCCTCCCGCCTGAGTTCCCGGGCCTGCCCGAGGGTGGCCCCGAGGCCCTCTCCCGCGAGGAAGCGCACCGCCTCCAGCGCCGGCAGCCCCTCCACAGCGGCCCGGACCTTGGGCTTGACCAGGGCCTCCAGCCTCAGGTCGGGCCGGGCGCGACGGAGGGCGGCCAGGGCGGGGGTGCAGAGGATCACGTCCCCGATCCAGTTGGGCAGCCGAACTAGGACGCGGGCCCCTTCGGGCAGATCGAGGGGCCGCCGGACCATCAGTGCCCCCGCAGGGAAAGGAGGTAGAGCAGGAGGAGGACGAGGGCCGCCGCCGCGGAGGCGAAGCCGATCTTCACCCAGGACCACGGCTTTTCGCCGTAAAGCGCCCCCGTCTGGCCGTTGACCACGAAGGGAAAGACCCGGCCCTTGTACTGGAAGGAGCCCACCCACAGGGGGCAGAGGAGGTGCTTGAAGGTCTGCTCCGAGAGGGTCATGCGCACCACCAGATTCTGGTGGGTGTCGCCCGGCACGTCCCGGCCGCAGCGCTCCTCCTGGTCCGCCTGCATGCTGTTTCGGGCGATCTGGTAGACCATCTTGAGGGGCATGTCCGCGTTGAGGATCCCGAAGCCGGCGAGGACCATGGGGTTGTAGGGGACCAGCCCCTTCATGTCGAAGGGATAGACCTTGAGGACCAAATCGAGCCTCTCCTGCTGGACCGCGGGCACCAGCACGTCGTCGTAGCGGTCGGTCCGCTCGCCGCTGGCGGGCTCCCAGCGGATCTTCTGGACCGACTGATCCCGCCAGACGGTCCCGCCCTCCTCCTGCACGGCAACCCGCTCGACGACGGTGTAGGTGTAGCCCGCCAGGGCCGTCCAGAGGCTGTGGGCCAGGGCGTCGAAGGTGAAGAAGGGGAGGTAGAGCCCCAGGACGCGGTCCAGCTTGCTCATCTTCTTCAGGTCGTTGGGCCGGAACCAGCCGCTGCCGATCCACGACCGGAAGCGGCTCTGGCTGGCCGCCTTGTCCACGTGGAAGGGGATCACCGACTCGGGCCGGATCACCTCCGCGGAGGGCTTTTGAGCCTCCAGGACGTAGGCCGAGCCGCAGAAGGGGCAGGTGAGGTCCCGCCGGCCCGGCGGCACCTGGATGGCGGCCCCGCACTGGTGGCAGGAGAGCTGTTCGAGTTCGACGCCGTAGCCCTCGCTCTTGGGGTGCTCCTCCAGGAAGGAGAGGAGGTCGTGCTCCTGAGCCTTGAAGCCCGGTTGCGCGGGCACGGGGATGAGGGAGTCGCAGTAGGGGCAGCGCATCTCCTGGTGGGAGGGGTCCCACTCCAGTTGCCCTCCGCACTTGGGGCAGGGGAAGAGCTGGGCCTCCCCCGCCACGGTGGTCCCCTTCGGATCAGGCGGCTGTGCGTCCATGACCTCCCCCTCAGAGGACCCCGTGCTCGGGCCGGCGCCCCTCGAGCACGGCCAGGCAGTCCGTCACCGCCATCCTCGCCATGGCTTCCCTCACGCCCTCCGTGGCCGAACCCAGGTGGGGCAGGAGGAGGACGTTGGGCAGCTCCGTCAGTCCCTCGGCCAGCGCGGGCTCCCGCTCGTAGACGTCCAGGCCCGCCCCGAAGAGGCGCCCCTCCCGCAGGCACTCCACGAGGGCCTCCTCGTCCACGACGGGCCCCCGGGCCGTGTTCACCAGGATGGCGCCCGGCTTCATGGCCAGGAGCCTGCGCCGGTCCATGAGGCGGCGCGTTTCGGGCGTGAGCGGGCAGTGGAGCGACACCACGTCGGCGGCGGCCAGCAGCTCCTCCAGCGGGAGGTGCCGCGCGCACAGCGCGCTCTCCACCGACTCCTGAAGGCGCCTGGGCTGGGAGTAGACGACGCGCATGCCGAAGGCCGGGGCCCTGCGCGCCACGGCCCGTCCGATGTGGCCCATGCCCACCACGCCCAGGATCTTGCCTCTCAGGTCCACGCCCAGCAAGAGATCGGGCGCCCACCCGGCGAATCCGCCCGCGCGCACCAGGCGCTCCCCCTCCCCGATGCGGCGAGCCACCCCCAGAATCAGGGCCCAGGCCAGATCGGCCGTGGCCTCCGTCAGCACGCCGGGGGTGTGGGTCACCACGATCCCCCGCTCGCGAGCCGCCTCCAGGTCGATGTTGTCCGTGCCCACGGCCACGTTGGACACGACCTTGAGGCCGGGGCAGGCCTCCAGCACCGCGCGGGTGACCGGGTCCGTCAGGAGGGTCACGGCACCGGCCGCACCGCGCAGGGCGGCGGCCAGCTCGGCTTCGCCGAGGAGCCCCCGGCGGCGCATGACCTCGACCCGCGCCCGTCTTTCAAACAGGGCGAGCGCGCCGCCGGGAAGGGGCGCCGTGACGACCACCCGGGGCAGCTTGCTTGGTGTCTCGTCCTTCATGAGGTTCTCCCACCGAAGAAGACAGGGAAAGCGAGAGAGAGCGATTAAGCGATTAAGCGATTGGGCGATGAAGCTATGCCAACCGGTATCTCCTCACCTAATGCCCGTCGCTCCTCGCTCCGCCGCCTCCTCCGTCACCACAGCTTCAGCACCACCAGCGCCACGGTGTAGTCGTGCCGGACGGGGGCGATGTCGCTCTGCAGCGCGTACCCCACGTCGAGGGTCCAGTAGGTCTCCCAGGGTCCCGTCACGGCGGCGTTCAGACCGAGGCCCGTGTGATTCTGCCAGAGCCCGCTGCCCCGGATCGGTTCCACTCTGGCCCGGTCGACCTCGATCCCCAGCTTCAAAAGCTTGGCCAAGTCGAAGTCGTAACCGGCGGTGGCAATGGCTCCCCGGTCGAAGCGGACGCCGCTCCCGGCGAACCCGGCGAGCGAGGGGCGGCTCAGGTAGCTGAACTTATACTGGCTGAAGCGGTCGAGACTGCTGCCGTCCAGCCACTGCACCCCCGTGGAGATCTTCTGGAAGTAGGGCAGGTAGAAATTTTTGCTCAGGGCCACGTTCCAGAGGGAGTAGTTCTTGTAGTCGGAGGCGTTCTTGTTCTGGCCGGGCAGGCCCCACGGCTCCCAGGAGGTGCGGTGGTGGGCCATGGCCTGGACGTCGGCCGACCACCCCTTCCAGGCGAAGGTGTAGCCGAGGCCCGCCGCTAGATCGCCGTGGTCCGACGGCAGCCGGAAGTTCCAGGCCGTCTGGGTGAGCTTGGAATAGCGGTAGTAGGTGGCCTCCACGTCCAACGAGAGCTTGGAGTAGTCGTCGATGCGCCAGCCCAGGTTGCCGGTCACATACTCGCGCAACACGTCCACGCGCTCGTTGCGGGCCTCCACGCCGCTAGGGTAGTAGCGGTCCTGGAAGGGAATGAGAAAGAGGTAGCCCACGAACCCGCCGTCGATCCTGGGAAAGAGGTTGACCTTGGAGAGGGTGAGGGTATTCACGGCCCCGGCCAGGAAGAGGTTCACCTGCGTCTGCGTGTGGCGCCAGTCGTAGTTGAAGTAGTTCACCCCGGCCAGCGGCGCCGGATAGGAGAGGCTCTTGTCCCAGTAAGTGCCGCCCACGGCGAACCAGCGGCTCGCCTGCGGCTGGCTCTCGATCTTGCGCTCCCCGTTCTTCTCCTTGACGAGGTAGCGCAGCCCCTTGGCCGTCTCCTGCAGCATGGGCTTGTCGCTGGCCTCGGCCTGGGCCACCTCCTCCTGGAAGGTGGGGACGTTGATGGCCACGTGGGAAAAGCGGATGGAGCGTTCGGCCATGATGTTCTCGCCGCCCACGGAGAAGAGCTGCTGCCCCTGGACGCGGCTCAGGAGCCAGTAGGTCTTGCCGTCGGGGCCCGTGAAGGGGGCGTAGAAGTCCGTCTCGTCGTTGCTCACCATGGGCTCTTGCAGGCCCTTCTGGCTCACGGTCATGCGGATCTTGGCGAAGGTGCGCTGGTCGATCCAGACCCTGCCGGAGTAAACGCTGCCGGTGGCCGTGGGCAGGGGGACGAACTCCACCTCGTAGCAGTCGTGGCCGTCCACCCGGGCGCGGCCCACGTAGCGGTACGCGTAGTCGTGGCCCAGGGTGAGGGCCAGGGGCAGGGTGTTGACCTTCTCCGGTTCCACGATGGGCAGCTTGGGGATCTTCTTTCCCTTCCACGCCACGCCGTCCACGAAGAGCTTGTTTTGAACCCACCGGGCTCCCACCCCTTTTTCGTAAAAGAAGGAGTTCTGGAAGGCCACGTTCAGGCTCCAGGTGCCGCCGGGGAACTGGAAGTGGTAGTCCACCTGGGCGTCGCTGGTGTAGTTGTCGAGAAAGACCTCCTGCGCCTCCTGGACCGCCTGGTAGCGGGCGATGATCACCTCCACGGGGATGGTGTAGGTGGTGGAGACGGAGAGCTTTTCCTCCCCCACCGTGCCCGTCTTGAGCCGGCCGAAGAGCACCAGGAGCGGCCGTCCGTTCCAGGGCACGTTCAGCACCGTCTCCTGCCTCTTCTGGTCGGCCTTGTAGCCGAGGGAGACGGCCTGGCCCGAGGGCAGCGGGTAGGCCTCGGGATTGGTGAGGTCGGCCGTGGGCAGGTGGATCTCCAGGGCCGCGGCCCTGGAGCCCGCCACCGTCGGCACGAGCACCATCCCCTGCACCATGGTATCCGGGTCCAGCAGGTTGATGAGGCCGATGTCGGGCCGGGGGCCAGAGCTGTCCCGGATGGAGGTCGCCTCGGTGGCGAAGCCCGGGCCCATGCGCGGCGTCAGCCTCTCCCGCAGATCCAGCAATCCTTCCCAGACCGCCGGCAGGTTGCCGGCCTCCACGTCCGTGTAGGGCACCCCCCGGTTGGCGGAGACCAGGACCAAGAGCTGGGCGGCGATGGCGTTCTCCACGCGCGGCAGGTGGAGCAGCAGCGGTGCGCCCAGGTGGTGGGTCTGCAGGAAGTGCACCACGTCGTGGGAAACCTCCCCGGTGGGCCCCTCGGCCTCCGAGCTGTAGCCCTCCACGTAGGCGCTGAAATTGTGCGCGTAGAGGGGTTTCAGGACGGGCAGTTCGGCCGGGCTCACCTCGCCCAAGAGGATGCGCGCCCCGCTCTTGCCCCGCAGCGCCACGGTAAGCTCTTTCATGGTCAGGATCGCCTGGTCGACGGGCTCCTGCTGCACGGAGGCGAATTCCTCTCCGTTCAGCGAGAGGTCGAGGGCATCAGCGGTGGAGCCGGCGTGTTCGGAGAGGGTGACGAGGTAGGCCAGGGTGCCCTTGCTGGCAGGGCCGCCGGGGAGCTGCGTCGTGACGCAGAGCCGGGCGTGAGCCTCGTTCACCGCCTTCACGACCGCATCGAAGGCCGGCCAGTCCGGGCTCTTGGCCCACGCCGACGGGACGGCCAGGGTCACCCCCACGGGATTGGCCGCCGCGCTCGGGTGGGCGGCCAATTCGCCCTCCAGGGCAACCCATTGGTCTGGGGGCACTCTCACCCCGAACTTGAGGTCCTGCTGGGGATAGCGGTCCTGGGCAGCCGCAGCCAAGGCCAGCCCGAATGCCACAAGCAACATGAGCCCGCGCCGCATGAGGCGTCTCCTTTCTGCGTGACCTTTCAACGATCCTCCCGATCGGGGCACCATTATAGCGCGAACGGGCGGGGCGGTGGGGGGACAAGGGACAGGACAAGGAAAGGCGAGACAGGGAAAGCGGCGGCCTCTGGGGGGTTCGGGCTTCGCGATCCAAGATCCCTCGTGCCTCGGTGGCTTCGTGCCTTGGTGGTAGATCATAGCTGCCCAAAATAATTTCAGCTCGCATTTGAAGAGCTTGCCTTCCGGAGCGAAGCGGAGGAAGGCGCGTCCCGGCGCGTCGCGCGGGGGCGCTCCCCAAGAAGGGGCTCGGCCGCCCCTCCTCGGCGCTCCTCTGGCGTACGCCAGGGGAGCTGCTCCTCCCTGCCCTTGCGAGGGCGGCCCTCTGCGCGGGGAAACCTCCCCGTTTCCCCGGACGCGCAAAGGCCCGGGATTGGCTCCCGGGCCCCGTTTCCCAGCACCCCTTGAGGGGCGGCGCCTACTCGCCGTCGTTGCCGATGGCGTCCACCGGACAGGAGGCCTTGGCGTCCTCGCAGAGCTGCTCCTCCTCGGCGGTTTCGGGCTGCTTCGTCACGAAAGCGTGGCTCGAGTCCTCGTTCATCACGAAGTGGTCCGGCGCGATGGAGATGCACGAGTCGCACGCGATGCAATTTTCATCCACGTACCACTTGCCGGGTACGCACTCTTCAACCTTCAGGTTCACGTCGGCCATGTGGAATCCTCCTAAGCGGGTCCGATGGGTCCGAGAGGGCTCCCCCTCCTCGATCAAAAGGAGGCAATATAGCCTTCCCCCCCCGGGAAGTCAAGCCGGTGAAACGGCTCCCCTTGGAACCGCTGTTTCTGGCCCTCGCCGGCCGTCCCGTCTTCCGCCAGAGGAGCTTTCGCGCTACCCTTGCGGTATGGCGAAGGTATTGATCGTCGACGACGAGGCGGCCATTCGGGAAACCCTGCGGGGCATCCTTGAGCGGCAGGGCTACGCCGTCGTGGAGGCGACCAGCGCCCGGGCGGGCATCGCGGCGCTGGAGGCGGAGGCGCCGGTGGACGTGGCGCTGGTGGACCTGCGGCTTCCCGACCTCGACGGCACGGCGGTCCTGGATGCCTCCCTCGAACGGGGGCTCGCCACGCCCGTGGTCATGATCTCGGGCCACGGCTCCATCCCGGCCGCCGTGGACGCCGTGCGCAAGGGGGCCTACGACTTTCTCGAAAAGCCTCTGGACCGCGAGCGGCTCCTCATCGTGCTGCGCAACGCTACGCGTCAGTCGGCCCTGGAGCGCCGGGCCGCGGAGGAGGGCGAGTCGGGGTTTCTCACCGCCTCACCCCTGATGAAGGCCGTCCTCTCGGAGGCGCAGCGGGCCGCGCCGTCCTACGCCCCCATCCTCATCACCGGAGAGACGGGATCGGGCAAGGAGGTGCTCGCGCGCTGGATCCACCGGCAGAGCCCCTGGTCCACCGGGCCCTTCGTGGCGCTCAACTGCGCCGCCCTGCCCGAGAACCTCGCCGAATCGGAGCTCTTCGGCCACGCCCGCGGGGCCTTCACGGGCGCGGAGACCACGCGCAAGGGCAAGTTCCTCACCGCCGACGGGGGCACCCTCTTCCTGGACGAGATCGGCGACCTGCCCCTCGCGGTGCAGGCCAAGCTCCTGCGGGTGCTGGAGGAGGGCGTCGTGGAGCCCGTGGGCTCGGACCGGCCCGTCAAGGTGCGGGTCCGGGTCTTGGCGGCCACCCACCGGGATCTCAAGGCCAAGGCCAAGGAGGGAAGCTTCCGGGAGGACCTTCTCTTCCGCGTGTCGGGATTTCCACTCCACGTGCCTCCGCTGAGGGAGCGGCCGGAGGACATCCAGCTCTTGACGCGCCGGTTCCTGGCCGAGGCGCGGGTCCGGCAGGCGTGGCCCAACGGCGAACCCACGCCGGCCTTCCTGCGGGTCGTTGCCCGCCACACCTGGCCGGGCAACGTGCGGGAGCTCCGGTGGGCCGTGGAAAGGGCTGTGCTGCTGGCCGGCCCCGCCATGCCGGGCCCCGAGCACCTTCCGCCTGAAGTGCGGTTCGGCCAGGGTGAAGCGCCCTCCGGTTCCCTCGTGGAGGCGCGGCAGTTCGCGGAGGCCCAGGCCATCCGCCAGGCCCTGGAACAGGCCCGGGGCAACGTCGCCGCCGCGGCCCGGATCCTCACCCTCAGCCGCTCCCGGCTCTACGAGCGCCTGGGCGAACTGGAGATCGACCCCGCTCCCTACCGCCGTCGCAAGGGGTAGGCGGAAGGCCAGAATTCAGAAGGCGAAAAGAAAAGGCAGACCACAGAGGCGCAGAGGCACAGAGAATAGGGGGGGAATCTGCCGGGATCTCGCCCGCGATTCTCTCCGGGGAGCCCGTTGCGGGCAGCCCTCGGAACGACGGCCACGCTGTCCATGCGGCGTCATCCCGCCCGTGTCAGGAGCCTTTTGCGGAGTTGCCTCGGGATGACGCCGTGGGAAGCGTCTCACGTCTCGCGCCTCGCGCCTCCCTCCACCGCCCCACGCCCCCGTGGTATCCTGAGCCTCCATGGACGCGACCCTGGCCACCGGCGTGAAGCTCGAAAAGATGCTCCTGAACCGCGCGGGCCGAGCCATCGCGGACTTCGACCTCATCCGGGAGGGAGACCGCGTGGCCGTGGCCCTCTCGGGCGGGAAGGACTCCTTCAGCCTGCTCAGGCTCCTCTTCCTGCTCCAGCGCCGCTCCCCGGTCCCCTTCGAGATGACGGGGCTCACCATCCACAACGGCTCCGACCTGTTTCAGGCGGACCTTTTGGAGGAGTACTGCCGCCGCGAGGGCATCCCCCTTCACGTGGAGAAAACCTCCCTGGCGGCCGTCGTGGAGGAGAAGCGCCGGCCGGGCTCCCCCTACTGCTCCCTCTGCTCGCGCCTCAGGCGAGGAGCCCTCTACGGCGCGGCGCGGGCCCTGGGCTGCAACAAGCTCGCCCTGGGGCACCACCTGGACGACGCCGCCGAGACGCTCCTCATGAACCTCTTCTTCGAGGGAAGCCTGAAGGCCATGCCCCCCAAGCTCCTCGCGGAGAACGGCAGGATCACGCTGATCCGTCCGCTGCTGTACGCCCCCGAGGCCATGCTCGCCGACTACGCGCGCGAGCAGGGATTCCCCGTCATCGATTGCGGATGCTGGCTCTGCGGGGAGCAGGAGCAGGAGAGGGCGCGGATGAAGGCCCTCATCGCCGAGGTGTCCGAACGCTACCCGAAGGTCCGAAGCTCCATCCTGTCGGCACTGACGAGGCTGGAGCCCCGGTTCCTCATGGACCGCCGCCGGCACGATTTCGAGGAGGAGGAGGCCCGCCGTGGAACCCCTGAAAGCTGAAGACCTGCGCGAGCTGGCGCGGCGCACCAGCCAGTACCGGCTCTTCTTCTGGATCTACGTCGCCTCGGCGGCCCTCTACGCGGCCAGCGCCGCGGCCCTGACGGCGCAGACCCCGCCCTCCCCTTACCCGCTCGCCGACGGCGCTCTCGCCTTCGGCCTCTTCGCCCTGCTCGTCGTCTTCCTGGGCCGCTGGGCGGCCTTCCGTCCCCCAGCCCTCCGCCGTCTTCAGTTGGACTCGATGCAGAAGATGGTGCGCTACACCTTTTTCACTTGGATTTTCCTGTTGACGATGGGCGAGAGCCTGGGCATGACGGCGGTCACGGCGGCGGCCCTGGGCGCGGTCTCGCCTTGGAAGATGCTCCTGCTCTGCTTCTGGCAGGTGCTCGCCGGACTGGTGCTCACGCCGGAGCGGGCGCACTGGGACCGCGTGCTCTCTCTCTGGCAGCAAACCTTCTCCCCCCCGACCGATAGGAGGATCGCATGAGCCGTTCCCTGCTGCGCACCGCCCTCGTCGCCGCGGCACTGTGCCTTACGCTTCCCTTCAGCGCCGAGTTCTCGTGCAACCGCTATGACTTCGCGCTGAACCGGTTCATCCGCCTGGATGCCAAGGCGGGCGATCTGGTGGTCCAGGACGTGGAGTTCCTGTTCCCCTCCTACATCGGCCCCAAGAAGCTCGACATCGTGGGTCGCAACGAGGCCGTCGTGGATGTCAAGAACTACGGCTCCGCCGCGCTAAGGATCCACGTGGCCATCGCCCTGTTCGACGCCAGCGGCAACCTGGTGGGATGCGGAACTTCGGGCAGCAAGCTCGGCTACACGCGATCGGGCGAGAGCGAGGACTTCCACGTCGCCTTCAACTACGTGCACTCCAAGCTCATGGAGGCGAAATACTTCTACCTGACGGTGGAGACCGAGCCCGCCAAGTAGGAGCTCAAGCCCACCGATCGCGGCATGGTCAGCGCTCCACGCCGCGCAGGGTCTGCGCGCCGTCCCGCGCCACGCGCAGGTGGACCCCCTCCTCGCGGAACTGAGGCAGGAAGCGGATCTCCACCCCTTCCTGCCGGACAACCCTGTTCAGGTGGAAGTGGCCCAGCACGGCCGAATTCACCCCTTCGGCCTTGAGGCGGCGGGCCCAGACCGAGAGCTCCCGCTCCGGAAAGTAGCTCTTGTAGGCCGCGTTTGTGCCCGCCAGCCGGCCCTCCAGGTGGCGCGCCAGCCGGAGCTGCCCTTCGGCCGGCAGGAGCTGGAAGAGCCTCCTGACGGTGCGCGCCCTGGAGAACTCCCTCCATCGGAGGTAGTTGGCGTCCGAGGTGTTGATCAGGTCGCCGTGTTCGAAGCGGATGCGGGCGGGCCCTTCCGTCACCAGGTCCCAGTGGTCGCACACCCGGATGGGGCTCCACCGGGCCAGCTCCTCCATGAAGTAGTCGCGGTTCCCCGCCAGGTAGATGACCTTGCGCCCGTTCTTGGCGAGGCGCGAGAGGGCCGTGAGGACGCTCTCCTGCTCGGGGGTCTGGGCTCCGGGGAGGCCGATCCAGACCTGGAAGAGATCGCCGAGAAGGACCAGGTGGCGCGCGCCGGCCCTCTCAAAATCCTGAAGCCAGGTCAGGAATACGGGGAGGGCCGGATCTTCGATCGAAAGGTGAGGGTCCGCCGCGCACCAAGCCAGGTCGTCCACGCCGCTCCTCCGCGTCAGGCCGCACGGGCCGTGCTGCCGGCCCCGCGTGGGGAGCCTATCACGCGGTGGGAGGCCGCACAAGGTTGCTTGCGGCCCGACGGGCGTTCATATTGTTCATCAGGCGATGGGTGCGCTGACAGGGTCAGGGCGCCGAACGGCGCGACCGGGGGTTGGAGCAAGAAAGGCGCGATCCTGTCCGGGGAGTTGGAGGGGCGGCCCCCCTTGGGCTTCACCATGAGTGGCGCCGAATAGGTCATGGAGATCAAGGAGGAAGAAGATGGATTTGACCCTTGCCAGCCAGGAGCGTTGCGAGGTGATGGACATCACCGCCAACGTCCAGAGGGCCTGCCGCCAGTGGGGCGGAAGCGGGGCCGTGCTGGTCTACTGCCCCCACACCACCGGCGGCGTGACCCTCAACGAGAAATTCGATCCCACGGTCCGCCAGGATATCCTGCATTGGATGGAGCGGCTGGTCCCCGCGGGAGCGGTCTACGCCCACGCGGAGGGGAACGCCGACGCCCACATCAAGGCGAGCCTCACCGGAAACCACGTCCTGATCCCCGTGCGCCAGGGGAATCTGCTCCTAGGCCGCTGGCAGGGGCTCTTCTTCCTGGAGTTCGACGGGCCGAGGCATCGCACGCTCTGGCTCAGCTTCCTCGCGGCGGCACCGCAGGAGACGGGGAGCGGGAAGTAGAAGGCTGGCCCTGCGCGGGACGGAGGGTACGGCCTCTCTCATCTCAATCATTGACGGTGACGAAGCCCGTGACGCCGTCAGCCTGGATTCGGCGCTGGAGGGCCTCGGCGGCCGCTTCGGTGGGCAGGTGGCCCACGCGGACCCGGTAGAAGTCCCGGAACCGGATCACGTAGGCATCGCCGTATCGGTTGGCCATCAGGTCCCTGAAGCGCAGCGCGTTCTGCTCGTTCTGGAAGGCTCCGACCTGCACGGTGAAGGAGGCGTCGAGGAGGGAGGCGCTGGTGCCCGGACCGCCCACGAGGGTCTCACCGGGCGTGGGGGCGGACTTGGGCCGTTCGGTGGCCCGGTCCAACACCTGGATGCGAACGCGGGCCAGCCCCTCGTTGGCAAATCCCAGGGCCTTGGCCGCGCCGTAGGAGCAGTCCAAGCCCCGGCCCTTCACGAAGGGGCCCCTGTCGTTGATCGTGAGCACGGCCTGGCGGCCGTTCTCCAGATTGGTGACCCTCACGATGGTCCCCAACGGCAGGGTGCGATGCGCTGCGGTGAGGCCGTACATGTCGAAGATCTGGCCGCTGGCCGTGGGCTTGCCGTTGAACTCCTTCCCGTACCAGGAGGAGACCACCTCCTGCTCCCGCTCCCGGCTCGGGATGTGCGGCGCGCCTGCCCGGCGCCGGTGGTGCACGCACCCGCCCTGGAGCAGCAGGGCCGCGAGGGCCAGGCCGATCAGCAGCCCGCTCCGGCGCCTCGGGCCGCCCCGCCTGGCCTGCCGGGACGCGGCGTCCAACCGGCAGCCGCCGGGGGGCGCTTGGCGGCCGAGGGAGCGCCGCCCGGTGTCATCTCTCATCGGGAAAGACCCTCCGCAGGATCGAGCCGCGCCGGATCAACCAGAGGAACACCAGAAAAGCCGCCACTCCGAGCAGGCCGCCCAGGGCCATGATCAGCAGCGCCCTGACCGCCGTTTCGCGCTGCCCCTCCGCCCCGCCGAACCAGGACCTCAGGGCCTCCAGGGCCGGGAAGCCCTCGAAGAGCACGTAGAGGGAGGATAGGAGGGCCTTGAGAATTCGGACCAGCCAGTCGAGCACCCCGTCCTCCCGCCCGGCGCCGCGAGGTCCGTCCCCCGTCGGCCGGGGGCGGACTCTTCGCCGGGGCTCAGGGTTTGAAAGGGTCCTGCAGGTCCATGAGCTGCCGCTGTACCTTCACGCCCGGAGGGATGTTTACCTTGAAGGCATCGGGAGGGAGCGCCGGGTTCAGCTCCCAGTCCGAAAAGTCGAAGCGGATGACGTCTCCCTCCGTCTCCACCACGTCGAAGCCCTCCAAGAGCCCCGTGCGGTCGTCCACGTCGAAGTGCAGGACGGCGATCTTCCGCTTCAGGCGGAACTTGCGGGGGAGGAGGGTCAGGTGGACGATGTGGCCCTCCTCTCCGGACCAAATCACCGTGAAGGACTCCTTCAGCTCGTCCAGGGGCTGCCCCACGCCCAGGTAGCGGATGATCTTGTTCTGGTGCCTCCGGATGTCCTGGACGACGACCCTCTTCTGGCGGGGCTCGTAGACCAGCAGGTCGCCGTCCTTGATGAGGAAGTAGAGCGGCGAGGGGGAGGTATACCGGTAGAGCGCCGTGTCGGGCTTTTTCAGGGTCAGCTCGCCCTTGAGCACCTGCGGCTTGGCGAGCATCTGAAAGTTGTTGGTCTGCACGAATTTCACGCGCAGGGTCTGGATCCCCTTCTGCAGGTCGTTCATCTTTTGAAGAAGGGCCACCAGCCGGGGGTCGTCCGCCTTCCGGGGATCTTTGGCCCGCGCGGAAAGGGGCCCGAGCGCCAGCAGGCAGAGGAGGGCGAAGAGCGTCAGGAGGAGGGCCCTCCCGCCCGCCTTGCCGGCCAAGGGGTTGGCGCGTCGTTCCCTAGCCATGCCGGAAGTGCCTCGTGCCCGTGAAGACCATGGCCAGCTTGAGCCGGTCGGCGGCCTCGATGACCTCCGGATCCCGGATGCTTCCGCCCGGCTGAATCACCGCCGTAACGCCCGCTTCGGCCAGTTCCTCGACGCCATCCGGGAAGGGGAAGAAGGCGTCAGAGGCGGCCACGCAGCCCTTCGTGTCGCGGTAGGCCTTCATCCGGGCGATCTTCACCGAATCCACCCGGCTCATCTGGCCGGCGCCCACGCCCACGGTCCCCTCCGCGTCTCCGATGACGATGGCGTTGCTCTTCACGTGCTTGCAGACCTTCCAGGCCAGCTCCAGGGCGGTGGTTTCGGATTCCGTGGGAGCGCGCCTCGTGACCACCTTGCGCTCCTCGGGCAGGCCCGGCAGGTCCTGGGTCTGCACCAGCAGCCCGCCGGCCACGCGCTTGAGGTCCCAGCCCGGGAAGGGGTCCTGGTCCTTGAGCTCGATGATCCGGAGGTTCTTCTTCCGGGAGAGCACCTCCAGGGCCTTGGGCTCGAAGGAGGGGGCCACCACGATCTCCAGGAAGATCTCCGACAGGGCGAGGGCCGCCTCTCCGTCGCAGGGGACGTTGAAGGCGACGATGCCCCCGTAGGCCGAAAGCAAATCGGTCTGGAGGGCCCGGCGGAAGGCCTCCAGGGGCGAGGCCCCGAGGGCGGCGCCGCAGGGGTTTGTGTGCTTGATGATGGCGCAGGAGGGCCGCGGCAGCTCGCAGGCCAGGGACCACGCCCCGTGCAGGTCCAGGAGGTTGTTGAAGGAGAGCTCCTTCCCCTGGTACTGCTTCAGGGCGCCGAAGAAGCGGTCCCCCTCGCGGTAGAAGGCGGCCTCCTGCTGTGGGTTCTCGCCGTAGCGCAGGCTCTGGGCCTTGTGCATGAAGAGGGGCAGGAAATCCGGGAAGGTCCCTCCGTTGCGGATCAGCTCGCCACCCTCCATGCGGACGGTGGAGAGGTGGCGCGCGATGGCGCCGTCGTACTGCGCCGTCCGCTGGAAGGCCTTGGCGGAGAGCCTCAGCCTCGTCTCGGCGGTGACGCCCCCTTCGCGCTCGATCTCTTCCATGAGGGGGCCGTAGTCCGACGGGTCCACGACGACGGCCACGGATTCGAAGTTCTTCGCCGCCGAGCGGACCATGGAGGGGCCGCCGATGTCGATGTTTTCGATGGCCTCGGCGATGCTCGCCCCGGGAGAGGCCACCACCCTCTCGAACGGATAGAGATTGACGACCACGAGGTCGATGGGCGCGCCGCCCAGGCGCTCCAGGTCCTTCAGGTGCTCTTCCGTCCGCCTCGCCAGGATGCCGCCGTGCACGCGGGGGTGCAGGGTCTTGACCCGCCCTTCCATGACCTCCGGGGAGCCGGTGTAGGAGGCCACGTCCGTCACGGGTAGGCCGGCCTCCCTCAGGAGCTTGGCCGTCCCTCCGGTGGAGAGCACCTCAACCCCCCGCCCGGTGAGGAAGCGGACGAACCCCTCCAGGTTCTCCTTGCGCGAAACCGAAATCAGAGCCCGCTGGATGGTCACCGTCTTCATCGTTCTTCTCCGTTGTCATGGGCCGGGGACGGGCGCCGCCGGCGTTCCCGGCATGGTGATGACCGCTCCTCAGGAGGCGTGGTTTTCCCCGGGATGATAGAAGGGGGTCGCCGCCACGTCACCCCCCATGGACTTCCACATATAAAACCAGCTCTTGGCCGCGTCGGAAACGGCGTGCGAAAGGACCACCTCGGCCACGCCGAAGGCGTTGGAACGGTCGTCGAAGGTATCGGAGGAGACCCGCTTCCCGTGCGGGAAGTAGCAGAAGAGGACCGCCTGCTCGTAGCGCGGCATGCCGTCCAGCCTGTGAATCAGGTAGGAGCGGAGGTCGCCCCTCAAGGGCGGGCTGTCGTACCCGTCGAAGGCGACCACTATGAGGGGCAACTTGCGCTCCATGTAGGCGAGGTAGTCCCCCTGCACCTGCACGGCCCTCGGATCCCGACCTGCCCGGAGAGGATCGTTGAGCAGATAGATGAGCCCCGCGGTCATCCCCATGTGGTAGGCCACCTGTTGGAAGGGCTCCATCGTCTGAAAAAGGGTGGGGACGAGGTCGAATTCCCGCACCGCCGCATCGAGAACGTCCGCCGTGGGCTTGGCGGCATAGCCCTTGAGAGCGTCGGACACGCCGCGATCCAGGTCGCTCCGATAGGCCAGCAGGGCGTTCCGAAGCGCCACCGGCGCCAGCCGCAGGGTCAGATCGGTCATCCGCTTCGTGGTGGCGGGGCCGTAGGCGGCGTCCGCGGGGGCCGCGGCCGGGGTGGAAAGCACCGGGCTCAACAGGAGAAGCCCGGCGAGGAAGAGAAAGAGACAGGGAAAAAAAGGAAAGGCCCGAGGGGCCGGGGTGCCGGGGAACCCAGGAGTCGCGGTCATTGGCTTTTTCATGGTTTCATCTCCGGCGCGGCGACCCCGTCTCTTTTCCCTGTTTCGCTGTCTCCCTGTCTCTCTGTTTCTATCCTTTTTCTATCCTTTCATCTGCGCGATGATGGCATCACCAAACTCGGAGCACTTGAGCTCCTTCACGTCCTTGTGGCCCTCCGCCTTCATGAGGCGGGCGAAGTCGTAGGTCACGGTGTGCGCGGCGATGGCGGACTCGATCCCCTTCACGAGCAGGTCCGCCGCCTCGGTCCACCCCAGGTGCCGGAACATCATCTCGCCCGAGAGGATGACGGAGCCCGGGTTGACCTTGTCCAGGTTGGCGTACTTGGGCGCCGTGCCGTGGGTGGCCTCGAAAATGGCGTGGCCCGACACGTAGTTGATGTTCCCGCCGGGGGCGATGCCGATGCCCCCCACCTGCGCCGCCAGGGCGTCGGAGAGGTAGTCGCCGTTGAGGTTCAGGGTCGCGATGACGTCGAACTCGTCGGCCCGGGTGAGGGTCTGCTGGAGGGTGATGTCGGCGATGGTGTCCTTGAGCATGAGCTTCTGCTTCCACTTGCCGTCGCCGTGGGTGGGCCAGAGCTTGAGGGTGTTCGCCACCTCCCGGATGATCTCGGCCTTCTTGTCCGGCGCGAACATGTCCAGGCCGGGCTCAATCATGCGGGCGTTCTCCTCGTCGCTCAGGGCCGGGTTGGCCTCCTTGTTGCCGAGGATCCAGCTCTCCCGGATCGTCACGGTTTCGTTCCGGAACTCCTTCGCCCCCACCTCGTAGCCCCAGTCCTTGAAGGCGCCCTCGGTGAACTTCATGATGTTGCCCTTGTGGGTGAAGTTCACGCTCTTGCGGTGGTTCTTGAGGGCATACTGGATGGCGGCGCGGCAGAGGCGCTTGGAGCCCTCCTCGGAGACGGGCTTGATGCCGATGCCCGAGGACTCGGGGAAGCGGATCTTCTTGACGCCCATCTCCTTGATGAGGAAGTCGAGGACCTTCTTCACCTCGGGGCTGTAGGCCTTCCACTCGATGCCCGCGTAGATGTCCTCCGTGTTCTCCCGGAAGATCACCATGTCCACCTTCTCGGGGTGCTTCACCGGGCTGGGTACCCCCTTGAAGTACTTGACGGGGCGCAGGCAGACGTAGAGATCGAGGAGCTGGCGGAGGGCCACGTTCAGCGAGCGGATGCCGCCGCCGATGGGCGTGGTGAGGGGGCCCTTGATGCCCACGAGGTAGGTCTTGAAGGCCTCCACCGTGTCGTCCGGAAGCCACTCCCCGAACTTGTGGAAGGACTTCTCGCCGGCGTACACCTCCATCCAGGCGATCTTCTTCTTGCCTCCGTAGGCCTTCTCAACCGCCGCGTCCAGCACGCGCTGGGAGGCGCGCCAGATGTCGGGGCCCGTGCCGTCGCCTTCGATGAACGGAATGATGGGGTGGTCAGGGACCTGAAGCTCCCCGCTCTTCATCTGAATGGGGGCGCCTTCCTTGGGTGGGGTGAGGGTTTTGAAAGTAGCCACGGTCGTACCTCCTCTGGTGGAAGCGGGCGAAGCGCTGGTCCTCTCCGGAACTGCCCCCTGGGATCCCCACGAAAGGGGGGTTTCGCCTTTGCCCGGCGAGGCTTGCATGGGGTCCGCGCCCGCGTCAGCCTCGCAGTATAGCCGCGCGCCGGGAGGGGGGTCAACTCGGTGGTAGATCCCCAATCCCGCGATGGAACGGGGGAAAGAGCATGGAAAGTAGGTAGAGCAAATCATTGAAGAAGAGGCCCAAGTCACCTATCAAGGGATTGGGGCGCCCTCGAGCCAAAGGCGAGAGGGCACCAAGGGTAGGGTGAGGCTCCACGGGCTTAGCCCGTGAAGCGGGGAGGGAATGGCCCTCCCCGTCCAGGAGACAACGCCTTTCCCCGGTGAACCCGAGCGGTAGCCGGAGGCACCCGCGTTTCCATCGCGGAATTTGGGTAGATCTGGAGGGACAGGGGACAGGGGACAAGGGACAGGGGACAGGAAAGAATAACCGTGCGGTCTACCACCGGTCTCTTTCGACATCACCTCATCACCTCATCACGTCGTTTCATGGGGACAAGGGACAGGAGGCTGAGGGATGAGAGAGGGCGGGCCTTTGACGACGAATCGCGCTGTAGGAGGCCTCTCCAGAGGCCGATGCGCCGTGCTGGCCCCCGCGGCCACGCTTGCGTGGACGCGCCCGCACCAGGCCCCCAGCGCCGCGCCAAGGGCGCGGCCTGGACCCAGCCGTGGTTCGGAGCCGGCAAGGCGCTCTAATTTGGACAGCCTTGGTGGTGAGCATTGTCTTTTGAATCCTCGCGGGCTATTGCCAGGGCTTCCCCACCTAGCCTATGATGAGTCCAAATTGGAGGCAGGGTTGGCCGAGTATCTGATCCAGTGCTGGAATTGTTTGGGTGAATACGACGCCCTCTCCGCGGTGTGGTGCTCCTGCAACCCCAACCGCCCGACGAAGGTCTGCCCCTTCTGCCTCCAGTGCTTCTGCGCGGCCCCGGACGCCTACCACGACAAGTTCTGGGCCGGGGCCCCCGAGGCCATGATCAAGGACCGCGAGATGCTGGCCAAGGCGAGGGGGCCTCTCGGCGAAGCGCTCGTGCGATCCAAGGTCATCACGAACGAGCAGCTCCTCCAGGCCCTCAAGCACCAGAAGACGACCGGAGGAAAGCTGGGAGAGCTCCTGGTGGAGCTCGGCTACCTCACCTCCGAGACGCTCGTGGACTTCCTCTCCCGCCAGCGGAACTTTCAGCACGTCTCCCTGCGGGACACCCCCCTCGACCCCATGCTGGTGGCCTCCATCGGCGCGGAGGCCTGCCTCCAGAGGCGGGTCGTGCCGGTCAGCCGCGAAACCATGGCGGGCAAGGACCTGATGGCCTTGGCCATGGTGGACCCGGCGGACGGAGGGGCCATCGAGTTCATCCAGAACATGACCGGGTGCCAGATCCTGCCCATGCACACCACCCGCGAGGAGCTGGAAGAGGCCCTGCTGCCGTTCCTTCCTGCCCCCCCTCCGCCCGCGGAAGACCCGGCCCCGCCGGACAAGACCGTCACCCCCTCCGGCGTCGAGATGGCCACCGATGTCCTGCGCAAGGCCCTCGCGCGCGGGGCTTCGGACCTCTACCTGGAGCCCAAGGAGGAGATGGTGGCCGTGAGCCTCCGAATCGACGGCACGCTCTATCGGGCCAAGCCGGTCGCGCGCCACCTCCAGGCGTCGCTCACCTTCGAGATGAAGAAGCTCCTGAGGCTGGACACGGCGATCCGGGACAGGCCCCAGGAGGGCCGGGTCGTGATGCGCTCGGGCGAACACCGGTTCGACGTCATCGCCCATTGCCTGCCGACCCGGTTCGGCGAGAGCCTGTCCCTCAAGATCATCAACCGAGACACCTTCCTCAAGAGCTACGAGCAGCTCGGGCTCCCCTCCGAAGATCAGCTCGCCCTGAGGGCCGCGCTGAGCGCGCAGCGGGGGCTGATTCTCGTCTCGGCCCCCCTCTTCCACGGCTGCACCACGACCCTGTACGCCATCCTGAACGACCTGGGGTTGGACGGCCACCGCAAGATCATGAGCATCGAGGCCCAGAGCGTCTGCCCCGTGCCGAACGTGTCCCAGGTCTCCCTTGGCCCGGGCCGGGACGAGGAGGCGGCGCTCACTACCCTCAAGGCCTTGGGGAACATCCAGCCCGACGTCTGCGTCCTGGCCGACCTCCTTCTGGATTCGCCCGTGATGGCCGCCCAGATGCTCAAGCTGGTCTCGAAGATGCTCGTGGTCGCCACGGTCGAGGCGGCCAGTTCGGTGCAGGCCCTCCTGAAGGTCCGCGATGCCGGCGTCCCCTCCTCGGATCTGGCGGAGCACCTGCTTCTCGTGCTGAACCAGAGGCTGGTGCGCCGGATCTGCCCCCACTGTCGCCAGGCCACCGGGCTCTCCGACCGCGCCCTGCGCCTCATGGGCCTCTCGGAAGCCGAGATCGCCGGGCTGGCCAGCATTTCCCAGGGCCAGGGCTGCCAGGAGTGCTCCGGCATCGGCTACAAGGGCCGCATCTCCCTCTTCGAAACTCTCAGCCCCTCGCCCGGCTTCCGGCGGGCCCTGGCCCGCGAGGCCACCGAGAAGGGCCTCCAGCGCGAGGCGGCGAAGGCCGGCATGGTGTCCCTGCGCGAGAGGTCCCTGCAGGCCATTCGGGAGGGGCTCACCACCATCGAGGAGTTTCAGAAGGAACACCTCTGAGAGGGTAGGCGGAAGGAAAGGATTCACCACCAAGACACCAAGGCATCAGGGATTGGGGCCTCTCAGAGTCCCCGTCTCTTGCCCCTCGCTCGCCCGCGCGGGGAGAGCCGTCGTCTGACGGCGACTTCCCCAGAGCGCGGCCGCGGGGGCCAGCACGGCGCACCGGCCTCTGGAGAGGCCTCCTACAGCGCGATTCCTCAAAGACCCGCCCCATCCCTCATCCTCCTGTCCCCTGTCCCCTGTCCCTTGTCCCCTGCTACAATACGTCCCGGGGAGGTCCCTCTCGATGGCCTTGCTCCTCTTCGACATCGACGGCACGCTGCTCAGACCCCTGGGCATCGGCCGAAGGGCCTTCGAACGGGCCCTTCGCCGCCTCCACGGGTCCGTGCCCTCCGAGCGCTTCGGATACGACGGACTGCTCGATCCCGAGATCGCCCGCCAAACGTTAGCCCAGCTCGGTATTCCGCCGGCGCGGACGGTCGTGGCCTCCCTGCTGAAGGCCTACATCGAGGAACTCGTGCGCGAACCGGCCCCGCCCCGGCAGGAAGCTCTCTGTCCCGGTGTGCCGGAGGTGCTCGAAGAGGCGCTGCAGCGGGGGCACCATCTGGGCCTCTTGACGGGGAACGTCCGGGCTGGAGCCGGGATCAAGATCGGGTTCCTGGGTCTTCTCGACTTCTTCAGGGCGGCGCCAGAGTTCCCCCTCCTGGGCGCCTTCGGAGAAGACGCCCCGGAGCGGGCCTCGCTCGTTCCCGTCGCCCTGGCGCGGTGCGGAGCGGCTTTCGGCTCCACCTTCGAGCCGGCCCAAGCCTGGATCGTGGGCGACTCCCGCCGGGACGTGGCCGCGGCCAAAGCCGCGGGGATTCGCTGCGCGGCCGTGGCCACGGGCTTCACCTCCTTCGGCGAACTGAGCTCCCTCGGCCCCGAATTGGCCCTGCCCGATCTCTCCGATCCCGCGCCGCTCCTGGACGGCGTGGAGGGGAGGGCCGCCGCGTGAGCGCTCATCCCCCGCGCATGGACGTGCTCCTGGCCTCGAGCGAGGCCATGCGGCTGGAGGCCGAATTCGGCCGGACCAGCCTCAAGGCCGCCCTCCGCGACGCCATGGCCGAAACCATCGACCGCTGGCGCCAGGGGGGCGAGGCGCCCACCCATGCGGAGCTCCTGCTTTCAGCGGAGCGCCTGTTGCGAGAGCGCTTCGATCCCCCCCTGCGCCGGGTCATCAACGCGACGGGGGTGGTGCTCCACACCAACCTGGGAAGGGCGCCCCTCCCGAGCCGGGCCTTGCGGCGGGCCTCGGAGCTGCTGTCCGGCTACGTGGACCTGGAGATGGACCTCTCGGCCCACGGCCGGGGCCACCGCGACGCCCGGCTGGAGTCGGCCGTTCAGGAGCTGCTTCAGACCGACAGGGGGGTGGTGGCGGTGAACAACAACGCGGCCGCCGTCCTGCTCATGCTCAATACCCTGTCGGCCGGCCGGGAGACGCTCGTGAGTCGAGGGGAGCTCGTGGAGATCGGCGGCGGCTTCCGCATTCCCGAGGTCATGGTCGCTTCGGGAGCGCGGCTGCGGGAGGTGGGGACCACCAATCGCACGCGCATCGCCGACTTTCGCTCGGCCATCTCTCCGGACTCGGCTCTGCTCCTGCACGTTCACCCCTCCAATTTCCGCATCCTGGGCTTCACCGAGCGCGTCCCCCTCGAAGAGCTGGTCAACCTGGGGCGGGAGGTGCACCTTCCCGTGGGCTGCGACCTCGGCTCGGGGCTCCTGGCCCCCGCGGGGGAGCTGGGCCTCCGGAACGAGCCCACGGTGCAGGAGGCCCTGGCCAGCGGGGCAGAGGCCGTCTGCTTCAGCACCGACAAGCTGTTCGGGGCCTGCCAGGGCGGGCTCCTGCTGGTGAAACCCCCGCTCCTCCAGGCCTTTCGCACGAACCCCCTGCTGCGGGCGCTCCGCGTGGACAAGGTCACCTACCTGCTCCTGGGAGCGGCGGTGGAGGCCTACCGAAAGGGCCGCTGGCGGGAGCTGCCGGCCCTGGGGCTCCTGGCCATCCCCAGGGGCGTTCTCCTCAGACGGGCCGGCCGGCTCAAGGCCGCCCTCGACCGGATGGCCCCGGATCGGTTCGAATCGTCCGTCGTGGAGGCCGAGGGCCGGGCCGGCGGAGGAACGGCCCCGCTCGAACCGCTCCCCTCCCCGGCACTCGCTCTCAAGCCCTCGCGGGGCAAGGCCCACGACCTCGAGGCCTACCTGCGCACCGGTGGAGAGCCGCCGGTCGTGGGCGTGCTCGCGGAGGGCACCCTTCTGTTGCACGTGCGGACCCTGCTGCCGGGGGACATCCCCACGCTGCTGGACCGCCTTTCCCGCTTTCGGGGGGCCGCTCGGGAAGGCGACCCCGCGTTCCAGACACCCACGTCGGCGACCGGCCTTCCGCCGACCTAGCCGGGGGGATCAATCATGGAGAGAACCCTTCGTCCGCTCGCCGCCCTTCTCCCGCTCCTGCTCTTGCTCGTCGCCTGCGCCGAGCGCGGCTCCCGGGGTCCGGGGGCCACGGAGACCGCAGCAGGGGCGTCCGCCGAAGCCCCCGTGGTACAGACCGCGGGCGGGCTCTACCCCACGGGAGAGCGCCTGGCCCGCTACCTCCGCTCCAAGTACCCGGCCTACGAGAACGGGCGGTGGGCGGTGGGCTGGAACTCCAATATCCCATGGATGACCCGGCTGGGGCTGAGCGTGCAGGAGCACTGGCCCTTTTCTGTAAGCCTAATGGGACTGGGCGCCGTGGCCTTCAACTCCGACCAGGCCTATATCCAGCTCGATCCGAGCAGTTTCGCCGGGCTCATCTGGCTGGAGCCGATGGTAACCCCCAAGGGGCTCCTGGAGGCCGTGAAGGTGACCTTCCGCCCCATCGGCGCCCTCCCCTACGTGCAGACCATCATCGCCTGCGAACCGGGCCTGTCGATCATCCCCCAGGCCGCTCCCGATGGGCGGTAAGGTGGCCCCGTCAAGGCACCGAGACAGGATGAGCGAGTCAGGGAGTCAGGAGACCACGGACCAGCTAGGCTCCCACCCCTGCCTCTCTCACCTCCCGCGTCTCACGTCTTGCGCCTCACGTCTTGCGCCTCGCGTCCATCTGGGGCAAATGGCCCTTCGGGGATTGAGTCCCGTTCATACCGGGCCTTTCCTCTGCCACGGGCCGGTAGACGCCCTGGGGCCGCCTCTCCAAAGGAGGACGGCGGAAAGCGGGTGGGGCATTTACCGCCCTCCAGCCCCTCGCGGGCTGGCCATGGGGTTCCACCCGCGGAGGCGGCGTTATATTAGGCCCCTGGTTGTCGCGGGGCCTTGAAAACCAGGACAAAGGGGAATTGGGTGAGCCACCACGATCTGCAGTCCCGCTCCCAGCGCGGCCCGTCACAGGGTTCGATCCGGGGCCTCTTTCCCAGGCGAGTGACCATCGTCGCGGGCCATTTCGGCAGCGGCAAGACGGAGATCACGCTGAACGCCGCCGTGCGGCTGGCCCGCGAAGGCCAGGCGGTCTCCCTCGTGGACCTGGACGTGGTCAAGCCCTACTTCCGCTCCCGGTCGGCCCGGGAGCTCCTGAGCCTCTCCGGCGTCGAACTCGTGGCGCCCATGGGCGAGTACTACTCCTCCGACCTCCCCATCATCCTTCCCCAGATCCGACAGCGCCTTCTTGACAGGAGTCGCACGGTGTTCATGGATGCGGGCGGGGACGACACCGGGGCCCGGGTGGTCGGCTCCCTCACCGACGTCATTCCGCCCACCGAGAGCGAATTCCTTCTGGTTCTGAACTTCCGCAGGCCCTTCACCCCCGACGTGGAGTCGGCCCTGGCCATGGCCAGGGAGATCGAGGCGAAGGGGCGGATGCGCCTCACGGGCCTGCTCTCCAACACGCACCTCATGGGCGAGACCACGGGGGAGGTGGTGCGCGAGGGCTTTCGGCTGGCCGCCGAGACGGCCCGGCGCCTCGGCCTGCCCCTGCTGGCCGTGGCCGTCGAGGAGGGCCGGGATCTAGGGCTCTCGGCCGCGGAGTTCCCCTGTCCGATCCTGCCCCTCACGCGAATCGTCAAGCCCCCCTTCGAGGCGGACCGCGAGCAGCGCACCGTGGGCCCCCTCTTCGTGGTGGGCTGAGAAAGGAGCCGCTTGTGCCGCAGATCGTCATCAACCGCGAACTCTGCAAGGGGTGCGAGCTGTGCGTGCACGCCTGCCCCCAGAAGATCCTGGGCATGGCCAAAGAGATCAACTCCAAGGGCTATTTCTTCGCTCAGGTGGAGGATCAGAAGCGGTGCATCGGATGCCGGCTCTGCTGCATCACCTGCCCCGACGTGGCCATCCAGATGCGCGTCCACGGGACCATGGTCCACTACTTTGCCTATTGAAGGCCCCTGGCGAATGGAATGGAACAAGAGGGCCGACGGCGAGCCGCTTCGAGATGCCGAGATGCCGAGATGCCGAGATGAGGAGATGAGGAGATGAGAAAAGGAACCAGCGGACGGTACTGCGGGTTCTTCTTGTCCCTTGTCCCCTGTCCCTTGTCCCCTGTCCCCCGTCATTCCTCACTTTCTCGAAGGATCCCCCATGGCTAAGAAATTGATGAAGGGCAGCGAGGCCATCGGCGAGGCGGCCATCCAGGCCGGCTGCAAGCTCTTCTTCGGCTACCCCATCACGCCGCAGAACGAGATCCCCGAGTACATGTCCCACCGCCTGCCGCAGGTGGGCGGGACCTTCGTGCAGGCCGAGAGCGAGGTGGCGGCTTCGAACATGATCTACGGCGCCGCCGGCTCGGGGGAGCGCGTCTTCACCTCCTCCTCCTCGCCGGGCATCTCGCTCATGCAGGAGGGAATCTCCTACATCGCCGGCTCCGAGCTGCCGGTGGTTCTGGTCAACATCATGCGCGCCGGGCCCGGCCTGGGCGGCATCTTGCCCAGCCAGGCGGACTACTTCCAGGCCACCAAGGGAGGGGGCCACGGCGACTACCGCCTCCTCGTCTTGGCGCCGTGGTCCGTGCAGGAGGCGGCGGACCTCATTCAGGACGCCTTCGATCTGGCCGACTACTATCGGAACCCCGTGATGATCCTGGGCGACGGTCTCATCGGCCAGATGATGGAGCCCGTGGAGTTCCATTCCGACCGTAAGCCCTGCAAGGAGCTCGGACCCAAGAACTGGGCGGCCACCGGCTGCAAGGGAGACCGGCCCACCAACATCATCAACTCCCTCTTCCTGGACCCGGCCGCCCTGGAGCAGCACAACCACAGGCTCCAGGCCAAGTACGAAACCATGGCGCGGGACGAGATCCGATGCGCCGAGTACGGCACCACGGAGCCCTACGACGTCCTGATCGTGGCCTACGGCACCGTGGCCAGGGTCTGCGTCACGGCCCTGGAGGATCTGAAGGAGGCGGGCATCCGCGCCGCCATGGTCCGGCCCATCACCCTCTTCCCCTTCCCCTACGCCCGGGTCCGGGCCGCCGCCGAAAAGGCCAAGGCCCTCCTGGTGGTGGAGCTCTCCTGCGGCCAGATGGTGGAGGACGTGCGTCTGGCCGTGGAGGGACGCCGACCGGTCCGCTTCTACGGCCGCCAGGGCGGCATGCTCGTCACGCCGGAGGAGGTGGTGGACGAGGTCCGGCGCCTCCTCGCGGGGCCGCAACAGGAGGCCGACCATGCTTGAGACCGTCTTCTGCCGGACGCCGGCCCTCGCCGACGTCACCACCCACTACTGCCCCGGCTGCACCCACGGCGTCATCCACCGGCTCGTGGCCGAGGTGGTGGACGAGCTGGGGCTGAGGGAACGCACCATCGGCATCGCCCCCGTGGGCTGCTCGGTCCTCGCCTACAACTACTTCACCACGGACTTCCAGGAGGCCTCCCACGGCCGGGCGCCGGCCGTGGCCACGGGGGTCAAGCGGGCCCGTCCCGACCTCATCGTCTTCTCCTACCAGGGAGACGGCGATCTCGCCTCCATCGGCATGGGGGAGATCGTCCACTGCGCCAACCGGGGCGAGAAGATCACGGTGATCTTCGTGAACAACGCCATCTACGGCATGACGGGCGGCCAGATGGCCCCCACCACCATGCCGGGCCAGATCGCCACCACCTGCCCCATGGGGCGGGACGTGAACCTGGCGGGCTACCCCATCCGCGTGGCCGAGCTGCTCTCCACCCTGAGAACCCCCGCCTTCATCGCCCGCGCGTCGGTCCACACCCCCCTCTACGCCGTCAACGCCAAGGAGATGCTCCGACGCGCCTTCCGTCACCAGGCGGAGGGCCGGTGCTTCTCTCTCGTGGAGGTGCTCTCCACCTGCCCCACGAACTGGGGCCTGCCCCCCGCCGAGGCCACTCAGTGGCTGGAGCAGAACATGCTCCCTTACTACCCCCTCGGGATCTTCAAGGAGCCGGGCGGCGAGGATCGGGCACCCAACCCTCTCGGAGCGAAGAGATGATTCACCACAGAGGCACAGAGGCACAGAGAAGAGACCCCTCGGGGTTTTGCAGGATGGCCTTCGAAGCCAAGCCAAACAGGTGCACGAACAATGCCGCGCATTCGGGCCGGATGGCCGGGACCCTTTCCCTTGTGCCTCTGGGTCTCTGTGGTTTTCCTGTCTTGGAGAAGCGCCATGCAGAATGACGTAATCATGGCGGGGTTCGGGGGCCAGGGCGTCCTGCTCATCGGCAAGATGCTGGCCTACGCGGGGATGCACGCCGGGAAGGAGGTCTCCTGGATGCCCTCCTACGGCCCCGAAATGCGCGGCGGCACGGCCAACTGCACGGTGGTCATCTCGGACCGCCCCGTGGGCTCGCCCGTCATCCAGTGCCCCCGAGCCGTGCTGGCCATGAACCTGCCCTCGCTGGACAAGTTCGAGCCCGCCCTCAAGCCGGGCGGCCTTCTGCTGGTCAACACCTCCCTCATCAACCGGGAGCCCCGGCGGAGCGACGTGCGCGTGGTAAAGGTGCCCGCCAACGACATCGCCAACGAGCTGAAGAACCCCAAGGGGGCCAACATGGTGGCCCTCGGCGCTTACCTGGGCGCCACGGAGGCGGTGCCCCTGGAGGAGATGGAGAAGCTCATCCGCGACACCTTCGCCAGCAAGCCCGCCGTCGTCGAAGCCAACATCCAGGCCCTGCGCCGCGGCCACGAGCTGGGCCGCGCCCAGAGCCGGCGGGAGGAGCAGCCATGAGCGAGAGCGCCTGCGTCTCGATCGCCCCTCTGGAGGAGATCCTGGACCGTTACCCGCGGGAGGAGGCCTCCCTCATCCAGGTCCTCCAGGACGTACACCGGGCTTACAACTACCTGCCCTGCGACGTGCTGGCCAAGGTGGCCGAGAGCCTGCACGTGCCCCTCGCCAAGGTCTTCTCCGTCTCCACCTTCTACAAGGCCTTTTCCCTGACGCCCCAGGGAAAAGTCATCATCAGGGTCTGCACCGGAACCGCCTGCCACATCCGCGGGGCCACGCAGCTCATCGACGAGACTCGGCGGCTTTTGCAGATCGCCCCCGGCGAGACCACCCCGGACATGGGCTTCACCCTCAAGACGGTGAACTGCGTCGGGGCCTGCGCCATGGCTCCGGTCCTCATCGTGGGGGACAAGGTTCACGGGAACACCAAGCCGGCCAAGGTCGCCAAAGCTCTCGGCGTGGAGGAGAAACACCATGCGCATTGACAGCAGGGAGCGCTTCGACGCCGCCGTGAGCGAGGCCCTCGCCGGCCGGGAGGGTCACAAGACCGAGATCCTGGTCTGCTGCGGCACGGGTTGCCTGGCCAACGGGAGCCAGAAGGTGGCCGAGGCCTTCGCGGAGGAGGTGGAGAAGCGGGGCCTTAAGGCCGGCGTCGGGCTCTTTACCAAGAAAACCGGCTGCCACGGCTTCTGCGAGAAGGGGCCGCTGGTGGTCCTCCAGCCCTCGGGCATCCTCTACACCAAGGTGGAGCCCCGGCACGTCCCGGACATCCTCGACAAGACGGTGGCCAAGGGAGAGCTGATCCCCCGCCTGCTCTACAAGGACCCCTCCACGAAGAAGCCCGTGGAGCGCTACGCCGAGGTCCCCTTCTACAAGAACCAGACCCGCATCGCCATGCGGAACATCGGCAAGATCGACCCCGCGGACCTGGGGGACGCCCTCGCCCACGGCGCCTACGCCGGCCTGGCCAAGGCCCTCTTCGAGATGACCCCCGAGCAGGTGATCGCGGAGGTCGAGAGATCGGGCCTGCGCGGCCGGGGCGGAGCCGGTTTCGTCACGGCCCGCAAATGGAAGGCCGCGCGAAAGGCCAGGGGAGAGAGGAAGTTCCTGCTCTGCAACGGCGACGAGGGCGACCCCGGGGCCTTCAAGGACCGCTCCATCATGGAGGGCGATCCCCACTCGGTGCTCGAGGGCATGGTGATCGGCGCCTACGCCGTCGGGGCCCACGAGGGGTACATCTACGTCCGCGATGAGTACCCGCTGGCCGTGGTCCACCTCACGCTCGCCATGGCCCAGGCGCGGGAGGCCGGCCTGCTGGGCCGCGATATCCTGGGGACCGGATTCGACTTCGACATCCGCCTCTCGCGTGGAGGCGGCGCCTTCGTCTGCGGCGAGTCCTCGGCTCTCATGCGCTCCATCGAGGGCAAGACGGGCGAGCCGCGCCAGAAGTACGTGCACGCCACGGAGCGGGGCCTCTTCGACTGCCCGACGGTCCTGAACAACGTGGAGACCTGGGCCGACGTGGGGGCCATCATCCAGAACGGGGGCGCCTGGTTCGCCGCCATGGGGACGGAGAAGTCCAAGGGGACCAAGGCCTTCTCCCTGGTGGGCAAGGTGAAGAACACGGGGCTCATCGAACTGCCCATGGGCACCACGCTCCGCCACATCATTTACGACATCGGCGGGGGAATCCTGGGCGACCGGCCCTTCAAGGCCGTCCAGACGGGAGGCCCCTCGGGCGGCTGCCTGCCCGAATCGCACCTGGACGATCCCGTGGATTACGAGAAGCTCACCGAAGCCGGTTCCATGATGGGCTCCGGCGGCATGATCGTCATGGACGACCGCACCTGCATGGTGGACGTGGCCCGCTACTTCCTGCGCTTCCTCGTGGAGGAGTCCTGCGGCAAGTGCGTGCCTTGCCGGGAGGGGCTCAAGCAGATGCTCGTCATCTACGACGATCTCGTGGCCGGGCGCGGCAGGCCCGGGGACATCGAGCGTATCGAGCGGCTCAGCGCGGGCATGCAGCTCGGCAGCCTCTGCGAGCTGGGCAAGAGCGCCCCCAACCCCGTGCTCTCCACGCTGCGGTATTTCCGCGACGAATACCTGGCCCACATCGAGCGGAAGGCCTGTCCCGCCGGCATCTGCAGAGACCTCACGGCCTACGAGATCCTGGAGAGCTGCGAGGGCTGCGGCGTCTGCCTCAAGGCCTGCCCCGCCGAGGCCATCACGGGGGAGAAGAAGGCCCTCCACGTGATCCACCAGGGCAAGTGCATCTCCTGCGGGGCCTGCTACGAGGTCTGCCCCACCGACGCCATCCGCTTCTTCCCCAAGGCCGAGCTGGCCCCGGCGGCGGCCGCAGGCCGCGGAGGTGCCTCATGATCACCCTGACCGTCAACGGAAAGACCGTCCGCGCCCGGGAGGGCTCGCCCCTGCTGGAGACCGTCCGCGCCGCCGGCGTCGAGATCCCGACCCTCTGCCACCACGAGGCCTTGGAGCCGTGGGGGGGCTGCCGCCTCTGCCTGGTGGACGTGACGCGCCCCGAGTGGAACGACTGGGCCAAGATGGTGGTCTCCTGCATGTACCCCGCCGAGGAGGGGCTCATCGTCCAGACCCACACGGAGCGAGTGGTGGAGACGCGCAGGGTGGTGCTGGATCTGCTCCTCGCCCGCTGCCCCGATACGCCTCTCATCCAGAAGCTGGCCCGCGAGCACGGCATCGAAAAAACCTCCTACCTGCCCAACCCCGAGCCCACGGACTGCATCCTGTGCGGCCTCTGCACGCGCGTTTGCGACCACATCGGCGTCTCCGCCATCAGCTCGGTGAACCGCGGTTCCGGCCGGGAGATCGCCCCGCCCTTCCACGAGGCCCCGCCCGACTGCATCGGCTGCCTGGCGTGCGCCGAGGTCTGCCCCACCTCCTGCATTCCCTACGAGACCTCCGACGCCAAGAGGACCATCTGGGGGAAGGCCTTCGAGATGGTGCGGTGCCCAAAGTGCGGCCGCGCCCACATCACCAAGGCCCAGGCCGACTTCTACGCGGGCAGGAACGGCGTCCCGCGGAGCTACTTCGAGACCTGCGACGCCTGCAAACGCCAGGAGATGGCCCACACCTTCAGCAAGCTTTCCGCGGGCGCCGGCGGGGGAATGGAAACAGGGAAACAGGGAAACAGGGAAACAGGGAGGCCATAGCCCCCCTCGGGGAGGCCCGGCCCACGGAGGCTCCGTTGCTCGCTTTCTTTGCACTCCTCACTCCTCACTGCTCACTCCTCACTGTTTCCGCGCCAGCCGGGAGGCCACGATGAACAGGATTTACCGCGTCATCATCGAGCGCTGCATCGCGTGCGGCAAGTGCGAGCTGGCCTGCGCCTTCGCGCACGGCAGCGAGGGCAAGCCCAGCAAGACCCGGATCAACATCTTCCGGCGCGGCCCCGAGCTGGGCACACCCGTGGTCTGTTTCCAATGCGACGACGCCGCCTGCGCCGCCATCTGCCCCACCCAGGCCTTGGTGCGCAACGAGGCGACCGGCGCCATCGAGATGTTGAGGGAGCGGTGCATCGGCTGCCGCCTGTGCGTGGCCGCCTGCCCCTTCGGCAACATGCTCTGGGACGAGGCCTACCACTGCGTCCAGAAGTGCGACCTCTGCGGAGGAGACCCCAAGTGCGTCCCCTTCTGCCCCACGCATGCCCTGGAGTACGTGCCGGCCGATGAGGCGGCCGCCAAGCCTCTGCCGCTGGTATGGGAGGAGGCGGGAGTTAGGGAGCCGAGATGAGGGGATGAGGGCATGAGGTCTCGCCCGATCCTCATTCCACCATCCATCATCCTCCAAGGAGCCGGCCATGAGCGACCCAAAGGACCAGATCCGAGAGATTCTCAAGAAAGCCTACCAGATCGAGGTGGACGGCTACACCTTTTACTCCATGGCCGCCGACAAGTCCACCAAGCCCGCCGTCCAGGAGCTCTTCGACAAGCTCGCCAAGGACGAGACCGAGCACAAGACTTACCTGCGCGAGGTAATGCGGCGCTACGAGGCCGAGGGGAGCGGAGCCTTCACGGTGGACCGGCGGGATCCCCAGGTCAAGGCCATCACCGATGCCATCTTCACCCAGAAGTTCAAGGAGCAAGCCCGCGGAGCGGCCTTCGAGCTGGGCGTCCTCTCCGTGGGCATGCAGCTCGAAACCAACGCCATCGCCCACTTCTCCGCCGCCGCCGAGGCGGCCTCCGAACACGAGGTCCAGGAGTTCTACCGATTTCTCGCCCGGTGGGAACGGGGGCACTTCGAGGCCCTCCAGGCCCTCCACTCCCTCGTCCGGACCGACTTCTGGGAGCAGGGGGGCTTCGCGCCGTTCTGAGCCCAAGGCGGGAGGACAAGACTCGCCACCAAGGAACTGGGGATATGGAAGAAGACCCCTCCCCTGTCCCTTGTCCCTTGTCCCCTGTCCCTTGTCCCCCATCCCAGGTTGACAGGCTCTTTTCTGCCCATTTATAATGGATTAGTTATGATTTTTTTCTTGGGGAGGCCGGGAGCCTGCCATGTCGGAACGCTTGGGGGAAATGCTCATCAAGGCGGGGCTGATCACGCAGAAACAGCTCCAGGAGGCCCTCCAGCTCCAGAAGACCAACGGGGGAAAGCTGGGCTATAACCTGGTCCGGCTGGGCTTTGCCAAGGAGGAGGACATCACCTCCCTCCTGTCGGAGCAGTACGGGGTCCCCGCCATCCACCTGGAGCACTTCGAGATCGACGAGTCCATCCTGAAGCACATCCCCTCGGACGTGGCGCAGAAGTACCTCGTCATCCCCATCGAGCGGACCGGGGCCACGCTCACGGTGGCCATGGCCGATCCCAGCAACGTCTTTGCCCTGGACGACATCCGCTTCATCACCGGCTACCAGGTGGAACCCGTGGTGGCCGCCGAGGCCTCCATCCGGGAGGCCATCGCGCGCTACTACGGCTCCACCCACGAGCTCCAGCTCAAGGAGATCATGGACGAGATCGCCAAGGAGGAGGTGGCCGATCTCGAGGTGGAGGACGAGGAGGGGGAGATCTCCGCGGAGGACCTCGAACAGGCCAGCCAGGACGCCCCCGTCGTCAAGCTCTGCAACCTGATCTTAACGGACGCGGTCCGGAAGGGGGCCAGCGACATCCACGTGGAGCCCTACGAGAAGGACTTCCGGGTCCGGTTCCGCATCGACGGCGTCCTCTACGAGCAGCTCCGGCCGCCCATGAAGCTGCGGGAGGCCATCGCCTCCCGCCTGAAGATCCTGGCCAAGCTGGACATCTCCGAGAAGCGTCTGCCCCAGGACGGACGCATCAAGATGAGGATGAAGCTCGATAACAAGACCAAGGAGATCGACTACCGGGTCTCTACGGTCCCCTGCCTCCACGGCGAGAAGATCGTCATGCGGCTGCTCGACAAGGAGGGCCTCAAGCTCGACCTGACCAAGCTGGGCTTCGAGGAAGAGAGCATGCAGAAGTTCGAGCGGGCCATCATGAGGCCCTACGGGATGGTGCTGGTCACCGGCCCCACCGGCTCGGGCAAGACCAACACCCTCTACTCGGCGGTGGGCCAGCTCAACAAGCCCGAGACCAACATCATGACGGCCGAGGACCCCGTGGAGTTCAACATCGAGGGTTGCAACCAGGTCCAGATGAAGGAGGCCATCGGCCTCAACTTCGCCTCGGCCCTCAGGGCCTTTTTGAGGCAGGATCCCAACATCATCCTGGTGGGCGAGATCCGCGACTTCGAGACGGCCGAGATCGCCGTCAAGGCGGCCCTCACCGGCCACCTCGTGCTCTCCACGCTGCACACCAACGACGCCCCCTCCACCATCAGCCGCCTCATGAACATGGGCATCGAGCCCTTCCTCGTGGCCACCTCCGTCCACCTCATCCAGGCCCAGCGGCTCGTCCGCCGAATCTGCAAGGAGTGCAGGGAGGAGGTCAAGCTGCCCCGCAAGGCCCTGCAGGACCTGGGCTACACCGACGAGGAGGTGGACACGGTGAAGGTCTACAAGGGGCGGGGGTGTCCCACCTGTAACAACAGCGGCTACAAGGGCCGCGTCGCGCTCATGGAGGTCATGGAGATGAGCGAACAGCTCAGGGAGATGGTCCTCATGGGCGCCAACGCGGTGGAGCTCAAACGGCAGGCCCTGCAGGAGGGGATGATCACCCTCCGGCGCTCGGGCCTGGTGAAGATCAGCAACGGCGTCACCACCGTCGAGGAAGTGGTGCGAGAAACCGTCAGTTGACCCGTTCGCGGAGGGCCCCATGACCGTCACGATCCATCAGTTGCTCAAGTTCTTGGTGGACCATGGAGGCTCCGACCTCCACATCACGGTCAACTCCCCGCCCCAGATCCGCCTCCACGGTAAGCTCACCCCCATCGAGGGGACCAAGCCCCTCACGGCGGCCGAGACCAAGCAGCTCTGCTACAGCATTCTGACCGACCAGCAGAAGCATAAATTCGAAGAGAACCTCGAACTGGACCTCTCCTTCGGCATCAAGGGACTCTCCCGTTTCCGGGGAAACATCTTCAGCCAGCGCGGCGCGGTGGCGGGGGCCTTCCGGACCATTCCCTACGAGATAAGGGGCTTCCAGGAACTGGGGCTACCGATGATTGTGGAGAAGCTCTGCGAAAAGCCCCGGGGGCTCATCCTCGTGACGGGGCCCACGGGATCGGGGAAGTCCACCACGCTGGCGGCCATGATCGACAAGATCAACCGCGAGCGGAACGACCACATCATCACCATCGAGGACCCGGTGGAGTACCTCCACCCCCACAAATCCTGCCTGGTGAACCAGCGGGAGATCGGCTCCGACACCTTCTCCTTCAAGAACGCCCTGAAGAGCATCCTGCGCCAGGACCCGGACGTGGTCCTCATCGGCGAGATGCGCGACCTGGAGACCATCGAGGCGGCCCTGCGGATCGCGGAGACGGGCCACCTCACCTTCGCCACCCTGCACACCAACTCCGCGGTGGAGACCATCAACAGGATCATCGATGTCTTCCCCAGCCACCAGCAGTCCCAGGTCAGGACCCAGCTCTCCTTCGTGCTTCAGGGGCTCCTCTGCCAGTCCCTCCTGCCCACGCGGGACGGGAAGGGACGTTGTCTGGCGGTGGAGATCATGGTGCCGAACCCCGCCATCCGTAACCTCATCCGTGAGGACAAGGTGCACCAGCTCTATTCGGTCATGCAGACGGGCCAGTCGGGTCACGGCATGCAGACCTTCAATCAGTCCCTCGCCGACCTGTATCTGAAGGGAAAACTCGACCTGGAGACGGCCTTAGCCCGGTCCTCCATGCCGGAAGAGCTCCAGGAACTGATCAACCGCAACATCACCTTGGGACAACGGCGCATGAACGCGCCCTCGCCGACTGCCGCGCCCCCCCGGGCGCCCATGCCGGTGCGTAAGCCCTGAAGGCTTGGAACAGGGAGGGAGGAACCATGCCCCAGTTCGAGTGGAAAGGCCGCAGGCGGACCGGAGAGACCATCGAGGGCGCCATGGCCGCCGACGACAAGGATGCCGTCATCGCGGCCCTCCGGCGCCAGCAGATCATCGCCACCAGGATCAAGGAAAAGGGCAAGGAGCTCGCCCTCCCCAAATTCGGTGGCGGCGTCAAAACGAAGGAGCTGGCCATCTTCACCCGCCAGTTCTCCGTCATGATCGACGCGGGCCTCCCCGTCGTGCAGTGCCTGGAGATCCTGGGCTCCCAGCAGTCCAACAAGGCCTTCCAGCGCGTGCTCTTCGAGATCCGCGAGGACGTGGAGGCGGGCTCCAGCCTCCACGACGCCTTCAAGAAGCACCCCAAGGTCTTCAACGACCTCTACTGCAACCTCGTGGCGGCCGGGGAGGCGGGGGGCATCCTGGACACCATCCTCCAGCGCCTCTCGGTCTACATCGAGAAGGCCGTCAAGCTGCGCTCAGCGATCAAGTCCGCCATGATCTACCCCGTGGTGGTCGTCACGGTGGCCATCCTCGTCGTGATGGTCATCATGTGGAAGGTGGTCCCCACCTTCGCCAACCTGTTCGAAGGCCTGGGCGCCCGTCTCCCCCTGCCCACCCGGATCGTCATCGCCATCAGCAACTTCCTGGGGCGCTGGGCCTGGCTGGTCATCCTCCTGGTCATCGCGGTGGCGATCACCATACGCCTCTACTACAGGACGCCCGGCGGCCGGTACACCATCGACAAGATCCTGCTCAAGGTGCCGGTCTTCGGCATCGTCCTGAAAAAGATCGCCGTGGCCCGCTTCTGCCGAACCCTGGCGACCCTGGTCTCCTCCGGCGTGCCCATCCTGGAGGGGCTGGACATCACCGCCCGCACCTCCGGCAACGCCATCGTGGAAGAGGCAATCATGAAGACGCGCAAGGCGGTGGAGGAGGGCAAGACGCTCACCCAACCCCTGGAGGAGTCCAAGATCTTTCCCGGAATGGTGACCCAGATGATCAACGTGGGCGAGTCCACCGGCGCCCTCGACGCCATGCTCGGCAAGATCGCCGACTTCTACGAGGACGAGGTGGACGAGGCCGTGGGCAACCTCATGTCCATGTTGGAGCCCGTCATCATCGTCTTTCTGGGCATCACCATCGGCGGCATCGTCATCGCCATGTACATGCCCATGTTCACCCTCATCAACAAGATCCAGTAGAGAGAAGCTAGAGAAGCCGAAAACCGATGGGGTGGGGAGGGGACGAGGCCGCGAGCCGCCTCCCTGCCCCTTCGCTTCGCCTCCCCGGACCACCCGCAAACCTTGGGAGCGAGGCGCGAGGGACTCTCATGAGGTATTCCGGCGACCGCAGGGAGTCCAGAATCGCCCCCTTCACCGGGAAACGGTGCGATCCTGGACGCGCTTCGCTTGCCAGGATGACCACCCGTGGGGGAGGCTCTCGGCCGCGCAGGGCGGTAAGGAGGGGGGCGGCCGAGGTGGGGCTGGCGCCCCGCCCGCCGGTCGGTCAATGGTTCACGCTGGCGCGGGTGTGGCGATCCCCAATTGCTCGATGGAGGCATAACGCTTTGGATAGGCGCCCCGCCGCGACCCCGGGAGAGCCCGAGACCGTAGGGAGGTTGCCCGGAACGGCCGGTCGCGCCGGGGCGGCGCTCCACCGCGCGGCATTCGATCGCGGAATCGGCGGCCTGCGCTGAACTTCCCAACCTCCGCCTCCGCGCGCTATCATTTTCTCCATGACGATGGCCGGGAATCCCTAAACCATGGAAGCCCTCGAGACGAGCGCCGTTCGGTTGATGGTCTACCGGATGGTGATCATCCTCACCTTCTTCCTCAGCGCGCTGGGGATCCAGGCCTTCCTGGGAGCCGAGGCCTACCTCAGGCCCTTCTACTACATCATCGCCTTCGTCCTGGCCCAGAATCTCCTCTACACCGTCATCTATCTCTCCGCCCGCTCGCTCAGGGACCGGCCGTTCTTCATCATCGTCCAGCTCTTCGGTGACGTGCTGACGGTGACGCTCTTGGCCCTCTTCACGGGGGGCATCCAGAGCATCTTCACCTTCCTCTACCACCTGCTCATCGTGGTCGCGGGATACCTCCTGCGCAAGCGAGGGGCCTTCACCATGGCGGTGATCAACGCGCTGGTGTACGGGCTCCTCTGCGTCGCCCTCTTCTACCAATGGGTCGACCCCGGTAGGCTGGGCGGGAGCTTCCCCTACGAGCCTCCCACGGCTGGCTCGGCCCTCTATTCGCTCCTCGCCAACTACGTCGGTTTCTTCCTCATCGCCGCGCTCATCACCATCATGTCGGGGCGCCTCGAATCCACCCGCAAGGCGCTGGGTGTCATGGAGAGGGATTTCACCACCCTCCAGAGCCTGAACGAGCAGATCCTCTCGTCGCTCACCTGGGGGGTGGTCACCACCGACGCCCAGGGCCGCGTCACCTATTCCAACCCCGCGGCCATGCGGCTGCTGGGCGAAACCCTTCCCGCCGGATGGGACTTCGACGCCCACCTCCAGGCCCTGGGCCACCGGGGCCGCTCCGCCCTGGATCCGGAGGCTCCCGAGGGACGGGAGCTGGAGCTGGCCGTGGCGGGCGGAGAGCGGCACCTCTCCATCGTCACCGCCCCTCTCCGCTCCGGTCCCTCCGCCCTGGGCTACCTGGCGCTCATCCGCGACCAGACCGAGGTGGTGAAGCTGAGGGAACAACTGGCGTTGAAGGAGCGGCTCATGGCGACGGGGGCCATGGCCGCGGACATCGCCCACGAGATCAAGAACCCTCTGGGCAGCATCTTCGGCGCCGCCCAGATGCTCAAGAGGCAGGCACCCGATGAGAGCAGCGAGCACGCCCTGCTGGCCATCATCCAGGAGGAGAGCCGCCGCCTGACCGAGATCCTCAACAACTTCCTCCGTTACGTGAAACCCCCGCAGATCCGGAGGCAACCGCTCGACCTGACGGCCCTGGCGGGAGAGGTCGTGACCCTCTTCCGGAACGACTCGGCGAACCCTTCGGGGCTGGTCGTCCAGCTTGCCCTCCCGGGCCATCCGGTGGAGGTCTCGGCCGATGCGGACCGGGTCCGGCAGGCCCTCTGGAACCTCCTCACCAACGCCAGAAAGGCGGTGAAGGCGGAGGGGGTCGTCCGCGTTTCTTTAACGCGCTCCAGCCTAGACGCTATACTGGAGGTGGAGGACAACGGCGAGGGCATGAGGAATTCCCTGATCCCCACCTACTTCCAGCCGTTCCGCCACGGTTTCGCGCAGGGTTCGGGCCTGGGCCTCTCGGTGGTCTACCAGATCATGGAAGAGCACCGGGGCCGCGTCGAGATCGAATCGGCCCTCGGGAGGGGAACGCGCTGCCGGCTCCTCTTCCCTCTGGAGGCGGCCCATGAGTGACCGCGTTCTGGTCGTGGACGACGAGACCTCCATGCGGCGCATGCTGGAGATCCTCTTCCGGGACGAGGGGTACGAGGTCCAGACCGCGGAGAGCGCCGAGCGGGCGCTGGCAGCCCTCGGCTCCACGCCGTTCGACGTCGTGATCTCGGACATCCGCATGCCGGGGCTCTCGGGCATGGACCTCCTGCGCCGGCTCAAGACCGACGATTCCCAGGCCGAAGTGATCCTCATGACCGCCTACGCGAGCACCGATTCGGCCATCGAAGCCCTAAAGCTGGGCGCCTTCGACTACGTCACCAAGCCCTTCCAGGTGGAGGAGCTGGTCAACATCGTCCGGCACGCCATCGAGAAGAAGACGCTCAGGGAGGAAAACGTCCTCCTCAAGGTCCAACTGGCCCACCAGGAGCGCTTCGGAGAGATCGTCGGCCAGAGCCGGCCCATGCAGGAGATCTACGCCCTGATCGAGCGCATCGCCCCCACGGCGAGCACCGTCCTCGTCCAGGGCGAGAGCGGCACGGGCAAGGAGCTCATCGCCAGGACCATCCACCAGCGCTCCCCCCGCGGCAAGCGCCCCTTCGTCGCCGTCAACTGCGGAGGGCTCACCGAGACCCTCCTGGAGAGCGAGCTCTTCGGCCATGTCAAAGGGGCCTTCACGGGGGCCTACGCCACCAAGAAGGGCTTCTTCGACCTGGCCGAAGGGGGAACCATCTTCCTGGATGAAATCGGCGAGATGTCCCCCACCATGCAGGTCAAGCTGTTGCGGGCCTTGCAGGAGCGCCGCATCCGCCCCGTGGGGGGCGACGGCGAGCACCCCGTGGACGCGCGGGTCATCGCGGCCACCAACGAGGACCTCCAGCGGATGATCCAGGAGAAGCGGTTCCGGGAGGACCTCTACTACCGCATTAAGGTCCACTCCATCGCGGTGCCGCCGCTCCGGAACCGAGGTGAGGACATCCCCCTGCTGGCCAGGAGCTTCATGGAGAAACATGCCAGGCTCATGGGCAGGGCCATCCCGAGCCTGTCGGCGGAGGCGCTCAAGGCCCTCGAAAGCTACGGCTGGCCGGGCAACGTGCGGGAACTCGAGAACGTGGTGGAGCGGGCCATGGCCCTCGCCGAGGGGCGCATCGAGACGCGCCACCTGCCCGAGGAGGTGGTAAGCTTCCGCCTGACCCAGCCCCCGGGGGAGATCCAGATCCCCGAGAGCGGGTTCGACCTCACCGAGGTGGTGGAGCAGACCCGCGCCCGTTACATCCAGAAGGCCCTGGAACTCGAAGGGGGCGTCATGGTCAGGGCGGCCCAGCGGTTGGGAATCACCTTCCGCTCCATGCGCTACTTCGTCAAGAAGTACCGCCTCAACGCGAAAGAAGCCTAAGAATGACCGACGCCGCCGCTTCCGCCCCCCCCGAACTGAGCCTCCTGGTTCCCCTCTACAACGAGGAGGAGAACCTGGAACCCCTGCTGGACCGCATCCAGGAGGAGATGGCCCGCTTGGGGCGGAGCTACGAGGTCGTGCTCGTGGACGACGGCTCCCGCGACGGCACGGTGGCGCGCCTCAAGAGCGCCGTCGCCCAGCGCCCTCACCTTCGCGTCGTCCTCCTCCGGCGCAATTCGGGCCAGACCGCCGCCCTCGCGGCGGCCATCGAGCACTCCCGCGGCGCCATCCTCGTTCCCCTGGACGGCGACCTCCAGAATGATCCCGCCGACATCCCGAAGCTCATCGCCAAGCTCGACGAGGGCTTCGACGTGGCCAGCGGCTGGCGCCGCCGCCGCCGGGACCCCTTCTTCACGCGCATTCTGCCCTCGAAGATGGCCAACGGGCTCATCTCCCTCATCTCTGGCGTCAAGCTCCACGACTACGGCTGCACCCTCAAGGCCTACCGGCGCGAGGTGCTCGCCCCCGTGGTGCTGCTGGGCGAGATGCACCGCTTCATCCCCATCCTGGCCACCTGGCAGGGGGCCCGGGTGGCCGAGGTGGAGGTCACCCACCACCCCCGCGTGGCGGGCAAGAGCAAGTACGGCCTGGGGCGCACCCTCAAGGTCGTCCTCGACCTCCTGACCATCAAATTCATGGGCTCCTTCCTCACCAAGCCCATCTACGCCTTCGGCGGGGCCGGCGTGGGGCTCTGGTTCCTCTCGGCCCTCCTGGCCGCTTTCACGCTCTGGCAAAAGCTTGCCTACGGCGTCTGGGTCCACAAGAACCCCCTCCTCCTCGTGGCCATCTTCATCGCCCTCGTGGGGATGCAGCTCATCATGATGGGCCTTCTGGGCGAGCTCCTCATCCGCATCTACTTCGCCAGCTCCAAGACCACCCCCTACGTCATCCGAGAGGTGTTGGAGTCGCACAGGGGCGGTGGAGAGTGGAGCGTGGAGGGTGAAGGGTGAGGAGCAGGGAGCCGATGGCCCATCGGCCAGCAGCCATGGACTCAAGAAGAATCATGGCCCGCCGGTGGGGCGGGCGCCCTCGCCCGCCTCTCCTCAGTCCCAAGCAGACCCGCCACCTTCCCTTGGCTTCGCGGCCGAGGGCGGCCGCGCCACGGGCAAGGGGGAGTAGGTCATGTGCGGCATCGCGGGCTTCGCGCTGAACCGGCCGGCTGATCGCGAGGCGCTCGCGGCCATGACGCGAAGCCTCGTGCACCGGGGCCCCGACGGGGAAGGCTTCTTCGTGGAGGAGGGCGTGGGGCTGGGCCACCGGCGCCTGGCGATCCTGGACCTGCCGGGGGGTGCCCAGCCCATGGCCAACGAGTCGGGCTCGGTGGTCGTGGTCTTCAACGGCGAGATCTACAACTTCCAGGCCCTGCGCGCGGAGCTGGAGGCCAAGGGACACCGCTTCGCCACGCGCTCCGACACGGAGGTCCTCGTGCACCTCTACGAGGAGGAGGGCGAGGACTTCCTCCCCAGGCTGAACGGCATCTTCGCCTTCGCCCTCTACGACCGACAGCGCCGGAGCCTCCTACTGGCAAGGGACCCGCTGGGGGTGAAACCGCTCTACTACGCCGAGGTGCCGGGAGGGCTCCTGTTCGGCTCCGAGCTCAAGGCCCTGCGCGCCCATCCCGACTTCCCGACCGACCTGGACCTGGGCGCCCTGAAGGCCTACTTGACCTGCGAATACGTCCCCGCGCCCCTCTCCATCTACCGCTCGGCCAAAAAGCTCCTGCCCGGCCACGCGCTGCTGGCGGGACCGGAGGGAATCCGGCTGCGTTCTTACTGGCACTGGGCCATTCCTCAGACGCCCGGACTCTCCAGGGATGAGGCCGTCGAGAGACTGCGATACGAGGTACAGCGGAGCGTCAAGGGACAGCTCATCTCCGACGTGCCCCTGGGGGTGTTCCTGAGCGGCGGCGTGGACTCCAGCATCGTCGCCGCCTGCATGGTGGAGGCGGGGGGCCGCGTGGAGAGCTTCTCCATCGGCTTCGAGGAGCCCTCCTTCGACGAGAGCGCGTACGCCCGGACGGCGGCTCGGCACCTGGGCTGCGTGCACCACGAGCACCTCTTCAGCGAAGGCGAGCTACTGACCGAGGTGCCGCGCGTGCTCGGCCTTCTGGACGAACCCTTCGCCGACCCCTCCCTCTTTCCCACCGCCCTGCTCTCCCGCTTCGCCCGTCAGCGCGTGACGGTGGCCCTGGGCGGGGACGGGGGAGACGAGCTGTTCGCGGGCTACCCGACCTACTGGGTGCACCACCACTTCGGCCTCTACCGGTCCGCGCCGGGATGGGCGCGACGCGCCGGGCTGGCCGCCGCGGACCGCCTCCTGCCCGTCTCCCACGCCAACCTCACCCTGCCCTACAAGCTCCGCAAGTTCAGGGACGGGGCCGAGCATCCGATGCCGCTGAGGCACCACCTCTGGCTCGGCTCGTGGACCCCGGAGCGGCTGGCCCGGCTCATCCCCGACGGCGAAGCCGCGCCGCTTCCCGAACAGTGGATCCCCCCGGCGCCGAAGGGCGATCCCGTCACCTCGGCCCAGTGGCTCGACCTCCACACCTATCTGCAGGAGGACATCCTCGCCAAGGTGGACAGGGCCAGCATGATGGCCTCCCTGGAAGCCCGGGTGCCCCTGCTCGATCCCGCAATCGTCCGCCTCGCCTTCGCCATGCCCCACAACTGGAAGCTCAAGGAGCGCGCGGGCAAGGCGGTCTTCAAGGAGGCCTTCGCCGGCCGCTTCCCGAAGGGCTTCCTCGACCGCCCCAAGAAGGGCTTCGGCATCCCCATCGCCCGCTGGCTCACGGGCCCCCTGCGTCCCATGGCCGAGGAGCTGCTCTCCGACGAGGTGCTGGGCCGGGTCTCCTTCCTGGAACCGGCCGAACCCCGCCGCCTCTGGCGCGAGCACCTCGCCCGCAAGGCCGACCACCGCAAACCCCTCTGGACCCTGCTCTGTTTTCTCGATTGGTGGCGGAGGGACCACGAGCGGATAGGAGGAAGGAGCGAATGAGCGGCCCAAAGCGAGGAATCCCTTCCCGTGGCGCGGGCGTCGTCTCCGCCCACCATAGCCTCCCGCTAAGCCGTGGGGCGGGCGCCCCCGCCCGCCATACCCCCACTCCGCCGAGCCATGGGGTGGGCGCCCCCGCCCGCCGCTCTCGCGCTCTGGAGAGCGCTCCTACAAGGGCATAGAGCATGCGAAGTCCCATTCGCCATTCGCCACCCGAGACCCGACATTCCTTGGTGCCATTGGCACTGAGTCACGGTTGTTTAAAACAATTGCAGTTTATGGTTGAGCCGTTGGCTTCGCTTTTCGCTGCAGGCGAAAAGCGGCGTTCCGGCGCCGATGGGCCTCATGCAAGGAAGGTGAGGCGGCCGCACCGCAAGCGTACTCCCTGTACGCTGAGGATGCGGACGCCGAAAGCTGACGAAGCAGGAGGTCCGTCGCCGCCGGCGCACCCGTTGAGGGTGGGGGGACGGTTCACACCAGATGAGGCTGGGTCTGGCGCCCGAAGGGCCGCTGAGGGACTGCGGCCGGAGCGCGGCCACGCTGGCGTGGACGCGCCCGGACCAGGCCCCCAGCGCCGCGCCCAAGGCGCGGCCCAGACCCAGCCGTCGTTCGGAGCCGATAAGGCGGTCAACTGGGGACAGGCATGGGGGCTTGGTGGTGCTTCTTCCCTCCCGCCTTGGCCCGAGCTCCTGCTCGTGGTCCTCGTGGCGGCGGCGGCCTTCTTCGCCAGCTTCAAGGCCATTCAGGACCCCGACACCTTCTGGCACCTGGCCATCGGGAGGGAGATCTGGCAGACCCATCACCTCGTGCGCACGGAGACCTTCTCCTTCACCGCCAAGGGCGCCCCCTGGACCGACGAGGAGTGGCTCTTTCACCTCCTCTGCTACCCCCTGTGGCTGCTGGGCGGAGCCGCCCTGGCCAAGGGGCTCACGGCCGCCTGCGCCGCCCTGGGCGTCCTGGGGGCCTACCGCTGCGCCCGCCTCAACGGCGGAAGTGCCCCCGGCCTGGCGCTCTTTGTCCTGCCTCTCTTGGCCGTTTACGGCGAGCGCTTCCGCTACCGGCCGGAGATCTTCTCGCTGGTGCTGATGGTGCTCCTCCTGGCGATCCTCCTGAAATCCGAGGCCTCGCCCTCGGGCCTTCACCGCGCCCTTCCCTGGCTGCTCGCGCTCTTCCTGCTCTGGGTGCAGATCCACGGCGCCTGGGCCTACGGGCTGGTGCTGACGGCGGCCTTCCTAGCCGGGGGGCTCGTGGACCAGTGGAAGGAGGGCGCCCTCACGCTCAAGGATGCCCTTCACAGCGCGGGCGTCGTCCTGGCCTGCTGGGCCATCACCCTGATCAACCCCTTCGGCTGGCGCCTCACCCTCTTCCCCTTGAAGCACGCGCTGGACCTGCTGAACCACAGGGCCTACGTGCCCATCGCCGAGTGGGTGAGGACGCCCCTCACCGGCGTCTACGCGCTCTTCGCGGCCATGGCGGCCGCCACGCTGCTGGCCCAGCTCTTCGTCCGACCGCGCCGCTGGTCTTCCATTCTCGTGGTCGCCAGCCAGGTGGCGCTGGGCCTCTATTGGGTCCGCTACGCGGCCTACGCCGTGATCACCCTGGCCCCCTTCGCCGCCCGCTCCCTCCAGCCGCTCCTCGACCGCCGCAGGCTACAGACCGCCGCCTACGCCCTCGGCATCCCCCTGGCCGCCTGGGTGGTCGGCTGGCAGGCCCTCCACCCGCCGCTCTACCCGCCCATGGCCGAGCGCTACCCCGTCCAGGAGGCGGCCTTCCTGAAGCGCGTGGACTTTTCGGGGAACCTCTACCACGAATTCCGCGTGGGCGGCTACCTGGAGTGGGCCCTCGACCACCAGGCCAAGGTCTTCTTCGACGGGCGCTTCGGCCCCTTCAACGAGGCTGGGGTGGCCTACTATCAAGCCCACCGCTCCATTCCCGCCTTCGAGGCCTTCCTGGCCCACTACCCCTTCGACGCGGCCCTCTATTCGTACAAGGACTTCACCTTCAAGGGCCCGCCCGGCACCCCGCCCCGCGGCCCCTCCGCCGTCCTCTTCCCGCCGGAATCCTGGGTCATGGTGGACTTCGGCCCCTACGGCATGGTGCTCGCCAAGCGCGAACCAGCCAACCAGGCCCTCATCCAGAAGGATGGCTACCCGCTCCTCCGCCTGGACGACCTGCCCTACCTCCTCTGGAGCGCCGAACACGGAACCATCCCGCGGCAGGCCCTGAACGCCGAACTGGAGCGGGCCCTCAATGCGAGTCCGCCCCCGATGATTTACAAGGTCTTGGAGGCGGCCCTCACCCGGTTGCACGCTCCGTCGAAGGCCGTTCAACTCCCCTCGGGCAAGTGAGCCGCGGAAGGACGCCGCCGAAGTCCGCTCAGGGCGCTTCCGATGATGAACAACGTGGTCAGGAGCGAGACGGCTCCGGGGATGTAGACGTGCCAAGGCCGGTAGGCGAACCGGACCTCGTGCTTCCCCGCCGGCACAAGCACCCCTCGAAAGCAGCCGTTGACCCGGTAGATAGGGACGCGGTGACCGTCCACGGTGGCCCGCCAGCCGGGATACCAGGAATCCCTCAGAACCAGCAGCGCCTCGCGCGGAGCCTCCGCCGCGATGGTCACGGTCTCCGCCCCATCGCGAACAAATGTCAGGCGACCTCCCACCACCGGACCCTCCGGCCAAGTGCTCGGCGCCGGCTGTCCCATCGTCTCCACCAGGGCTACGCCGTCGCTTCCCTTCCCCAGATTCCAGAGCTGTTCTGCGATCGGGTGACTGGAAACCAAGGCGGCCGTTTCCCACGCGAAGAAGAGCCTTCCCACCGCGCCGGGCAGCGCATACGCCGCGCTTCCTGAAGCCACTGCCTCAGGAGGGCCGAGCCCCGCCTTGTCGCCTTCGGGCGCCAGCAGGAGGGACGCGCCCGTCTGACGCAGCAGCAAGGTGGCTGGCATTCGAAAGGCGATGAGGGTTGGTGGTGCAGGCGGCGTGAAGAAGAGCTGAAAATACCGCCCCAGGAAGAAGACGGCGTTCAGGTCGGCACAGCGCACGCCGTAGGCCGAGCCCTCGTTTGGCGGAATGACAAAGCCCTGACTGACGGGAGAGACCGTCCGGTCGTGGGGATGCTGCCGCCTGATCCACCCCATGAGGCCTCCCCTTTGAAAGCTCATCGTGTTCCAATCCAAGTGGTTCAGGGAGAGGGGGAAGGCCGAGGGCAGGGTGACTAGCAAGCTAAGCAGCAAGATCCCCAGCGCCCCGGGCTTTCTGCGCATGGCGAAAAGAAGGGCCACGAGCCCCAATCCCAGGAGGACCATGGCCAGCACGGGGAAGCGGCTTTGTTGCGAGACGGGCAGCGGCAAGGCGGAGATAAGCAGGGCGTCGCACGCATAGGCCAGAATGCCCGCCGACGCGAAGATCCATTGGGCTTCCCTGCGGCCCACGAGCAAGGCCTCCAGACCCGCAGGGGCCAGAAAAGCGATACACGTCCAGAGGAGCCCCTTGAAGTAGACGAGCGGCACGGCGAAGAGGTGGGCCTGGAGGAACCGCTGGGCCGTATATCCCACCCACGGCAGGGGCATGATCAGAAACAGCACCAATGCCAAGGCGAGCATCCAAAAAACGACGCGACCCCTTCGCACGATCAAAGCCGCGCCGACGAGGCCCACGACGGCAGGAGCAATGAAAAGGTCCGAAGCCAGCGTGAAGAGCCCCTCCCACGAATAGGGCACAACGACGCTGACCACGAGTTTCTTGTACGAGAACCCATACCCATAGAGCCGTATCAGGGGCGCCCAGTGGATGGAGAGCGCGAGGGCGGAGAGCAGGCCCACTTCTCCCAGGACACCGATGCGTCGCAACCATCCTCTTCGACCCCCTCCTTCGGAGTCACCGAGCACCAGGAAGTGGGCCGACGCCACGAGAGTGGCCACCAGGCACGGTTCTGGCTCTCCCACGTTGCCCATGATGACGAAGGGCAAGGCGGCCAGCGCCACGCTCTTCAGGTTCCCCCACTTGGCTTGGTGGAGGCCGAGCAATGCCCAAGGCAGCAGGAAGAAGGCGAAGGGATCCAGGATGGTGAGCCGGTCTAGCACCCACGGGTTGACCACGAAGAGAGCCGCGCCCAACATTGCCATCGGGGGCTGGCAAATCCCTCGTCGCGACCAGAGATAGGCGCCCACGGCCCCCAGCGGCAGGCCCAAAAACAGCGTCAGGCAGTAGGTCCAGTAGGTGGGAAAGAGATAGAACAGCCACCTCAGCGGGTTGAATGGGCGATATTGCCCGCTGTCGAAGGTCGGGTAGCCGCATCCGGAATAGGGGTCCCAAAGAGGTAGGCAACCCTTACGAAGCCTCTGCGCGGTGAAATAATCTCCTGAGAAAAAGCCCGACAGGTGCCCGAAATCCATGTCGGACACCCAGGGGATGACCCGCTTTCTCGCAAAGAAGGCCTCGTCCACCTTGAGCGGGACGCCGTTGTTTCGAGCGTCTGCCCATCCCCAATTGGGATAGCGAGCGAAGGGCAGGAAGTTCTCTCCGGCAAAGAGGGGCAGGAAGGCTATAGCCATGAGAAGCCCCAGGACCGCCGCCGCGCCCACCGTCTCGCGGCGCTTCGCGGGGAGCTCCGCCCAGCGTCCGCGCCACCGGCGCCATTTAGCCCCAAGGAAGGACTGCTCTTCGCTACTAACCATGCTCCTCGCCGCCTATCGCTCCACGGCGCGCCTCCTTACGTTCCCTCAAAGCAAGGAGCACCAGCCGAGCCGAGGACGCCATCATCCATCATCAGTCCATCATCCATCATCACTTCTCCTCGTGGTACTCCTGCTCGGTGTTGACGGCCCAGAGGTTCTCCTTGGAGGTGATCCCGGCGAGGATGTTGTCCACGGCGGTCATGGCGCAGAGCATGGAGTGGTCCTGGTTGTTGTACTTGTGCATGCCGTTGCGGCCGATGGGGTAGAGATTTTCGATACCATCCAGGAAACTTCGGATGACGTCGAAGCGATCGTACGTGCCGAAGTAGGCCGGGTAGGTCTTGGGCTGACGGATCACCACGCGGTCGAGCACCTGATCGGGCTCGATCACGCCGATGGCGGCCAGTTCTCTCACCGCCAGCTCCCCGATGGCCCCGTCCGTCATGCCCCAGAAGTCGTCCCCCTCATTGCAGAAATATTCCACGCCCATCCAGACCGTGCTGGGATCGGCCACCAGGTAGGGACTCCAGTTGTTGAAGAGCTGGAGGCGGCCGATCTTCACGTCGGGCTCCTGGATGTAGATCCAGTTGTCGGGGATGATGCCGTTCACCGTAGGAATCCGGCTCTCGTTCTTGATCTTCAGCTTGCGCAGGAGCACGCCCACGGTGACGAAGTCGCGGTAGACCAAACCCGCCGCCACCTCGGCCGCTTCCGCCGGCACGGCGCTCCCCATGGCCGCCACCAGGTCCTTGACGGCCATGGTGGAGAAGAAGAGGTCACCCGACATCTCGTGCCGCTCTCTCGTGAGCGCATCTTCCGTAACCACCGCCTCGATGCGCCCTGGCGACCACCGGACACCGACCACCTTCTGGTTCAGCCGCACCTCGCCGCCCGCCGCCGCCACCTGGGCGGCCACCGTCTCCCACATCTGTCCCGGCCCGAGCTTGGGGTAGAGGAAGCGCTCGATGAGACTCGTCTGGGTGCCTTTCTGGGCGATGCCGCCGCGGCTCCGGAAGGGCTTGGCCAGCGCGTGGAGGAGGGCGCTCCATACCGAGAGCCCCTTCACCCGCTGGGCGCCCCACTCGGGCTTGATGACGGAGCACGGCACGCCCCACACCTTCTCGGTGTAATCGCGAAAGAAGGTGTTGTAGAGCTCCCGGCCGAAGCGGTTGACGAAGAAGTCCTCCAAGGAGCGCTCCTCGCGTATGGGGAAGAGCGAGGCCCACAGGTAGCTGGAGCCGATACGCACCAGCCGCACGGGGCCAAGCTTGCGCAGTGTGTCCAGGCTGAGGGTGATGGGGTAGCTGAAGAAGCGGCGAAGAAAGAGGATCCGTGACAGGCGCTGGCGCACCAGCATGACGAGCTTCTCGCGTTCGGGGTCGGGGGCCGGCCGAGACACCGCCTCGCCTCGGAGCGCGCGCGTCCTGGCCTCCTTCGCCAGGGGGATCTCCCGGCCCAGAAGCCGGTCGTCCCGTGACGGCGCCCCCTGCATGGGCAGCACGTTCTGCCACCACTCCATCACCCGGTCCGACTTCGAGAAGAAGCGGTGGCCGCCGATGTCCATCCGGTTCCCCTTGTGGACCACCGTCCGCGCGAT
>JBMFSH010000018.1:0-54402 GCA_049967655.1 Acidobacteriota bacterium
CCACGGGCAAAGCCCGATGGGGCCCCACCTCTCCCTTGGCGCCCTCTTCGCCTTCGGCTCGATGGCCCCCAATCCCTTAGTGGGTATGACACCCTTTCCCACTGTGCGTGATCTGTCGCGCCTTCCAAGGCTATTTCCCTCCTCCATCGCGGGATTGGGGAGGGTTTTGGATGGGGGAAGATGGATGACCGATGATGGGCGATGGATGCGGTTCGGTTGACCGTCGCAGGCAAAACTTCGGCCGCTGTGGCATCGTATAGAGAGCGGCATGGTGAGGATGGAGGTGAGATGAACGCCATCGAATACGAGAACGTGGCCAAGACCTTCGGGGACGTGCAGGCCGTGCGGCCCCTGTCACTGAGCATACCGTCTGGAGGCGTCTTCGGGCTGCTGGGGCCCAACGGCGCCGGCAAGAGCACGCTGATGCGTATGACCATGGGGATCTACCTCCCCGATGCCGGATGGATAGGCATTCTCGGCCAGCCGCGCGGTTCCGTGGCAAGCGCCACTTTGGGCTACCTCCCCGAGGAGCGGGGCCTCTACATGAAGATGAAGGTGGGAGAGCTGCTTCGCTTCTTCGGCTGCCTGCGGGGACTCTCCGCGGCCGAGGCCGGCCGGTGCGCCGCCGACGGGTTGAAGCGGCTCGGGCTTTCGCAGTGGGAGGGGCACAAGGTGGACGAGCTGTCCAAGGGCATGCAGCAGAAGATCCAGCTTCTCGTGGCGTTGCAGCACCGGCCCAAGGTGGCCATACTGGACGAACCCTTCTCGGGCCTGGACCCCGTCAACGTGGAGCTCTTCATGGAGGTCCTGGAAGAGGCCATCGGCCAGGGGACCACCGTGATTCTCTCGACGCACCAGATGGAGCAGGTGGAGAAGCTCTGCCACTCCATCGCGCTCATCAACAAGGGTCAGGTGGTGCTCCACGGAGACGTGGCACAGATCAGGCGCGAGTACGGGTCGAGGGGCGTGCAGGTGCAGTTCTCGGACGGGGCCGCGCTGCAGGAGTCCCAGTTCGCCGACCTGGCCGAACAGACCCTCCTCATGCCCAACGAGGCTCGGTTCTTTCTCAAGGCCGACGCGCACGCCGGCAAGATCCTGAAGCGGCTCCTCGAATTGGGGGTGAAGATCTCGAAGTTCGAGGAGGCGCAGGCCTCCATGCACGACATCTTCGTCAAGGTGGTGACGGGGGAGGAGCGCCATGCGAACTAACTGGCTCAACGTCTACGCCGTCGTGCGGCGCGAGTTTCTGGAGCGCGTGCGAAAAAAGTCCTTCCTGATCATGACCATCCTGACGCCGCTCCTTTTCGGCGGGCTCATGGTGGGCTCGGTCCTGCTCCAGGTCGTCCAGACCAAGAAGAGCCACGTGGTCGTGGTGGACAAGACCGGCTGGGCGGGGCCCTTGGTCATCGAGACCGAAAAGCCGGCAAAGGCTGGCGGCGGCCTGGACGCGGAGGCCGAAAAGAGCGTGCGCGATTCGCTGACCCTCGACCTGGCCAAGCCGGACGAGAAGATGGAGGCCCTCAAGCAGGCCATCGGCGATCAGAAGCTGGACGGAGTCCTCCTCCTGGAGCCCGACGGCCAGGAGGACTTGAAGGCGACCTACATGGCGCAGAATCTGGCCAACGCCCAGATCCAGGGCCTCCTTCAGGGGCGCGTGAACGAGGCCCTCCTTCAGCACCGCCTGCAGGGCATGGGGCTCGATCCGGCCATCGCCCAGAAGCTGAAGGGAAGGGTCGAGCTGGGCATGGTCAAGGTAGAAAAGGGCGGCAAAACGCGCGAGGGCTCGGTCTTCAGCGATTTCATCAAGCCTTTCCTCCTGGCCATGCTCATCTACATGATGATCATCATGTACGGCGTGGCCATCATGAACGGAGTCCTGGAGGAGAAGAACAGCAAGGTGGTGGAGGTGATCCTCTCCGCCGTCCGTCCCTTCGAACTGATGATGGGGAAGATCATCGGTATCGCCGCCGTGGGCCTGCTCCAGTACGGCATCTGGTTCCTCCTCGGTGCCGGTCTCTATCTGGCCAATCCCATGAACCTGCAGGCGCAATCCACGGGTCCCTGGCTCCGGCCCATGGAGATGGTGCTGCTGGTGTTCTACTTCCTCTTCGGCTTCGTGTTCTACTCGAGCATCTACGCGGCCGTGGGGGCCGCCTGCACCACCCAGCAGGAGGCCCAGCAGTGGCAGATGCCGGTGACCATGTTCCTTATCGTCCCTATCATGCTCATGGTACCCACGATCCAGAACCCCAATGCTCCCTGGGTCGTCGTCATGAGCCTGATTCCGCTCTGTACGCCCATCACCATGCTGCTCAGGGTCTCCGTGGTGGACGTGCCGCTCTGGCAGATCGCCGCCAGCGTCGTGAGCCTTGTGGGGGGGACGGTGGTGGTGGCCTGGGCGGCGGCGAGGGTCTACCGGGTGGGCATCCTGATGACTGGAAAGAGGCCTTCCATCCCCGAGGTGATCCGCTGGGTGAGGGCGGGGTGAGGGAAGTGAAAAGTGAAAAACTAGGCGTGATGAGCGACCGGGCATCACGAAATCAGGGGAAGACTTTCTGGAGAACGCCGACCCGTGTATCCTTGAACCCATGAGAGGGTTGCTGGCGCTCCTCCAGAGACTTTTCCCCTCGGCCATCGCGGGCGTGGAGGTGCAACCAAGGCGGAAGGCGGCAGCGCTGGCCGTGGCCGTCTTCTGCGACCTGGCGCAGATCGTCTTCTTCCCCCTGTTCTTCGAGGGGGCGGCCTCCCCCTGGGACCTGATGCTGGACTTGGTCACGGCCGCACTGCTCTGGGGGATCCTGGGCTTCCGGGCGAGGCTGGCACTGGGCTTCGTGGCGGAACTCCTGCCGGGCTTCGATCTCTTCCCCACCTGGACGGCCCTGGTCATGAGCCTTCCGACTGGCTCTGAAGGGGCACAAGCACGCCCGGGGTCGGCAGCGGTGCGGTCAGCCCCGCAGGTCCACCCGCCAGCGGCGAGGCAGGCCGGCGAGGCGGCAGGCCCGCTTCCAACGCCCCCTGGAGATGGCCCGGCGGATCGCGGGCAGTGAGGCCCTAGCGGCCTCCTCTCCCTTCGGTACAATCGCGGCCAGCGCGGCGAAGTCCGCCCAGTGGAACGGCTGAACTTCCGGCCGGATCACCACGTCCGCGAAGCGCATCTGCAGCCGCTTCAGCGTCTCCGCCGTGATGGCGCCGGCACGCGTGCTGATGGCGGTGCCGCGCCGGCTGAACTCCTGCGAGTCCTTCACGTCGGAGGAGACGTCCACGGCGATCACCACGTCGGCTCCCAACCGGAAAGCCACCTCGACCGGCACCTTATCCACAAAGCCGCCGTCTACCAGCTCCTTGCCGTCCATCGAGACCGGTGGAAAGATTCCGGCGATTGCGCTGCTGGCCTGCACGGCCTTTCGGGCCGGGCCGGAGGTGAGAACCACCTCCTGGCCGCTGACCAGGTCCGTGGCGACCAGGGCGATGGGAGTGGGGGACTCCTCGAGGAGGCAGTCCGGGATGATGGCCGCAACGTCGTGCTCGAACTGAGCCGGGTCGATGTAGCTCTCCTTGAAGAGCGTGGTGGCGAAGAAGACCCCTATCTTGTAAAAGCGTTTCATGGTGCTGACCAGGCCCCTGTCGTCCGACTCAATGGGGGTCATGGTCTGGAGGTCCAGGTAGGGATCCGACTTGAAGTAGGGCGAGCTCGTAAACTCCGCCATGCGGAGTTCAGCGTCCCTCGCGTTTCCGTAGAGAGCGTAGAGTGTCCCCACCATGGCGCCCATGCTGCAGCCCACGATGAGGTCCACCGGCACCCGTTCCGCCTCGAGCACCTTCAGCACGCCCAGGTGTGCCAACCCGCGCGCCGCGCCCCCCCCGAGGACGAGCCCCACCTTCGGGCTCAGCGGGCCCCTCATGGATTCCCTCCGGAGGCTCCTTCAAAGGCCTCCGGGCCGGCTTCATCCGTGAGGCGAAGGAAAAGCTGTTCGAGGCTGCTTTCGGGCTGCTGGGCCAGTTCCTGGAGGTGGGAGAAGTCGCCCTCGGCGATGAGCTTGCCGTGGTGAAGGATACCGATGCGGTGGGCCAGCTCGGCGGCCAGGTCAAGAGAATGGGTGGAAAGAAAGAGCCCCACGCCCTCGCCCGCCAGGCGCAGGAAGAGCGCCCTCACGTCCCTGGCGCTGCGGGGATCAAGCCCCACCATGGGCTCGTCCACCAGCAGGAGCTCCGGCCGGTGGAGCAGTGCCCCCGTGATGACGAGTTTCTGGCGCATGCCGTGGGAGTATCCCTCAATGAGCTGGTGCCTCCAGTCGGTCAGGCGGAACAAGGCCAGCAGATCTTCGGCCCCGGATTGCCAGCCCGACAAGCCGTGAATCCGCGCGAGGAACTCGAGGTGTTCCCACCCCGTGAGCTTCTCGTAGAGAAAGGGCCTGTCGGGAACGTATCCCAGACGCCGACGGAACTCCAGGGCATCCGGAAGCACTGGGTAGCCGCCTACCCGAATCTCCCCGGCCTCGGGGCGGAGGAGCCCGGCCACCGTCTTGAGGGTGGTTGTCTTCCCGGCTCCGTTGGGGCCCAGAAAGGCGTAGATTTCCCCGCGGGCGACGGAGAGCGAGAGATCCCGCACGGCCTCCAGCCGTCCGTACCGCTTGCTGAGGCCCAGGATGGAGAGTGCCGGGCCTTCGTTCATGGTGCGCGCTTGGGAACCGGGGGATGGCCTCGGAGCGGTACGGGCGGCCGGCCTTCCAGGTGAATGCTCTTGGGTTCGGTAGGGCACGCGTGGTAACAGAAGGCGCAACCCGTGCAGCGGTCGGGGTGGATCTGGATGCCCCCAGTGGGGATGGCCTCAATGGCTGGAGCGCCTTCGGGGCACGCCTCCACGCAGAGCGTGCAGGCTATCTTCTCCGTGGACAGGCAGGTCTCCGCGTGCCAGATGGCCCGCCCCATGCGCCGGTCCTCATGGGGCAGGAGGGCCTTGTCGGGGCAGGCCTCTATGCACCGTCCGCACTCGGTACAGGGTCCCAGGCCGGGATTCACGATGGGCGTGCCCTGGCCCATGAGAGGGTCTGTGGCCTTGATAATAATGCGTTCGGGGCAGGCTTCCACGCACAAGTCGCACCGCGTGCAGCGGGTTAGGAAAGTGGGCTCGAGCGGGGCGCCCGGAGGGCGGAAGAAGGTGAACGGTATGGTCTTGGGTGCCGTTCCGGCGCGGTCCGCCGTCCAGCCCTCGCGCAGAGTTTGTGCCGCCTCGGCCCCCGCGTCGAGAAAAAAGAGTTTTCGGAGAAAGCCGCCCCGGTCCAGTTCGCCCGCCATGGTAGAAATCATACACCCAACGGCGCGGAGGGGAAGAAGGCAAGGGCGGAGGAACTCCACGAGTTCCCCCGCCCGGTCACAGGAAGCGCCAATGAGATTCGCGCCTTGGCCCGCTAGCTTCGGTGAACGCTCTCCACGCGCACGCGGGGAACGCCGGATTTGGCCTCGAGAAGGCCCTGAACGCGGAACCAGTCGTCGCGGTTGGCCATCTTCTCGGCTTCCTGGAAGGCCTTGGGAGCGGCCGGATCCATGGCGAGCTCGTAGTACCTGCCGGTGGCGGTGACGAGTCCTAGGGTGCGATGAAGGTCGTTCTTGGCCTTCTGTTGTTCGGGTCCGACCTTCATGGTTTCGATCTGGCCGTCGATGGTGAGCGCCTTGGGATAGGCCCTGGAAACCTGTGCCGCCAGCAAGGCAGGGGAGAGGCCCACTATCGTCGCCAGGGTTACGCCTCCGAGCAGCTTGGCAAATGTGGTCTTCATGGTGAAGGCCCTCCTTTCGCTGCCCCACATGAAATTGTTATGCCAACGGCGTGACTTTCATTAATAGCCTGATAATAGTGGATTATGGCGCGATCGTCAGGCTGCCAACACGCTCGCTATGGCCGGCCATTCCGGCCAAGGAGGGGCCGGGTGGCACGAGGAGCTCGGATTCTTGATTCGTTTCGTGTGCTAGACTCGACGACAGGAGGAGAAGATGAATCAGGAGGGCCTGCGCCAGCTGCGGGAGGGTGAGAACTTCGAGGGGGTTCTCTGGCTGGTCTCGGGAGCAGTGCGCAAGACGAAGAACGGCGATCCTTACTGGGAGGGCACCTTCCAGGACGCCACCGGGTCCATGTCCGGAAAGCTCTGGGATAGCTCCGGCGGCAAGAGCGGGCGGGTGGCGGCAAGCGAGCCCCTACTCAAGCCCGGGGGACCCATCCGCCTGAGGGCCCGAGTGGAGGCCTTCCAGGGCTCGACGCAGCTCAACCTCCAGGCGGTCTGGCCCGTGGAGCGCGGTTCGGTGGACCCCTCCCTGTTCGCGCCGCGCAGCCGTCGAACCACCGACGAGATGGTCGCGGAGTTTGAGGGCCTCATCCGATCCATGCGGGACGTGGACTACCGTGCCCTGCTGGAGAGCCTCCTGACCGACGGGGAGGTCTTCCCCCTCCTCTGCGCCGGTCCCGCGGCCAAGGCCATTCACCATCCTTGGGTCGGAGGACTGCTGGAGCACTCCCTCTCCCTGGCCAGGGGCGTCCGCGCCCTCGCCCCCAACTACCCCGGGCTCAACGTGGACCTTCTCCTCTGCGGCTGCTTCCTGCACGACATCGGCAAGATCTACGAAATCTCTTCCGATCCCGGCTTCGAGTACACCACCGACGGCAAGCTCCTGGGCCACATCTACATGGGTGCGAGGCTGACCGAGCGGTTGTGTGACGGCTGTCCCGCCTTTCCAGCGGAGAAGCGGCGCCACCTCGTTCACCTGGTGCTCAGCCACCAAGGGGATCGCAACCTGGGCTTCGGGAGCGCCGCCGATCCCTCTACCCCGGAGGCCATCTTCTTCCATCACCTGGATAACCTGGACGCCAAGCTCCAGCACTGCCTGACGGCGCTGGAGGGGGCGGACGAGGCGGGGGCCGCCGGCGAGTTTACGTCGCCCTGGAACGGCCCCATCCGCAAGAGCTATTATCGGGTCCGCCCCGGCGGAGGCGGGGGAAGCGAACGGCGAAAGACCGAACCGGCGGGGCCGCCGCCCCAGGCCGAAGAGGTGGAGCGTGGTGGAGACGAAGACGAGCGAACCCCCCAGCCCAGGCTCTGGTGACCTCCTCCTGGACCTGCGCGGCCTTCTCTGTCCGATGCCCGTCGTGAAAACCTCGGCGCAGCTGACGGAAATGAGGCCCGGCCAGCTTCTGGAGGTGCTGGCCGACGACCAGGGCGTGAAGGCGGATTTCCCGGCCCTGTGCGCGAGCACCGGTCACGACTGGCTCGGGTACCGGCAGGAGGGCCGCGTGGTGCGCAGTTTCCTGCGCCGAAAGCAGGGCTGAGGTCCCGCGCCGCCGAGCGGATGCGGCCGGCCTCGGCAAGGAGAGGTCAGGGCATGGAAGGATTGAAGCTGCGCCCCCTGGGCGCCAACGATCTCATCGACGTGTTCTCGCTCTGGAAGGATTCGGGCCTTCCCTTCAAGCCGAAGGGAAGAGATTCCATCGGCCTCATGACCCAGGAGCTGGCGGGCGGCTCCACCTTCCTCGTGGGCGCCTTCGTGGGCGAGGCCATGATAGGCGTGGCCCTGGGCACCGACGATGGCCGCAAGGGCTGGATCAACCGGATGGCGGTCCGCCCCGCCTACCGCCGCAAGGGTGTGGCCAAGGCGCTGGTGGACTACTGCGAACAGGTCTTCCGAAAGCGGCAGAGGGTCCTCTGCTGCTGCCTCATCGAAGATTGGAACGAAGCCAGCATGGCGCTCTTCGAGGCGGAGGGCTACGAGAAGCGCGCCGACATCCTCTACTTCCGCAAGATGCTGCAGGCCGAGGAGTAGCCTCCGCCTTGGGCGGCGCGAGCCTCCGGGGCAAAGGATTCCACCGTGCGACGCGCGAGGGCCCCCAGAACCGCTTTTCTCGCCGACCCTCAGAAGGATCCGGAACTGGGCGCCAACATCCGCGCCCGCTACGATTTGCCGGCCAGCGAAGGGCGGAGAGCGACCCTGCCGGAGGCTCTCCATCCCGACCTGCGGAGGGCCCTCGAGGGAGCTGGCCTCGCCCGCCTCTATTCTCACCAGGTGGAGGGGATCGAGCACCTCCTCTCCGGCCGGGACCTGCTAGTCTGCACCCCCACGGCCAGCGGGAAGAGCCTCATCTACCAAGTGGCGGCCCTGGATGCCTGGCTGAAAGACCCTTCGGCGAAGGCCCTTTTCCTCTACCCCTATAAGGCTCTCGCCCAGGACCAGTGCATCAAATTGAACGAGCTGGCCGGGCGCCTCGGCTTCGAGGGCTTCTCGGCGGCCATCTACGACGGGGACACCCCCTCGGGCCAGCGCCGGAAGCTCCAGAAGGACCCGCCACCGGTGCTCTTCACCAACCCGGACATGCTGCACCTCGCCTTTCTCGCCTACTGCGAAAACTGGACGGCTTTCTTCCGTCGGTTGAGCGCGCTGGTGCTGGACGAGGCGCACGTCTACCGCGGCGTGTTCGGCGCCCACGTTCACCACGTCCTGAAGCGGACCCAGAGGATCCTGAAACACGAAGGGGCCCGTCCGCTCTGGGTGGCCACCTCGGCCACCATGGCCTCCCCGCTCGATTTCTACCGCCGGCTCACGGGCAGGGGCGCGGCCCTGGTCGAGGAGAGTGGCGCCCCCAGGCCGGGCCGGCGGCTTTTCCTGATGAACGCCAGCGGAAGCCCCTACACGCTCGCCTGCGAGGTGATGCACCGCCTGCTGGCCGAAGGGGCGCGAACCCTCGCCTTCACCAAGGCGCGCCGGGTGACGGAGCTGGTCTACTCGTGGCTCTGCCAGAGGAATCCTGCCTACCGGCAGAGCGTTTCCTCCTACAGGGCCGGCTTTCTTCCCTCCGAGAGGCGGAAGATAGAGCAGTCCTTTTTCGACGGATCCCTGCTCGGCGTGGTGAGCACCTCCGCGATGGAGACGGGCATCGACGTGGGAGGCCTGGACGCGTGCATCCTGGTTGGGTATCCGGGCTCGCTCATCTCCCTCCATCAGCGCATGGGCCGGGTGGGGCGCGGCGAGAGGGAGGCGGACATCTTCTTGATCGCCATGCCCGATGCCCTGGACCAGTACTTCGTGGCCCATCCCGACCAACTGCTGAACCGGCGGATGGAGGAGCTGGTCTTGGACCCGGAGAATCCGCACATCGTGGCTTCGCACCTCCTCTGCGCGGCTCGGGAGCTTCCCCTGGAGGATGCGGCCATCCCCTCCAGCGGAGCCGAGCGGGAGGCGCTGGAGGCGCTGGACGAGCGCGGAGAGCTACTCCTCGATGCCCCCGGAACCCACTGGCACTCCCTGCGCCGGAACCCCCACCGCGAGGTGAACCTCCGGACCATCGGGGAGGGGTTCACCATCCAGCTCGCCTCCGGCAGGGCGGTGGGCAACGTGGACGGCCACAGGGTCTACCGCGAGTGCCACGAGGGGGCCATCTACCTCCACCAGGGCCAGACCTTTCGGGTCGTCTCGCTGATTCCCAAGGACAAGAAGGTGGTGGTGGAGGCCGTGCACTCCGACTACTACACGGAGGTACGCAGCGACAAGGAGACGGAGATCATCGAGGTGACCGCGAGCAGGCCCGTCGGCGCCTACCAACTGAGCCTGGGCCGCCTGAAGGTCACCGAGATCCTGCACTCCTTCGTCAAGCGGAAAATGGCCGGGGGCGAGGCTTTCACCGAAGCGCCCCTGGAGGCGCCTCCGCTGATCCTGGAGACGGAGGGGCTCTGGATCTCGATCCCGCCGGGCATCACTGGGCTGCTCAGCGAACGTGGCCTGCACCTCATGGGGGGCATTCACGCCCTCGAACACGCCCTCATCGGGATCTTTCCCCTGCTGGCCCTGGCCGACCGCTGGGATCTCGGTGGGATCAGCTACCCGCTCCACCCGCAGGTGGGAGGGCCGACCATCTTCATCTACGACGGCTATCCCGGCGGGGCCGGGCTCTGCCGCAAGGGGTACGATCTCTTCGAGTCCCTGCTGGAGGCCACGGCTCGAGTGGTGCACGACTGCCCCTGCGAGCTGGGTTGTCCGGCCTGCATCCAATCCCCCAAGTGCGGCAACGGCAACAAGCCCCTGGACAAGGCGGCGGCCCTCGCCATTGCGGACGTTCTCGAGGGGAGGCTTCCCCTGGAGGGACCCTCCCCGGTGGGACTCGCCCCGGAGACGCCAGCGGAGAGTCCGGGCCATCGGTCCCAGAAACGCCGGATCGCCGCCGGTAGGCTCGTTTGGGACGTGGAGACCCAGAGGCTGGCCGCGGAGGTGGGCGGCTGGGGCAACATCCGAGCCCTGGGGCTGGCCCTGGCGGTGACCTGGGACCTTGACCGAGGCGTCTGGAGAACCTATTTTGAGGAGGAAGCCGGAGAGCTGGTCGAGGAGCTGTTGGCGTCGCCGCTGGTGATCGGGTTCAACATCAACCGGTTCGACCTGGAGGTGGTCCGGCCTTACACCTCGCGAGACCTGCGCCAGGTCCGGACGCTGGACCTCCTGGAGGTGCTGAAAGGCAGGCTGGGCTTCCGGCTCTCCCTATCCAGCCTGGCCGAATCCAATTTCGGCGAGTCCAAGTCGGCCGACGGTGTCCAGTCGGTCCAGTGGTACAGGGAGGGGCGCTTCGATCTCATCGAGCAGTACTGCAGGCGGGACGTAGAATTGACGGGCATGTTGTACCGCAAGGGGCTGGAGGACGGCTACCTCCTCTTCCGGGGCAAGACGGGAGAGCTGTTGAGGGTGAGCACCGTCGGGTGGGGGCAGTCATGAAGACGCCTCTGGGAAGAGGCTGAGCGTGGCCGAATTCACCTACCGCAGCGCCATTGCGGGAGTCACCCCGGAGGCCCTGTCCGCCTGGCACCTTCGCCCAGGCGCGTTCGAGCGGCTCGTCCCTCCGTGGGAGTCGGTGCGCGTGGAGGGGGAGCCGACGGGACTGGCCGACGGGAGCCGGCTCCGCTTCTCCATCCGCAAGGGCCCCCTCCGCTTCCGGTGGACCGCCCTTCACCGAGACCTGGTCCCCGGCGTGCAGTTCGTGGACGAGCAGGAGCGCGGTCCTTACGCCCGGTGGGTCCACACCCACCGCTTCCTGCCGGGGGAGGCCGGGGGAGCCATCCTGGAGGACCACGTGGACTACCGCTTGCCCCTGGGGTGGTTCGGCGCGGCGCTCGCGGGAGGTGCGACCAGCTCCATGCTCGATCGACTCTTCCCCTTTCGCCACCAGAGGACGCGGGACGACCTCCTTCGGCACGCCACCTTCTCCCGCTTCGGACCACAGCGGGTGGCCATCACGGGCGCCACGGGCCTCGTCGGCTCGGCCCTGGCGGCCTTCCTTTCCACGGGGGGGCACCGCGTTCAGCGGCTGGTACGCCGTACGCCCGTGTCCGATCAGGAGATCGCGTGGGACCCCGCCTCCGGGCGCGTGGACCTCGCGGCCCTGGAGGGCCTGGACGCGGTGGTGCACCTGGCCGGGCGCGGCATCGCGGAGGGACGCTGGAGCCCCGCGGCTAAGGCCGCCATCCGGGAGAGCCGCGTGGGCGGCACCGGTGCCATCGCGCGGTCGTTGGCCTCCCTCAAGCGGCCGCCGCGGGTGCTGGTCTGCGCCTCCGCCATCGGCTTTTACGGAGACACCGGCGGAACCGAAGTGGACGAGACATCCCCAAGGGGTAGGGGATTTCTCCCGGAAGTCTGCGAGGCTTGGGAGGCGGCCGCCGATCCCGCACGGTCGGCGGGCATTCGGGTGGTTCACCTCCGCATCGGGGTGGTTCTCTCCGCCAAGGGAGGGGCCCTTGCCCGTATGTTGACCCCCTTCCGGCTGGGATTGGGGGGGGTGGTGGGCGGTGGGAGCCAGGGCATGAGCTGGATCGCCCTCGATGACCTGATCGGGGCGATCCAATACGCGCTCTTCACGGAGGCCCTGTCGGGGCCCGTGAACGCCGTCGCGCCCGTGCCCGCGACCAACCGGGAGTTCACGCGCATGCTGGCCCGGCTGCTACGCAGGCCGGCGCTCCTCCCGCTGCCCGCGGCGGCCGTCCGCCTGCTCTTCGGAGAGATGGGCCAAGCGCTGCTGCTGGAGGGCGCCCGGGTTCTGCCGCGGCGGCTGGCGGAGAGCGGATTCTCCCACCTCCATCCAACCCTGGAGGGAGCGTTGCGCGCCGAGCTGGGGCGATGCCCGCTGGAAAAAGGGGTCTGAAGCATGGACCGTAAGGAGGTTCCCCTCCGAGTCCTGGCGGTGGTGGCCGCGCTCTCGTGTCTGTGGCCCTTCGCCTCCCTGAGAGCGGCCCAGGAGCCGGATCCCGGAAAGGCCGTCTGGGAGGAGTTGCAGGCCAAAGGAGCGGTGATCGCGGGCATCCACATCCGGATCATCAACGTTTTCGATCCGACCCAGCCGGAATCGCGTTACTGGTTTGCTCGCGCCGCCGACTTCATTCACATCACCACGCGGGAGCGCGTGGTCCGGCGCGAACTCCAGTTCAAGGTGGGCGACCGCGTGGACGCCTCCAAGATCATCGATTCCGAGCGGGCCCTGAGAAGTTCCCTGGACATCGCGCGGGACGCGACGATCCTCCCAGAGCGCGTGGAGGGCGGGAAGGTCTGGGTCCTGGTGGTTTTCAAGGATGCCTGGACCCTGGGCCTCGACGCGAACTACGGCCACGTCGGAGGACAGAACAAATATACCTTCCGGATCCACGAACGGAACTTCCTGGGCCTCGGGAAGGGCCTCCTTGTCAGCCATCAGCGCACCTTGGAGCGCAGCGTCAACGAATTCGCCTACTACGATCCCCAGCTCTTCGGCAGCCTCTGGACGCTGAACGCCAACTACCAGCAGCTCTCGGACGGGAGGGCCCGTCTCTTTGACGTGGCCTACCCGTTCTACACCGTGGACACGCCTTTCTCCTTTGAGATAAAGGCCACCGATGCCCTGGAGACGCTCACCTTGTACAACCTCACCCACTCGGTCTACGCCATGCGGAACCTGGATCAGAGCGTCACCGCCGCGGCGACATGGGCCTACCGCGTGGAGGGCTTCACGGCCTACCGCATGGGGCTGGGCCTCGTCTCGCAGCAGAACCGTTACTACGACTTTGCCACCTACCGGCCGGGCTATCTTCCGCCCCTCGACGTGACCGACCGGCGGCTGCGAGGGCCGGAGGTCACCTGGGAGTGGTTCCAGGACAGATACCGAGATTTCAGCGACATGGCCACCATCGGCCGGGGAGAGAACTACAACCTGGGCTGGGACGTCCAGGCGGCCCTCGGCTACTACGGCCGCACCTTCGGCAGCGGTGGCACTGGCCCCTTCTTCAGCCTCGCGGCCACCAAGGGTTGGACTCCGAACGAGGAGAACCTCCTGCTGGAGCAGGCCTCGCTCGCCGGACGCCGCGAGGCGGGCCTCTGGCGCAATCTCTTTCTCACTCAGGAAACCACCTGGTACAACCAGACCTTCCCTTACCAGACCCTCGCCGGGGACCTCCGCATCGACTGGGGACGGAGGCCCGATCCCGAAAGCTGGCTCTACCTCGGCGGCATCGACGGCATGCGGGGCTACCCCAACCACTTCCTCGCCGGCGACAAGCGGTGGATCCTCTCCTTCGAGGACCGGGTCATCACGCCGTGGACCCTATGGGGGCTTGCGCGCGTCGGTTTCGTCGGGTACGTGGACGCGGGGGCCATCCGCGCCTTCGGAACCTCCGGGTGGGGGAAGACCTATTCGGACGTGGGCGGAGGGCTCCGCTTCGGGAACCTCAAGGCCCGCACCGCCCAGATCCTCGAACTGACCGTCGCCGTGCCCCTCGTGAAGACGCCGCTGACGAAGGGGTATGAGATCGTGGCGGGCACGGTGATCCGCTTCTAGCGTCTTCGGGTACGCCGCCGCGGCGCCGTCCACGGCCGCGCCAAAGGCGCGGCCCAGCCCCAGCCTCTGTTCGAAGGCGGTAGGACGGGTTATTTTGGACAGGCATGCGGTTGAAGCAAGGGCCGACGGGCGGGAGGGTTCAGGCCGGCGTCTGCGTGGCCAGACGGCCGTGGCGGCCGGGCACGGGGCGTAGTTCGAGCCGCCCGGGGGGCAGGGAGGTGCCCTGGGCCCTTCGCAGGGCGAGCAGGTCTCCCAGGGCAGTCGGAGCCAGGCCGTGCGCCCCACAACCGCCCAGGAATTCCTCAAACTGGGGCGCGTAGAGTCCTCCCTCCAGTTCCGCGTGCACCGTGAGGACCGGCCACCCGCCCCGGGCCGCCTCCTCCGCCACGGACCGAAAGAAGGCTCCGGCGTTCGCGTGGGTCCACCCCAGTGCCTCGTCGAGGGTGGGCAGGGTGGAGGGGACCTGGGGCGTCGCGAGGACCTGCCCGCGGACCACCGGCAGGAAGGGCTCGATGCCGCGGCAGTCGCTGGCGAAGGTGAGCCCAAAGGTCTCCTGTACGAGGAGGGCCCGCTCGTCCGTGAACCAGGCGGGGGCGGCGAAGGTGGCCGGCTGTTCGCCGAAGATCTCCCGGTAGGCCGCGCGTCCGCGCGACAGCTCCTGCTCGACGCGCCCGTCGGAGAAGCGGAGCAGGCGGTCCTGCCAGGAGCGGTGGTCCCAGGCGTGCACGCCCGTCTCGTGGCCCAGCTCCCTGGCGCGACGGGCGATCTCGGGAAAGGCCGTGGCTACGGGCCGAGAGGGGAGCAGGGTGCCGGAGAGAATGGTTCGCAAGCCGTAGACGCGGGCCGCGCCGGTCCTGCGCATCTTGGCGAGAAAGCCGGGGCGCAGGGCCTGGAAGATGGCGCGCCCGGAGCGGTCGGGCCCCATGGCGAAGTAGAAGGTCGCCCGCACTCCAGCCCGGTCGAAGAGCTCCAGCAGCCGAGGCACACCGTCGCGCATCCCCTCGTGTGTGTCCACGTCCACACGGATGCCCAGGGGCTGGAGGGCGGCGTTCACGGGTGCAGCCCGCGGCGGCGGAGACCCTTGTTCATCCCTCCGCCTTGACCCATTCTTCGAGGAAGGCGTCCAGGGTCCATTCTAGGGCCTGGTCGAGGGTCGTCGCGGGGTTCCAGCCCAGAATTCCCCGGGCCTTGGCGATGGAGGGCTTGCGCGTGAGGATGTCCTGGTAGCCCTTGCCATAGTAACTGCCCGCATCCACTCCTTCGATGCGGGGCGGGGAGTAGCGCGGTACGCGCCCTTTTCGGGCCGCGAAGAGGAGGGCGAGCTTCTCGGCGAGCTCCTTCACCGAGCACTCGTTGGAGGGGTTGCCCAGGTTGAAGATCTCTCCGTCGCAGACGCCGTTCCGGTTCTCGATGACCTTCATGAGGCCGTCGATGCCATCCTCCACCCAGGTGAAGCATCGCTTCTGCCCACCCCCGTCCACTAGGCGGATGGGCTCGCCCTGGCAGAGGTTCACGATGAACTGGGTGAGCACGCGCGAGGAGCCCTCCTTGGCGGCGTCGATGTCGTCCAGCTTGGGGCCGATCCAGTTGAAGGGGCGGAAGCAGGTATACTGGAGGCCCTCCTGCTGGCCGTAGGCGGCGATGACGCGGTCCATAAGCTGTTTGCAGCATGAGTAGATCCACCGGGGTTTGTTGATCGGCCCCAGCACCAGTTGGCTTTCGTCCTCGATGAATTCGGCGTCGGGGCACATGCCGTAGACCTCGGACGTGGAGGGAAAGACCACGCGCTTGCCGTACTTCACGCACTGGCGGATCACGCGCAGGTTCTCCTCGAAATCCAGCTCGAAGACCCGCAGCGGCGACTTCACGTAGGTGGCCGGCGTGGCGATGGCCACGAGCGGCAGGACCACGTCGCACTTCTTCACGTGGTACTCGATCCACTCCTTGTTGATGGTGATATCCCCCTCGAGGAAGTGGAACCGGGGATGGCCGAGCGAGTGTTCGAGCTTGTTGTCCGAGAGGTCCATGCCGTAGACCTCCCAGTCGGTGGTGGTCAGGATGCGCCGGGTGAGCGCGTTGCCGATGAAACCGTTGACGCCGAGGATGAGGATCTTCATTTCTGATCTCCTGTCGGGCCCAACCGGGTCCCCTCTTCCATTCCCTCCAGCCGGGCCAGGGCGCAGGCGGGCAGCTCGGGATCGCGCCCCTTCTGGATCGTGACGAGTCTTAAGGCCCCCCTGCCGCAGGCGACGACGATACCGTCCCGAGACACGGCCGTGACGGTGCCAGGTTCGGCGCACGGCCCCTCCACGGGCAGGGCCCACCAGACGTAGAGCCGGCTTCCTCCCCACTCGGTGAAGGCTCCGGGGTAGGGATGGGTCACCGCCCTGACCAGGTTGTAGATGCGCTCGGTGTCCCAGCTCCAATCGATCCGCCCGTCCTCGGGCTTCCGGCCGCCGAAGTAGCTGCCGGCGGCCAGGTCCAGGGGACGCGAGACCACCCGGCCTTCGCGGAGCAGCGGCAGGCTCCGGTCCAGGAGCTTGGCGGCGGCGGCTTCCAGCTTGCGGAAGAGCGTGAAGGCGGTGTCCTCGAAGGCCACGGGCACCGGTTCCTGATCCACGAGCCCGCCCGCGTCGGGCTTGACTACCATGGCGTGTAGGCTCACCCCGGTTTCCCTCTCCCCATTCACCAGGACCCAGTTGACGGGTGCCCGTCCACGGTAGCGGGGCAGGAGCGAGCCGTGGAGGTTGAACGCGCCGAGGGGAGCCAGGTCGAGCACAGCCTGGGGAATCATGTAGCGATAGTAGAAGGAGAAGAGGAAGTCCGGCCGGTAGCCTCGGACCAGCTCGGCGTAGGCCGGATCCTTTGGGTTCGTGGGGGTGTGGACGGGGATGCCGCGGGCGTTGGCCCTCGCGGCCAGCGACTCCCACCAGATCTCCTCGCGGGGATCGTCCTCGTGGGTGAAGACCGCCGGGATCGTGAAGCCGTGGCGGAGCAGCGCGTCGAAGCCCAGGCAACCCATGGTGTGGTACCCCATCACGAGGGCCCTCATGGCTTCGCCTCCGGCTCCCGGCCGATGACCTGGCGGACGACGTACCGCGGGCGTCTGCGGACCTCCATGTAGATGCGGCCCACGTACTCTCCAAGAAGGCCGATTCCGAAGAGGAGGACTCCCATGAAGAAGAAGAGGGCGGCGAAGAGGGTGAAGACGCCGCTCACCGCCCAGTCCCGGCCCATGACGAGGCGGCCGGCGATCAGGACCACGGCCACCGCCATGGAGAGGATTGCGGTGAACACCCCCACGGTCATGGTGGCGCGCAGGGGGAGGAGGCTGAAGGAGGTCATGAGGTCGAACTGCAGCCGGATCAGCTTGAAAAAGCTGTACTTGCTCTCGCCCCGGAGCCTCTCGGCGTGGGCCACCGGGATCTCCGTGACCCGCCCGGCGAATATGTCCGCCAGTACGGGGATGAAGGTCGAGATCTCCTTGGAGGCGCACAGGGTCTTGACGACGCCTCGCCGGTAGGCCCGGAGCATGCAGCCGTAATCGTGGAGCTGGACCCCCGTGGCCATGGAGGTGACGCGGTTGATGAGCCGGGAGGCCATCCTGCGAAAGAGCGAATCCTGGCGCTGCACCCGGACCGAGCCCACGACGTCGTAGCCCTCCTCCATCTTGGCTACGAGCTTGGCGATCTCCTCGGGGGGGTTCTGGAGGTCCGCGTCCAGGGTGACGATGATCTCGCCGCGGCTCGCCTCGAAGCCGGCGAAGACGGCGGCGTGCTGGCCGTAGTTGCGGTTGAAGTCCACCACCACGAGGTGGGGGTCCTGGTCGGCCGCCTCACGCAGAATTTCCAGCGAGCGATCTCGGCTGCCGTCGTTGACGAGGATTACCTCGAAGGGCTGCCCGATGGCCTGCAGGGAGGTCTTGAGGCGCGCGAGGAGCTCCGGCAGGTTCTCCTCCTCGTTGTAGACCGGTATGACGACCGAGATGTAGGGTTTTTCCGGCATGCTCTCGCCCCTAGGAACGCCGGGTCAGGACGTCCTTGACCGCGGTCACGACGTAGCGCACGTCCTCCTCGCTCATGGCTGGAAAGAGCGGCAATGAGCAGATGCGCTCCGAGGACCAGGAGGCGTGCGGAAGCCTGGACGCCACCCCGGGGTATTTTTGCTGGTAGTAGGGCTGCTCGTGGACCGCCTTGAAGTGGATGCCCGTGCCGACGTTGCGCGCCCTCAGCTCGGCGATGAAGGCGTCCCGGCTCATCCCCGCCTTTTCCGTGACTCTGACGGCGTAGAGGTGCCAGGTGGCGCGGTGCGGATAGGCGGGAAGCGCCGGCCTCTGGATCTCCTCCACCTCGGCGAAGAGCTCCTGGTAGAGGGCCGCGAGTTCGCACCTCCGGGCGTTGAACTCCTCCACCGAAGCGAGCTGGGGGAGCCCGAGGGCCGCCTGGAGGTCCATGAAGTTGTATTTGAATCCCACCCGGATCACCTCGACCTGGGGCGAACCGCCCTCGGCGTAGCGGTTCCAGGCCTGCTTCTCCAGGCCGTGGAAGCGGAGGGCGCGCAGGGTTCTCGCCATCTCCTCGTCCTTGAGCACGAGCACGCCCCCCTCCCCCGTGGTCATGTTCTTGATGGGGTGGAAGGAGAAGACGCCCAGCCGGTCGAAGCAGCCGACGTGCCGGCCCTTGTAGTGGGTCCCGACGCCGTGGGCGGCGTCCTCGAAGATCCAGAGGCCGTGCCTTCGGGCGGTTTCGAGAAGCGGGTCCATGTGGCAGGGGGCGCCGCCGAAGTGGACGGGCAGGATGCCCACGGTGCGGGGTGTCACCGCGGCGGCCACCTGCTCTTCGTCGATCTGAAGCGTGTCGCGGTGGATGTCCACGAAGACGGGCCGGCCGCCCAGGGCTTCGATCATGTTCACGGTGGCGACCCAGGTCATGGGCGTGGTGATGACCTCGTCGCCGGGCTTGAGTCCCAGGGCCATGAGTCCGATGTGCAGGCCCGCAGTGGCGGAGGAGAGGGCCAGGGCGATGGGGAAGCCCGTGAAGCGGGCGAACTCCTCTTCAAAACGCTGGGCCTTCGGTCCCGTGGTGATCCAGCCCGAGCGGAGGGTGTCCACCACCTCGTCGATTTCGGCCTGGCGGATGGTGGGTCGCGAAAAGGGGAGGAAATCGGCTCGCTTCTGGAAGGAGGTGCTCATAGGCTGATTCTCCTTGGCTCTCATTTCGGCCGGTTCCATAGGGCGATGGTGCGGTTCCGGCCGAAGGTCCGCGACTCCACGAGGCTGTACCCTTCCCGGCTGAGCGCTTGCTTCTGATCCGGGGACTGGCCCTGGACCAGGAGGTCGACGGGTCCGTGGAGACCGGGCTCATTCTCGCTCAAATAGTCGTCCGGCAGGGCGATCACCCGCCTCCCCGTCACGAACGGGATGATACCACGAAGCGTTTCATCCGCACCAAGCGCGTAGACGGGGGCTCCCGCCGGGAGACGGTGATCCAGTCGCCGCACAAAACCGGTCATATTCTTCTGCACGGCGATCACGGGGACCGCGCCAAAAAAGAGCGCCAGGCAGAAGGCCCCCGCGCAGGCCGAGGCCCATCCGTTGAGGTGCCGCGGCTTTCCCCGGTGCGCCGACGCCAGGAGCCCGGCGGAACAGATCAATCCCACGCCCAGCAGGAGCAGGGGCACGACCCGCCCGCCGCCCCGGTAGATCAGAAGCGCCGCGGGGAGGGCCAGGGCCCAGAGGACCAGGAGGGCGACCTGGAGCCAGAGCGCCACCCGGCCCTTCGCGCGGGGGGCTCCCGCCTTCCTCGCAAGCTCTTGCGCTTGCCAGCCGAACAGGAGGAAGAGGGGCGGAAGCAGCGGCAGGAGGTAGATCTCGCGCTTGGTGGAGGCGAGGCTGAGGATGACCAGCCCTCCCGCGACCAGCGCCGCGGCGTACACGGCCGGGTCGGGGAGAGGGCGGCCGTCGAGACGCCCCCTCCAAAAGGAGGGCCGGAAGGCCATGCAGAGAGGGATCAGCCAGGGCAGAACCGCCAGCGCCAGGGTCCAGGTGTAGTAGAGCAGGGGCTGGGCGTGGCCCGTCCCCACGGGATGGAGGAAGCGGTCCACGTGATTGACCCACGCCCACTGGTAGAGCGCGTTGGTTCCGCCGGCCAAGGTGATGGCGGCCGCCAGGATGCCGAGGCCGGTCAGGAAGACCCCCGCTCCCCAGAAGGGGTGAAAGGGTCTCCACGGCCGGCGGCGCCTCTCCACAACGAGGTAGATGAGGAGGCCGGCTCCAAGCAGGACCGGTCCGACGAGCCCCTTGGTCCACAGGGCCAAGAGGTTGGCCGCGTAAAAGAGCACCAGGAAGCGGCGGCCCCCGCCGGCGAGCACCTCGTATCCGGCCCAGGCGGCCAGGGTCATCCACAGCATGAGGAGGGGGTCCAGGATGATCCAGTGGGTGGCGTAGAGAAAGACGGAGCTGGTGGCCATCATGACCACGGAGGCCAGCCCGACGGCCGGGGAGGCGGCGCGAACGCCCCACCGGTAGAGGACCAGCAGGGTGAGCAGGCCGCAGAGGGCGCTGAGGAGGCGGGCGGCCCAGGCCGACGGCCCGCCTGTCAGGGCAAAGAGTCCCGCTCCCAGCCAGTAATAGATGGGCGGCTTTTCGTAGAAGGGCGAGAAGTCCAGGGTGGGAATCACGGAGGGAGCGAGGTACATCTCCCGGATCATCTCCACCTCGCGGGGCTCGTCGGGCGTCCAGAGGTCCCGGCTGAGGCCGAGAAAGGCCAAAGCGGTTAACAGCAGGCCGGCCAGGAGCACTACGCGGCGCGAGGGCACGTGGGGGGCGGCTTCTGCGGATCCCTCCATGTCACTCGGCCTCCGGGTGGTTGGTCAGTAGCAGGAGCGTGCGCTGCTCCTCCAGGACCGTGGCGTGGTCCAGGCCGTCGGCTTTCATCCGGGGCAGCGATTCATGATCCGTCACGAGGTAGACCCTCTGTGCGGAGTCCCAGATTTTCTTGAACTGCGCGGCATCTGGGAATCGTTCCTTCCGCACTTCGGGCGGGAGCTTGGAGATGCCGAAAGCCAGCTCCCCCTGAAAGTCCGCCACGTCCATGAGCCGGCGCAGGTAGACCGGCAGGGTCTGGGGGTAGTCGTTGAAGGAGAAGAGGCGGTCGCCTGGGCGCAGGTGGGTCTGCAAATAGGGCACGAAAGCCTTTGAACTCCGGCCCACGGCGATTTGCGGCGCAGCGGCCCAGATGGCCGCGAAGAGGAGAGCCCCGGCGAGGAAGAGGCTCCACGCCCGCGCGGTCGAGGAAGAGTTCGCAAGCCAGGCCGCCCCGGCCAGGAGCGAGGCGAGGACGGTCAAGAGTCCCAGGGCCAGGAGCGGGAGGTGGAGGCGGCCCGACGGGTCGAAGGCGGGCACCCTCCCGAGCCCCGCCGCCACAAAGGCGCCACCCAGCGAGAAAACCAGCAGACAGCCGAGAGCGATCCCCGCCCTCTCCAGGCCCCGCCAGAGGCGGGTGGGCGCACCCTTGCCGAGCAAGACCATGGCTGCCAGCACGGCCAGGGGGGGGAAGGCCGGCAGGACGTAGGGGATGAGCTTGGACTGGGAGGCCGAGAAGAAGAGGACGAGAAATCCCGCCCAGCAGATCAGAAAGACCACGGCGCGCCGCTCGCGAAGCGCTCGGCGAAGGGGCAGGCCGCCGAAGAGCGATGGAACCCCCAGCAGCAGACCAGACCAGGGCAGAAGCCCCAGGGCCACGACGGGCAGGAAGAACCAGAAGGGTTCCTGCCGGTCGGAGATGGGGGTCAGGTAGCGGAGGAAGTGCTCCCGCACGATGTAGATGCTGAAGAAGTCGGGGTTCCTGATCTGGGCCAGCACGTGCCAGGGAAGGGCCACGGCGAGGAAGAGGAGCGTCCCACTGACCCAGGGCACCCGCTTCAGGAGGGCCCACCCCGAGGTGAGCAGGATCGTCAGAAAGGCGATAGCCCCCGGCAGCGCGATCCCCATGAGCCCCTTGCTCAGCACGGTGAGAGCCGCTCCCAGGAACATGCCGTACCAGAGAAGCCGCTCCGTCCAGCCCCCGCTGGCCTCCCAGGCGAGCCAGAAGCAGACCATGGTGAGGCTGAAGAAGAAGGTGAGGGTCATGTCGATGATGGCGAGGTGGGACAGGGCCAGGTAGAGGAGGGAGGTCGCCAGAATCAGGGCGGACCATTCCCCTACGGCCCGTCCTCCGCACCTTCGCCCCAGAAGGTAGACCAGCCCCAGGCCGAGGAGGCCGAAGGCGGCGCTCCAGAACCGGCTCGAGAACTCGCTGATCCCGAACAGGCGGATGGAGAGGGCATTGAACCAGTAGTAGAGGGGCGGCTTTTCGAAATAGAGCACGCCGTCGAGGCGGGGCGTGACGAAGTCGTGCCTAGCCAGCATCTCTCTGGGAATCTCGGTGTAGCGCCCCTCGTCGGGTTCGAGGAGGGGGGGGCGTCCCAGGGCCGCGAAGTACAACATGAGCAGGAGAGCCCCGACGATGAGCCGGACGGGGCGCGTTCGTCCACTCCCCCCCAGCGATTCCCTGTCGTCCGGCATGCTGTCCTCGCTCCCTTGCCAAAGCGCGGCCTGCCCGACGTCCCCGACGAACGGACGGGGAGCGCTCCCTCGCGGAAGGTGCCGCTTGGCCCACTGTACCCGTTCGGACGGTCCCCTGACAATCGCCCGCCGCTCCCCTTCATGGCGGCGCAGGGGTGAACCATGAAGATGCGAGTCATGGATTACGGGCTTTCGAGGAGCCCGCCCTGCCTCCACTCCCAGGCTCGCGGCTCGCGCGGCGAGCCGACGGACTAGCCGCGGCGCGGGGAGGGGGGGACGCCTCGTCGGCCGACCGGCTCAGGTGGCGGCGGGCGTTCGGCGGGGGAAGGTCTGCTCCACGTAGTCGTCCACGAGCTTTTGGAAGGACTGCGCCAACTCCTCGTAGGTTCCCTGAAGGGTGGTGAACTGCTTGCCGTCGATGAAGACGGGGCACTTGGGCGTTTCTCCCGTGCCGGGCAGGCTGATGCCGATGTTGGCCGCCTTGGATTCGCCGGGTCCGTTCACGATGCAGCCCATCACCGCCAAGGTCAGCGTCTCGACCCCTTCGTAGCGGACCTTCCAATCGGGCATGCGGTCGCGCACGTAGCCCTGAATCCTCTCGGCCAGCTCCTGAAAGGTGGAGCTGGTGGTGCGGCCGCAGCCCGGACAAGCCGTGACGCTCGGTGCGAAGGAGCGCAGCCCCAGGGCCTGAAGAAGCTCTAGACAGGCGTAGACCTCCTCCCGCCGGTCCCCGCCGGGACGGGGCGTCAACGAGACCCGTATGGTGTCTCCGATGCCCTCTTCGAGCAGGATGGCCAGCGCCGCGGCGGACCAGACGAGCCCCTTGGTCCCCATGCCTGCCTCCGTGAGCCCCAGGTGGAGCGGCTGATCGGTCCTTGCGGCCAGGTTCCTGTAGATCCTGACCAGCTCGGCCGGCCGGGAGCTCTTGCAGGAGATGATGATCTGATCCCTCCGCAGGCCGCAGGAGAGGGCCAGCTCGGTGGACTGGAGGGCGGAGAGAACCATGCACTCGCCCAGAACCTCCTCCGAGCTCCTTCCGAGGGCCCTCTCCGTGTTTTCCTGCATCTTGGCCGTCACCAGCTCCTGGTTGAGGGAGCCGGCGTTGACCCCGATGCGGACGGGCTTTCCGTTGTCCACGGCGATCTTGCAGATGGTGCCGAACTGCTCGTCCCGCTTCTTGCCGTGACCCACGTTGCCGGGATTGATCCGGTACTTGTCGAGGGCCCTGGCGCACTCCGGGAACTGGGTGAGGAGCAGGTGGCCGTTGTAGTGGAAGTCGCCGATCAGCGGAGCGCTGACGCCCGCGTCGAGCATCCGCCGCTTGATCTCGGGAACGGCGGCCGCGGCCTCTGGCACGTTCACCGTGACGCGCACCATCTCCGAACCCGCGCGGGCCAGCTCCAGACACTGCCGGGCCGTGGCCTCCACGTCGGCGGTGTCGGTGTTGGTCATGGACTGGACCACCACCGGCGCGCCTCCTCCCACCAGAACCTCGCCGACCTTGACCTGAACCGACCGCTTGCGGGTGCTTGCAGACATGGGACCTCGCTTCCAGGCGCGGCGACCGCCGCGTCTTCATCTTAACACCCGGCCGTTCCCGCTTACTCCTGGGGGCGGTCGACGGCTCCCCTTCGGCCCACGGGGCCTGCGGAGGTCGGAAGGCTTTTCACGCTTTCCCGGCGCCCTTCACCGCGGCTCCGGGAAGGCCTGCCTCATGAGGGCGGACTCCCTTCCATGGCGCTCCAGGGCCAGTTCGATGAGCCGGTCCAGGAGCCTCGGATAGGGAAGCCCGCTGACCTCCCAGAGCTTGGGGTACATGCTGATCCGCGTGAAGCCGGGCAGGGTGTTGATCTCGTTGACGAGGGCCACGCCGTCGGAGCGGAGGAAGAAGTCCACCCGGGCCATGCCGGCGCACTCCAGCACGGTGAAGGCCTTCACGGCGAGGCTCCGGATCCTGTCCGACGTAGCCCGGTCCAGATCCGCCGGGTACTTCAGGCGCGCCCCGTTCTCGTCGATGTACTTGGCCTCGTAAGAGTAGAACTCGTGGGTGGGGATCACCTCGCCGCACAAGGAGGCCTCCGGCTGGTCGTTGCCCAGGACGGCGCACTCGATCTCACGGCCCTCGATGGCCTCCTCCACCAGCGCCTTTCGGTCGAAACGCAGGGCCTCCTCCAGGGCGGGGCGGAGCCCATCGGGCCCCTTGACCTTGGTGATGCCCACGGAGGAGCCCAGGTTGCAGGGTTTCACGAAGAGCGGGAAGCCGCCCAGCTCCTCGGCCAGCGCCTTCAGGTTGCAGTGGGACAAGTCCCGGGCGTGGACCACCATGAACCGGGGAACGGGCAGGGCCGCCTCGCGCAGGAGCCGCTTCATCACGTCCTTGTCCATGCCCACGGCGGAGCCCAAAACGTCGGCTCCCACGTAGGGGACGTTCAGCAGCCGGAGAAGCCCCTGCAGCGAACCGTCTTCGCCGAAGGTGCCGTGCATGATGGGGAAGAAGACGTCGATGGTTCCGAGCTGCGCTCCCGAGCTGGGCGAAACCAGGGCGAGCCCCTGGCCTTCCCGTTCCAGGGGGACCACCTCCGGGGCGGATCGGTTGAGGGCGATGAGCCTGGGGTCGGCGGCGTTCAAAATCATGGAGGAGTCGGCCCCCATGTGCCATACCCCCTCCTTGTCGACCCCCAGGAGAACGGGCTCGTAGCGCTCGCGGTCCAGCGCCTCCCAGATGTTTTTCGCGGATTGGATGGAGACCTCGTGCTCCGCGCTCCGTCCGCCGAAGATAATGCCCACGCGCATTTTCATGATCTCTCCGCAGTCGCTGCCAAGCGCCCAGGCCCAACTCCCACCCGGGACCGCCGCGCGGCGCACCTTATAGTAGCAAAACGGGGTCGCCCCCGGGGCGGGGAGCCCCTCAGTCGCAAAAGCGCGCGAGGGAGGTTACGGCTCCCGGTGGTTGAGCATGGCCGTGGCCTGGGCCGTAGGCATGACCACCAGTTCGGTGATGTCCACGTGCGGTGGGCGCGAGGCGATCCACAGGACGATGTCGGCGATGTCCTCTGCCGACAGAGCCTTGAGCCCCTGGTACACCTTCGCCGCCCTCTCCTGGTCTCCGCGGAAGCGCACCACCGAGAAGTCGGTCTCCACCATGCCGGGGTCGATAGTGCTGACCCGAACGGGAGTGCCCAAGAGGTCCACCTTGAGGGCTCGCGTCAGGGCCTTGACGGCGAATTTCGTGGCGCAGTAGACGTTGCCGCCGGGATAGACCTCCCGCCCAGCGACCGAGCCGATGTTGATGACGTGGCCCCGCCTCCTCGCCACCATGCCGGGGAGGAGCGCGCGGGTGACGTAGAGGAGCCCCTTCACGTTGGTGTCGATCATCTCGTCCCACTCGTCGGGGTTCCCCTCCTGAAGTTTGTCCAGGCCCCGGCCGAGGCCGGCGTTGTTGATGAGGAGGTCCACCTCGCTCCAGGCCGGCGGGAGGGCGCCCAGGGTGGATTCGACCGCTCGCCGGTCCCTGACGTCCAGCTCGATGGTCAGGCTTTCGGCACCGTGTCGCTCCCTCAGCGTTTTCTCCAATTCGGCCAGCTTCTCCCGCCGCCGTGCGGCCAGGACGAGGCGGCAGCCCGCGGCGCCAAAGGCCATGGCTACCGCGCGGCCTATGCCCGAGCTCGCCCCCGTAACCACAACGGTTCGACCCGCTAGATTCGTCATTCTCTGATCTCCTGCTTTTCCCTACAAGAATTTGAGCCCACCGTGGGCCGCTGCCCCGCTCCCATGCCGGAAGCGAAGTATAGCCCCAATCGAAGTCTGAGGGGAGGAAGAAGGGCGCGGGACCTTTCCAGGGGTCTCGGCAGGTTCTATATTAACGATCAAAGACCACCAGCTCCCTCGGCCGGACTCCGTGAGCCAGGGGCGCCGGCGGAAAGGGGGCCAGCCATGGAGGAGAAGCACGGTGCGCACGTGATCGTGACGATCGCCCGCATGATGGGCAGCGGGGGGAGCTTCATCGGTAAGCGTCTGGCTCAGCGCCTCGGCTACCGCTACCTGGACCGGGAGATCTTGGTCGAAGCCGCGAGGCGCCTCAGGAGGGATCCCGAGGCGTTGGAGGCCTTCGACGAGCGACACCTGACCTTCTGGGAGCGCACTCGCATGGCCTATGCCTTCGGCGCGCCCGATTCTCCCTACGCCCCTCCGCCCGTCACCGTGGACGACAAGGACCTCTTCGACGTCCAGAAGACCATCATCCAGGAGACGGCCGAGCGCGGTCCCGCTGTCATTGTGGGCCGCGGCGGATTTGCCCTCTTGAGGGGCCTCCCGGGGCACCTCTCGGTCTTTCTCCACGCACCCCTCGACCTGCGTGCCCGCCGCATCCGGAGGCTTTACAGCCTGGGCTCTCTGGAAGAGGCCAGGGACATGGCCGAACAGTCGGACCGTGAGAGGGGCCATTTCGTCAAGGCGGTTGTAGGCGAGAATTGGCTGGACCCGAACCAGTACCACCTCTGCCTGGACACGGGAAGACTCGGCACGGGAGCGGCCATGGAGCTGCTCTATCAAGCGGCCCTGGAGGTGGCCAGGAGCTTGCGCAATAAAGAAGAGTCGGAACTCCTTTAGCGACCCTGATGATCTCGCGAGCAGCCATTCGACGGAGAGGAAAGCCATGGTGAATCCATCCAGGCACGGCCCCTGGGCCGTGGTGACCGGCGCGTCGGCGGGGCTGGGAGAGCACTTCGCAAGGCAGTTGGCAGCGTCGGGCCTCAATCTGTTTCTGGTGGCGCGCCGGCAGGAGAGGCTGGAGGTGCTTTGCGACCAGCTCAAGAGGGCCCACGGCGTGGAGGCTCGGTACGCAGTCCTGGACCTCGCCCAGGAGGGGGCGGATCTCGCCCTCGACCGGGCCACGGCCGATCTGGACGTGGGGCTGCTCGTGGATAACGCCGGGGCCGGCTACTTCGGGAGGTTTGACGGGCAAGATCCGGAGCGGCTGGCGGCCATGATCCGGTTGAACTGCACCGCCGTGATGCTCGTGGCCCACCGGTTTGTCGGGCGTTTCCGAAAGAGGGAGAGGGGCGGCATCATCATCGTCGCCTCTCTCGCCGGTTTCCAGGCGACCCCTTGGATGTCCGTGTACGGGGCGACCAAGGGCTTCGACCTGCTCTTCGGAGAAGGCCTCGCGCAGGAGCTCCGCGGCAGCGGCATCGATGTGCTGGTGGTGAACCCGGGCTCCACCTCCACCGAATTCGGAAAGGTGGCGGGCTCCACGGGAGGTGGCCTGAGCATGCGCCCCGAGAAGGTGGTGGGCGGAGCCATCCGGGCGCTGGGGCGCAGGGTGGTCTATGTGCCGGGAGTGACCAACAAGCTCGTCGCTCTGGTGGATCGTATCTTCCCGAGGAGCTTCGTGGCGCACATGAGCGGACGGACCCTGAGGAAGATCACCCCGCCCGAGCATCGGTAGGGGGAGACACCCGAAACTCAAATTGTCTCACGGTCCCCGGCTCGCCGTTGGAATGGAAGGCGCGTTCTTCGACGTAGGCCCTCCCCTGGGAAGTGATCAGCACCACGGTGGAACAGCGAGTACCGTGGACGGGAGTCACCACGAAGCAAGGGGAGAGGAGACGCTCCCACTCCAGGCCTACTCCTGTGTCGGGCAGCTCCGAGTCGGGGGCGGGCGACCGATCCGATAGGAGGCGGAAGAGCCCGGCGCACAAATCGTCGTCCGGGGCGGCGAGGGCGGCGCGAAGCCGCTCCTTACCCTTCGTGACCTTGGGCCAGGGCGCATCCAGCGAGCCGTTACTCAAACCATAAAGGCCCGGCCCCAGCGGTCCGGAGCGCGCCTCGCGGTTCGAGAAGTGATAAAGCCGTTCGACGGTGCCGAAAACCATGGAAAACCCTCGGAAGCGATGACCTTCGGCACGTAGTCGGTCCAGAAACGAGGGGGCCTCCTGCTGGCCCGACAGAAACTCCGCCACCAGGGTCCCTCGTGAAGGGGCTTCCCGGCTGTCTCGGCCCCTCTCCCGAAAGTTGGTGAGGGCGGCGAAGCGGCCTCCGCGGGTGAGTCCCAGCCAGGTCCCGCCGGCCTCCAGGTCGCGCCCCGCGAGGAGCCTCGGCGATCGCTCCCAGAAGCCGAGGGGAGCGGTTGGCCTGGCGTACATCTCGTCGCGGTTGGCGGCTACCACCAGGGCGTATCTCGGGTCCGGTCGGATGGCGAGGAGCAACAGGCACATAGCAAGCACCCGTTTACCAGGGTAAGCGTTCTCCGTCGAATTGGAAGAAGCCGCCGCTCTCCTTCATCGTGAGGCCATCCAGGACGCGACGCATGCCGGAGACGCTCTCCTCCACGCCGGTCGGAGCCTGCGGACCGCCCATGTCGGTGCGCACCCAGCCGGGATGGAGCACCACCGAAATGATCCCCTTGCCCTTGAGATCGACGGCCAGGCTCCTGGCGACCATGTTGACGGCGGCCTTGCTGGACCGGTAGAGGTAGTGGCCTCCGGAGCCGTTGTCGCCGATGCTCCCCATGAGGCTGGTGACGGTGGCGATGATCCTTCGTGCGCCCCTCTCCACGTTGGGAAGAAAGGCCTGGGCCATGAGGAGGGGAGCGATGGTGTTGACCTTCAGCACCTCGATCCAGGCCTCCGGTTCCGCCGACCCCAGGCCCTGCTCTTCGGGGCCGTAGACCCCGGCATTGTTCAAGAGGATGTCGATGGGCTGCTCTCTGAGGCTTTGCGCCAGATGGAGGATCTCCTCCGAGTTCCGCACGTCCAGCCCATGCACCTGCACCTCTTCCCCGTGCTTCTCCCGAAGGTCCATGAGGGCGGTGGAGCCCGGCGGGCGCTTGCAGGTGGCCAGCACACGCCAACCCGCCTCGGCATACTGCCGCGCGAACTCCAGGCCGATGCCCCGGCTGCAACCCGAGATCAGGATCGTAGGCCTCATACTCTCTTCCTTGCGAAAAAAGTCATTCACCTCTTCAGAGCGATGAAACGCCGTAAGCGCTCAATGTATTGTAATGCATGGGACAGGCCTGTCCAAAATCCCAAATTCTGCGATTCCATCGCGGAATTTGCGAAGAGGTCGACCCCTTGCTTAGGATCTCCGTAGCTTTTATCCTAGGGGTGAGTTGCAGCGTCTTCCCCCTTGGAAGGAGCTTTCCTTGGACGAAACCAGAAAAACTTCGGACCATTCAGGATCAGCGCGCCGGATTCCATCCCCGGCGCACCCCGTGAAGAGAAAGGACCCGCTTCCGTGGCAAAGGCCCAAGCCCGAGGAGGAGGATCCGGCGGCGCGGCAAAGGGTGGAGGCCATCGTGCGCAGCGCGACCTACCGCCAAGCCGATCAGGATGTGGATTTCCTCGGGCTGGATGCGACTCGGGGCGTGCGCCTCCAGATCGATTACCTCAAAACCGAGCAGGAGTTGGAACGGCAGAACATCGAGCATACCATCGTGGTCTTCGGAAGCACCCGCATCCGCGAACCCGAAGCGGCCCGCCGCTGCGTCGCGCAGCTGACCGAGGCCCTGCGGGGCGATCCCGAGGACGAGGGCCTCAGGCGCCGCCTGGAGGTGGCCAAACGCCTGCTGGCCAAGAGCCGCTACTACGAGGTGGCGCGGGAGTTCGGCAGGATCGTGGGGGAGGCCGGCAAGAGGGTGAGGGACGGCCAGCTCATGATCATGACGGGTGGGGGACCGGGCATGATGGAGGCGGCCAACCGGGGTGCCTTCGACGCGGGCGCCCGCTCCATCGGCCTCAACATCACGCTTCCGCACGAGCAGTATCCCAACCCGTACATCACGCCGGAGCTCTGCTTCCGGTTCCACTATTTCGCGCTCCGGAAGCTCCATTTTCTCTTGAGGGCGAGGGCCCTGGTCGCCTTCCCTGGGGGGTACGGCACCTTCGACGAGCTCTTCGAGACGCTGACCCTCATCCAGACTCGGAAGATCCGGCCCCTTCCGGTGGTGCTAGTGGACGAGGAGTACTGGAGGAAAGCCTTTAACGTCGATTTTCTAGTGGACGAAGGGGTCATCGACCCCGAGGACCGGGAGCTCTTCTGGTACGCCGAAACCGCTCAGGAGATCTGGCGGGGGATCCTCCATTGGCACGAGGCGAATGGGACTCCGCTGGTGGCGGCAGAGGGCTGATGACGGGTGCTTTCGGCATGGGCGGGAAGCATCGCCTTCGTCCAGAAAAATGCGCATTGTTCGGTACAGACTGTGTTCATGAACTTCGCGCTCGGATCGGTTGAAGCTAACATTGTGGGCAGGAGATTTGGATGAATGCACACGTTAGAAGGCCGCTGTTCGCGCTCGTGATCGTGTTCGCCCTGGTAGCTGCGGTGGCGCCCGGCGTCCAGGCGGCTAGGACTCACGGGGGCTCTCCCCTCGTCATCGACAACAGTCAGACCGTCGTGCTTCCGGGCAACGTCTATCCGCTGGCCCGGCCGGAGTACGACGCGGGGCCGGCCTCGCCGTCGCTCCCCATGGACCGCATGATCCTGGCCCTGAAGATGAGCGGGGAAAAGCGGGCGGCGCTGAAGAAGCTTCTGGCCGAGCAGCAGGATCCCTCCTCGCCCCTCTACCATCAGTGGCTTACGCCCCAGGAATTCGGGGCGCGGTTCGGGGCCGATCCGTCGGTTCTGGCGGCCACGGAGAGCTGGCTGCGCTCCCAAGGTTTCCGCATCGACTCGGTGGCCAAGGGTGGACTCTGGATCAATTTCAGCGGGGACGTTCAGAGCGTGGAACGGACCTTTCATACGAGGATTCACGAGTACCTCGTGAAGGGCAACTGGTACCACGCAAACGACCGCGATCCCTCTATCCCGGTCGCTCTCGGCCCCTACGTGTGGGGCATCGTCTCCCTCAACGATTTCCCGAGGAAGGCCATGCACACTCCCTTCCGCCCTGTGGAGCCATCCCAGATCACCCCCGAGTACACATCCTCCACGGGAAACCACTACCTCGCGCCGGCCGACTTCGCCACGATCTACGACCTGACGCCGCTGTACAGCTCCGGCATCAACGGCGGCGGCGCCGCCATCGCCATCGTGGGGAGGACGCACCCCTCGACCCTGCTCACCGACTGGAGCTCCTTCCGCAGTAACTTCGGCCTCTCCACCGGTACCCTGAACGTGATCGTCAATGGCACGGACCCGGGAGACTTGGGCCAGAACGAGGACTTCGAGGCGGACCTGGACGTGGAGTGGTCGGGGGCGGTAGCTCCCCAGGCCACCATCGACTTCGTCATTTCAGCCTCCACGAACACGGCGGACGGCGTGGATCTGTCGGCCCAGTACATCGTGGATAACAACATCGCTCCGATCATGAGCACGAGCTTCGGCCTCTGCGAGGCGGACCTCGGGAGCGCCGGCAACGACTTCTACGACAACCTCTGGATGCAGGCCGCCGCCCAGGGGATCACCTCGCTCGTGGCCGCCGGCGACAACGGCGCGGCCGGCTGCGACAACGCGAGCGCGAAGACGGGCACCGCCGTCGCCGTCAGCGGCTTGGCCTCCACTCCCTACGACGTCTGCGTGGGCGGCACGCTCTTCATGGACTCCTCGGACCCAGCGCAGTACTGGAGCACGACGAACAATCCGACCACCTTTGGGTCTGCCCTCTCCTATATCCCCGAGGCGGCGTGGAACGAGAGCGGGGCCTCCACCACCTGCCCCACCGGCGACACCTGTTCGAACCTCTACGCCACGGGGGGAGGGGCCTCTACTCTTTACTCCAAACCGGCCTGGCAGGTCTCTCCCGGCGTGCCCGCCGACGGCATGCGGGACATCCCCGACGTGGCCCTGAACGCCGCCACCTACGACGGCTACATCGTCGCCTCGGGCGGGAAGCTGTACATCGCCGGGGGCACCTCGGCCTCCTCGCCCTCCTTCGCGGGCATCATGGCGCTGGTGGTGCAGAAGACCGCCGAACGCCAGGGCAACGCCAACGTTCGCCTCTACCAGCTCGGCAACGCCCAGTACACGGGGAGTGGGCCCGTCGTCTTCAACGACGTCACCACGGGGGACAACTCCGTGCCGGGCGTCACGGGTTTCTCGTGCGGCCCGGGCTACGATCAGGCCACCGGATTGGGTTCGGTGGACGGCGCCGCGCTCGTGAACGCCTGGTCCGCCAGCAATTGTTCCACCATCAACCTTTCTCCTTCCTCGCTTCCCAACGGCGCCCCCGGAACCGCCTACAGCCAGAGCTTGACGGCGAGCGGCGGAACCGCCCCCTACACCTTTGTCGTAAGTTCGGGACCTCTGCCATCGGGCTTATCCCTTGGAGCCGATGGCGTACTGAGCGGAACGCCCACCGCCGATGGAACAAGCGGATTTGACATAACGGTCACGGACTCACGGGGTTGCAGGGGACTCGGTTCCTACGTCCTGGCCCTCGTGAACCCACCCGTCATCTCCGGCGTCAAGAAGGCACCCAATCCCTTCAGGCTCATAGTGAAGGGGAGCAACCTGCAGTATGGCATTCAGGTCTTGATCAACGGGAGCCCCTACAGCGATGTGAAGTGGAAGAACACGGGTAAGCTCGTCATTAAGGGGGGCAAGAGCCTCAAGAGCCTGGTCCCCAAGGGAGCCACCACGAGCTTCACTTTCATCAACCCGGACCAGGGCACGGTCACCTACTCCTGGAGCTGGTAGGGGAATCCCCCTCCGATACGGTCCCAAGGGGGCGGGCAGGAAGCCGAGCGCTCTTCCTGCCCGCCCTTCATCTATCATCATGGTTGTCCAAAATAATTTCAGCTTGCGATTGAGCAGTTGGCTTCGCTTTTCGCTGCAAGCGAAAAGCGGCGTTCCGGCGCCGATGGGCCTGCAGACGGAGCGCGGCCACGCTTGCGCGGGCGCGCCCGGACCAGGCCCCCAGCGCCGCGCCAAAGGCGCGGCCCAGATCCAGCCGTGGTTCGGAGTCGGCAAGGCGCTCTATTGTAGACAGGCATGATCCATCATCTGTCATCCCCCTCCCCCAAAGCAGAGGTCCGCCCGAAGGCGGACCGTGCTGAGGGAGGGAGGTATGGAAAGGAGGAGGCTGAGGAGCGGTGTGGCTGCCGCCCTCTATCAGGTTAGACGGATGGAGCCGAACTCTGTCTAGGGGGCCGGGAAGATGCCGGTCTAATCTCACTTGGGCGAGGCCCGGTGGTGGTCGGCGAAGGACCTCGCCGGAAGGGAGGCACGAGAGGCCCCCGCCTCCCCATCCGACCCGGCCACCCTTCAGACCATGCCCGGGTCGGGCGGAGGATGGCTCGTTTTGCCCCTTTTCGCCATCACCCTCGGGCCATGAGCTTGAATTACCTCCACCAGCCGTGCTTACTGGCGCCAATGAGCTAGGAGGGGCCGATGAAGACACTGGTGGTAAACTGCGGGCTTTCTTCGATGCGGTACCAGCTCTTCGACATGGAGAGGGAGACCGTCGTGGCCAAGGGCCTTGCCGAACGCATCGGAACGGCGGGGGCGATCCTCAGGCACGACTCCATCGGGCTCGGCAAGATCACCGTTCGCTCGGGCATTCCCGACCACGCCGCCGCCGTAGAGGACATGGTCGCGGCCCTCAAAGACGAGGAGTACGGGGTCGTGAAGGAGGTGGACGAGATCGCGGCGGTGGGCCACCGGGTCGTCCATGGGGGAGAGAAGTTTTCGGACTCGGTGATCATTAACCAGGAGGTTCTCGACGCCGTCAAGGAATGCATCCCCCTGGCACCGCTGCACAACCCCTTGAACCTCATGGGGATCGAAGCGGCGCAGAGGTTGTGCCCCGGCGTGCCCCAGGTGGCCGTGTTCGACACCGCCTTTCACCAGACCATGCCCAAGTACGCCTACCTGTACGCCATCCCGTACAAATACTACGAAAAGCACGCCATTCGGCGTTACGGGTTTCACGGCCTCTCGCACCAGTATTCGGCCAGCCGAGCAGCGGAGATCCTGCAGCGCCCCATGGAGGAGCTCAGGATGGTGACCATCCACCTGGGTAACGGATGCAGCCTCACCGCGGTGAAGGGAGGGCGCTCCCTCGATACCTCCATGGGGACCACTCCCCTGAACGGACTCATGATGGGACAGCGGAGCGGAGACATCGATCCCTCCCTCATCCCGCTCCTCGCCGAGATCGAGAAGACCGATTCGATGGGAGTCCTGACGATCCTCAACACCGAGAGCGGGCTGCTCGGGGTCTCCGGGGTCAGCGAGGGCATGCTGGAGCTGGAACAGGCCATCGAAGCCGGAAACGAGCGGGCCGCCGTGGCCCTCGACATGTTCTGCTACCGGATCAAGAAGTACATCGGCAGCTACGCCGCCGCCATGGGCGGGCTGGACGTCATCGTCTTCACGGGCGGTATTGGGGAGAACGACCCATTCGTGAGGGAGCGCTCGTGCTCGGAGCTGGAGTTCATGGGAGTGGAAATCGACGAAAAGCGCAACGGCTCCGAGGGCTCGGAGAAGATCATCAGTAGGGAGGGCAGCCGCGTCTCCGTTCTGGTGATCCCGGCCAACGAAGAGCTGATGATCGCCAGAGAGACCCTCCGCCTGCTGGGGAAGCCGGCGCCGAAGGCGCGGCCCGAACATTGAGCATGCCGTGAGCGATCCGTCCATTGTGGTGATCGGCGCAGGTGCATCGGGTCTCATGGCGGCCATCTGGGCCTCCGGTGCAGCGGGTCGCCGGGTGGTCCTGCTGGAGGGCACGAGAGACGGCGGGCGAAAGATCCTGATGAGCGGAGGGGGACGCTGCAACGTCCTTCCCTCGGTCCCCGCGCCCGAACGGTTCGTCACCGAATCCTCGCCCCACACCCTCCGCCATCTCCTCCGCGCCTGGCCCTTGCCCGAACAAGTGCGGTTTTTCGAAGAGGAGCTCGGCCTGAGACTGGTCCTGGAGCCGGAGACGGGCAAGCTCTTCCCGGAGGGCAACAGGGCGAGCGAGGTGCGCGAGCGCCTCGTGAGCCTCGCCAGGCTTCGCGGGGCCGAGCTGCGGTTCGGCCTCCGCGTGGCCCACCTAGTCCCCTTAGGGAGCGGGTGGAGGCTGGCCCTGGCCGACGGCTCCGAAATGGCCGCCGCGCGAGTCGTACTGGCAACGGGGGGGCTCTCGGTGCCGGCCACGGGGAGCGACGGATGGGGCTTCGAGATCGCGCGGCGGCTCGGGCACACCGTCCGCCCCACCTATCCGGCGCTCACGCCCCTCACGGCCGAGCCCGCGGTGCACGCCCACCTCGCCGGCGTGTCCCTTGCGGTGACCCTCGAGGCCCCGGCGGGCAAGAGAAAAACCGTGGCCCGAGGAGGGTTCCTCTTTACCCACAAGGGCTACAGCGGTCCGGCCCTCCTGGACATCTCCCACACCGCGGTGCGCAGTCTGCTCCACGGCGGCCCGAGGCAGGAGATCTACGTGCGGTGGACCGACCTGGATGGACCTTCCTGGGAGGGACGGGTCCTACGGCACAGGGGGCCCATGGAGGGGCTGATCGCCAGGCACCTCCCCGCGCGCCTGGCCGAAACTCTGTGCCGCGAGGCGGGGGTGGGGCCGGAGGTGACGGGGGCACAACTCCGGCGGGAGCTGCGGCTCCGCCTGATCGGACTCCTCACGCGCTACCCTCTCCCGTGGACGGGCGACGAGGGGTACACCAAGGCGGAGGTGACGGGCGGGGGGGTGGACCTGGCGGAGGTGAATCCGCGCACCCTGGAGAGCCGAATTCACCCGGGGCTCTATTTCTGCGGTGAGGTGCTGGACGCATTCGGCCCCATTGGCGGGCACAACTTCCAGTGGGCCTGGGCCACGGGGAGATCCGCCGGACTGGCCGCGGGGACTGCCGGGGACGGGTGAGGGTCTGCCGTAGACCTCCGACCTCCTTCGCTACTTCGTCTCCCCGGCGGTGAAGACCACCCAGGGCTCGGAGGGGCGGCTGGGAAGGATCTCCCTCATCCAATCGAACTGCGGGTGCGCTTCAAGGAACTTCGCGGCGTCGAAGGCGCGGCCGCAGGGGGCGCCCCAGCGCGCCGCGAAGCTCATCTTCTTGGCCATGGCGCTGTCCAGGACCTTGGCGTCCACGCTGCCCGACGGACTGAAGGGTTCGCCGAATTTGGGATCCGCCTCCAAGTCGTTGTGGGCGCAGAGGGTCCTGCTGTCCGGCTGGTCCTTTCCCAGATAGGGGTCCAAGTGGTCCGCCTCGAAGGCCTCGGCGAGCTTTACGTCGATCCTGCCGGCGTACTGCTTCATGAGCTGGTGCCAGCGGACGCGGCGCGCCACCCCCGAAAAGCGGATGTCCGTCTCCCTTTCCCCCGTCTCGAAGCGCAGGATCTTGGGATCGACGGCCACGTTGGAGCCCGTGAAGTAGCCGTCGCGCTTCTTCTGGAAGCCGACGTACTTGAGGCCCAGTTCCAGCCTCGCGATCTCGCCGGTGTTCACGTTGCCCAGCAGCCAGGCGTTGGCGTAGCCGCCGTTATTCCCCTCTTTCATCATGGCGCACCACTGGTCGATGGAGCCGGCGTACTGGGTGGCGCGACGCATGCGGACGAATTCGGGAACGCCTCCGGCCTCGTAGTCCTCGAAGTCGCCGAGAGTCGTCTCCAGACCCACCAGGCCCGCGTCGGTCACGAAGAAGTCGGTGCCACTGTGGATCCAGCCCGGATAGGTCTGCATGAGGATCCGGTGTCCCTCCTCCGGAGCGATGTCCAGAATCACGTCGGGCAGGGGATAGCTGTAGTCCTGCATGCTGTTGTGGGCCATGACGATGCCGTGGTCCGCGGTCATGCTGCCGGTGGCGATGAAGGCGCTGCAGCCCTCCTGAAGGGGCGGCGTGGCGGCTCCCTTCTTGAGCTTCTTCCGCTCCTTGGGCCACCAGTACCAGCTCAGCTCGTACATGGCGTTGTAGGTGAGGATCTCGTCGCGTGAAGCGTCCACGCCAGCGGCCCGCATGCCTTCGGCGATGCCGCCGAGTTCGGCCAGGTATTCGGGCGGCACCTTGGCCGTGAACATGGCCGAGGCCCTCTTCACGAGCCAAGCCCAGGGCATGGCGGTCTGGTACTCCCAGGTGAGGCGGTCGCCCGTCAGCCCCTGGGCGATTTCGGGCGCCAGGAGGTAGCCGTACTGAAAGCCGCGCTCGCGCGGCCCTCCCTCGATGTGGAGGTAGATCCAGCCAGCCTTCTCGTGGCGCTCGGCCTTGGCGAGCCAATTTCGCTGAGGTGCGGCGAGATGCGCCGCGGGGGTTGCGGCGGGCATCACAACCGGAATCAGGAGAGCGAGCCAAGCCAGTACCAGCAAGCCACGGCCAAACCCCATCGCGCGCTTTTGAGCCATCGTCGCCTCCTGAGAGCGGCCGCCGCCCGCCCCTCCGGGAGCGGACGGCGGTACCAGCCGCCATTCTGGTTCCAGAAGAGACCGGCGTCCAGGGGTCCATCGGAAGGCGGGAGCGGAAAGATTTCGCTCCCGTCACCCGGTTGAATCGGCCGGCTACCACACCTTCGCGAGCCGTCCTGTCCCTATTCACCGAGCGAAATATGCATGGCGATGCGGCCGGCGCGCTCCTCGCGCTCCTTGACGAGGGAGAGAAGAGCGGCCGTCAGGGCCACCGCGATCATGACGATGTAGACCTTGTCGTAGCCCACCATCATGGCGTGCCGGTGGGCCCTCTCCATTTTGGCCGGCGTCAGCCCCTCCGCGGCGAGCTTGGCCGTGATGAGCCGCAGCTCGTGGGCGTAGATGAGCTGGGCGAAGGCCACACCTCCCATCATTCCCAGGCTGCGCATCATGTTGAGGAGGCCACCGGCCACGCTGAGGTCGGCCTCGGGGGCCGCGCTCATGACGGAACGGTTGTTGGGCGGAGTGAAGGTGCCCATGCCTAGGCCGAGGATCACCAGCCGCCAGGCCACGTCGAAGGCGCTGGAGTTGCTGTGCAGGGTGGCCATGGCGAAGAGTCCCACGGCCATTACCACCATGCCCCCCACGGTGAAGGGCCTCACGCCGAACTTGTCGGAGAGATACCCAGCCAGGATGGCCACGGCGGAGAGGGTCAGGGGCACCACCGTGAGGACCGTGCCCGCATGGCTGGGGCCGAGCTTGAGCACGCGCTCGAGGTAGAACGGGAGCAGGAACATGGGCGAGAAGAGGGCCATGTAGGAGAGCATCCCCGAGATGTTGCCGATGGTGAAGTTCCGTTCCAGGAACAGACCCAGTTTGATGAAGGGCTTCGGGACCACGATCTCCATGGCCAGGAAGGCCCCGAGGCAGAAAAGCGCAGTGAGGAAGAGGACGTGCTCATGGGCCGAGAACCAGTTGTGGTTGGTGACCTGGGTGAGGCCCAGCATGAGGGCCAGCAATCCCGCCGAAAAAGCGAATGCGCCCGGATAGTCGAAGGAGAACTTGGGCCTGTTGGCGGCGGGTTTGGGCAGGATCAGCCAGCCCACGACGGTGCCCGCCAGGGCGATGGGGACGTTGATGTAGAAAATGGACTGGGTGGAGAACTTCTCAACGAGAAGGCCCCCCAGAAAGGGGCCGAAGGACATGGCCGCCGCCTGGATGGCGCCTTGGATGCCTATGGCGCGCCCCCTCTCCCGCTCTGGGAAGACCTGTGTGATGAGGGCCAAGCTGTTGGCCTGGAGCATGGAGGCGCCGAGGGCCTGGACGACGCGCCACAAGATCAGGGCGAAGATCCCGTTGGCCGCCCCGCAGAGGTAGGAGCCGATCCCGAACACGATGAAGCCCGCGTTGTAGAGGGGACCTCGCCCCAGCATGTCGGCGAGCTTTCCCATGACCGGGAGAAGCAGCGTGAGGGTCAGCAGGTAGGCGAGGGAGACCCACTCCACGATCTCCAGCCGGGTGTGATAGTGGACGTTCATGGTGGGCAGGGCGATATTCACGATGCTGGCATCCAGCGCCGACATGAAGGCGCCGATGAGCACCGTTCCTAGCACGTACCACCGATACCCCTTGCTCTCCGAGAAAAAACTCAGCGGCCTCTGCATGGCTCCCCCCCGTCGCTCCTAACATATATTTTCCCGCCTTCTCTCCCGTGCGGGAGGGGCAGGAGATGCCGTTTCGTCTCGCCGAGGCGAGGTGCCCAGCGGGAGCCGGGAACGCCTTGGCCATCACCGGGTTCTCGCCACGGTGCGCCTCGCGTTCCGAAGTAGTGCTAGGGTATGCGGTCCCTCAAGCGGCCCCCCCGGCGCCGAACCTGCCCTCGCTCTGTGCCTCTGCGGCGCGCCGCCCCGGTCCTCCCGGAGCCGGCGGCCCCCTCCTGCCCCCTCGGGCGGGCTATGCGTGCGCCCGCCTCAGCTATCCAAGACCTGCACCAGGTCGTCCGTGACCAGGCGCTCCACTCCGGGCGTGCCCTTCACGATCTCCTCGACCGCCTGCCATTGCCGGTGGTTCCGGACCTTGCCCCGGAGCGTCACGACTCCACCCTTCGCCTCCACCTCCAGAACGAGGGCGGAGGATTCGGGGTGAGTCAGGAGGGCACCTCGCACGCGGCTCGATAGAGCGAGGTTTTCGATGGCGGCCTGCGATTCCGGCGTCAGGCGGAACGATTCTTCCGCGATGAGTCCGCTCACCACGTGGCAGGCTTCTTCGATGGTGGTCCTCTCCAGGTTGATGACCAGATCATAGAGCACCGGATCGCTCCAATCGACGCCGTAGAGAAAACGGGTCCACTTGGCGCGGTCGTGGTCCCGCTTCTCGACGTACGCAAGGGCTTCGTCGTGGCTCAGGTGCAGGCTCTCCTGGACGACGTGCGCCCTCTGCTCAAGCGGCGCTATGATGCGCACTCTCAGGACGTGGCTCACGCCATGGAGCATGAGGTGGCCGGCATTACCCAGATAGATCAGGCCGTCGCGGCGGGCTTCTTCCGACAAGCACGCCTGGAACAGCGTGATGTAGCGCCGGCGCTCCTCGCTGAAGTGATCGAGGAAGCTGGGCGGCCGGTCTATGGCTTCGCGGAGCTTTTCTTCGGAGGCCCCGCACGAGGAGGCGTTGGCTATGATGCTTTCCCGGTCAATGGACCGGTATCCCAGCCGCTGAGCCAAGCACTGCGCGAGATCTTTGCCTCCCGAGAAAGTACCCCTGGAAATCGTGATGATAGCCATTTCGCCCCCTTCTATGAGAGCCTCCGCGTGGAGGCCCCCCTGAGACGGTTTCCGAAACGAAGGACCAATTGATGAATATAACGCGATTGAGCACGCACCTTTCACCCCGTGACATCTCACCGCAGGAACAGGGTGTAGCTGAGAACCGTCAGCACGAAGGCCGTAAAGAGGGTGTACTTGAGGTTCTTTTCCACGAAGGCGAAGTAAACCATGGAGGCCAGGACGCGAATGTAAGGAGTGAGCAGGAGCGTGACGATCCCCAGGCTGACCAGGAGACGCGCGCGGAACTTTCCCTCGACGGTCAGCTTCAGCTCCTTGATGAGGAACTGAAACAGGTTCATCTTATTCAGTTCGTAATCGAAGGCGAAGCTCCCCGATTCGGCGAAACGCCACACCATCCCGCCCAGGAGAAGGGCGCAGCTCACCAGCACCCCCACCAGGAGGATGGTTCCCACGAGCCCTTCGATCTTGTGCTGAAAGGCCTGGAGCTCTGGAGAGAGTTCGTCGGCAATCGCATGTTCGCTCATGGTCACCCCCTGATCCCGCGAATGATCATCTCGGCGCCCAGGATCAACAGAACCACCAGGAAAAAGTTGCGCACGGCGGAATTGCTCAGCTTCACCAGCACGCGCGTTCCTATGAAGGCCCCCAGTACGACGCCCAGAATGACCGGGGCGGCGAGGCCCGGGTCGATGAAACCGTTGGCCAGGTAGACGCTGGTGCCCGCGAGGGCGGTCACGCCGATGATCAGGTTGCTCGTGGTCGTGGAGACCTTGGGAGGCAAGTGCATGCCCAGGTCCAGGACCAGGACCTTCAGCGCCCCGGCGCCGATGCCGAGGAGGCCCGCGATGAATCCGGCGCAGAACATGAAGGGACCGCCGAAGTAGGCGCGCACGCCGTGGTAGTGGATCGTCTCCTTCTGGGCCTCGTCGTGATAGCTGCCCCTGAGTTCGAGCCACTTCGAGAACCTGTCCTGGTAGGCCATGGGGTGCCACTGTTTCCCCACCTGAAAGACCATCGTGAGCCAGATGGCCAGGAGAATGGCCCCGAATGCAATGAAGAGCGGCCTCTCGCTGCACGCGAGGGTGACGGCGGCGCCGACCACAGCGCCGAGGATGGTGAAGACCTCCAGGAACATTCCGACCTTCAGGTTGGTGATGCGGTCGCGGACGTAGGCCGAGGCCGAACCGCTCGACGTGGCGATGACCGAGACGATGCTGATGGCGATGGCGTGTTTGATGTCCAGGCCCATCAGGGTGAGCGCCGGCACGAGAACGACCCCCCCGCCCATTCCGGACATGGCGCCCACGAATCCGGCGGCGATGGAGAGCCCCAGCATTTCAGGCATTCCGAGTGTTGGCATTGTCCCCCCTGCTCTAAGTAAGGATCGGTCCTATCGGCGAACCACGAGTCGTGCCTCCTTTCGCCTGCCTTCGGCCGCTGCCCGCCATGGACGCGGCGAATCCGCCGGGTTCCCGCGCCCACCGGCCGGAAGGGCGCCGGGGCGGAAAGCCAGCCGATTGAACTCTCGTTTTTGGGGATGCGGGGCAACAATAGGGGAGCGCCTGTGGGCAGTGAAGAGCGAACAGACCTCTCAGTCTTGGACGACACACGCCAAGACGGCGAAGACCACACTCTTCGGGTGACCCGTGAACCCTGCACAATGCCCCCCCGCGCCAAAAAGTCGCGGCCATTCTGGCAGGCCCATGGCCAAAAGGATCCTCTTTAGGGCGCACCAGCGTCCTATGAGGCCTCCATTCGTCAAAGATGCAACTAACGTGCCAGCGCTGGAGGGAGAATCAGCGAAGCTACCGCTCCTTTCTGGCGACCCGTGAGAGCGCGTCCCGCAAGGCGTCGCTCCGCGGGTTCTCGACGGTGCCCCTGACGAGGATGTCCACCGGGTTCACGCGCTTGTGATAGAAGCCCTCATTGAGGTCCTTGGCGGGCTTCACCACGGTGCCGGCCAGGGCGGCGCCGATGAAGGCCCCCTTGGACCGCGAAAAGGAGAGGATGTCGGCGGTGGCTGCCTGGGTGCCTTCACCGACGGGACCAGCGGCCACGCTGGCCTCTCCTCCCAGCTTGACGCTGGAGCTGAGGAAGGAGTCCACGCCATTTTGGGACTGGATAAAGAGGATCACCTCGGAGTGCTCGCCCCCGATCTGGAAGCCCACGGAGACGCTGGCCAGCCTGTAGAAGGCGGGTTGGCTCCAGCGGCCGTCGGCTCTTTTGGTGAGCAGGACGCCCACGCCGCCGGAGCCGGCGAAGATGAACCCTCCCTTGTTTCGGTCGGGGACGATGAGAACCCCCTTTGCGTCCTGGAAATGTTCCTTCAACCACTTCATGTTGGGGTCGGCCAAGAAGTCCGACAGGGTAGATTTCGCCGCCCGGACGATCTTGTCCGCTTCGGCGGATTTGGCCTGCGCCGAGAAGGGCAACACGGAGGCGCCCAGGAGCCCCAGGGCCAACACGAGCAAACGGCTTCGTCTTGTCATCATCGTCTCTCCTTCATCCCATTCCAACGGTGCGTCGGGTCAATCTCTTCCGTCCGGGGCACGGGACGGGCGAAAGGGACGGCGGATGGAAGGGTCGCCTCGCCTGATGACCTCCCGATGCCCTGCTTTCTCGGCATCCGCTTCCTTGCCCGCGCCCCGGTTCCCAGCCTCCTTCTGCCGATAGCACTGCCCCTTAAGTATACGACAGCCACTGCCTGCTGTGCGCCTCGCCTGCCCGCCTGCTTCCATCTCACCCGTGCACCGTCTTTCCGGCGAATAAACCGGGCGGCCGGCCTGTTGAGGCTGTTGGACTGTTGGACTGTTGGACTGGAGGCGAACAATGACGGGTGAGTCGAGATCATCTGCCGGTGCCGGAAGGGGAAAATCGGCGATCCCGAGCCTGCTGATGGCGGTCCTCGTGGTGGAGGTGTCACTCGCGGCGGCGGCCAGGGGATCTGGGGGCGAGGCAGAGCGACACAGGGCTCCGGACGCCGTGGCCGGCCGGATCATCGAACCGGCCATGAGGGAAAAGGAACTGCCGGGCCTGGTTCTGGGGGTGGTCCGGGATGGTCGGGTGGCGGTGGAGCGGGGGTACGGCGTGGGATCGCTGGATTCTCCCCAGCCTCCGGACCCGGACACCGTCTTCTACATCGGATCGCTCTCCAAGGCCCTCACCGCCGCGGGGGCCATGGTGCTCGTAGAGCGCGGCCAGCTCGATCTGGAGGCCCCGGCCAGCCGCTACCTCAAGAACCTGCCGGAAAGCTGGCGGTCCATCACGGTGGCCCTGTTCATGGCTCATCAGAGCGGCATCCCCCAGCTGAACCGCAAGCTCCCGACCTTCGAGGCCATGCTCCGCTCGGCCGATTCCATGCCGCTCGCCTTCAGGCCCGGAACGAAGCAGGTCTACAACAATTTCAATTACGCGGTGGTGGGGAAGATCATCGAAGCCGTCAGCGGCATGAGCTACCTCGATTTCATGCACCGGGAGGTGTTCGGCCCGCTGCACATGGACCACACGGGCTACGGCATCGCGACCGCCGATGAAGCGACTTCGTATCGCATGGCGGGAGGCAGGCCCGTGCCGATCGTTCACCGCCTCAAGGGGATGTACGGGATACCTTCGGGCCACCTCCAGAGTACGGTGGCCGACCTGCTGAGCTTCTACGAAGGCATCCAGCCCGGAGGCCTGCTCAGCCCGTCCGCCTTCCGCACCATGACGACGCGCGTCGATCCCGCCTTTTCGGGCACGCCGGGCTGGTTCGAAAAGAGGGTCGGCGGTCTCTCGGTGGTCACCAAGAACGGGGCCACGGAAGGATTCCACAGCATCCTCTCCTTCGTTCCGGGGAAGGGGGACTGCGTGGCCATGATCTGGACCTCCAAGAAGCCCAAGGGCGACGGGCTGTTCAAGGAGACCGCCGAACGGCTGCACGAAGTATGCGGGGCCCCAGTCGCGGGACGGCGCGAACGGGCCGCGGCTTTCAGGGACGAGTGACCCATGGGTCCGCGGTGTCCCTTCAGGCGGGGGGGATGTCCGCGCCGGGAGCAAGTGGGTTCAGGTACTCGGGAAGAACTATGGCCAAGAGCGGGAAAGAGCATGCGGCCGCCTTTGTTGGAGGAGCCATGAAGGTATTTGTCCCACGGGAATCGAGGGAGGGGGAGCGCCGCGTGGCGCTCGTTCCGGAATCGGTCAAGAAGCTGGTGAAGGCGGGTCTGACGGTGACCGTGGAGGCCGGGGCTGGCGCGGGCTCCTTCGTCGCCGATTCCGCCTACACCGAGGCCGGAGCCACGGTGGCGCACGAGCCGTCGGCGGCGCTCACGGAGGCCGACCTCGTGCTGAGGGTCCACGCGCCGACTCTGGATGAAGCGGACCGGATACGTCCGGGCGCCATGCTGCTCGCGCCCCTCGCCTCCACGCGCAATTTAGACCTGGTCCGCAAGCTGCTGGAGCGGAGGGTGACCGCCTTCTCCACCGACGCGATCCCTCGCATCTCCAGGGCCCAGGCCATGGACGTCCTCTCCTCCATGGCCTCCATCGCCGGGTACAAGGCCGTCATCATGGCAGCCGATGCCCTGCCCCGGTACTTCCCCATGCTCATGACCGCCGCAGGAACGGTGCTTCCAGCCAAGGTCTTCGTGATCGGCGCCGGAGTCGCCGGGCTCCAGGCCATCGCCACGGCGCGAAGGCTTGGAGCCGTGGTGGAGGCCACCGACACGCGTCCCGCCGTGAAGACGGAGATCGAGAGCCTGGGCGCCAAATTCGTGGGAGTCGAGACCGGCGAGGAGGCGCAGGACGCGGGAGGGTACGCCAAGGAGCTGTCCCAGGAGTTCTACCGCCGGCAGGGCGAGCTCATCGCCCAGCGCTGCGCCGCTTCCGACGTGGTCATCACCACCGCCCTCATCGGAGGCGCGGTGGCGCCCAAGCTGATCACGGCCGAGATGGTGGCAAAGATGAGGCCGGGCTCGGTCATCGTGGACCTCGCCGCGCCGGGCGGCGGGAACTGCGAGCTGACCCGGCCGGGGGAGACCGTCGAGACGGGCGGGGTCCGAATCTTGGCCCCCCTGAACCTGCCCTCCGAGGTGGCCTTCCACGGCAGCCTGCTCTACTCGCGGAACCTCACGGCCTTCATCACGGCCTTTTCGAAGGACGGTGCCTTCAAACTCGATCTCGAGGACGACATCTTGAGGGAGGCCACCGTTACTCACGACGGAAAGGTGATCCACGGAGCCACCGCTCAGGCGCTGTCCAAGGAGGGTGCCGCCCCATGAACCTCGACGTTCTCGTATCCCACCTCTACATCTTCGTGCTGGCTACCTTCGTAGGCCTGCTCGTCATCCGGCGCGTGTCGCCGCTGCTCCACACGCCCCTCATGTCCCTCACGAACGCCATTTCGGCCATCGCCGTGGTGGGTTCCATCGTGGTGGCCGGAAAGGAGGAGTCCACGCTGAGCACGGTGCTCGGGACGGCCGCCGTGGCGGCTTCCACGATCAACATCGTGGGGGGCTACCTCATCACCTACCGCATGCTCGTCATGTTCAAGAAGCACAAGCAGGTGAAGTGATGGGCATCGACCACTGGATCCAGCTCGTCTACGTCCTCTCGGCCGTCTGCTTCATTCTGGCCCTGCACTGGCTGAGCTCGGTGCCCACGGCTCGCCGGGGCGTCATCACGGGCGTCGTCGGCATGGTGCTCGCCGTAGGCGGAACCCTGCTTCGTCCGGAGGTGGCCCACTACCAGTGGATCGCCGTGGCCTTCGTCATCGGCACCGTCATCGGCATCCCCATGGCCATGATGCCCATGACGGCCGTGCCTCAGCGGACGGCGCTCTCGCACGCCTTCGGCGCCCTGGCGGCGGCCCTCGTGGGGACTGCGGAGTACTTCCTGCGGGCGGGCCACCAAGAGATGGACCGCTTCACCATGGGGGCGCTCGCTCTGGAGGTCATCCTCGGCTACCTGACCTTCACCGCGAGCCTCATGGCCACGGGCAAACTGCAGGAGATCCTGCCCCAAAGGCCCATCACCTACAGGGGCCAGAATCTCGTCAACTTGGGCATCCTGGGGGCCGCCGCGGCCATCGCCGTGGTCCTCGTGATCCATCCCGGGAGCCACTCCCTCTTCCTGCTCATGGCCTCGCTGGCCCTGGTGTTCGGGGTTTTGCTCATCGTCCCCATCGGCGGCGCCGACATGCCCACCGTCATCTCCCTTCTGAACTCCTACGCGGGTCTCTCCGCCGCGGCCATGGGGTTTGTCCTCGACAACAAGCTGCTCATCATCGCGGGCTCACTGGACGGCAGCTCGGGCCTCATCCTCTCCATCATCATGTGCAAGGCCATGAACCGCTCCTTCTCCAACGTCCTCTTCGGGGCCTTCGGGCAGGTCAGCGGAGCGGCGGCGGAGACGGGCGAGAGGAAGACCTACCGGAGCGCCAGCGCGGAGGAGGCCGCGGGCATTCTGTTGAACGCCTCCTCCGTCATCGTGGTTCCGGGTTACGGCATGGCCGCCGCCCAGGCCCAGCACAAGGTGCGGGAGCTGTACGACCTACTCGCCAGGAACGGCGTCAACGTGAGGTTCGCCATCCACCCCGTGGCGGGCCGCATGCCGGGCCACATGAATGTGCTCCTGGCGGAGGCGAACATCCCGTACGACGCGCTCATGGAACTGGACGAAGCCAATTCGGAACTCCCCCAGGCGGATGTGGCTCTGGTCATCGGCGCCAACGACGTGACCAACCCCTCGGCCAGGCACGACAAGGGGAGTCCCATCTACGGCATGCCCATCATCGACACCGACAAGGCGCGGACGGTGATGGTGATCAAGCGCAGCATGAACCCGGGCTTCGCGGGCGTGGACAACGAGCTCTACACCCTCGACCGCACGCTCATGCTCTTCGGCGACGCCAAGTCCTTCGTCGGCGAGCTGGTCAAGGAGGTCCAGGCGCAGGGCGGCCAGAACGCCGCCTGAGATGGACCGGGGTTCGGGCGCTCCAAAAAAGTCTTCCTCCACCCTCCACCCTCCACCGAAAAGGGGGAGAGCCAAACCGGCCCTCCCCCTTTTGTGGTGCGGAGAGTTTGTGGGGCGAAGCTCTTCAGCCCTGGCCCTTGGCGGCCGCCGTCAGCTCCTGGACGACGCGGTCGGCGCCGTAGAGCTTGGTGAGCGCTTCCATGATAGCGGGGGTGTCCACCGCCACGCAGCGGGCCACCTTCTCGGAGTAGACGAAGGTGTTGGGGTTGCTCTGCGGGTTGCCGTCGAAGACGAGGCCCACGAGCTTGCCCTCCTTGTCCACGATGGGGCTCCCCGAGTTACCGCCCGTGATGTCGGCGGTGCAGACGAAGTCCATGGGGGTCTTGAGGTCGAGCTGGTCTTGCTTGGTCTCCTCCATCTTGCTCAGCTGGAAGTCCCCCTTGTTGTCGAAGGAGTAGGCGCGGTCATAGAGGCCGTAGAAGGTGGTCTTGTAGGGCACCTCGCTGGTGTCGAAGGGATAGCCCTTGACGGTGCCGAAGGCAAGGCGGAGGGTGCCCGTGGCATCGGGGTAGACCTTGTCGCCGTAGACCGCGAACTGGGCCTTGGCGATCTCCGTGAGGGCCGGCTCCACCACCGCCTCCACGTTGTCCTTGATTGCCTTGTGGACGCGCCGGAGGGTCGGGTCCATGAGGCGGACGAAGGCGATGAGCGGGTCCTTGCAGCTCTTCACGGCGGCCCCATCGTTCTTGAGGAGGGAGGCGCGGTAGGCGGCGTCGCCCAGGCGCGTGCCCTGGACGGCCTCGGCGGCCCGCTGCTCGGGGGTCTTGCCCTGAAGGAGAGACTTCACGAAGGGGTTCTCGGGGCCGAGCTGGTCCCTCAGGGTGGTCAGCTCGTAGGCCATGACGGCCTGGCTCATCCCCTTGTAGTAGGGCCGCGGCGCCTCGATGCGCCTCAGGAGTCCCGGAAGCTGGGAGTCGTGGTAGCCCTCCAGCCGCTCGCCGTCCGGTTTCTTGACCTCCTCGGCGTAGCGCAGGATGCTCAGGGCCGTGCCGGTCAGGCCGTAGCCGTCGAAAATCTGGCCCTCGTAGGTGATCTCCTTGAAGTGGGCGCGCTCCCAGGCCACCGCCTTCTCGATCTGTTTCCAGGCGTCGGCGTAATGCTGGAGCTTCGGGTCTTTCTCCACCGCCGCGCGCAGGGCCTTCTCCTGGCTGGCCTTCTCGGCCATCAGCTCGGGGTCCTTGAGCCCGTCGTACTCGCCCGTGAGGGCCTTGATGGAGTTGTGGATGAAGAAGAGCATGGACTGCGCTTCCTGCGCCTGCTCGGGCCCCTTCTTGCCGTAAGCCGTGAGGGCCGCGTCCAGGCCCGCGAGCTCAGAGAGCATGGCGGGGTAGCTGTCGTCCCGGAAGTAGGCGAGCTGGGCGAGGGTGTCCAGTCGGTCCGTGCGGCCGGGGTGGCCCGAGACGAAGATGGGCATGCCATCGGTCACGCCGGCGGGGTCGAACTGGAGGTAGTCGGGCGTGTGGGCCGGCTTGCCGTTCTCGTACACGCGGAGGAAGCTGAAGTCGATGTCGTAGCGCGGATAGTAGAAGTTGTCCGCGTCGCCGCCGAAGTAGGCCGCCTTCTCCTCGGGCGCCATCACCACACGTACGTCCGTGTACTCCTTGTAGCGGTAGAGCATGTAGCGCGCCCCGCCGTAGAGGGTGACCACCTTGCCGTGGAGGCCGGTTTTCGCGAGGCACTCCTTCTGGATCCGGGCCATCTCGGCGTCGCGCGCCTGCTGGGCCTGGGCGGGCGTGGCGCCCGGTTTGACGGCCCCGTCCACCTCGGGCGTGACGTCCTGCATGGACACGAGCACCTCGATCATGGCGCCGGGGACCTTCATCTCGTCAGCCAGGGTCTTGGCGTAGAAGCCGTTTTCCACGTAGTTGTGCTCCGGCGTAGAGAGCTGCTGGAGGTACATGCGGGCCACGTGGTGGTTGGTGAGGATCAGCCCGTCGGGCGACACGAAGGAGCCGCTGCCTCCGCCGATGCCGGTAGAGGAGAGGCGGAGGTGGTCCAGCCACGCCTGGGTCGGCGTGAAGCCGAACCGCTTCTGGATGAGCTGGACGGGGGGATGTTCGTAGGTCCACATTCCTTCATCGGCCCTGATCGCCGTGGAGAGGGCGAGCCCCGACGCGGCGGCCAGCGCCAGGGTAGTAAGGGTTCTCAGGAGAGTCCTCGGGTGGGTCATAGTGCCTCCTCTTCGTCAGAACGCCACATCACCAGGGAGCCAAGATACCCCGTGACGCTTCGTTTCACCAGCCCCCGGCCGTCTCGGTCTTCCTGTGGCCTTGGCCCGCCTTTCAGGGACTGCGATGAAAGGAAAGATCGTCTGGTCTGCTCGCGAGCCTCTCCACTAAAGTGCGGAGCTCTTGAGCGCGTCTTTGATGAGCTGGTCCAACTCGTGGAGAAAGCGAGAGCGGTCCTTGGGAGAAAAGGGAGCGGGACCGCCGGTGACGGTGCCCATTTCGCGGAGGTAGGAGAGGAGTTCGCGGCTGGCCATGGCCTCCCCGATGGAGTCCTGCGTGAAAACCTTGCCGGTTGGGGTCAGCGCCCGCAGACCCTTCTTGAGACAGCGGTCCGCCAGCGGGATGTCGGCCGTCACCACGATGTCGCCGGCCGACGCGTGCTCCACGATCCAGTCGTCGGCCGCATCGAATCCGCCGTGTACCACCACGAGCCGGATCCACGCCTCGTCCGGCACCTGCATCCGGGAGTTCGACACCAGCGTCACCTCCAGGCCGTGCCGTCCCGCCACGCGGTAGATCTCCTTTTTCACCGGGCATCCGTCCGCGTCCACAAAGACTTCAGGCATCCAGCTCCCCCGTGAGCCTCCCTCCCAGGTAGGGGAAGGAGGCGCCGCCATCCTACCACTCGGAGGCCCGTGAGCGCCTGCGGGGGTGAGGATCCAGACCTCGGCTGATACGGCGCCGGGAGAACATTCTGCCCCGAAAGGCTCCTCCAAGATCGCGCCGCCGTTCCTTTCAGGTAAATCCTCCGCGTTGCCAGGCGGGCCGTTTCGTGCTCTACTACGGCCGTCGGCTACGGGAAGCCCGGTGCTTCGCCGCGGTGCGAAGAGCTTTTCGAATCGGGTATCCCGGGGAACGGCCTGCCCGCCGATCCCCACCGGCCCCCGATCCAATCGGTTCTCCAGACCTTGGGGTTCCGAACCGCCCGCAGCTCGACCCTGCTGGAGTGAATACCATGAAACCAGCGCCCCTTCGCATTGGCCCATACACCGCCCAGCTCCCCGTCGTGCAGGGAGGCATGGGCGTGCGCATCTCCCTCTCCGGTCTGGCTTCCGCCGTCGCCAACGAGGGCGGAGTGGGGGTCATCGCCACCGCCGGAATCGGCATGGAAGAGCCGGACTACTTCGCGAACTTCCTGGAGGCGAACCGCCGAGCCCTGCGGGCCGAGATCAGGAAGGCTCGCGAGGCCACCAAGGGGCTCCTAGGAGTGAACATCCTCGTGCCCCTTTCGAACTACGCCGACATGGCGAGGACGGCCATCGAGGAGAAGGTGGAGTTCATCTTCTCGGGGGCGGCGCTGCCGCTGAATCTGCCCTCCTTCCTGGAGGGCTCGACGACCACCAAGCTGGTGCCCATCGTCTCCTCCGCGCGGGCCGCGCGGATCGTCGTCCGGAAGTGGCTCGACAAGTACCGCTACCGCCCCGACGCCCTGGTGGTGGAAGGGCCGAAAGCCGGCGGCCACCTGGGATTCAAGGAAGAGCAGCTGGAAGACCCTGCCTTCGCCCTCGAAGCCCTGCTCGAACCGGTCCTTAAGGAGGCGGAGGCGGCGGGCAAGGAGGATGGCCGGTCCGTCCCCGTCATCGCCGCCGGCGGCATCTATACCGGTGAGGACCTCTACGGCGCCATGGCCGCGGGAGCCTCCGGCGTCCAGATGGCCACCCGCTTCGTGACCACCGAGGAGTGCGACGCGGCGGCCGGTTTCAAGCAGACTTACATCGACGCCGGCCCCGCGGATATGGTGATCATCAAGAGCCCCGTGGGCCTTCCGGGCCGGGCGATCCGCAACGGCTTCCTCGACGAGGTGGCGGCGGGAAAGCGGATGCCCTTCAAGTGCCCCTACCACTGCCTCGTGAGTTGCGATTACCAGAAGAGCCCCTACTGCATCGCTCTCGCCCTCATGAACGCCGTGAGGGACCGAATGAAGTTGGGCTTCGCCTTCGCCGGATCGAACGCCTACAGGGCGGAGAGGATCTCCACCGTGAAGGAGGTGGTCACCTCGCTCCTCGACGGATACGCCCGGGCCTTCTCCGCCGCCAGCCGAAGCCTCACGCCTTCCCCCTCTCTCTGATCCGTGGACCGCGCCCGTCCGGCGGCATCGAACCGCTCACCAGCGATACCCTGGCACCGCAGGCCTGCGGCGGATTTCCCGATCCCATTCGGTGCCGCGAACCCGAGCGAGGCGATCTCGCGCACGCCCGATTGCCACGGGACGGGGAGCGACCTATACTGAAAGTCATTCATCTGGGTCCATCGTGAGCCGGGGGAGGCTCTCAACCGAAGTCCGTTTCAGGGAGGGAAGACCATGAAGAAGCCGTTGATCGTGCTCGTGGGTGTGGCGTGTCTGGCTCTGTCGTGGGGGACGGCGGCCCTTCAGAAGGACGCCACCGGGTGCAAGGACCATCCGCTCTTCACGCGGATGCCCACCTACTGGATCCACCACTGCGACGAGAGGCAGTTCGACGCGCACGATTTCGTCGTCGGGAAGGACAAGAAGGGGTTCATGACGCAGCGCGTGGAAGGGCATCTCTGGAAGATCACCTACTACCCCCAGGCCACCGCGACGCAGAAGCCGAGCGACCTCCAGATCATCCGGAACTACGAGAACGCCGTTCAGAAGATCGGCGGCACGGTGCTCTGGAGCGACAAGGGGAGGGCCACCTTCAAGATCATCAACGCGGGCAAGGAGTTCTGGGTGGACCTGGGGGCCGAGTTCACGGGCAAATACTCTCTGGCGATCATCCAGAAGGAGGGCATGGCCCAGGAGGTCCAGGCCAGCGCCGAGGTGTTCCGGAACGACATCCGCTCCACCGGCCACGCGGCCGTCTACGGCATCCTCTTCGACACCGACAGCGCCGCCATCAAGCCCGAATCGGCCCAGGCCATCGGGGAGATCGCCAAGCTCCTCCAGGCAGACCCGGGGCTCAGGATCTTCGTCGTCGGGCACACGGACGGCACGGGTTCGGTTGACCACAACGTGCAGCTCTCGCTGGCCCGCGCCCAGTCGGTCAAGCAGACGCTGATAAGGGAGCACGGCATCGCGGCGGACCGGCTCAAGGCCTTCGGCTGCGGGCCCTATGCCCCGGTGGCCTCCAACGCCAGTGAGGAGGGGCGGGCCAAGAACCGCCGCGTGGAGCTCGTCCAGCAGTAGCCGGGTTTCGCGACGCCTGAGCCGCCAGGGGAAGGTGGGCGGGAGCCTCGCGGTAGCCGTGTCCGGGGCCGCCCGACGCCTCCCCTCGCGCGACCGGAGCGTGGACTTCGTCATCGCCACGCTTTCTTCCACCATCTGATGGACGAAGTGGCCGTCGCGACCCTTCGCGAGTTCGACCGGGTCGCGAGGCGCGGCCCTCCGGGTCGGGTAGGGAGGGCCGGATCGTGGGGCCCCGACGAAGGGCCGGGTTCAGCCTCGGACGAGCCTGGCGAAGGGGATGGCGATGAGGTCCAGAACGACGTAGCTCGCGAAGATGGCCGCCAGCACCCACGAGTAGAGAGGCAGAGCGCCCCTCAGCCAGAGCACCCGCACTCCCTCGGTTCTCTCCATGAACGGCCTTCTTCCCGCTCGGGCGGTTTCGGCGATCAACGCTCTTCGTCGGACGTCCGGCCCCATTATAGACGGCCCCATCCCAGCGGGACGATCCGCCCGGCGTGCCAGGAGTGGTTGATGGCGACACCGACGGTGCCGGCTACCGTTCATTCACCTCTCTCTCCCAACGGCGACTGTTTTCCGGAGGAGGAAGCAGGGATCGTGATACTCTATGATTCACGTCGTTCCTGGAGCCGCGCCCGAGCTCGCTCCAAGAGATGGGAGGTCCCATGGGCAAGTCGAAAGAGACGAAGAAGGAAGCTAAGAAGAAACCCGCCAAGACCATGAAGCAGAAAAAGGCCGACAAGAAGGCCAAGAAAGAGGGCAAGGGGGGCATCACCCCCGCCTGAGGGCCGGATCGTTCCGGCCATCCTCAGAAAAGCGGCGGCCCGGAGAGGGGTGCCCAGGTTTTGCTGTGCGCGGGCGGGCCTCTGAAGAGTGGGAGCCGGGGGGAAGTGTGGCGCAGAACCTGGCCCCCCTTCCCTCGGGACGCAAGACGCGGGACAGCGGACGGCAGACCACCGATGGCCGACAGCAAACGGCCTACACTGGTAAATACGGGCAGAGCGGTGCCATCTCTACCTTTGGGTGCCCAACGCCCTTCTCGCAGAGGGGGTTCAAATACAAGACTAATATCGTTTGGTACAAGATTCGTAAAGATGGCGGCCCCGATGGCCGTGGGGTTGGCTTCTATACATAGCGTCCTAACTGACTGCGCATAATCGCCTCAGGCAATCATTGGGTCTTGCCCAGCGAGCGAGCTGTTCTACCACGGTCTCCACGAGGTCCTGAAGCTCCTGAAAGTACTGGTTGTGGGTGCAAAGGCGCCGGGTGAGTTTCCAGACCCGTTCGATCGGGTTCAGATCCGGGCTGTAGGGTGGCAGGAAGAGCAGGACCAGTGTGGTCTTGTGTCTTCGAAGCCACTCGCGGAGAAGTATGGCGTGATGGTATCGCGCGTTATCAAGGACGAGGACGAGTTTGCATCCTCGCCTTGCGTGACGGACGACCGCCTTGAGGAAGTCGAGGAAGGCCAGCGCGTTGAAGACCGCGGCCTGGTGGGTCACCATGACGCCGTCCGGCGGCCGAACGGCCCCGAAGAGTGCGAGGCTCTTCCGGGTCGGGGCATGAAGGACGACGGGGTCTTTCACCTCCG
>JBMFSH010000019.1:0-52366 GCA_049967655.1 Acidobacteriota bacterium
TCCCGAACCGCCGGGCTTAGCTCGCGGTTCGGGGGGCAAGGCCATGGCCCTCCCCGTCCAGGAGACAACGCCTTTCCTCCGTGAACCCGTGCGGTAGCCGGAGGCACCCGCGTTTTCATCGCGGAACTTGGGGACATGGATCTCCTTGTTCCCGACCGGTCTCAACGCCCCAGGACGACCCGGTTGCGTCCCTCGTCCTTGGCTCTGTAGAGGGCCCGGTCCGCGCCTTTCAGAGCGGAGAGTATATCCTGAGACGAGGCGGCTTCGGCCACTCCTATGCTCACGCTGACGAAGGCTCGCCGAGCCTGTGTCCCGCTCGGCGCGGGGCGATCGGGCTTCTTTCTGGGCCGCCGGCCGGCCCGGATCGCAAAGCTCTGGGCAGCCACGGCCCGCCTCACGCGCTCAAGGTGGGGGAGGGCCTGTTCGGCCCCGCAGCCGCGGAAGAGGATGGTGAACTCCTCCCCGCCGTAACGGAAGGCCTGCCCGCCTCCTCCGGCTTCCGAGAGGCGCGCGGCCACCATCTTCAACACCTGGTCGCCGGCGTCGTGGCCGTATCGGTCATTGAACCGCTTGAAGTGGTCCACGTCCACCATGGCCACCGTGGTCCGTCCGCCGACGGAGGCCAGCGCCTCTTCCAGGGCCCGCCGCCCTGGCAGTCCCGTGAGTTCGTCGCGGTAGGCCAGGCGGTGGGAAGTCTCCACCACCGACAAGCCCACGATCAGCGCCGCCGCCGTCAGGTAGAGCGCGGGGAGGGGACCCGATCCGCGAGAGTCCAGCGCCAGGAAGGCGCCGGCCAGGGCCCAGATGAAGGCCGAATCCTGAGCGCTCCTCCGAATGCCGTACCCGACGCAGAGAGCCACGGCGGCCACCGCGAAGGCGGCCAGGGCGGGCTGCGGCAGCCCCCATTGCGCCAGCCATTCCGAAGAGGAGAAGCGGCCGAGGAGGAACCTCTCTCCGGCGCGGGGAAAGAGCAGGAGGGCCGCGGCCGCCAGCGCGGGCTGGAGGAGGAGTGCGGTGAGCCGGAGGAGGCCGGATCGGCTCATCACGCCCCGCTCCCTGAGGAGCCCCGCGGCGGCCAGGTTCAAGGGCAGGAGCAGGGCTGCCGCCCCGAAGGCCTGCATCCCCAAGCGCTCCAGGAGGAGCTGGGTCAGCGCGATGGCCATCAGGGCGTAGAGGGCTCGGCTGCGGCCAAACCGCCAGGCCAGGAGGGTGGCTGCGATGAGGACGGTCCCCGAAACGTAGGGCGCGGCCGCCGGCCACCACGCCGTGAGGAGTCCCGCCCGGACCATCAGGGACAGCAGGAGAAGGAGCGCCCCGCCGGGGAGGCAAAAGGCTGCGATGCCGCGAATCCAATCCCGCTTGGCCACCCGCTCCCCCCTCGCTCTGCGCCTCGTCCGGTGCGCGGACGGGCCATTGTATTCGCGCGTCGCGTCGAGAGTCTAGAACGGCCGATGGTCTGTTGGCGGTGGCGGATCAGAGGGGCGGTGAGCAGCGAATAGGACTGCCATAAACCGTGGTGGAGCCCGAACCGGACAGCGTCTTTCGATGCGAGAGTGCGGCGCCACGCGCCTGCCTCAGGCCCTTCCGGCGCTCCCCGCGAGCATGAGCGGCTCTTCGGACGACGCGCCGAAAGCAGCGGCGCATCGGCCGTGGACAGGGGGAGGGGCGCCGCCTATCATGAGCCGGGAGGAGGTCCCCATGAACCCCTGGCGCTCTCTGGGGGGCCTGGACCGCGCGGTCTGGGTCCTCTGCGCCACGACCCTCATCAACCGCATGGGCACCATGGTGCTGCCCTTCCTCGTGCTCTACCTGAGCAGAGGGCTCCACCTCTCGCCCGCCCAGGCGGGCCTGGCCCTCACCGTGTACGGCGCGGGGGCGCTCCTGATGGGCCCCTTCGCGGGCAGGCTCTGCGACCGGGTGGGCGCCCTCGGGATCATGGCCGCCTCGCTATTCCTGTCGGGGGCCGCTCTCCTGCTCTTCCCGCTGGTGCGGGGGTTCGGTCCCGTTCTCGCGGCGACCTTCCTCTGGGCTCTGGTGAACGAGGCCTACCGTCCGGCCGCCATGGCCCTTCTCGCGGGGCTGGCCGCCCCCGGCCAGCGGAAGGCCGTCTTCGCCCTCAATCGCCTAGCCGTGAACCTGGGCATGAGCGTCGGACCGGCCCTGGGCGGTTTTCTGGCCATGGTGGACTTCCGGTGGCTCTTCTGGGTGGACGGGGCCACCTCGCTCCTCGCCTTCGGATTCCTGTGGCTCATGACGCCGCGGCGCGAGACCTGCGCGGGCCGGGGCGCGACCTCCCCGGAGGATGAGGGAGCCGGTGCTCCTTCGGAGCGGGCCCTCGCCAATGGCCCCTTCCTCTTCTTCCTGGCCGCCATCGTGCCGACGGTCGTCGTCTTCTTCCAGATCGACGCGGCCTTTCCGCTCCACCTCGTGAAGGACCTCCACATGCCGGAGGCGGTCTACGGCCTCTTCTTCACCGTGAACACGGTGCTGATCATCTTTCTGGAGGTCCCCCTCAATGGCGCCATGGCCCGGTGGTCCCACCGGCGCTCGCTGGCCCTGGGCGCGCTCCTGACCGGAGCCGGCTTCGGGGCGCTCGCCCTGGCCGGCGGCTACTGGAGCGTCGGGATGACCGTCGTGATCTGGACCTTCGGCGAGATGATCCTGTTCCCGGGCAGCGCTGCGGCGGTGGCGGATTGGGCGCCCCCCGACCGGAGGGGGGAGTACATGGGGCTCTACGCCATGACCTTCAGCCTCTGTTTCACGGCCGGGCCGTGGCTCGGGACCCTGGTCCTGGAGAAGCTCGGACCGCGCCCCCTGTGGGGCCTCTGCCTTCTCCTTGGGTGCTGCACGGCGGCCATGGTGGGTTCCATGGGGAGCCTCGGTGGCCGCCGCGAGGCCGCCGCGGCCTGAGCGGCGTCCCCGGCGGGATGGGAGGTGACGGATGGAGCGGTGGAGGGCGGAGAGCTGGCCGAGAGTCATCCTCCATGCCGACATGGACGCCTTCTTCGCGGCCGTGGAGCAGCGCGACCGACCCGAACTGAAGGGGAGGCCCCTCCTCGTGGGAGGCACGGGCAGCCGGGGCGTCGTCTCCACCGCCAGCTACGAGGCGCGCCCCTTCGGATGCCGCAGCGCCATGCCGATGGCCCAGGCCCGGCGCCTCTGCCCGCACGCCGTGGTCCTGCCGCCCGACTTCGACCGCTACAAGGCCGTGTCGGAGGTGGTCATGGGGGTCTTCGCCCGCTTCTCACCTCTGGTCGAGCCCCTCAGCCTGGACGAGGCCTTTCTGGACATGACCGGCGCCGAGGGCCTGTTCGGGCCGCCCGAGGAGATGGGGCGCCGGATCAGGAGGGAGGTCGCGGAGGCCACGCGGGGGCTCACCATCTCCGTGGGGTTGGCGCCCTGCAAGTTCGTCGCGAAGGTGGCCAGCGATGTCCGGAAGCCGGACGGGCTGATGGTGGTGCCGCCCGCAGAGGTGACGGCCTTTCTCTGGCCCCTCGACGTGTCACGGCTCTGGGGCGTCGGGCCCAAGACGAGGGAGCAGCTCGAGGGAATGGGCCTTCGGAGCATCGGCGACGTGGCCCGCGCGCCGCTGGAGAGGCTGGAGGCGCGCCTCGGCGAGTGGGGTCGGCGGATTCACGAGCTGGCCTGGGGTGTGGACGACCGCCCCGTTCTCTCCGAACGGGAGACCAAGAGCGTCGGCGCCGAGACCACCCTGGAGAAGGACGTGGTCGGAGAGGGGGCGATCCGGCCGCACCTGCACCAAGCCGCGGCCAAGGTGGGACGCCACCTGCGCGCCGAAGGCCTCCTCGCCGGGGCCGTGCGGGTCAAGCTCAAGACCTCCGGCTTCCGCATCCTGAGCCGGCAGATGGCCCTCGCCGGTCCCACCGACTCGGACCGGGAGCTGGAGAGGGCGGCGGAGGCGCTCCTCGGCCAGTTCGACCTCACCATCCCCATGCGCCTGGTGGGCATGGCCGCCTTCGATCTCTCGCCCGCGGGGCAGCGTCCCGTGCAGGGGGGGCTCTTCTCAGCGGGAGAGCGGGAGCGCGAGCGCAAGCTGGACAGGACGCTGGACGAGCTTCGCCGGCGCTTCGGAGAGGACGCCGTCCGGTGGGGCGGAGAGGAGGAGTGAAGCCGGCTCTCGGAAATAGGTGCGGCCAGGGCGGGGGTTAGGGAGAAGTGGGAAGGTGGCACCGTCCGGCGATGCAACCCCGCCGAAGGCCGACCGACCGAACCCACCGGCGCCAAAGCGGCGCCAAGGAGAGCGCGGATGGTCTTTCAGATTGCGGCGACGATCGTGTACGGGCTCCTCATCGCGGGGGGAGGGGTGGTCGGGTTCGTGGCGGCCAAGAGCGTTCCCTCCCTGATTTCGGGAGGCCTGCTGGGCCTGGCGGCCCTCGCGGGGGGGCTCCTGATGGCCGTGGGGCATCCGGTCGGCTTCCGGCTCGCGGTGGCGGCGGCCGCGCTGACCGGGGCTTTCTTCGGGGTCAAACTAGCCACTGGGCTGGCCAAGGGCAAACCGGTCGGACGGGCGGCGGGAATCCTCGCCCTCAGCTTGGCGGAGCTGGCGATCCTGGCCTTCATCGGGTGAGGAAGGCGCGCTCCCCTGTTGCACCAGGGGCCACCGGCATCACCTTCCATGAGGTGGAGCGGATCAACCGCTTCGCTTCTGTCAAGTCCATGGAGCCCCGATTCCGAGATCGAATTTCGTGTGAAGGAGCGCCGCGCGCGGATCATCCCGCCTCGACCTCGAAATCCTCCCCTTCCCATCTCGCCACATCGGGCCAGTAGAAGGTGAACCGCACCGAGGCCCCCGCCGGCATTCCGGCCGCCGGCAGATCGACCACGTGGATCCCCAGCCCGGTGGACCGGCTTTCCGTATCCCGCGCCGAGGCCCAGCCGTCGGTGCTCCAGTGGACCACGGCCCGCTGGAGGGTCTCTATGCGCAGGTCCAATCCGCGGCCCTCCAGGCGGCGGCACTTGTGGCCGAAGCGCCACACCCTGAATCGGGGGGCCGGTGGGTCGCGCAGATAACGCTGCGCGGTCTGCGGCGGCAAGTCGAAGATGCGTCCCTCCTTGAGGGAGCGCAGCAGCTTCAGGTACTCGGCGTGGGCCCAGACGAGCGGCATGGCCGAGCCCGAGGGGCGGCCGAGGAAGAGCTCGCGGGCGGGGATGTCGGCCCCGTCCCACACCTGCTCGGGCAGCATCCCCCCCGTGCCGGCCAGGGCCTCCATGGCGTGCAGCAGCCGCCTCGCCTCCTCCCTCCGGCCGGCGGCCAGCTCGTAGTGGGCCCGCTCCCCCGTGAGAAGGGGCCAGGGCCGGCCCACGCCCGTTCCGTCGAAGGGGCTCCCGTCTTCGTGCTCCCCGTAGCCGTCGCCGCTGTAACGCTTCCAGCAAGGGCCGGCAGGCGTCATGACCCTCAGCCGGGCGTCCAGCGCCCGGAGGGTGTCCAGGATGCGGGGGTCGTCCGGCGCGCGCAGGCCGAAACGGACGAGGGCCAGGGCGTCCGGACTGAGGATCTGGGCGGCGGGGGCGGCGCTCTGGCCGATGGGGCGGTTCTTGATGGGCACGAAGCCCTGCACGGGCGAGCAGGCGTCTGCCGAGTCCGGCGGTGCGATGCGGACGTAATAGCCCGAAACGCCCAGCTCGGCGGCCAGCTCCGTCCCCGTGGCGAAGGTCCAGCGCTCGATGGAGTCGTTCCACGCGTCGGCCGTCTCCCGCAGGTAGGCGGCCGCCTCGCCCTCCCCGGCGCCCTCGGCCCACTCGGCGGCTGCCAGCAGGGCGGCCACCGTCACGGCCAGGGTAAAGGGCGAATAGCCGGGATCCTCTTCCCAGCGGTCCTGCTGCGTCACCGGCCCGTTCTGGACGAGGAAGGCGGCGGCGCTTCGGACCATGGGCCAGAGCCGGGCGGCCTCCTCCGGCCCCACGGCCTTGTTTCTGAGGGCCAGGTCGCAGAGCAGGACCGGGAATGCCGTCTCGTCGAGCTGGACCCCTCGCCAGTATGGGTTGCCGTCGAGCCACATGTTCTGCGGCCAGTGGCCGTCCTCGCACTGGGTGGCCTGGAGGTAGCGGAGAACGCGCCGGGCGTCCCGGCGGGCCCCCAGCGCGAGCAGGCCGCCCGCCGTTTCCACCAGGTCCCTTGGCCACAGGAGGTGGTACCCGCCCAAGTCGTCGTCACCCTTGGCCTGTCCCCAGGGCACGCTCAGGCTGGCGATGAGGCCGCCCGGGAAGGCCTTGGACTCGTGGCTCTTGAGCACCATGGCGCTGGTGCGGAAGAGGCTGCCGCGGTGAGGGCGGCGCTCCAGGGGCATGAGCTCCTCCTGCCACCGCCGCCACTCTTCCACAAACGCCGAGCGGACGGCATCGAAGCCTTCCAGGATGCTGCTTCTGGCGCGCTGGCCTGCCTCCCATTCGTTCTCTCCAAAGCCGAGGGCGAGCAGGAAGCCGTCCGCCGAAGGGTCCAGGGCGATCTCGCCGGTGAGAGCCACGTTGCCGTTCTCCGCCCGGTCGTAGAACCAGGTCATCCGGAAGTGGCGAACGAGGTCCTGCCAGCCGTCGGAAGAGCCGGAGAAGCCCGCCGAACGGCCCCGCCAGGGGAGCGAGGAGGCCAGCGCCAGGGCGTAGCCGTGCCGCCGCGCGAAGAGCATGGGCACGCCCTTGTAGTCGCCGCACCAAGCCGTATTGCCGGAGCCGCGGTTGTGGAGATGGGGCGCGAGCAGGACGTGGAGCCGGTAGCGCTCGGCGGGGCCGGTGAGGGGATGGAAGCGGACGCGCTGGAGGAGCACGGGGCGGGCCGGGTCCGAGAGGATCTCCTTCTCGATCCGGTAGCGGCCCTCCCGGCAGGCGTTCTCCATGCGGTAGAGCGGGATGCCCTCCTTAGGGAGGGTGATGGTGCTCTCGGTGTGGCGCTTCTCCTCCGAGAAAAAAGACTCCCCGTCGGTGACGATGAGCTGGAGGTCCCGGATGCAGGCCGTGTCTAGCCTGGGAAAGTAGACCTCGTTCACGATGCCATGGCTCAGCGTGTACCAGAGCGGGCTGGAGCGCCCCGCCGAGGTGCCGACGCCGCACTTGGCGCTCGAGGTCCATGTGGGCGAGATTCCCGGCCAACCGGGGGCGAAGCGCGGTGAATCCGGCATGTCCGACACCTCCTAGCTCGGATGGCCCCGCCCATCCCAGCAGTGATTGTAACGCCCCTTCGGCCCTTTCCATGGCAGCGCGCCGGACTCCCCCTCCTTCGGAACCGGGCGATGGCTCGCGCAGTCCGGCGCATGGACGTTGTGGGAGCCGCCGGCTCGACGGGCGGAGGGACCGTCGGGGGAGCCGCCAGCCGAAGCGCCAGGGAGAAAGCGGCCAGTCGCATGGGACCTCCATTGGATGAAGTATAGCGCCGGTGCATTCCGGAAAGCCGTTGGACTCAAGCGGCGTGTCCGATGGCGGTGACTGCTTCGAGCCGGCCACCCTGCACCGCAAGCCGGTCGCCGTATGGTGGCTCGTCACGATCAACTTCAGGTTGAGCTGAACTTGAAGGTCGGCGGAAGCATGGAAGCGGCCCGCCGTTTCGGGCGCCGCCCATCTCGGGCGGGCCTGGAAGGTGGAGCGAGGCCCAGGTGGTGACCTTCTTGAAGACGGGCGGGAAACCGGACGGCTCCATGGCCCGCCCGCCCATGCCCCCGTTCAGGCTACACCACGAGCAGGCCTTGGGCGTGGCCTCCTATCTGCGCTCCCTGCCTCCTCCGGCCGCCCGATCCGGGGCAGATCCGGCTTCGGCGAAGGAGATCAAGGACTGGGACCAGGGAGGCGGCTGATGTCTGTGGAGCGGGGCCGGTTCGCCAGCCTCGCTCCTTTCTAGCACCGGCGTGGAGGGCCCCGCGACAGCCCTGCGCGGGCCTGCTAGACTCGGGCCATGCGGGCGACCATCCTGTACGAGGACGAACACCTCCTGGCCATCGCCAAACCCGCCGGCCTCAGCCTGGCAACGCCCGCCAGGGAGGAGGGAGCGGCCGTCCGGCGCCTGCTGGAGGCCCTGCCCGCGGCCCATCGGCGAAGGGCCCGGAGCGGCGACGGGGGACCGTGGCTGCTGCACCGACTCGACGTCAGCACCTCCGGAGTGGTCCTGTTAGCCAGGAGCGCCGAGGCTCAGAGGCTCTATTCGGGGTTACTGTCGGCCAGGGCGGTGGAGAAGCGCTACCTCGCCCTCGCGTGGGGCCGCTTCGATCCGCCGGAGGGAAGGCTGGAGTGGCCCATCGGGCCGGACCGCGGCGACCGCCGGCGCATGGCCGTGGACCCCGGCGGCAAGCGGGCCGTCACGCACTACCGGACGCTTCAGGCCCGCGTGGAGGCCTCTCTCCTGGAATTCCGCCTGGAGACCGGACGCACCCACCAAATCCGCGTCCACGCCTCCCACGCCGGCCATCCCCTCCTGGGAGACGACCTCTACGGCCGCCTGCGGGATCTCCCGCCGGGCCTGAGTGCCGCCCGCAGAAGGTCCCTCCAGCCGGGGAGGTGCCTGCTCCACGCCTTCGTCCTCAGCGTTCCGGCCACGGACCTCGCCCCCGCCCTGACCCTCGCCGCGCCGCCCCCCGAGGAGTTCGCGCACACCTGCCGTCTGCTGGGCATGGAGCCGCCCTCGGCGCCGACAGGCGTCATCGTCCCCGCACACGGGCCGGGGTAATAGAGGGTCTTCCGCTCTTTGAGGTACGCCACGGAGGCATCGCCGAGGGCCGACGGAGCGGGAGAGGAAGCTGCCCCGGCTGAAGCTCACGAGAAGGACGTTGGCGGGATCCTTCTTCAGCTCCTCCATGGTCGACAGGAAGGTCCTGGAAGAGTGAACCCGGTGGAAATCGGTGTTGCGTTCGATCTGTCCCGGGTCGTGAAAGCCGGCGGCCTTCCGGAGGTGTGGAGGAGGGGAGGCGGTGATTCAGGCCGGGCGGACCGGAATCATTGGGAGGCCATGGGCGCCGCTTCGACGCGGGTGGTTCCATCGGCCGCGGTCAGCACCTGCACCCTCTCCCCAGGCGTGAAGGCGACCTTGCCGCTTTGTACCACGGCGATGAGGCGGCCGTCGTCCATGTGGATGGTGATCTGCTGCCCCTCTTGGCGCGAGGCACTCTCCTCGGCCGCGGCGCCGGCCAACCCTCCGAGAAGAGCCCCGGCCACGGTGGTGATGACCTGCCCAGTGCCGCCTCCCATGGCGTTGCCAGCGGCGCCCCCGATGACGGCGCCCGCCATCGGGCCCACGCCGGTCTGGGGCCCCTGGATGAGGACCGAGCGGACGCCGTCCACCGTACCGTACTGGACGCTCATGGGCTGGTAGGCTTCGTTGAGCGAGTAGTCGCGATTGGACATCCTGGGCGCGCAGCCGGAGAGAAGGATCGTAGCCGAGAGAAGAGCTGCGGTGGATAAGGAGGCTTTCATGGTCTCACTCCTCTTTTCTGCCTCTCCTCCCTCTTCCAGTACCAATATGCACCCTTGTGCTCTCTTTGTGAAGTGCTGGCGCTCACCTTCGCGCGCATCGGGCGGGAATCCGCCGGGGCGAAAGAGGATGACGGGGGAGCAAGGACGGGGCGAAAACGACCCTGCGCCATGCCTGTCCCCAAGAGATTGCGCTACCGGCTCCGAACCATGCCTGTGGCTGGGCCGCGCCTTGGACTCGGCGCTGGGGGCCTGGTCCGAGCGCGCCCGCGCCAGCATGGCCGCGCTCCGGCCTCAGTTCCTCAGCCGCCCTTCGGGCGCCAGGCCAAGCCTCATCCGATACGAACCGTCCCCCCACCCTTCAGACGTTCTCGCCTTCTTTCTCGCCCGAACCTTCGATTTGACAGAACGGTGGGTAGGGTGGAAAAGAGTAGTGCTGCGGTCGGTCCGGTGAGAAGAGCAGTTCACCGGCAGGGGGCGCGCGCGGCTAAGGAGGTTGAGCATGCCCGAGGCGTACGATGAGGACCCTGGTAAAAGCAATTCACGCGGGACGAACCGGTGGGACCGTGCCCCCTTTCGCGTGGCACTGGCGGCGGCGCTGGTCGTGAGTGCGCCTATCCTGTGGTCACGTCCTCTTTCCGCTGCCGATGCCAAGCCGAAGGGTGAGGTCCATCAGTTGAAGAAGAAGGAGGCGGCCGGGGGCGGCCTCCGCTACCCGGCTGCCCTCCGGGACAAGACGGTGGACACCTACTTCGGCACCAAGGTGCCGGCGCCCTACCAGTGGATGGAGCACCTGAACAGCCCTCAGGTGAAGCGGTGGGTCGGGGAGGAGAACCGCCTCACCGACGGCTACCTCGCGAAGCTTCCCCTCCGGGGCTGGATTCAGAAGCGCCTCACGGCGCTCTGGGACTACGCCAAGGAGAGCCCGCCCGTGGAGGCGGGAGGCAGGCTCTTCTTCGACCGGAACTCGGGCCTGCAGAACCAGTCGGTGGTCTACGTGCAGGACGGCCCGTCGGCCGCGCTCAGGGTTCTCCTCGATCCCAACGTGATCTCGCCCGACGGCTCCATCGCGCTGGCGGGCTGGCAGCCCACGGAGGACGGCCGCTACCTGGCCTACGAGCTGTCGGTGGGCGGCTCCGACTGGGAGACCATCCACCTCCTCGACGTGGCTACGGGCAAGGCGCTGCCGGACGAGGTGCGCTGGGTGAAATTCTCGGGCGTCTCGTGGACCAACGACGACAAGGGGTTCTACTATTCGCGCTACCCCGAGCCGCCGAAGGGAAAGGCCATCAGCGAGGCCGTGCGGGACCAGAAACTCTACTACCACCGCCTCGGTACGCCGCAGTCGCAGGACGAGCTCATCTACGCCCGGCCCGATCTGCCCGAGTGGAGCATCTCGGGCAGCGTGACCGAGGACGGCCGGTACCTCTTCGTCTACCTGAACAACGGGACGGCGCCCGAGAACGAGCTCTACGCGGCGGAGCTGGGCGACCCGATGAAGCCCGACGTGAAGGCTCCCCTGAAGCCGCTCTTCACCAAGAACGACGCCCAGTACGTGGTCTTCGGCCACGAGGGTGAGACCCTCTTCGTCCAGACCAACCTCAACGCCCCCATGGGGCGCATCGTGGCCGTGCCGCTGGCCACGCCCGATCCTTCGCACTGGCGCGTGGTAGTGCCCGAGGGCGAAGGGGTCATCGCGGGGGCCTCCATGGCCGACGGCAAGATCCTCGTGGACTCCCAGGTGGTCGCCACCAGCCGCCTCGCACTCTACGGCACCGACGGCAAGAAGCTTGCCTCTCTCGAGACGCCGACCCTCGGCACGGTGGGCGGCCTCTCGACGCGGAACGACTCACCCGACGTCTACTACCTCTTCACCTCCTTCCTTTACCCGGCCACCGTTTACCGCTACGACGTGCGCGACGGAAAGACCCAGACGCTCTTCGCCCCCAAGGTGGACTTCGATCCCTCGCCCTACGAGACCAAGCAGGTCTTCTACACCTCGAAGGACGGCACCAAGGTGCCCATGTTCATCGTGGCCAAGAAGGGACTCAAGCTCGACGGGAACAATCCAACCATCCTTTACGGCTACGGCGGCTTCGACATCACCATCACCCCCTACTTCTCGCCCTCGCTGCCCGTTTGGCTCGGTCTGGGGGGCGTCTACGCCGTGGCCAACCTGCGCGGCGGGGCGGCCTACGGCGAGGCCTGGCACAGGGCAGGGATGCTCGGCGACAAGCAGAACGTCTTCGACGACTTCGCCTGGGCGGCCAAATACCTCATCGCCCAGGGTTACACGAGCTCCAAGCGTCTCGGCATCGAGGGCTACTCCAACGGCGGCCTGCTCATCGGCGCCAGCATCACAGAGCACCCGGAGCTCTTCGGCGCGGCCTACGCCGGAGCGGGAGTGATGGACATGCTGCGCTACCAGAAGTTCTCCGGCGGAGCCATGTGGGCCCCCGAATACGGCACCTCCGACGATCCAAAGGCCTTCAAGTGGCTGATCGCCTACTCGCCCCTTCAGAACGTGCGCAAGGGGGTCTGCTATCCCCCCACCATCCTCACCACCGCCGACCACGACGACCGCGTGGTGCCGAGCCATACCTACCAGTTTACGGCGGCCCTCCAGTGGGCCCAGGGCTGCCCGAAGAACCCCATCCTCGTTCACGTGGAGACCAACACGAGCCACGGCTACATGCCCACCGACAAGCTCATCGCCCAGGCCGCCGACGTCTGGTCATTCCTGGCCCACAACCTCGGCGTGAGCGAGCCGCCCGCCCCGAAGGCCGCGAAATGAGGCCGCGCAGGCGCTGAGGGCGCTGCCCCGCGCCTTCCCAGACCAGACCAGGCCGCCCCGTTCTCCCCAGTGGGGCGGCCTTTTCCATGCACGTCGGTTCGAGCGTTCTGCCCGCAGAGGGACCAGGTTCAGCGCGTTCGCATGAAGAGGTCGGTAACGATGGCGTCGTCGCGGATGCCGTAGCCGGCCTTCTCGCTGATCCGCCAGACGGGGATGATGACGAAGATGGCCGAACAGCCGCCAACCGCCAGAAAGAGGGGCATGTGGCCCCAATCCCGCGATGGAGGAGGGGAATAATCGTGGAAGGCGGGACAGATCACGCACAGTGGAAAAGGGTGTCACACCCACGGAGGGATTGGGGGCCATCGAGCCGAAGGCGAAGAGGGCGCCAAGGGAGAGGTGGGGCCCCATCGGGCTTTGCCCATGGGGCGGGGAGGGAATGGCCCCTCCCCGTCCAGGAGACAACGCCTTTCCCCCGTGTGTCCGGGACCTGGCCGAAACCACCCGCGTTTTCATCGCGGAATTTGGGTGTGGGGGATCATCAGAAAGGGAAACAGCATCGCAAGGGCCATGGAAGCCTCCTTTCCCTCATCCTGATACGCTAGCCGGAAGGAGTTTGTTCTCCTCCCGCACGGGTGGCGAAGCGGAGCTTGCGCGTACCGAGGCGGTCTTTGATCTTCCGCGAGTCTAGCTTGAGCGCCGCGCTCAGGACGAAGAGGCGGAACTCGCCCTTCACCATCAGCACGAGGGCCTTCCCTCCCACGGCCATCTCCTCGCCCCGCGCCCGCGCCGACTCTTCCGAGGTCCGAGTCGGCGGGTGGTGTATCTCGCGGTAGGGGATCCCCCGCTCCGCGAGGAGCGCCTTGATCCGCCGATAGACGGGCCCGTCTCCCATGATGCCCACCACGGAAAGAGGACGATTTTAGCATCCCGGGCGGCGGCAAACTTGGGCGGCCCGCGGTGCGTAGGCCCACCGCGGGAATCCGGCGGGCGGCCCCAATGAAGGAGGGCCTGGGTCGGCAAGGCGGCGGTGACGGGCGAGGTTTCCGCCGTCCGCTCCGTGAAACTCGGCGTCGGTGCGGGCGGCGTCAAGGCAGGGCTGGGCTAGAGGCCCCCGGCAAGCGCGGGCCGGCAGCTCGCCCCGTCCCCCGATCAGCCCTCGGGAGGGAGCTGCGGCTCCCCGGACGGGGGTACCTGGGGCGACGGCTGGGTCTCCTCCGCGAGGCTCGGTGGCAGCGGTTCCGCGGTTGCGGAGCCGGATGGCGGCGTCGGCTCGGGCGAGGTTCCGGCGGCGCTCCCCGAGGTAGCGTCGGAGAAGAGGTGCCACTCGTCGCCGAACTGTTCCAGGAAGGCCAGCGAATAGGCCCGCATGAAGACGAAGATGGGGAGGAAGACCACCGAGCTGAGGTAGGGCAGGCCCGCGATACAGCAGGTGACGCAGGTGCCGAGCATGATGATGACTCCCGCCGCGAGGGCCAGAAAGAGCTTCAGGAGGTAGAAGAGCAGAAAGGCGCCGATCCTCCCCGGCAGGAGCTCCGCGCGGAAGACGCGCACGCCCGCCATGACGCTGATCTCCCTCCTGGCCATCACGGGCACCACGAAATCGGCGAGCACCAGGTTGATCACCAGCAGAACGAGGGCCAGTGGAACCACGAGAACGACGAAGAGGGCCACGGCGAGCAGGGCTCGTCCACCGAAGAAGCTCGCTCGGACGGAGGGCCACGCGATGAAAAGACAGAGGGCCGAGATGACCGCCATCGCCGCGAGGCCCACCAGACCCAACAGAAAGCGCAAGAGGAAGAGGCTGTTGCCGAGCCGCCGGAAGCGATGCCACGGTTCCGCCACCGCGCCCCGGTTGCGCAGGACGCCCTCCAGAAACATGAACTGCCCGCGGCTGCCGAGCCACTGCAGGATGGCGCCGAAGGCCACTCCGAGAAGCACGACGACGGCGCCGATGGCGATGACGAGGGTCAGGTGGCCGAGAACCCAGGCCGTGACGTGGTCGAACGAGGGCGGCAGAGGTTCCCTTCCTCGCAGGAAGGGGTTGCTTCGGAAATTGGCCGCGCCGCCACTGGGGCCGCCTTCGCCCAGGGCGGCCAGGAAGGCGCAGAAGCCCAGGACGAACCACTTCTTCAGGTCGAAGGGCGAGAAACAGATACGGACGGTATGGTGCAGGGCGCTCTCGACGGCATCCAGGACGGATACGCTCCGCTCACTCGCCATGGCATTCCTCCTGCCCCCGGCGGCCGCCCCAGCGAGGCCGATCCGCGCTCCCTTCGTCGCATCTTAAGGGCGTCGCCGCCGGTGGTTCGCGTCACAAGTATACCCTGCGGCAGCGTGTCCAACAAGCTCCGCGGCCCTTCCATGGCGGAGGCAACTGGCCTACAGTAATGCATCGGTGAGGACGAGAGGAGGAGTGGCGCATGGCAAAAATGCACTTTGAAGCCGCGGAGGGCATCGGGCGGATCCGCATGGACGACGGCAAGGTCAACGCCATGGACCGGGAGTTTTTCGCCGAGCTGAACCAGGCCCTGGACCGGGCCGAGGGGGAAGCGGTGCGGGCGCTCGTGGTGCAGGGCAGGGAGGGTTTCTTCTCCGCCGGCCTCAACGTGAAGCTGCTCCCCTCCCTGGGACCGAAGGAGGTGGAGGGGCTGGTCGATGCCTTCGCGCGCACGATCCTTCGGGTATTCACCTTCCCGTGCCCCACCGTGGCGGCCTGCACGGGCCACGCCATCGCGGGTGGGGCGCTGCTCGCCTTCGCCTGCGACCTGAGGTTCATGCTCGATGGCCCCTTCAAGGTGCAGATGAACGAGGTGGCCGCGGGGCTCGCCCTGCCCTCCTGGGCGCTGCTCGTGGCCCAGACGGCGATTCCTCCCCGGCGCCACGCGGAGCTGCTCCTCCACGCCGGGGCCTGCTCACCCAGCCAGGCGGTGCAGTGGGGGCTCTTTGCCGGGGCGCCGGCCACGCCGGAGGCCCTCGATCAGGCCGCCTCGGGGGCGGCACGGGAACTGCTCTCGCTCGATCGCGCCGCGTACAAGGAAACCAAGCTCCGGATGAGGGCCGTGGCGGTGGAGCGGGCCCTGGCGCTCCTGCCCTCCGAACTTCCAACGCGCCTGCCCTTCAAGGGATGAGGATGGGGCCGGAAGAATCGCGGCACATCTTCACCGTCCCGCGCTAGAGGAGACAGCCGTGTCGGAGAACAAGTCGCGCATCGCCGCCATCGACCACTTTCGCGGCCTGACCATTCTGCTCATGGTCCTCGTCAACTTCCTGGACGGCGCCGTGCACGTGTGGCCGATGTTCAAGCACAGCCCCGACGTGGGGCTCACGCTCACGGATCTGGTGGCGCCTTTCTTCTACTTCGCCATCGGCCTCACCTACGGTCCCTCGGTGAGGCGACGCATCGCCAGGGAGGGCCGCGACGCGGCCATGCAGCACCTCTTCGAACGCTACGCGGCCATCCTGGGCCTGGGCTACCTCATTTCGGCGGTGGGTCACGTGGTGGGCATACCCCAGGGCGGGCAGTACTGGGGCGTCCTTCAGGCCATCGGAATGGCGGGTCTCATCGCCATCCCCTTCATCCTGCTGCCCATCTGGGTGCGGGCGCTCTCGGGGCTGCTCCTGCTCCTCGCCTACCACTTCCTTCTCTATGACGGCTGGCTCTCCATCGTGAAGGCGGCCTCCCACGGCGGCATCCAGGGCTCCATGGCCTGGTCCGCCATGCTGCTGCTGGCCACCGCGCTGGGCGATCTCTATGCCGACGAGCGGCACCGCCGGTGGCTCCCCTGGACGGGGCTGTTGCTGGTGGCCGTGGGGGCCGGGCTGGCTCCCCTCTCGCCCGTGAGCAAGGCGCGCGTCTCGCCCACCTACGTGCTCGTCACCACTGGCCTGGGTGCCCTGGTCTTCTGGGGTTTTCACCGGGCCGAGCGGCTCCTCGTGAAGGGTCCTCGGCTGCTCGCCGCCTGGGGACGGAACCCGCTCTTCCTCTACCTCCTGCAGTTCGGCATGCTGGGCCCCTTCTACGTCCTGCTGGGAGACGCCCTCTACGCCCAGGCGCCGGGGTGGCTCCTGGCCCTGGAGGACGGGGCCGTCATCGCGGTGTTGAGCGCCATCGCGCTGGCCCTGGACCGGCGGGGATGGACGTGGAGCCTGTGAGGCTGGCCTCTTCCGGCACGCTCCCTCTTCTTGAGGGAGATTCCAGGCCGATGGCCGGGGGGAGGCTACTTTTCGAAGGACCCGAATGGCAGTGAGAACCGGATCGGAGGGAAAAGGGAACGGCGCCCCCACCGTCAAGAACCTGGGCACGGTCGTCTTCAAAGACCTGCAAAAGGGCGGCCTGAGCCGCACCCTCAGGCGGGACCTGGAGGAGCTCTACGAGTTCTACCTGGATGAGGCCTCGCGCGAGCGGCTGAGGAACATGGGCCGCCTCCGGCGCTGGCTCTCGATCGCCGTCTGGCTCGTGAAGAACCTCATCATGAGGCTGCCCCCGGCCCGGAGGCTCCTGCTCCTGGCGGCCTTTTCGGGGGACGGCCATCCCTTCGACGACCTCTCCTTGGTCCTTCTCAGGCGGGTGGGGTGACGGGGCTCAGTCCCCCTCAGGCACGCAGGCCGGCGAGCGCCTTCAGGAAGCCCAGGACCTCGGTCGTGTCCGCGAGCGCGTAGCGCGCCGCGGTGAGCCTCTCATCCCTGAAATCGCGGACCACCACGCCCAGGCCGAGGCCCTCGACGGCGCGGAAGGCGTCTTCGTCCGTGAGGTCGTCGCCCACGTAGACGGGCAGGACGCCCGGGCCGCTCAGCTCCAACTGCTCCAGCATCCAGAGCAGGGCCTTGCCCTTGTTCCAGTCCACGCGCGGCTGAAGGTCGTACACCATCTTCCCGTCGCTCCTGCGGAGCCCCGGGAGGGCGCAGAGCACCTCCTCCACGGCCTGGGCGACCACCGGCAGGTCGCCCTCACTCACGTTCCGGTAGTGGGCCGCCACGGAGAAGCGCTTGCGCTCGATGAGGACGCCAGCCACCCCTCCCAAGCGCTCCCTGAGGAGCCGCTCCGCCTCGTCCACCAGCGGCAGAAAGGCCGGGTCCTGCTCGTAGTCGATCCGGCGCCCCTCGGGCCCCTGGATCTCGAAGCCGTGGCTCCCGGCGTAGAGGAGCCCGTCCAGGCCTACCATGCGCTGGACGTCCCGCAGGTCCCGTCCGCTGACGACCGCCACGGTGCATCGCCGGGCCAGCCCTTCGAGCGCGCCCCTCATCTCGTCGGAAAGAACGGCCAGCTCCGGGCTCGCCACGATGGGGGTGAGGGTTCCGTCGTAATCCAGAAAGACCGCGAGGCGCTTGCCCCGGGCGGCGACCGCGATCTCTTCGATCCGTTCGAGGGCGGAGGGCAGGTGAGAGGTCAGATGGCCCCCGATCTCCGGGCTTTCCGCGAGGCGCACCTGGGCCAGATCTGAAACCACCATGTCCGCCCCCCCCAGCTCCAGCGCCCTCGTCTGTCCCGACCGGTCCACGCCGATGACGAGGCCGAACCCCCCCTTTCGCCCGGCCTGGACGCCGGGCAGGGCGTCCTCAACCACGGCCGTGCGGGCCGGCGAGGCGCCCAGGCGCCGGGCCGCCTCCAGGAAGATGGCGGGATCGGGCATTCCGGCGAGATGCAGGCCCTCCACGTCGTTGCCGTCCACCACCACCTCGAAGAGGTGGCTCAGGCCCGCTCGCCCAAGGACGCTCCGGCCGTTGCGGCTGGAGGAGACGACGGCGGTCCGGACGCCGAGGAGGCGAAGGGATTGAATGAAGATCAGGGCCGAAGGGATGGTCTCCACGCCGTGGCGGCGCAGGAGCTCCAGGTAGATCTCGTTCTTGCGGTTGCCCAGGCCGCAGACGGTCTCTGCCTCCGGGCCGTCCTGAGGCGTTCCCGGAGGCAGCTCGATGGACCGGGAGGCGAGGAAGCTCTCCACCCCCTCGTAGCGGGTTTTCCCGTCCAGGTAGCGGTTGTAGTCGGCGCACGGATCGAAGGGACGGAAGGTCTCATCCAGCCGGACGGCTCGCCGGCGAAGGTAGTCGTCGAAGAGTTCCTTCCAGGCCGCGGCGTGCACCTTGGAGGTGCGCGTCACCACGCCGTCGAGGTCGAACAGGAAGGCGTCGAAATCGGAAGCGGAAATCTGGTGGCGGGCACCCTGACGGGCCATCGAAGCTCCCTCTCCCCGTTCCTCTCTCGCCGGAGCCCTGCGGTTCCGGGCGGCCGGCCGCCCCTGCCGGCACGGAGAACCCTCGGCCCGGGGGCTCCCGGGACCATCCGGGGCCGGCCCCCTGGCGCGTGCCTCTCCGGTGCGGCACACTTAAACTTATAGCCTCATTCGCGACGGGATGCTACGGGGGAGGGCCGAGATCGCCGCGAAGAGTGACTTATGCCGGTTTGTGCCGGGCGGGAGAGGGTTCGGGGCGGCCTCTTCCGCCCCGACAGGAGGTGCGGGTGATCGAGGTGAACGACTGGCTGTCCATCCGGGAGGAGGAGCTGGAGGAGGCCTTCGTCCGGTCTCCCGGACCCGGCGGGCAGAACGTGAACAAGGTGGCCACGGCGGTCCAGCTCCGATTCGACGCAGCTCGGTCCCCATCGCTTCCCGAGGAGGTCCGGGCCCGCCTGCTGCGCCTGGCGGGGAAGCGGGCCACCTCGGAGGGGGTCGTGATCATCGAGGCCAGGCGCTTCAGGGCGCGCGAGCGCAACCGCCAGGACGCCCTGGAGCGGCTCCTGACCCTGTTGCGCGCGGCCGCGAAGGCGCCCAAGGCCAGGAGGCCCACCGCTCCAACGACGGCCTCCAGGGAGCGCCGGCTCTCCGGCAAGCGCCGGAGGGGTGAGCTGAAGCGACGCCGGGGCGAGCGAGCCGACCCAGATTGAGGCGGAGTCGGAGGGCCGGCCTGCCGCCCCGGCGCCGCCGGGCAGGCGGTCGGTGTATAATAACCATCAGGCCAGTCGTCCGTGGCGGGCGGCCGGTGTTTCCCGCGCGCCAGCGATGGAGTGCAACCGGAGAATTGGATGAACGAGGAGCCGAATCGACCGTGGCCCACAGTTGGCGCCGCGGATCAGGAAGTGAGACCGGGCGGACCCGCCGAGGATGTGGTGGAGCCGGCGGACGCCCTACCGGAAGCGAGTTTAGAGCAGCTCTCCCCCAGAATTCGGGAGGCGGCCGCCCGGGCCGGATGGAGCTCTCTCATGCCCGTTCAGGCCAAGGGGATCCCCTATTTCCTGGCCAAGCGGGACCTCATGGTCCAGTCCCGCACGGGAAGCGGTAAGACGGGGGCCTACCTCCTGCCCATCCTGGACCGCATCGACCTCGAGCGAGCCTCCTGCCAGGCGCTCGTGCTCGTGCCCACCCGGGAGCTGGCTCTCCAGGTCTCCCGCGAGGCTGAGCTCCTCTGCGGCTCGGCGGGGATGCGCTCCGTCGTGGTCTACGGCGGCGCCGCCTACGGGCCCCAGATCGAGGGCTTCAAGAAGGGGGCGCACCTCGTGGTGGGGACCCCGGGCCGGATCCTGGACCACCTCCTCAAGCGGACCCTTTCGCTGAAGGACCTTCGCATCCTCGTTTTCGACGAAGCCGACCGGATGCTCTCCATGGGGTTCTATCCCGACATGCGGAGGCTGCAAAAGTTCGTGCCGGAGCACCGCATCAACGGCTACATGTTCTCCGCCACCTATCCGGCCTTCGTGCTCCGCCTGGCGGGCGAGTTTCTGAAAGAGCCCGAGTTTCTCAGCCTGAGCCGCGACCGCGTCCACGTGGCGGAGACGGAGCACATCTTCTACATCGTCCCCCCCATGAAGAAGGACCGGAGCCTCGTGAAGATCATCGAGGTGGAGAACCCGCTCTCGGCCATCATCTTCTGCAACACCAAGGCGAACGTGCACTACGTCTCGGTGGTCCTCCAGCGCTTCGGGTACGACGCCGACGAACTGAGCGCCGACCTTTCGCAGGCGGCGCGCGAGAAGGTGATGGCCAGGCTCCGGAAGGGCGAGCTCCGGTTTCTGGTGGCCACGGACGTGGCGGCCCGGGGCATCGACATCCCCGACCTCTCCCACGTGATCCAGTACGAGCCCGGCGAGGACCCTGAATCTTACATCCACAGGGCCGGCCGTACGGGCCGGGCGGGTGCCACCGGGCAGTCCATCACCCTGGTGGCGGGTATGGAGGAGATCAAGCTCCGGCAGGTGGGCGAGCAGTATGGCATTCCGCTCCAGGAGCGGGCGCTGCCCACCGACGAGGAGGTGGGGACTCTGGTGGGCCAGCGCGTCACGGCCAAGCTCGAGGCCGACCTGCGCTCCCGCGACGGCCTTCAGCTCGAACGTATGAACCGCTTCACGGCACTGGCCCGCAGCCTCGGGCAGGAGGAGGACGAGGCGGCCGTGGTGGCCATGCTCCTGGACGACTACTACCAGCGCACCCTCAACGCGGCCCCCGAGGCGCCGGTGGAGGCTCGCCCCGCCGCCCAGACGCGCACCGTTTCCGATCGAAGGCCTTCGAGCAACAGGTCCCCCCGCAGGCGGAGGGACCGCTGAGGATTGAGGCGTGCGAAGGAGGATCGGAGGGGGCATCCCCGCCACCCTAACCAGCAGCCTGCTCATGGCCTACCTCCTCTCCTTCCGTTTCTGCTGGGTCGTTCTCGCCGCCGTCCTTACGGCCCAGAGCGATCCCGCGTGGACCCTGGCCCGTACCCTCCTCGGGCCGTCCTGCTCGGGTTCTTTCTTCCTGATGGGAGTTCTCCTAGGGCTCTGGGGGGATGGTTCGCCTCTGGCGGCGCGGCCCGTGACGGGTCGGCCGACTTGCGGCGGACTCACCGGGAACCTATGGTAAGTATGTTGGTCTGTCGCCGCGCCTGAGGGCGAGTGCGACCGTCCGCGCCCTTGTGAGCTGCGCTTCCGAAGAATCCCATCTCCAGGGGACCGAACCTTTAAGCTAGGGTGCCGAGATGAGCCGACTGCTGATCGTGTCCAACCGCCTTCCCGTGACCGTCACCCGCGCGGACGGAGACTTCACCATCAGCCCGTCGGCGGGAGGCCTGGCCACGGGCCTCAGGGGGCCGCATCAGCGCTCGGGCGCCCTCTGGATCGGCTGGCCGGGCGACCTGCCCCGGCTGAGCAAGGAGGAGCGAACCGTTCTCGAAGAGCGCCTCGCGGCGGTGGGTACGGCGCCCGTCTATCTGACCCAGGCGGAGGTCCGCCGCTACTACGAGGGTTTCGCCAACGGCGTGCTCTGGCCCCTCTTTCACTACCTGACCGACAAGGTCCAGCCGGACGAGGGCGAGAACTGGCTCGCCTACACGGAGGCCAACCAGCACTTCGCCGAAGCGGTGGCGGCCCACTACCGCCGCGGCGACGTGGTCTGGGTCCACGATTATCAGCTGGCCCTCGTTCCGGTGCTTTTGCGGCAGATCCTGCCCGAGGCGCGAATCGGCTTCTTCCTGCACATCCCCTTTCCCTCCTCCGACGTCTTCCGAGTCCTGCCCTGGCGCACGGAGATACTGGAGGGAATTCTCGGGGCGGACCTCGTGGGTTTTCACACCTACCCCTACCTGCGCCACTTCAGCCGCTCCATCAACCTCATCCTCAGGAGAGAGGTGACGGCCAACCGCGTACACTACTCCAACCGGGAGATCCGGCTCGGGGTTTTTCCCATGGGCATCGACGCCGGGCACTTCGAGAGGATGGCCGAGACCTCGCCGGTGCTGGAGGAGGTGGCCTCCATCCGAAGGGATCTGGGGGGCCGCAAACTCCTCCTCGGCATCGACCGGCTGGACTACACGAAGGGGCTGCCCCACCGGATCATGGCCGTGGAGCGGCTCGTCGAGCGGGAGCCCTCGCTCCGCGGAAAGATTCGCTTCGTGCAGGTGGTGGTTCCCTCGCGGACCAAAGTGGAGTCCTACAGGAACTACCGGCAGGAGCTGGACGGCCTCGTGGGCCGCGTGAACTCCCGTCACGCCACGATCCACTCGGTGCTCATCCACTACCTCTACCACTCCATCTCCCAGGAGCAGCTCGTGGCCTTCTACCGGGCGGCGGACGTCATGCTCGTGACGCCCCTCCGAGACGGAATGAACCTGGTGGCTAAGGAGTTCGTGGCCACGAGGACGGATGACTCTGGGGTGCTCGTGCTGAGCGAGTTCGCGGGCGCCGCCGCCGAACTGGCCGAGGCGCTGCAGGTCAACCCCTACGACACGGACGCCACGGCCAGCGCCATCCTGGCGGCGCTGTCCATGACCGAGGAGGAACGCCGCACGCGCATGCAGGCCCTAAGGCGGCGGGTGTCCACCTACGACTCCTACCGCTGGGCGGAGAGTTTTCTGGCGGCCCTTGAGGCGGCCCGCCCCCGAACTGCAACCCGAGCCGGCCGGGTCAGCTCCCCCCAAACCCTGGCCCGCGCGGCCGAGCAGCTCAAGGAGGCCTGGGGACGCGTGCTGTTGCTCGACTACGACGGAACCCTGGTGCCCTATGCCACCTCGCCGCAGTTGGCCGCCCCCGACGCGGAGCTCCTGGAGCTGCTGAAGGCCCTGGCGGCCCATCCTCGCACGGTGGTCCACCTCATCAGCGGCCGCCCGCCCAACGTGATCCAGCGGTGGTTCGGCTCCCTTCCCATCACCCTCCACGCCGAGCACGGCTTCTGGTCGCGGTTCTACCCGGGTGGATGGTGGCTTCCCCTCCACGCCGAGGCCCCCGGCTGGAAGGAGAAGGTTGCCTCCATCCTGAACGACGCCCTCAGGACGACGCCGGGCTCCTTCGTGGAGGAGAAGACGGCGGCCATGGCCTGGCACTACGGCATGGCCGACCCCGAGTTCGGCGAGCGTCAGGCGGCCGAACTCACGCGCCGCCTCTTGCGCGACCTCAAGGAGCTGGGCGTGGACCTGGTGCCCGGCAACAAGGTGCTTGAAGTCCGCATGGCGGGAACTCACAAGGGGGTGATCGTGGAGCGGATCGGGCTGGAGCCGGCGGACGGAATGGGGGTCCTCGCCATGGGTGACCACCGGACCGACGAAGAGCTGTTCGCCGTGCTGCCTCCGGGGAGCATCACGGTGCACGTGGGGGCCAGGTCCAGCAGGGCCGCCTACCGCGTCAGCGGGCCGGCGGAGGCCCGCGCCTTTCTCCGCATGCTGCTGGACGAGAGAGTGGAAAGCACGGTGGAGAGGGCCGAGACCCAGGGCCAGGAGGTGGGGAGCGGAGGGCAGTCCGAGGCCCGAGAGTGAAGCAGTGCCCGATGCGAGGCGGGGACGGGCGGTGCGACACGCAAGAGGCAGAGAGCTGCGTGCGAGGGACGATACGACCCCTCTGTACTCCTTCGGCAGAATCCGGCGCCCCGCAGTCCCTCCCTCCGGTCTCCCTCACTGCGCTCTTCACCGGAGGGGGCCAAACTGGTACAGTAGCCGTTCAGCAGGGCGGCGCCCGCTTTTGCGGGGTGCCTCCCGGCGACCGCCACCTGGAGGAGCGATGGACCGGACCCCCCGATTCCCCGACATCCCGCAGCGCATCGGAGGCCTCGAGAAGCTGGCCTACAACCTCTGGTGGAGCTGGAACCCCGACGCCCGGGCTCTCTTTTGGGCGCTGGACCTGGCCGTCTGGCGCGAGAGCGGTCACAACCCCATCCGCATGCTGGCCCTCCTGCCCGGCGCGCGGCTGAGGGAGGCCTCGGAGGAGGCGGCCTTCCTGCGGCGGTACGACGCGGTCATGGCCCGATTCGAGGCGGAGACGGCCGGGCGCGAGGGCTGGTTCACCCGCCGGTACGGCTCGCCCCGGGCGCCCCTGGCCTACTTCTCGGCCGAGTATGGGCTGCACGTGTCTCTCCCCATGTACGCCGGAGGGCTGGGCATCCTGGCGGGGGACTACCTCAAGGAGTGCAGCGACATGGCCATCCCCGTGGTGGCCGTGGGCCTGCTCTACTCGCGCGGCTACGTCACCCAGCGCATCCGCGAGGACGGCTCGCCCGAGGACCTGCGCGAGACGCTGGACCGCACCTACGACCCCGTCCGGCGCGTGCTGGACGGCGAGGGCCGCCCGCTCGCCGTGCAGGTGCCGCTCTTCGATCCGCCCCTCCACGTGGCGGTCTGGAAGGTGGAGGTGGGCCGGGTCCCCCTCTACCTCATGGACACCGACCTGGAGACGAACCAGCCGTGGGACCGCGCCATTGCCCACCACCTCTACGCCATACAGCCGGAACAGCGGTTGAGGCAGGAGATCGTGCTCGGCATGGGCGGCATGCGGGTCCTGGAGGCCCTGGGTCTGAGTCCGGGCGCCGTCCACATCAACGAGGGCCATCCGGCGCTGGCGCTGCTCCAACGCGTCCGGCCGCTGATGGAGCAGGGGATGGGGTTCACGGAGGCGCTGGAGGAGGTTCGGAGGACCACGGTTTTCACGACCCATACGCCCGTCTCGGCGGGCACCGACGTCTTCCCCTTCGCCATGATGGAGAAGTACTTCGCCCACTGCTGTCAGGATCTGGGGGTGGACCATAAGCAGTTCCTGGGCCTCGGGACCCATCCCCAGCAGCCCGAGGCGGGCTTCAACACGACCGCCTTCGCCCTGCGCATGAGTCGCTTCGCCAACGGCGTGAGCCGGCGGCACGGCGAGGTGGCCCGCGAGATCTGGGCCCCCCTCTGGCCGGAGCGCCCCGCGGAGGAGGTCCCCATCGCCGCGGTGACCAACGGCGTGCACCTGCCCACCTGGATCGACCCGCACCGTCTGCAGCCCCTTTTTGACCGCGTGCTGGGGCCCGACTGGAGGGACCGGCAGGACGACCCCAGCCTCTGGGACAAGGTGGAGGAGATCCCCGACGAGGAGCTGTGGCGCCTCCACCAGGAATTGAAGGTCCGGCTCATCGACCACATCCACAAGCGGGCCCGCCCCCGCTGGGAGCGGCGGCAGGTCTCGGCGCAGAACGTCATCGCCAGCGGCGCCCTGCTCGACGCCAAGGTCCTGACCTTGGGCTTCGCCCGGCGCTTCACCGCCTACAAGCGCCCCGACCTGCTGCTCCGGGACAAGGACCGGCTCATGCGCCTCGTCACCGATCCGCTCCGGCCGGTGCAGATCATCTTCGCCGGCAAGGCCCACCCCGCGGACACGGAGGGCAAGCGCCTCGTTCAGGAGGTCTTCCGCCTCTGCCAGGACCCCGCCTTCGCGGGGCGGCTGGCCTTCGTGGAGGACTACGACCAGGCCCTCGCCTCCTACCTGGTTCGCGGCGTGGACGTCTGGCTCAACAACCCCGTTCCGCCCCTGGAGGCCAGCGGCACCAGCGGCATGAAGGCCGGCATGAACGGAACCCTCAACTGCTCCATCCTGGACGGGTGGTGGATCGAGGGCTTCAGCGGGAAGAACGGATGGTCCTTCGGGGAAGAGGCTTCCGGCGATGGGGACCGATTCTCCGCCGATGCCGGCGCGCTCTTCCGCCTCCTGGAAGAGCAGGTGGTGCCCCTCTACTACGCTTACAACGGCGGCATCCCCAAGGGATGGGTGCGCCGCATGAAGGAATCCATCAAGACCGTGGCCCCGCTCTTCGGCACCCGCCGCATGGTCCGGGAGTACGTGGAACAGTTCTACGTCGCCGCCCTCGGCCTTCACGAAAACGGCGCCGGTTCCTGACCGCCGGCGTTCCGCCGGGCCGGCTTCGACCGGAGGGCCGAACTGAACGAATGAATCATGCTCCTCGCGCGTTTGACTACAATGAACCCCTCGACGGTCACGAGACGGCCGCGAGGAGAGCCGCGTCTCTCGCGGCTCCAGCACGCCAATCCATGGAGGTTCCGCATGACCCACACCGTCCTCAAGACCGCCGCCCTGCTGGCGGCCCTCGCCGCCCTGCCCGTCCTCGCCCAGTACAAGCCCGGCCCCGGCGAGGAGCCCACCCCCGCCGCCGGTCTCTCCGCCAAGGACATCCAGGAGATCCGCTCCTCCCTCACCATGACCCCGCCCCTGAAGGCCACCCAGAACGCGCTCGCCGATCACATGATCAATGACCTGGCGATCAACCGGGAGAAGGCTCTCGCCAACGACGACCTCTTCACGCACGTCATCAAGAACCCCGGATCCATCACGGATCAGGCGCGCTCGGGCCGGTGCTGGCTCTTCGCCGGTCTCAACATCCTGCGCCCCCAAGTCATGAACAAGTTCAACATGAAGGACTTCACCCTCTCCCAGGCGTATGAGGACTTCTGGGACAAGGTGGAGCGGGCCAACCGGGCGCTGGAGCTGGCCGTCGCGCTGAGCAAGGAGCCCCTGGACAGCCGCAAGAACATGCACCTCCTCAAGAGCCCCATGGATGACGGAGGCGACTGGAACTACGTCCTGGGCCTCGTGGACAAGTACGGGGTGGTGCCGGAGGAGGTCATGCCGGACACCTTCAGCGCCTCCCACACGGACCAGATGAACAAGCTCCTGAACACCGAGGTGCGCAAGGGCGTGCTCGAGCTTCGCCAAGCCGTCCAAAAGGGGGAGCCCGCCTCCAAGATCCAGCAGATCAAGATGGGAACCCTCGACCGCGTCTACAAGATCCTCGTCCTCTGTATGGGCGAGCCGCCGCAGTCCTTCCAGTGGCGGTACGAGGGAAAGGACGGTAAGGTCTCTCCCCTCAAGACCTACACGCCCCAGAGCTTCTACCAGGAGTTCGTGGGCAGTGACCTCCACAACTACGAGTGCTTCGTCAACTATCCCGGCAAGCCCATGCACGAGAGGCTCCAGTGGGCCTGGGACCGCGACATGGCCGACCACCCCGACCTGACCGCCGTCAACATCACCTCCGAGGAGATGACCGACATGGCCAAGGCCTCCGTCCTGGGTGACCAGGTCGTCTGGTTCGCGGCCGACGCCGGCGCCCAGGGCAACCGCAAGGCGGGTCTTTGGGCCGAGAACGCGGAAGATTACGACGACCTCTTCGGCCTCAACTTCAGCATGGACAAGAAGGATGCCCTCGAGACCCTCAACGGCGCCCCCGACCACGCCATGGTCTTTGTCGGTGTGGACATCCAGAACGGCAAGCCCGACAAGTGGAAGGTCGAGAACTCCTGGGGCAAGAAGGCCGGCAAGGAGGGCTTCTTCACCATCGACCAGGGTTGGTTCAACCAGCACGTCTACGAGATCATCGTGGACAAGCGCTTCGTCCCGCCCGCCATCCAGAAAATCGTGGACCAGAAGCCCTACATCCTCCCCCCCTGGGACCCCTTCGGCGCCTGATCCGGTCCCCATCCATTTTCGCCACACGCCAAGGCGGGGGCTCGTCCCCCGCCTTCGGCGTTTCAGGCGCGGGGCATGGCGGACAGGTGGTTGGATGGGGAGGTGAGCGCGACCAGCTTCTGGGCCCCCACTACGCGGTCGCACGCCTGGGCTACACCTACCACCTGGCCGAACAGCCCGTGGCCGAGTCGCGCTCCGTGCTCCAATCCCAAAAGTCTTTCTCTGTGCCTCTGCGTCTCTGTGGTCTCTCCCTTCCCGTCACTCCTGCTCCACCCTGAAATTGAGCCGCCGGCCGAGGTCTCGGAAGGCGGCGGGGTCGGGGAGGGGGGTCTCGCCGGAGACGAGGTCGTGGTAGAGGTTCTGGACGTTCCAGAGGTCGGTGGGGAAGGGGAGGGCCTGAGCCACCTCCAGGAGGTGGACGAGGACGGCGAGGTGGTCCGGGTCGGCCGGGCTCTCGCAGAGCTTGCGCATGTGGCGCTCCAGGGAGGCGCGCAGGGCGAAGGCGAGGGTGTCCTCCTCCCATTGGAGGTGCAGGCCCGCGGCCTCCTGCAGCATGGCCTTGACCCGGGCGAGGTCGGGCGAGTCCCTCTGGATCTCCCGCTTGAGGTCCAGGTTGAGGATGTACTCGGCGGCGGTCTTGAAGGCGCGCGGGGGCTGGAGGCCCAGCTGGGCGTGGAACCGGATCATGGAGGCGTAGCTCTCGGTGATCCGCCGGTAGGCCTCCTCGATCTCCGCCAGGCTCTCGTTGAGCATGCGGTGGACGATGCTCCGCTGCTGATCCCGGAAGAGCTCCCGCAGGGAGTAGGTGGCCTCGCCGAAGTGCCGGTCCAGGAGCCTGAGGAGCGCCGAGTAGTCGCCCGACTCGAAGCCCTCCAGCAGCTCTGTCCGCGTGGCGGAGAAGGCCTCGTCCGAGACGGTGGGCCGCACGCCGCAGCGCATGAGCTGGTCCGTGAGGAGGAGGGCGCCGAAGCTGAGGAGGGTGCTCTCGCCGGTGATACGCGAGGCGATCCGAACGCGGCCCAGGACGAACCGGACCTTCCCCGACTTGGCCGTCTCGAACTCCTCTTGATCGGCCTCGTAGCAGTAGATGTGGGATTTCCGGGCGAAGGGCTCGAAGAGGGAGCGGACGGCGTAGTGGGCGCCCACCCGCGTGAGGTCCACCGCTGCGGACTTCACCTCCCGCCCGTAGAGGGCCCGGCCGTCGCCCAGCTCGGGGCGGTTGGAGCGGGCGCCCTGGAGATGGGAGAGGAAGCCCTCCTCCAGGTCCACGTCCCAGAGTCTCTTGGCGAGCTGGACCACGCGGCCTGCGTAGCGCAGGATCTGGATGCCCTCGATGCCCGCCAGGTCGTCGAAAAACCAGCCGCAGCTCGTGAACATGAGCATGGCGTGGCGCTGGAGCTCCATGAGCTCGAGGGCGCGCACGGGGTTGCACCCCGGCTTGGCGTGGCGCGCCAAAAAGGCCTCCACGTTGTCCTCGGAGCGGTCGAGCACCACGTCGATGTAGGCGTCCCGGGCGGCCCACGGATCGGGGAAGGGGTTGTCACCGGGGGCTTCGAAGGCCGCGGCCGCCTCGTCCCTCAGCCAGTCCAGCGCCTGGCGCAGCGGCGCGCGCCACGCCTGGTTCCAGCCGGGCCGGGTGCCCGTGCAGCAGCCGCAGTCCGAGCGCCAGCGCTCCACGCCGTGGATGCAGCTCCAGGAGGTGGCCTCGCGGATACGCGCCTCGAAGCGCGGCGGGTGGCGTTCGAGGAATTCGCCGTAGTTGGTGATGCGGGCGAGGCCTCGCTCCTCGATGACCCTCAGGGCGTACGCCAGCGCCATGTCGCCGTAGCGGTGGTGATGGCCGAAGGTCTCGCCGTCGGTGGCGATGTGGACCAGGCGAGACTCCTCGCCGTCCTGGGGAAAGGCCCCCACGAGGCGGGCGGCCAGGGCCTCGCCCGAGGTCAGGAGCCCCTCGAAGGCCACGGCCCTCGCCACGGGTCCGTCGTAGAAGAAGAGGGCGATGGAGGCGCCGGAGGGCAGGAGACAGCGGTAGGCGCGGGTGGGGTCCACCGAGGCGCCGTCCAGCTCCCGCCACTCCTCCTCGCCGATGGCGCGCACGGCGGCCGCCTGGTGCGGGGCGAGGACGGTGAAGGCGACGCCGCGGCGGGCCAGCACTTCGAGGGTGTCCGTGTCCACGGCGGTCTCGGGCAGCCACATCCCCTCGGGCTTTCGGCCGAAGCGGCGCTCGAAATCGCGGATGCCCCAGATCACCTGCGTCTCCCGGTCGCGCGGGCTGGCGAGCGGCATGATCATGTGGTTGTAGACCTGGGCGAGGGCCGATCCGTGGCCCGAGAAGCGATCGCGGCTCGCCTCGTCGCTCTCGATGATCCGGCGGTAGAGGGCAGAGGCGTGGAGTTCTAACCAGCTCAAGAGGGTGGGGCCGAAGTTGAAGCTCATGCGCGCGTAGTTGTTGGCGATGTCGGCGATGCGGCCCTCGCCGTCGAGGATGCGGGCCGTGGCGTTGGGCTGGTAGCACTCGTGGGTGATGCGCTCGTTCCAGTCGTGGTAGGGGTGCGCCGACTCCTGGAGCTCCACGTGCTCCAGCCAGGGATTCTCCCGCGGGGGCTGGTAGAAGTGGCCGTGAATGCAGACGTAGCGGTTCATGCGCTGGCGCTCCTCTGGAGTGAGGAGTGAGAAGTGAGTGAGAAGTCGAAAGAGGCCGGAACCATTGCCGCGAGGGTCATGGCGTGCTTCCTATGGGGAGCGCGTGAGGCGAGATGGGAGCCGGGAGACGGAAGGAAACGGAACGCGGCGGCCTTGTAGGAGGCCAGGGGACAAGGGACAGGGGACAGGGAAACAGCGGGGAGAAGGAGGCGGGCCATTCCCCGGCGTTTTCCCCACTTCCCAATGTCTTCCTCTGTGTCTCTGCGCCTCTGTGGTTCATCTTTTCCTCGGCTTGAAAAAGAGGAGCGCGAGGGGCGGGAGCGTGAGGCTGAGGGAGTAGGGCCGCCCGTGGGCGGGCTCGGGCAGGGCCTCGGCCGCTCCCCCGTTGCCCAGGCCGCTACCACCGTACTCGGCGGCGTCTGAGTTGAAGAGCTCGATCCAGCGGCCCGGCACCTCCACCCCCGCCCGGTAGCCGTACCGGGGGACGGGGGTGTAGTTGCACGCCACGAGGATCGTCTCGCTCCCATCTCCCGTGCGGCGCTCGAAGAGGAGCACGCTGCTCTCGGCGTCGTTGCAGTCCACCCACGAGAAGCCCTCCGGGCGGCAGTCGCCGGCGTGGAGGGCGGGCTCGCGCCGGTAGAGCCCGTTGAGGTCCCGGACCATGGCCAGCAGGCCCTTGTGGGGTGCGTATTCCAGCAGGTGCCAGTCCAACGAGCCGTCATGGGACCACTCCCGCCACTGGCCGAACTCGTCCCCCATGAAGAGGAGCTTCTTGCCCGGCTGGGCGAACTGGGTGGCGAGGAGGGCGCGGAGGTTGGCGAAGCGCTGCCAGTCGTCGCCCGGCATGCGCCCCAGCAGGGAGCCCTTGCCGTGGACCACCTCGTCGTGGGAGAGGGGCAGCACGAAGTTCTCGGTGAAGGCGTAGAGGCTGCGGAAGGTCAGCTCGCCGTGGTGGTAGCGGCGGTGGATGGGCTCCTTTCGGAAGTACTCCAGGGCGTCGTGCATCCAGCCCATGTCCCACTTCAGCCCGAAGCCCAGGCCGCCGGCGTAGGTGGGCCTGGAGACCATGGGCCAGGCGGTGGACTCCTCGGCCCAGGTCTGGACGTCCGGGAAGGCGGCGTAGATCTCCGTATTGAGCCGCTTGAGAAAGTCGATGGCGTCGAGGTTCTCGCGCCCGCCGAAGGCGTTGGGCTCCCACTCCCCCTCCTTCCGCGAGTAGTCCAAATAGAGCATGGAGGCCACGGCGTCCACCCGGATCCCGTCGGCGTGGTAGCACTCCAGCCAGAAGAGGGCGCTCGACAGGAGGAAGCTGCGGACCTCGTGGCGGCCGTAGTTGAAGATGGCGCTGCCCCAGTCCGGGTGGAAGCCCCGGCGCGGGTCCTCGTGCTCGAAGAGGTGGGTGCCGTCGAAGAACCCAAGGCCGTGCTCGTCCGTGGGGAAGTGGGAGGGGACCCAGTCCAGGATCACGCCGATGCCCTGCTGGTGCAGCGTGTCCACCAGGGCCATGAGGTCTTGCGGCGTGCCGTAGCGGCTCGTGGGGGCGAAGTAGCCGGTGCACTGGTAGCCCCAGGAGCCGTAGAAGGGGTGCTCCATGACCGGCATGATCTCCACGTGGGTGAAGCCCGCCTCCTTCACGTAGGCCACCAGCTTGGGAGCGATCTCCCGGTAGCTGAGGGAGCGCCCTCCCTCCTCCGGCACGCGGGCCCACGAACCGAGGTGGACCTCGTAGATGGAGATAGGGGCTTGGAGCCTCTGCCGCGAGGCGCGCTCGGCCATCCACCCGCCGTCGCCCCAGGCGTAGCCCAGGTCCCAGACGATGGAGGCGGTCCGGGGGGGCGTCTCGGCCCAGAGGGCGAAGGGGTCAGCCTTGTCCACCTTGTAGCCGTTCACCCGGGAGTCGATGCGGAACTTGTAGCGGTCGCCCCTCCGCGCCCCCTCCACGAAGCCTTCCCAGAGGCCCGAGCTGCCTGAGGGGGCGAGCGGACGGCTTCCGGGCGCCCAGCGGTTGAAGTCGCCGATGACGCTCACCGCCTCTGCGTTGGGGGCCCAGACGGCGAAGTGGACGCCGCGCTTTCCCTCTCGCTCGCAGGGGTGGGCTCCGAGCTTGCGGTAGAGGCGGGTGTGGGAACCCTCATTGAAGAGGTAGCGGTCCTCCTCCGTGAGAGACAGCGAGTCGGCCGGCGGAAGCCCTCCTCCCTCCATCTGGGTCTTGTCGTTCTTTTCCATGCTTTCCTCTCGTGATGCGGCGGTCTTGAGGAGCTCCAGGGCCTCGGCCACCTCGGGCCGGGCCGCTGACTGCTCCAGCGAGTAGCGAAGGAAGCGGCTCCAGCTGGGCCGCTCTCCGGCCACTCCGGGCCAGTTCTGCGGGACGGTCTCGCCCCAGAGGTCCTCCAGGGAGACGACCACGTAGCCGGCCTTACTCCCGCCGAGTTCGCCCAGCAGGGCGAGGAGCGCGGCGCGGGTTTCGGAGGCGTCCGTTCCGGCGGAGATCCTCAATTGGCGGGCCACGTTCTCGCGGATCGCGCTCCGCTCCTCGCCCTCCAGCCGCGCCTCCTCCGGGTCCAGGAGCCCCAGCTCACGGCGGTCCTGCACGTCCAGACCCCGCCAGTAGGAGGCGAAGGGAGGCATGTCGTGGGTATTGAGCGCGGCCAGGCTACCCGGCGGCACTGCCGAGGAGGGCGGCGGGGAGGAGGGCCCCGTTTCGAAGGGAAAGACCCACATACGGCGAAGCCCCCGCCTCGCCATGGCCTGGCGCACCTCGGTGGGCACGGTGCCCAGGTCTTCGCCGACGATCTCGGTGCCGTGGCGGCGCGACTCCAGACAGACCAGCGCATAGAGGAGGTCGGCGGGGTAGCGGACGTAGAGTCCCTCGCGGGCCGGAAGGCCCTGCGGCACCCAGAAGAGCCGATGCATCCCCATGACGTGGTCGATCCTGAGGAGGTCGGCGTGGCGCATGGCGGCCGAGAGGGAGGCGCGCAGGTACTCCACGCCCTCCCCGGTCCGGAGCGCTTCGGGATGAAGGGGAGGGAAGCCCCAGTTCTGGCCGCCCGAGAAGAAGGGGTCCGGCGGCGCACCCGCCGAGACGCCTCGGACAAAGAGCGCCGAATGACGCCAGGTGTCGAAGCCGTCGGGGTGCACGCCCAGCGGGTAGTCGAGGTAGAGCCCAACGCCTCGTCTCCGGGCGCCATCGCGGGCCACCTCCAGTTGCTCCCTCGCGGCGAACTGGCCGTAAGCGTGGGCCAGAAAGGCGCCCCGATCGTAATCTTCCTCGCGCCACTCACCTCGGCACAGGCGCTCCTCCCAGGCGGGCCATCCCTCGCGCCGACGCTCCGCGATCGCCCGAAAGGCGGCATAGGCCGACAGGTCGGGCTCCTCTCGAAGAAAGCACTCGAAGCGGTGGCGGCGCGGGCTGTCGTTGGCCAGCAGCCCGCGGAGGCATGCCTCGACGGCGCGCCGTTTGAGGGCGTAGCCACGCCGGTAGTCGACCTCCCGCGCACAGCGAAGCCGGTCGGCCTCTTCCCGGAAGGTCGGGGAGTCCGCGAGGGCTCGGGCCTCCTCGGAGGCCGCCCACTCCGGGAGCGCGGCCACGTCCAGGTAGTACTCGTTGAGGAAGAGCCTACTCACCGGAGAGTAGGGGCTCGGGGCGAAGGGCTCGTCGAGGAAGGCCGCGTGCAGCGGCAGAGTGGCCGCGAGATGGCCACCGCGCTCGGCCGCCAGGGCGGCCAGTCCCGCGAGCTGCGTGAAGCTGCCCGCGGGGACGGGGCCGTCGGCTCGCATGGAGTACAGCGGCGCGAAGAGGCCCCACCGCGGGCCCCGACCCTCGGCCTGAGCAGCGAAGACCCGGCGCGGAGCCACCAAAAGCAGCCCCTCGGCACTCCGCCGCCCGAGCTTCACGGCCAGGCGGTGGCACCCCGAGGGAAGCGGCTGAGGCCAGCGCGCCCTCGCACCGCGAAAGCCCCGAAGATCGCCCGGGGCCTCGGCGGGAAGCAGGGCCAGTTTCGCGCCGCGCTCCTCTCCGCTTTCCAGGCGCAGGGCGGCCGAACAGGAGGTGGCCGAACTCCCCTTGGGAAGGGAGAATTCGATGAAACAGGCCTTGCCCTCGGCGGCGACCGTCACGGGACGAATGAGACCAGCCGAACGCTTCTCGGTCAGCGCCAGCACCAGGGAGGGGGCCTCCTCCGGCCTCTCGATGGGAGCGCCGAGCGCCCGGGCCACGGCCATCACCGAGTCCGGGGAGGCCCGGCGCACCCGGCCGTCCAGCGCCCGGTACCGGCTCTGGATGCCGAGCAGTGAGGCGAGCGAAGAAAGGGGACCGCTTTGCGAGGACATGCGCGGCTATTCCGGGTGCTGCATCATGCGGAGGATTCCGGTCAGCGGGATGTCCACCCATTCGGGGCGGTTGGAGAGCTCGTATCCGACTTCGTAAATGGCCTTCTCCAGGAGGAAGGATTCTAGGAGCACGCGGAAGTCTTCCGGCGGCGAGGCGAGGTAAGGGCTCTCGCGGATGGCGCTCCAGTAGCTCCGGAGGTACTCCTGGGCCGCGGTGCGGACCCACACGTCCGCCCACGCCTCGGCGATGTCGCGCTGCCGCTCGTGCAGGATCCCCCGCGCGAGCTGGGTCTTGATCGCGAAGTAGGCGGCGTACTGGAAGGAGCGGATCATGCCCGCCACGTCCCTGACGGGGGATCGCAGCAGGCGCCGGTCGGCCAGGCTGCGCGCGGGCTCGCCCTCGAAGTCTACGATGGAGAACTCCCTTCCGGTGTAGAGCACCTGCCCCAGGTGGAAGTCGCCGTGGTAGCGGGTGCGCCACGCCGAGAGCCTCCGGCGCGTGAGGCGCGCCAGCCGCTCCTCGATTCCCCTCTGCAAAGAAGCCACGCTTCGGGCGAGCTGGGCGGGCCGTTGCGGCAGCTCGGCCTGCCTCTTGGCGAGGAGCCAGAAGTTGGCGTGCAGCAGGGTTACGATGGCCTGGCAGATGCCACGCTGGTAGAGCGAGGTGAAGGGCAGGGGTTCGAGGGAGGGGTTCCCCTCCCAGCGCACGAGGGCCCGGTGCATCCCCGCGGTGATCTCGCCCAGAAGACGGGCCAGCTCGGCGTAGGGACCTATGAGATCTAGGAGGAGGGGGGGCGTGGGCTCCTGGCTCCGAAGGAAAACGCCCCGCGCGTCCACGACGGAGGCCGGCGGCCCCTGGGAAAAATCGGGCTGGCTGAGGACCCGCTCGAAGAAGCGGCCGAGCGGGCCCTGCGTGTAGGCCCACCCGTCGCCCTGGCTGGGGATGAACTCGTGCAGGATGCCCAGGGCGAAGTCGTTGCGCTTCCGGTCGTTGTAGGAGAGGCTCGCGGCCATTCTGGGAGTGAAGGGGAAGCGGACCGTCTCGGTGAGGTGCCGCCCCATCGCCACCTCGGGATGTTCGCCCTCCTCGATCTTCCGGTAGAGCTTGAGGATGAGGCTCTCGCCGAACACGAGGGAGCTGTTGGACTGCTCGGCCTGCAGGACCCGGGCCGCGGGCTCCCGCAGTGGGGCCAGGAGCTCCTGGGCCACGGCCGGAACCTTCGCCACGCGCAGGGTGCCGTGGTCCGTTTCCAGCTCTCGGCCCCTCCGGAGCAGCCGGAGCAGCAGGGTGGGGAAGTGGTCGCTGCGGATGGCGTCGTAGAGGATGCCCCTCCGGCCGCGGCGGCCCAGAGAGACGGTGCAGAGGATCGCCTCCGGGTGCTCCTTCAGCCGCTCTCTGGCCCTGCCCTCCTCCTCGAAGGCCAGTGGCAGGAAGTAGGTCTCGGGGGGGCTCTCCTCGTAGAAGACGTCCACGAAGCAGAGGACGGCCCTCTCGTCCCTCCCCCGGCCCGTCAGGCACGCCGTGTCCCTCATGACGGCGTCCCTGATGGTGCGGTCCTTGCCGCCGAACCAGCGGCTCCGGCCGAGAAAGTTCGGAATGGCCGCCTCGACCCGGCGCCGGTGGGCCTCCCCGAAGAGGTCCGCCCACTCCTCCACCTCCGGGCAGGCGACGGCGGAGGGGGGAGCCTGCTCGCGCGCCACGGCGAGTCGGGTCATGCCCGAGGAGGGTTGCAGCGCGAACCAAAAGTAGCCGTAAGGCCCCAGGGTCAGCTGGTAGGGCTCGGCGCCGATGGGGGCCATGGCCGTCTGCCCGAACAGCTCCAAGGGTACGTACCCCGCCAGGGCGGGAAGCTCCAGCCTGGCCTGCTGGGGGTGCCGGGAGAGGTTGGCCACGACGAGGATGGTCTCCCCCTCGCTCCGGCGCAGGAGGGCGAGCACCGGCTGGCTGGCTGGATGGAGGAATTCCAGGCTGCCCCTCGAGAGCGCCGGGTGGGCGCGGCGCAGGGCGATGGCCCGCCGCATCCACCACCAGAGGGAGCTGGGGTTGGCCCGGGCGGCCTCCACGTTGACGGCCAGAAAGTGGTAGGCCGGATCCACGATGAGCGGCAGGTAGAGCTGCTGGGCCGGAGCCGAGGAGAAGCCCGCGTTGCGGTCGGCGTTCCACTGCATGGGTGTGCGTACGCCGTCGCGGTCCCCGAGGTAGATGTTGTCGCCCATGCCCAGTTCGTCGCCGTAGTAAAGGACCGGCGTTCCAGGGAAAGAGAAGAGCAGGACGTTCATGAGCTCGATTTTCCGGCGATCGTTCTGGAGCAGCGGGGCCAAGCGCCTCCGGATACCGAGGTTGATGCGGGCGTGCGGGTCCAGGGCGTAGGTCCGGACCATGTAGTCCCTGTCCTCGTCGGTCACCATCTCCAGCGTGAGTTCGTCGTGGTTCCGGAGGAAGAGCCCCCACTGACAGGAGGGCGGGATGGCCGGCGTCTGGGCCAGGATGTCCTCAATGGGGAAGCGGTCCTCGCTGCTGAGGGCCTTGAAGAGGCGCGGCATGAGGGGGAAGTGGAAGGCCATGTGGCACTCGTCACCCTCGCCGAAGTAAGCCACGGCGTCCTCGGGCCACTGGTTCGCCTCGGCCAGGAGCATCCGGCCGGGAAACCGCTCGTCCACGTGGTGCCGCAGCGCCTTTAGGAAGGCGTGCGTCTCGGGCAGGTTCTCGCAGTTGGTCCCCTCGCGCTCGTAGAGGTAGGGCACGGCGTCCAGGCGCAGGCCGTCCACCCCCAGCCCCAGCCAGAAGTCCATCACCTTGAGGATCTCCCGGCGCACCTCCGGGTTGTCGAAGTTGAGGTCCGGCTGGTGGGCGTAGAAGCGGTGCCAGTAGTAGGCCTTGGCCACGGGGTCCCAGCTCCAGTTCGAGGCCTCGAAGTCCTGGAAGATGATCCGGGCCTCGGCGTACCGGTCCGGCGTGTCGCTCCAAACGTAGAAGTCGCGCCAGCGGCTGCCCGGGGAGGCGCGGCGCGCCCGCTGGAACCACGGGTGCTGGTCGGAGGTGTGGTTGATCACCAACTCGGTGATGACGCGGAGGCCGCGGCGGTGGGCCTCCTCCAGGAAGGCCTTGAAGTCTCTCAGCGTGCCGTATTGGGGGTGGACGCCGTAGTAGTCGGCGATGTCGTAGCCGCCGTCCTTGAGGGGCGAGGGGTAGAAGGGGAGCAGCCAGAGGGCGGTGACGCCGAGGTCGATGAGGTAGTCCAGCTTGGAGGCGAGGCCGCGGAAGTCCCCGAAGCCGTCGGCGTCGCTGTCGCAGAAGGCCCGGGCGTGCACCTCGTAGATGACGGCGTCCTTGTACCACTGGGGATCGGGTGAGGGCAGCCCGGATGGGCTCGCTGGGTCGGTCATGGCCTGGTCTCTCCTCAAGCTCCGCTGCCCACGCCGCGCGCCGGGCTCACTCTCAGGATGTGGGCCGGCAGCCGCTGGGGGTCCAGCTCCACGAAATTCCTGGGGCCGTTCCAGGTGTAGGTTTCGCCTCCTAGCAAATCTTCCACTTGGTAGCTGCCCCCCTCGGGAAGGCCAAGTTCGCCGAGCTGGAGACGGGTCCAGCCCGACTGGCGGTGGCGGGGATCCAGGTTCACCACCATCAGGAGGACGTTCTCCCCTCGCCGCTTGCTGTAGGCCAGGAGGTTCGGGTTGTCGGTCTCGTGGAAGGTCAGCGGGTCCGCGAAGTGCAGCGCCTTGTTGGCGCGGCGTATGGTGTTCACCCTGGCGATGAGCCCGCGCAGGCTCTCGGGGCTTTGCCGGTCCCAGTGCCGAATTTCGTACTTCTCCGAGTGGAGGTACTCCTCGCTGCCGGGCTCCCTGGGCTCCTTCACGCAGAGTTCGAAGGGCGGGCCGTAGATGCCGTAGCTCGCCCCCAGGGTGGCGGCGAGGACGAGCCGGACCGCGAAGGCGGGCCGGCCACCCTCCTGAAGATAGGCGTGCAGGATGTCCGGCGTGTTGGCGAAGAGGTTGGGCCGGAGGAACTCTTTCAGCGGAGGGCTCGTCAGCTCCCGGAAATACTCCCGAAGCTCCCAGGAGCCGGTGCGCCAGGTGAAGTAGGTGTAGGACTGGCTGAAGCCCGCCTTGGCCAGGCGGGCCATCACCTTGGGCCGCGTGAAGGCCTCCGAGAGGAAGATCGTCTCGGGGTGGCTGCGCTTGAGAGATCCCAGGCACCACTCCCAGAAGGCGAAGGGCTTGGTATGGGGGTTGTCCACGCGGAAGATGGAGATCCCCTCTCCGATCCAGAACTCGAAGATGCTTCGGAGCTCGCGCCAGAGCGAGAGCCAGTCCTCGCACTCGAAGTCGAAGGGGACGATGTCCTCGTAGCGCTTGGGCGGGTTTTCGGCGTACCGGATCGTGCCGTCGGCCCGGTGGCGGAACCACTGCGGGTGCTCCCTCACGTAGGGGTGGTCGGGGGAGCACTGGAAGGCCACGTCCAGAGCCACTTCCAGCTCGTGCCGCCGGGCCTCAGCCACCAGCTCCCGGAACTCCTCGAAGGTGCCGAGCTCGGGGTGGATGGACTTGTGACCCCCCTCCTCCGAACCGATGGCCCAGGGGCTGCCCGGGTCGCCCGGACCGCAGAGCAGGGCGTTGTTGGCGCCCTTGCGGTGCGTGGTACCGATGGGGTGGATGGGCGGCAGGTAGAGGACGTCGAAGCCCATGCCGGCGACGTAGGGGAGCAGGGCGATCACGTCCCGGAAGGTGCCGTGCCTGCCCGGCTCGGGCGAGGCGGAGCGGGGGAACATCTCGTACCAGGCCCCGTACCGGGCCCGCTCTCGCTCCACGGCGACGGGGATTGTCAGCGGATGGGTCACGGCGAAGCGCCGGGGCGCGTGCCTGGCCATGAGCTCCGCCACCTCCGGGGAGGCGGCCGCGGCGAAGCGGGCGCTCTCCTCGCCGTGGCCCTCGGCCGCGGAGGCCGCGGCCCGCAGGCGCCGGGCCTCGGCGGGAGGGGCGTGCTCGGCGGCCTCCTCGATCAGTACCGCCCCTTCACGCAGGTCGAGCTCCACGCTCTGGCCCGCCTGGAGCTTCTTGGCGGCAGCCTCGCGCCAGGTGGCGTAGCGGTCTACCCACGCGGCGAGGGTGAACTCGTGGGGCGCCTCCTCCTCCACGGTGAACTCGGCGGCCCAGCGGTCGTTCCCGAGGTGCTCCATGGGGAGCTCGCGCCAGCGGCGCTGTCCCTTCCGCCGGTAGAGGAGCCTGCACGCCAGCAGGTCGTGCCCGTCGGCGAAGATGTCCGCCTCCACGCGCACGCTCTCGCCCGGGGTACGCTTGACGGGGAATCGTCCGCCGTCCAGCTGGGGAGCTACGGCCGTGATCACCACGCGCTGACGTCCGTCTTGCATGTCCATCCTTTCTGTGCCACCCGCCATGGGTCCCCGTCCGACTCTGTCGGAAACGTCTTCATACCATGGGATTATGCCGTGCCCAAGCCTGCGGGTCCAGTCCGGGCCGTTGCCGGGTTTCAAGTGGAGGCGCTTCGTTCATGGCGGGGGCGCAGGGGACAGGGGACAAGGGACAGGGGACAAGAAAGGGAAAGGTTTTTGTCCGTGGCTGCCCCCCGAAATTCCAGTTTGCTCGGGGGCGCAGGCCGCCTAGGACTTCACGGAGGAGGGATCGAGCTCGCTGACGGCCACGGGCTGGGAGACTCCCTTGAAGCTTCTCTCCTCCAGGGGGCCGTACGGGAACTCGCGCAGCGTGAGGGAGCGGATCCGGTCGGAGACAAGGATGCGGCCGGGCGTACAGGCCGCTTCCAGCCGCTTGGCCAGGTTGATTCCCCGTCCGACGGCGGTGTACTCCATGTGCTCGGGCGCGCCGAAATTCCCCACCGTCAGGTAGTCCTGATGGATCCCCACGCGCAGCGTCAGGGAGGCGCCCATGCCCCTCTCCTGCCAGAACTTTCCGAGTTCGGCCGTGCGTTCCTGCATGGCCAGCGCCATCCGCACGGCCCGGATGGCCTGCTCCTCGGGCTCCATCTCTTCGAAGGCGCCGAAGAAGCCCAAGATGCCGTCGCCCATGAAGCGGGCGAGGGTGCCGCCGTGGAGACGGATGGCCTCCACCATCTCGGTCAGGTAGCGGTTCAGGAGGGCCGTAATCTCCTCGGGCTCGGTGCGCTCGGTGAGGGCCGTGAAGCCGGCCAGATCCGTGAAGAAGACGGTCACGAGCCGCCGCTCGCTCCCCAGCTCCACGTCCTCCTCCGAGAGGAGGACCTTCTCCACGAGCTTCTGAGGGAAGTACTTGGTCAGCCGCCGGTCCCTGGCGATCTGGACGAGCTGTTCGCGGACCTTCTTCTCCAGCTCCTCGTTGAAGCTTTTGAGCATGCGCTCCTGCTGCCGGATCCGGATGAGGTTTCGGGCCCTGGCCATGAGCTCCTTGGAGTCGAAGGGTTTGGGCAGGTAGTCGTCGGCCCCTACCTCGAGCCCCTCCACCTTGCTGTCCTGGGAGGCCTTGGCCGTCAGGAGCATGCAGGGCACGTGGTCGAGCTGGGGGTCGCGGCGGAGGGCCCGGCAGAGCTCGTACCCGTCCATCCGGGGCATCATCACGTCGCTGATCACGAGGTCCGGCGGCTCGCGCTTGGCCAGCTCCAGGGCCTGCTCCCCATCGGCGGCCTCCAGGACGCGGTAGCGGCGGGCCAGCACGCTCCGAATGTAGGCCCGCACCTCGCTGTTGTCCTCGGCGATCAGGACCGTCTCGTGGGAGCCCCCGGGCACCTCCGCTTGCGGCTGCTCGGACGGTTCCGGGGAGAGCGGCTCCGGGAGGCTCGCGGGGATTCGGGAGCGGCTCTCCTCCGCCACCTTGCCGGAAGGCACGATCTGCTCGTCCCTCAGGTGTTCCCGGCCCAGGGGCAGGAGCAGGTCGAACCGGGCTCCGGCCCCCGGTTCGCTGGAGGCCGTGAGCGAACCCCCGTGCAGGACAGCCAGCTCCCTGGCCAGGGCCAGGCCGATGCCCGACCCTCCCTGGGAACGGTCGGCTGGCCGGCCCGACTGGTAGAAGCGCTCGAAGACGTGGGGCAGGTCCTCCGATGGGATCCCCGGCCCGCTGTCCTCCACGCTGACGCGGGCCATGGCCCCGCACCGGGGGTCGTCGACGCGCTCCAGCGCCACCGAGACGGAGCCGCCCCGCGGGGTGAACTTGAAGGCGTTGGAGAGGAGGTTGTAGAGGATCTTCTCCATCTTCTCCGCGTCCAGGTAGACGGGGTATGGCCCGCCCGTGGGGAGGTACCTCAGGGTGATGCCCTGGCGTTCGGCGAGGGGTGTGAAGGAGTGCACCACGCTGGCGAGGAAGGCCGCCAGATCGCCCTCCCGCGCGTGAAGCTCCAGGCGGCCCGCCTCCAGCTTGGAGATGTCGAGCAGTTCGTTGATGAGGTGGAGGAGGCGCCTGCCGTTGCGGAGCATGAGCGAGAGGGCCTCCCGGGCCTCCTGCCCGAAGGCGCCGTAGGCCCCGCCGAGGGCGTCCTCAAGCGGGCCCAGGATCAGGGTGAGGGGCGTCCGGAACTCGTGACTCACGTTGGCGAAGAAGCGCGTCTTGACCTGGTCCATCTCCTGCAGCTTCTTCTCCTGGGCGCGGACCACCTCTAGGGCCCGCTCCGTGCGCTCCTTCTCCTCCTGGAGGTTCCGCGTCCGCGCGGCCACCAGGGCCAGCAGCTCCCGCTCCCTGGCCTTGAGCCGCCCGATTCGGACGAGGTAGAGGCCGCCCGCCAGGAGGAGGGTACCCGTGAGGCAGAGAAGCCCAAAGACCCAGGTTTGATAGAAGTGCGGCCGGATGCGGAGGGAGAAGGAGGAGGAGCCCCCCTCTCCCCAGGCGCCACCCGGCGCCGCTGCCATGACCCTGAAGACGTAGCTGCCGGGCGGGATGTTCGTGAAGAAGGCCTCGCGGCGCGTGCCGGCATCCACCCATCCCTCCTGGAAGCCCTCCAGGCGGTACCGGAAACGGACGCGATGGGAAAAGGCGAGCGTCATGGCCGTGTACCGGAATTCGAGCTCCCCCTTGCCGGGTGGCACATCGGTCAGGTGCCCGTCCAAGGGCAGCGGCCGATGGTCGTACAGGACCTCCTCGACCCTCGCCGGGACCACCGGCGGCGCGGCGCAGGCGAGGACGGGGGACACGGAGACCAGCCCCTTGACCGTCGGAAACCAGAGCCGGCCTTCCCGGTCCCGCCAGGCGGCCGGCTGGGTGCCGCCGTTGCACTCGTTGGAGCGCATGCCGTCCGCGTGGCCGAAGGCCCGACAGTCGACGCGGGATCCCCTCCCTTCGGCTGCGGAGCGGAGCTCCGCGAGGGGGGCGCAGTACACCCCCTTGTTGCAGGTCATCCAGAGCCGCCCCGCCCCATCCGGGACGATGGAGTAGACCACGTCGTCGAAGAGGCCCTGGGCCGAGGTTACGGCCGACCAACGGCCGGCGTGAAAGAGGCCGAGCCCGCCGCCGTAGGTGCCCGCCCACAGGCCGCCGTCAGTGTCCTCGAAGAGCGCGAACACCTGCCGCTGGGGCAGCCCGGAAGCCGTCGTGAAGGTGGTGAACCCGCCTCCCGCAAAGTGGGCCAGACCCTTGTAGCTGCCCACCCACAGGCTCCCGTCCCCCGCACCCAGCAGCGCCACCACCGCCGTATCCAGGATTCCCCCCGGCTGGTCGTAGACCGTCATCCGGCCCTCCGCGAAGCGGGCCAGACCGTGGCCCGTGCCGAACCAGAGGCTGCCGTCCCGGGTGGCGGCCATGGCGTAGACGGAGGGGTTCGGCAGGCCCTCCCGCTCCGTTAGGGAGAGCTTCGGCCCTCCGGCGAGGCGCTGGGCGCCGCTGCCCGTTCCTACCCAGAGCGAGCCGTCGGGGGCCAGCATGAGGCTGTAGACGTTGTCGTCCAGGAGGCCGTCCCTGCTGGTGATCCGGGTGACGCGGCCGGAATCGATGCGGCAGAGGCCGGCGCCGTAAGAGCCGACCCACAGCGTACCCTTTCCATCCTGGAGAAGGCATGACACCATGTTGTCGGGCAGTCCCTCGGCGGTTCCAAAGGGAATGAACGGTCCACCCGTCAACCGGTTCACTCCCCCGCCCACGGTTCCGGCCCAGAGGTCGCCCTCCCGGTCCTCGAAGAGCGAGATGACCACGTCGTTGGAGAGCCCCTGTTGGCTGGAGAGGCGCTCGAAGCTCCCGTTCCGAAGGCGAAGGAGCCCGCTGCCGTACGTGCCCACCCAGAGGGAGCCCTCGCGATCCGCCAGCAGGGCGTACACCATGCGGTTGGGCAGCCCGTCCCGTTCCGTCCAGTGCCTGAACTTCCCATCGGCGTATGAGTAGAGCCCCGCCCCTTCGGTGCCCGCCCAGAGCGTTCCATCCGTGCCCTCGGCCAGGCAGTAGACCCTGGCCCTCCCGGGCCCCGACGGCTCGGTCTCGGCGGTGAAGACTCCGCCGTGGTACCGGCACAGCCCCGCCGAGGTCGCGAACCACAGGTCGCCGTCTCGTGCCTCCAGGATGCACTGGACGCCTTTGTCGGGCAGCCCGTCGGGCGTCCCGAAGGCCTGGAAGCGGCCGCCGTCGAAGCGCATGGCGCCCCCGTCGGAGGTGCCTATCCAGAGGGCGCCGTCGCGGGCCGATGTCAGCCAGCGGATGCCCTCCCCCGACAGGCCGTCCTTCCTGGTGAAGCGGACGAAGGACGATCCCTGCATGCGGATCAGGCCGGCGTCCGTTCCGATCCAGAGGAGGCCCGAGGCCGGGGCGCAGAGGGCGGTGACGTTGTTGCTGGCGAAGGCGGGCGTGTTGGACTTGTCGTAGAGCTGGAACCGGACGCCGTCGAACCGCACGAGCCCTTCCTGGGTGCCCATCCAGAGATAGCCGTCGGCGCTCTGCGCGATGGCCTGGACCGAGTTCTGGGGAAGCCCCTGGTCCGTCGTCCAGGCGGCGAGGCCGTACTGGGTCAGAGCCAGGTCGGGCGCCAGCGCGCCCGCGCTCAGCGGGGCCATGAGGGCCGCCGCGAGCAGGAGCGAAGCCGACACCCGCCCGCGGGGCGGCCAGAAAATGGCCATGGCGTTCTCCCCCTTCCACCGAACCGCGGCGATCCCAACTCTCCGGGCCCTGGCAAATTTTAGCAGGATAAGGGTTTCCGAAGAAGAGAGGAGGTCCACCCAAATTTTGCGATGAAGCCATAACGCCTCTGTAGGAGCGGCGCCTCGCCGCCACCTCGGGTAGGGGCGAAAGCGTGCAGAGATTGCCCGGAATGGCCGGCCGTGCCGGGAGCCGCGTTCCTAGGCTCGACATTCTATCGCGGAACATGGCTGTCCAAAATAATTTCAGCTTACGGTTGAGCAGTTGGCTTCGCTTTTCGCTGGAAGCGAAAAGCGGCGTCCCGGCGCCGATGGGCCTCAAGCAAGGAAAACGAGGCGGCCGCACCGCAAGCGTACTCCCTGTACGCTGAGGATGCGGACCCCGAAGCGTTGCGCCCGTGGGGGAGTCCGTGCTAAGTTACCTATTTTGTGGAGGTTGTATGCGCGTAGCCATGATCCAGTTGGGCTGCCCGAAGAACTGGGTGGACGGGGAGTGGATGCTGGGCCAGATCCGCTCCGCGGGCCACGTTCTCACCAGCGATCCGAACGCCGAGGCCGTGATCGTGAACACGTGCGGTTTCATCGATGCGGCCAAGGAGGAGTCCATCCGCGTCATCCTGGAGGTGGCCGAGCGGAAGAAGAGCGGCGAGGTGAAGCGGCTGATCGTGGCGGGATGCCTCGTCCAGCGGTACAAGGAGGAGCTCCGCAGGAGCATTCCCGAGATCGACGGCTTCGTGCCCCTCAGCTCGGCGGGGGAGGTGGCCAGGCTCCTCGAATCCCCCGACGTGGCCGTCGCGGTCCGCCCGGACGTACCGCTCTACGACGGCCTGTCGCCCAGAATCCTCTCCACGCCTCCGCACCTGGCCTACGTGAAGGTGGCCGAGGGCTGCGACAATCCCTGCTCCTTCTGTCCGATCCCCACCTTTCGCGGGCGGTTGAACTCAAGGCCCGTGGAGGCCATCGTGCGGGAGGTGGCGGATCTGGGCCGCAAGGGCGTCCGCGAGGTGATCCTCGTGGCCCAGGACACCACCGACTACGGAACCGATCTGGGCATGAAGAACGGGCTGGCGGGCCTCATCGAGGCCCTGGAGACGGGCACCGACGTGCCCTGGATACGCCTCCTCTACGCCTATCCAAACCACCTCTCCCCGGCGATTCTCGATGCCATGGCCGCGAGCAGCAGGGTCGTGCCCTACCTGGATCTGCCCCTCCAGCACGCCCATCCCGACATCCTGAGGGCCATGCGCAGGGGCGGGAGCGCCGAGAGTTTTCTCCGACTGCTGGAACGCGCCCGGTCGGCAATCCCCGGGCTGGCCGTGCGCTCCACCTTCATCGTGGGTTTCCCGGGCGAGCGGCGGGAGCACTTCAGCGCCCTTTTGGATTTCCTGAAGGAGGCGCGCCTGGACCACGTGGGCGTCTTCACCTACTCGCGCGAGGATGGCACCTCGGCTTACGCCCTGGGCGATTCCGTGGACCCGAGGACCAAGCGCCGCCGGCAGGAGCGCCTGCTGGAACTCCAGCAGACGATCTCGCTGGAAAAGAACCGCGGGATGGTAGGAAAGAAAGTGATCGTCCTCGTGGAGGGGGTCTGCGACGAAACGGAGCACCTGCTCCAGGGGAGGCTGGCCACCCAGGCGCCCGACGTGGACGGCCGGGTTCTCTTAAACGACGGCTTCGCGGCGCCCGGAACCTTCGCCTCGGTGAAGATCCACGAGGCTCACCCCTACGACCTTGTGGGAGAGATCCTTGCCGGAAACCAAATCAGCGCCTGAGGCCAAACGGCCCCTCTGGGCCTTCGCCATCGCCACCGTGCTCGGGCTCGGCCACACCCCCCGCATGCCGGGCACCATCGGAGCTGCCGTGGGGCTCTTCCTCTACATTCCAGCCTTCCTGATGGCCAGCGAGTGGCAGTTCATCCTCCCCCTGGCCGAGCTGGCCGTGGTGCTTCTCCTGACCGCTCTGGCGGTGCCGAGGGTCCTGGCGGCCGCGGAGGGGGTGGTCGATCCCTCCTACGTCATCATCGACGAGGTGGCGGGCATGCTCTGCGCCCTCTCCATCGCCTCGCCGGACTTTGTCCGGATCCTCGTGGCCTTCGTCCTCTTCCGCATTCTGGACATCTTCAAGCCCTTCCCCGTGAACCGGATGGAGAGCCTCCCGGGCACCTGGGGCGTCCTCATGGACGACGTGGTGGCGGGCCTCCTGGCCGGACTCCTCTCGGTTCTCGTCTTGAGGCTCATATGATCCTGCTCACCGATCTGGACCACGTCCCACCCCTGACCCCGCCGGTCATGGTGACCATCGGCAACTTTGACGGCCTTCACAGGGGCCACAAAAGGGTCATCCGGAAGGTCATCTGCAGAGCCAGGGAGGAGGGCGGGACGAGCGTGGTGGTGACCTTCGAGCCGCACCCCATGAAGGTCCTCTACCCCGACCGTGCCCCTGCGCTCATCCAGACCCTCCCCCAGAAGCGGGACGTCATCGCCCATCTGGGCATCCAGGCTCTGCTGGAGGTGCCCTTCACCCGTGAGTTCGGGGCCGTGTCGGCGGAAGCGTTCGCGCGCCTTCTCTCGGAGCGTCTCCGACCGAAGGAAATTTACATCGGCGAAGATTTCCGGTTCGGCCACCACCGGGACGGTGACATCCGCCTGCTGCAGACCCTCGGCAGCGAGCTGGGCTTCAGCGCCAGCGCCTTTCCCAAGCTTCGCGTGAACGGGGAGGAGGTCTCCTCCACGCGGATCCGCCACCTCCTCATCAAGGGCGAAATGGAAAGCGCGGTTCGGCTCCTGGGGCGCCCCTACGTGATCGAGGGCGAGGTGGAGCGGGGAGCGGGCCGAGGCAGGACCATCGGCATCCCCACCGCCAACCTCGCCGTCGAGAACGAGCTCATCCCGGCCCTGGGGGTGTACGTGGTGGCCATGGACGTGGGAGACCCCCTCCTCCTGCCCGGCGTGGCCAACCTCGGTACCCGCCCCACCTTCGGCAACCACCGGGAGGTGCTGGAGGTCCACCTCCTGGAGGGAGGACGGGACCTTTACGGCCAGCACGTCCGCGTTCTCTTCTTCAAGTTCCTGCGGCCCGAGACGCGTTTCCCCTCGGTGGACGCGCTCCTGGAGGCCATCGCGAAGGACATCCAGAGCGCCCGCCACCACTTCAAGGGCAAGGCCCTGCCCCGCCGCATGTTCTACTGATTTCCCCGTCGCGTCCTCGCCTTGACCGCCCCGCGGCCCCACCCTATGCTAAGGGCTGCGGAGAGATGGCCGAGCGGTCGAAGGCGGCGGTCTTGAAAACCGCTGTGCCCCAAAAGGGTGCCGGGGGTTCGAATCCCTCTCTCTCCGCCAACGAGGTTGAGACAGGGGAACAGGGAATCGGGGAGTCAGAGCAAAGAGACTGGGCGGGCGAGGGATTCGAAATGAGACGCGGCGTGAACGAGCGGATCCCGCCCACGTACGATCTCAGGACCCTCGGGAAAGACGGTGATCTGTACTTGCGCCTCGAGGCCTTCGCGGACCGTTTCGGAGAGCTGGCGGACCGCGAGGTGGGACCGGCTTTCGCGCGCGTAGCGGCATTCTCGGGGCAGGCTGCCGCCGAGGGAGGGCGGGAGGAGGAGTTCTACCGGAGGACCACGCGTGAGCGGTACCTCCTGGAACTGCTCGCCGTCACGGTGATGGCCCGGCAGTTCTGGCCCGCCTTCGCGGCCCGGAGGGACACGGTCCTCATCCTGCCCGACTGTCTTAGGCTGAAGGAGAAGGGCTGCGGCCGGAAGAACACGCGCATGGGTCCCCGCTGCGCGATCTGCCATCCCGACTGCCTGGTGGGCAGGATGACGGCCGCGGGCCGCCGCTTCGGCGCGCAGGCCTACTTCGCGCAGATGGGGCACGCGAGGCAGTTCCGCGCGCTGCGGCGCACCTATCCCGACCTCTCGGTCGTGGGCGTGGCCTGTGTATGGATGCTGGCCGCCGGCATGAGGGCCGCGGAGGAGGCGGGCATTCCCAGCCAGGGGGTCCTGCTCACCTACTGCGGCTGCGAGCACTGGACCGACGACCCCTTCGTGACCGACGCTTCGGTGGCTCGCGTGGAGGCCATCCTGGAGGCCAAAGCCCGGGAACGAGGCCGTCTCCCGGCCTGAGCCTGCATCCCTCCTTGCGCGGCTCCCGCCCCTGTGGCAACATCCACCGGCATCGGGGCCTGGCGCAAGAGGAAGTGGCCGGGCGCGTCGCGCAAAGAGCATGTCAGTTCAGTGGTCCGCCGGATGTGGCCAAGGGGACGAGGCTGACGGAAGCGGGTGCCAGGATCAGGCGCCCTCCGGGGTCGGCCCCCTCGACCCGGACCAGGCCCTCGTGGAGCAGTTCGTGGACCAGCAGGTTGAAGCTGTGGGTCCAAAGGCGAAAGCCCGTTTGGTTCTGCTCCTGGCTCCAGTCCACCTCCTCCAGATCGGCGCCGGTGAGGGCCCGGAACACGGCCCGCCCCCAGCTCTCGGGATCGGTGGGGCCCAGCTTGAGGAGCTGGCTGTAGATGGCTGTCTTGAACTTGGAAACGGAGTCTTCGGCGTCCAGCTTTCCGAGCGCCATGGCGTTGCCTCCTTGATTGCACGAAACAGAGCGGGGAGGCAGCCTATTCCGCGGCCGGGCCTGGCGCTCCCGTTCAACGCCCCCGTTCGAAGCCGTACAGGAGGGCGATCTCCCGCCCCCAGAGGGATTCGTCGATGGTCTCCAGGATCATTGGAATGCCATCCGTGCGGGGGTCGTTCATGATGAGGCGGAAGGTCTCGAATCCGAGCTCCCCCTCGCCCAGGCTGTGGTGGCGGTCCACGCGGCTTCCGAGGGCGGACTTCGAGTCGTTCAGGTGCATGCCCCTCAGATAGCCCAGGCCCACCGCCTTCTCGAAGGCCGAAAAGGTGGCCTCGTACGTTTCGCGGCTTCTCAGGTCGTACCCCGCGGCGAAGAGGTGGCAGGTATCCAGGCAGACGCCTACCCGGCCCTTGTCCTCCACCCGCTCGATGATGGCGGCGATCTCTTCGAAGGTCCTTCCCACCGACCCGCCCTGCCCGGCTGTGTTCTCGATCACCGCCGTGACGGAGCGGGTTTCGGCCAGGGCGAGGTTGATGGAGTCGGCCACCAGAGCCAGGCACTCCTCCACAGGGATGAGGTTCTTGTGGCTGCCCGGGTGAAAGTTGAGGAGGCGCAAACCGAGCTGCTCGCAGCGCCTCATTTCGTCCAGGAAAGCCTTGCGCGATCTCTCCAGCCCCTCGGGATCGGGATTTCCCAGGTTAATCAGGTATCCGTCGTGGGGCAGGATGTTGGAGGGATCGAACCCGGTCTGGAGGCAGTTCTCCCGAAAGGCCGCGATTTCCGCCTCGGCCAGGGGGGGCGCTGACCACTGGCGCTGGTTCTTGACGAAGAGCCCGAAGGCCCTGGCTCCTATCTCCTTCGCCCTCAGCGGGGCGTTCTGTACCCCGCCGGCGGCGCTCACGTGGGCTCCGATCAGTTTTTTGCTCATGGCGCCTCCCTCTGCCCGCGAGCCCCTTTTGACGGGTCGGGTGCCGCGGGGTAGGATTCCTAGGATAGCAGAAGGCGCGATTGGAGGGTCTTGGAGCAATGGGAAGCCGAACGAAGAGACGGTGGCGGCCGTGAAGGTGGGACGCCTGTTGGGGAGCGCGCTAGCGGTTCTTCTGGCCCTGTGGGGTCTCCGTTCCGCGGGACAGCAGGCCGCCCCGGAGTCCTTCGCCCGGCTCATGCTTTCGGGTCCCATCGAGGCCGCCGCTTCCACGCGCATCACGGTGCAGGGGCAAGCCATCGAGCTGACGGGCGACACCCTGCTGAAGAGGCTGGACCGTGGGGGCCGGGTCGTAGACCTGCGCTCCAGGGACCTGCGCAAGAACGCGGAAGTGACGGTGCTCGCACAGGACAGGAAGGGCTCGCCGACGGCGCTCCTCGTTCTCTTGGGACGGGGCTTTACCCTCTGGGGAACGGTGACCGATTTCCGAATGGGGCAGCGCGGCTATGTGACGGCGCTGACCCTGGATGGACGGTACAGGGTCGAGGTGGAGGATGCCGATTTCGGGGAGGGGGCAACGGGCGGGTCCGCTTCTCCCGAGGGTGGAGGGCCGGGCGGGGATGACGGCCCCACGGTGGATGTAGGCGACGAGGTCGTTCTTCAAGGCATCGTCCGTGACGGGAAGTTTGTAGCCGTCCTGGGACGCGTGATCCCGCAAGATGATGGGGACGATCGGGACGATCGGGACGATTCCGGAGCTTCGGCGGTGGCCATCACCCGGCGTCTGTCCGCGCATCCTCTCCCCGCCGGCGGGATGGCGCGCCACCGTCCATTGCCGCGGCCCGCGCGTTAAATCTCCGCCGGAGGCGTGTGTTGGGATCTGCCGAGGCGCCGCCGCGTCGAACTCGCGACGCGTGGCCATGGCCCCATGACCGCGGGATGACTGGGGGAAACCGTGCTGCAATTGCTCCTGGACCATGTGTTCGTGGTGATCGGTTTTGCCCTGGCCGTGTTCGGGCTGGGGCACGTGGTGCGACAGCGGCGCTCCGCCTCGGCCACCACCTTGTGGCTGCTGGTGATCGTTCTCTTGCCCTACCTGGGCGTTCCCCTCTACCTCATGTTTGGCGGGCGCAAGACCCGGCAAGCCGCGGCGGGCAGGCAGAAGCTCGACCTGCCGGCGAGGGGCACGATTCCCGAGGAGGAGGCCACCGCGCCGGACCGCCTCCTGCGGAGCTTCGGCGTGCCGGGAGCCACGGCCGGCAACAGGCTCAGACTCTGCGGGAGCGGGGAGGAGACCTACGCCTGCCTCATGGAAAACATCGCCGGAGCGCGCGAGAGCATAGACGTCCTGACCTTCATTTTCGCCAACGACGAGGTGGGGCGCGCCGTGCTCGAAGCGTTGGCGCGCCGGGCCGCACAGGGGATCAAGGTCCGCGTCCTGGTGGACGGGGTGGGCAGTTGGGGCACAAGGCGGCGGTTTTTCCGGGCGCTCAGGCGGGCGGGCGGCCGGGTGGTCTTCTTCACGCCCGTCATCCACCGCCCCTTCCGGGGCAGGAGCAACCTTCGAAACCACCGCAAGGTGGTGATCTTCGACGATCGCCGAGTGATGGCGGGAGGCACCAACATCGCCTCCGAGTACATCGGCCCGGCTCCGAGCCCCAATCGGTGGAAGGACCTGGCCTTTTTCCTGGAGGGGCCCGCAGTGGCCCACTACGTGGAGATTTTCCGGTCGGACTGGCGCTTCGCGTCGAGGGAGCCCGTGCCCCCCTGCCTGGATAGAGACGTGGCTCCAGCCGGCACGGGCGTGGTGCAGGTGGTTCCCTCGGGGCCCGATGTGGCGGGAGATCCGCTCTACGATGCCCTCCTCAGCGCGCTCTTCAGCGCACGCAGGCGCTTCTGGTGCGTGACGCCCTACTTCGTGCCGGACGAAACCATGGCCACCGCCTTCCTGGTGGCTGCCCACAGGGGCATCGACCTGCGGCTTCTGCTCCCGGCCCGCTCCAACCACCGCATGGCGGACCTGGCGCGCGGAACCTACCTCCGTGAGATCCAGACGGCGGGGGGGCGAATCCTTCTCTACGCGGGAGGTATGGTCCACGCCAAGGCGGCGCTCATGGATGACGACCTGGCGGTCATCGGCTCCGCCAACCTGGACATGCGGAGCTTCTTCCTGAATTACGAGTGCGCGGTCTTCTCCTACGACGCCGCCTCGGTGGCCGCGACGGAAGAGTGGTTCCGGCGTCTGGCGGAGGGGTGCAGCGAAGGGGTGGGAGCAGTCGGCCCGTTTCGGGACACCATCGAAGGCGTCGCCCGCATGGTCGGGCCGCTGCTGTGAGGGATGTTGGATGAAAGATGATGGCTCATGGCTGTCCAAAATAGAACTCCTTGCCGGCTCCGAACCACGGCTGGGTCTGGGCCGCGCCTTCAGCGCGGCGTTGGGGGCCTTCGCCGGGCGCGTCC